>NZ_BAAGYY010000009.1:218638-1182239 GCF_054779015.1 Flindersiella endophytica
CGTGGCGTCGCGGGAGTGGAGGTAGGACAGCTCGCGGACCTGACTGTTGAAGAACGTACAGCCCTCGCACTGCTCCGCGGCGGGTTGGCCGGGCCACCAGGCGTGGAAGTACGCGATGAGCTGCCACCGACCTTCGAAGACGTCGAGGATCGGGACCGGACCGTCCGGGCCGATCACCTCGATGGTGGCGTCGACCTCCACCATCGGCAGCCGCCGGCGCTCCGCCGCGATCGCGTCCCCTTCGCGGGTGTGCGCCTTCTCCCGAACGAGGAGGGCGTCTCGTGCTGCCTGCCACGTGGCCCGGTCCACCACCGGCGGTAAGCCCCGCGGCTCTACGTCATCGTTCATGATCGACTCCACAGCCTTCGATATCAGAGAAATCCGCCACCCGCTGCGATCCTCAGCCTGCCCATTACCGCTGGCGCCACGCTGGCGCCGAAACGAGGCGAATACTGGTCACGGCCCGGCCGGCCGACGCCTCACAGTATGCGAGCACGATAGACAGCGCTGTCACAAGCTGTACTATACAAATCTATGACAGGTGCCCGATTCCAGCAGGTTGCCGCCGAGCTGCGTGAACGGATCGCGCTCGGGGATTACGCAGGTTCGGGGGCGCTCGAAAGCGAGGCGGAGCTCACCCGGCGGTACGGCGTCAGCCGGGTGACCGTGCGCAAAGCCCTCGAGTTGTTGCGCGCCGAGCACGTCGTCGCGGCCAGGAGGGGGTCGGGGTGGTACGTCGTCTCGGATGCGAGTTTCGGGCAGTCGATCGCGCTGGGGTCGTTTCAGCATGCGCAGTCCGCCGTCGCCGAGGCCGGGGTGGAGCTGCGACGCACCGTCGTCAGGTACGAGTATCGGGCGGCGCCGAGCGACGTTGCCAGGTTGCTCGGTGTCGACGAAGGCACCGAGGCGCTCCACGTGCAGGCCGTCAGGATCGCGGGGGCCAGTCCGCTCGATGTTGTCACCGAGTGGGTTCCGCTCGACTTCGCCAGTCCGGTCAGCCGCAAGGATGCCGAGGACCCAGGCGTCTGGGAGACGCTACGACGCCAGGGGAACACGATCGCCCTGGTGAGGCAGAGCATCGCGGCGACCGCGGCCGGCACCCAGACCGCCAGGCAGCTCGACGTCGCCGACGGCACGCCCGTCCTCCTCGTACGCAGGCTCGCGCTGCTGGAGGACGACAGGCCGCTCGCCCTGTCCGAGCACCGCTATCTCGGCCACCGCTTCCGCCTCGACGTGGAGTTCCGCGGCTGGCCGGGCACCGCGGCCGCCGAACCGCTCGGCCTCACACCCATTACGTAGAAGGGAAAAGCATGCGCCTGCTCGTCACCGGTGCGGCCGGCTTCATCGGCTCCAACTTCGTACACCACTGGACCGCCAACCATCCTGACGACGAGATCGTCGCGGTCGACGCGCTGACGTACGCCGGCAACGAAGCCAACCTCGACCACGTACGCGACCGAATCACGTTCGTCCGGGGCGACATCGCCGACCTCGACGCGATGACCGGCCTCCTCCGCCGGCACCGGATCGACGCCGTGGTCAACTTCGCCGCCGAGTCGCACAACAGCCTCGCCGTCATCAACCCCGGGCTGTTCTTCAGGACGAATGTCCTTGGTACGCAGTCGTTGCTGGAGGCCTGCCGCCGGTCCGGCGTCGAACGCTTCCACCACATCTCGACCTGCGAGGTCTACGGCGACCTCGCGCTGGACGACCCCGGCGCGTTCCAAGAGGAGTCGCCCTATCGCCCCCGCACGCCCTACAACGCCAGCAAGGCCGGCGGCGACCACGCCGTACGCGCCTACGGCGAGACGTTCGGCCTGAACGTCACGGTCACCACCTGCTCCAACAACTACGGCACGTACCAGTTCCCCGAGAAGGTCATCCCGCTGTTCACCACGCACGCCCTGACCGGCACACAGCTCCCCGTCTACGCGAGCTCGGCCAACCGCCGCGAGTGGCTGCACGTGTCCGACCACTGCCGGGCCATCGAAGCCGTTCTCCACAACGGCAAACCGGGCGAGACCTACAACGTCGGCTCCGGCGTCGAGGTGAGCGTCGCCGACCTGGCAGCCAGGATCCTGGACCAGCTCGGCCTCCCCCGCACCATGATCACGACCGTGCCGGACCGCCCGGGCCACGACCGCCGCTACCTGCTCGACTCGACCAAGCTCCGCACCGAGCTCGGCTGGGCTCCCGTCATCGGCTTCGACGAGGGACTCGCGGCGACCATCGCGTGGTACCAGGACAACCGCGCCTGGTGGGAGCCGCTGCTCGACCGCGGCCAGGTCATCGAGAGCGAGTGGCGGGAGGCTTCGATAACGTCGAGTCCATGACCGGCGAGATCACACCGTTCCGGATCGACATCCCGCAAGCCGAGCTCGACGAGCTGCGCGACCGGCTGGCGCAGACGCGCTGGCCGGACGAGCTGCCCGGCGTGGGTTGGGCGTACGGCGCGCCGCTCGGCCACGTACGCGCGCTCGCCGAGCACTGGCGCACGACCTACGACTGGCGCGCGAACGAGGCCCGGCTCAACGCCTACCCGCAGTTCACCACCGAGATCGACGGCGCGACCGTGCACTTCCTGCACATCGAGTCGTCCGAGCCAAATGCACTCCCGTTGATCCTCACGCACGGCTGGCCGGGCTCGGTCGTTGAGTTCCTGAACGTGATCGAGCCGCTCACCACCAGCGGGTTCCACCTCGTGATCCCGTCGATCCCGGGGTACGGCTTCTCCGGCCCGACCACCGAGACCGGCTGGGAGGTCGGACGGATCGGCAGGGCCTGGGCCGAGCTGATGAGCCGCCTCGGGTACGAGCGGTACGGCGCGCAGGGCGGCGACTGGGGCTCGGCGATCTCGCGCCACGTCGGCATCGCCGCACCGGAGCACGTCGTCGGCGTCCACCTCAACACGTTGACGACGTACGTGCCCCGCGACGACTCCGAGCTGGAAGGCCTGACCGACGCCGAACGCGACCGGATCGCCACCAGGGCACGGTTCCTGCAGGACGGGCTCGGCTACGGCATGCAGCAGTCGACCAGACCGCAGACGCTCGCGTACGCGCTGACCGACTCGCCCGTCGGGCAGCTGGCCTGGATCGCGGAGAAGTTCCAGGCCTGGACCGACGACCCCGCGACGATCGACCGCGACGTCCTGCTCACCAACGTGATGCTCTACTGGCTGACCCGGACCGCCGGCTCGTCGGCGCGGCTCTACTACGAGTACGCCCACGCCGCACGCGCCGGCGGCTGGACCCAGCCACCCAGCTCGACAGTGCCGACCGGCGTAGCCGTGCTGCCGAAGGAGATCGCGCCTCCCGTCCGGCGGTTCGCCGAACGGGCCGACAACATCGTCTACTGGTCCGAGCTCGACCGCGGCGGACACTTCGCCGCGCTCGAGGTACCCGACCTGCTGGTCGCCGACATCCGCGCGTTCTTCCGTACCCTCACGTGAGCAGGAACTCCCCGACCAGCGCGGCTACCTGCTCCGGGATCTCGTGAACGAGGTTGTGGCTCGCCGGCACGGGCTCGATCCGTAGCAGGGGGTTGTCAGCCGCGACCGCGGCCAGGTCCCGCGAGACACCGCGGCGGTGGGCGGAGAGCAGCTCGGTGAACGGCTCGGTTCCCGGCAGGTTGCGCGTCGCGGTGCAGACGAGGAGCGGGCAGCGCGCCTCGGCGAGCACCTTGAACAGGTCGTAGGAGTCCATGTCCGCGCGGAAGGTCTCGACCGTCGCCTGGGACGGGCGGACGAACGTCTCGCCGTTGTCGGTACGGACCAGGTTGCGCTCGACCGTCTCGACGGCCGACGGCCCGCGCAACGCACAGACCTGCTCGCGCATTGCGTCGAGCGCGACGTCTGTGAGCGGCCCGGCCATCGCCGCGGCCTGCGCCTCGAACGCCGCGGTCAGCTGCGCGAGCTGAGCGGCGGCGACCGAAGAGTCGAGGCCCGGGTAGTTCTCGGGTGCCGTCTCCACGGCGCGCGTACCGTCGAGGTCGACCGCGCCCGGGCAGTCCGGATGCTGACGCGCCCACCACGCCGCGATCCCGCCGCCGAGCGAGTGCCCGACGACAGCCGGCCGCTCGAAGCCAACCCGGGCGGCCACCCGCGCGACGTCGGAGACCAGTGCGTCCCAGTCCCACGGCCCGTCGCCCGAGCGGCCGTGGCAGCGCAGGTCCGGCGCCACCACCCGGAACCGATCGGTGAGCAGCGGCGCGAACTCCTCCCAGTGCAGCGCGTTCCCACCGAACCCGTGCAGCAGCACCACGCCCGGGCCGTCCGCCGGGCCGCCGTGGTCACGTACCACCAGCTCAGGCGAACCAGGCGAACCAGCCGGACCAGCCGAGCCCGGCACGGTCAACTCAACAGTCATGTCCACTCCCATCGCTTGACGATCAACGTCAAGTACCATAGCCGATACTTGACAGTGAACGTCAAGAGCGCAGGATGGAGGGCGATGCCGTCCGAGCCAGAACTTCGCGACCAGCTCATCCAGCTGGTAGAGACCCGCTGCGTCGATCCGCTGGAGATCCTGCTCCAGGACGCCGGAACGTTGCGTGACCTGCGCACGCAGATCCACCAGCAGGCAGCGGCGTGGGCCCGCCAGCTCCTCGAAGCCGACGACGACACCGCGGTCGGCCTGATCATGCGCCTGGTCGCGGCGCTCTACCCCAGCGACGCCAGCGACGCGGGCTTCGACCCGCCGATCGCCTGGTGGCGTACGCCGATGGGCCAGGCCCTCGTCCGCCGGGTCGGCCATCCGACCGCCACCCGGCTGCCGTACCCCGTCGCGGGCGCGATGCTCGGCATCAGCAAGCAGGGCGTGCACGACCTCGTGAGCCGCGGCAAGCTGGCCCGCCACCCCGACGGCGGCGTGCTCCCCACCGCCGTCCGCGACCGGCTCCTCCGGCAGGAGCCCAGCCGCTCACGTTCCTGACCGCAGGACCAGACGCCTTGAGGGCGGCAGCTGTCCGCAACGCGTGCCAGACTGCTGAGCATGTTGGAGACCTCCGCCCGGCTGCTCCGCCTGCTCTCACTGCTGCAGACCAGGCGCGACTGGTCGGGGGCTGAGCTCGCCGGCCGGCTCGAGGTCGACGTCCGCACCGTACGCCGTGATGTCGACAAGCTCCGCACGCTCGGCTACCCCGTCAACGCCACCACCGGCACGGCCGGCGGCTATCGGCTCGGCGCCGGCGCCTCCCTGCCCCCGCTCCTGCTCGACGACGAGGAGGCCGTCGCGGTCGCGGTCGGGCTGCGCACCGCCGCCCGCGGTGCCGTCGCCGGGATCGAGGAGACCTCCGTACGCGCGCTGGCCAAGCTCGAGCAGGTACTCCCGTCCCGGCTACGGCACCGCGTGAACGCGCTGCAGACCTACACCGTCGCGATTCCCGGCGGCACCGGCCCGACCGTCGACCCGGCGGTGCTCACCGTGATCGCCTCGACGTGCCGCGACCACGAGCGCCTGCGCTTCGACTACCGCAAGCACGACGGCACCGAGAGCGTCCGTACGGTCGAGCCCCACCGGCTGGTGTGCTGGGGCAAGCGCTGGTATCTCGTCGCCTGGGACGTCGAGCGCGACGACATGCGCACCTACCGCGTCGACCGGATCCAGCCGCGGAGGCCGACCGGGCCGCGCTTCACGCCCCGCGACCTGCCGGACGAGCAGATCGCGGAGTACGTGGAGCGCGGGGTGTCGGCGGCCGGCTGGACCTACCGCGGCCGGATCAGGCTGCACGCGCCGGCCGAGCGGATCCTGGCGAAGATCAACCCGTCGGTCGGCGTGGTCGAGGTGATCGACGAGCAGACCTGCGTGCTCTCGACCGGCTCCGACTCACTCGAGATGATGGCGGTCTGGATCTCCGCGATGGGGTGCGACTTCGAGGTCGAGAGCCCGCCCGAGCTGCTCGGGCACATCGAGGAGCTGGCGGGCCGTTACGCGCGCGCCGCCTCCAGCAACTCCGAGATGCCCCGCGGGTCGGAGTAGTCGCGGGAGTGCACGATCTCGCCGTCCCGCACGGTGATCACCATGGCGTACGTACGCGTGAACGCCTGGCCGGTCGGCACCAGCTCGCCGTGCAGGTCGTACTCCGCGACGATCACCTCCGGGTCGGTCGTCTCGTGCACGGCGTGGACGTCGGCTCCGGTGAACCGCACGACCCCCGCGACCGAGGCGAACCGCTTGCGCAACGCCTCCCGGCCGCCCTGCGACCGGCGGAACGACGGGTCCGGCGCGAACGGGATCTCGATCACCACGTCGGCCGCGTACTGGTCGACCAGCGCATCCCAGTCGTTCTCGACCGAGGCCTGGACGAACCTGTCGAAGACCTCACGAGCTGTTTTCATGTCGTACTCCTAGAATCGGAACGGTGGACCCGGTTAACTATACGGAACGCACGCCCCGGTTACGCGCCGACGCCCGGCGGAACCGTGCTCGCGTGCTGGAGGCCGCCCAGGCGGCGTTCTCCGACGAGGGCCTGGCCGTGCCGCTCGACGAGATCGCCAGGCGGGCCGGGGTCGGCGCGGGCACGGTCTACCGGCACTTCCCGACCAAGGAGGCGCTGTTCGAGGCCGTGGTCTCCGAGCGGCTGCGGCTCCTGGCCGAGCACCTGCACGGTGTCGACGCGTCCGGCGAACCCGGCACGGCGTTCTTCACGTTCTTCGCGCACCTGGTCGAGCAGGCCGTGCTCAACAAGGACCTCTGCGACGCGCTGGAGTCGACGACGGGCTTCGGGTTCAAGGCCGACCTCGAGACGACGACGCGGTTCCGTGAGACGTTCGCCGAGCTGCTCGGCGCCGCCCAGCGAGCCGGCGCCGTGCGTTCCGACGTCGACGTCGAGGACGTAAAGGCGCTGCTGGTCGGCGCGCTGGCGATCCGGCGGCAGACGTCCGGCGAGCAGGCGGGCCGGCTGTTCGGCATCCTCTGCGACGGGCTGCGGCCATGAAACTGCCCGAGGAAACGGCCCGCGAGCGGTTCGCGCGCGCCCGCGTCGCCCGGCTGGCGACCGTCGGCGCCGACGGGCAGCCGCATCTCGTACCGGTGGTTTTCGCCTTGCAGGACGACGTTCTGGTGATCGCGGTCGACAACAAGCCGAAGTCGACACACGACCTCAAGCGGCTGCGCAACATCGCCGCGAACCCGCTGGTGTCGGTGCTGGTGGACCGCTACGCCGACGACTGGACCCAGCTGTGGTGGGTCCGCGCCGACGGTCGGGCGACCGTCCTGACCAACGACGCCGATCGGGCGGAGCCCCTTGCCTGGTTGAGCTCCAAGTACTCCCAGTACGTCACCGACCCACCGCCCGGCCCGGTGATCCGGGTCGAGGTGACGAGCTGGCGCGGCTGGTCCGCGAGCTGACCGCTGCCCGCTGCGGCGGCAGCAGCGTCAGTCAGGAGAAACGGTTCTACGTGGCTCTTCTGGATCCACCTCTGCAGGCGCCCCAGGAGCAGCCGGCGGCTTCTCTACCTCCGCGACCCCGGAGGCCGCGCTGCGAGCGAGCGCACCCGTCGCGTGCTCGAAGAAGCGCAGCATCTCCACCGGCAACGGCATGACCAGCGTGGAGTTCTTCTCGGCGGCGACCTCGACGACGGTCTGCAGCAGGCGCAGCTGCAGCGCGGCCGGCGTCTCCGCCATGATCGCCGAGGCCTCGGCGAGCTTGGTGGCCGCTTCCAGCTCGCCGCCGGCGGTGATCACGCGGGCCCGGCGTTCGCGCTCGGCCTCGGCCTGCTTCGACATCGAGCGCTTCATCGCCTCCGGCAGCTGCACGTCCTTGATCTCGACGCGATCGATGTGGATGCCCCACTCCACGGCAGGGCTGTCGATCATCAGGGCGAGCCCTTTGTGCAGCTCCTCGCGGTTGGACAGCAGGTCGTCCAGCTCGCTCTTGCCGATGATCGAACGCAGCGACGTCTGCGCGACCTGGCTGATCGCGAAGGTGTAGTCCTGCACCTCGATCGCGGCCTTCGCCGGGTCGATCACCCGGAAGTAGACAACGGCGTCGACCCGGACCGAGACGTTGTCGCGTGTGATGCCTTCCTGCGCCGGCACCGGCATCGTCACGGTCTGGACGTTGACCTTCTGCATGCGGTCGGCGATCGGCAGGACATAGGTGATCCCCGGCTGGCGAGCGGCGGGCATCGCCCGCCCGAACCGGAACACCACGCCTCGTTCGATCTGGTTGACCACCCGGATACCGCTCAGCAGCACGAGAACCACGATGCCGAGCACGACGAGCGCGATCTCAGTGACCATGCGGTAAGTGTCGCGCCCGAACGGCCGGAGGCACCGCGGCGAGCCAATCCTTTACACGGTCATAACCCTTCTTGGCGCCTCGTTCTAGGGTGTGCTCATGACCAGCTCCGGGAGAGGACCGCGCCTGCGCTCGTCGTTGCAGGGCATCGCTTCGTACAAACCTGGCCGGGCGCCCGCGCCCGCCAAGGACAAGCCGACCTACAAGCTGTCCAGCAACGAGAACCCCTACGCCCCGTCGCCCGAGATGGTCGCGGCGGCCGGCGACGCGGCCGCCCGGATGAACCGCTATCCCGACCTCGCGTGCACCAAGCTGGTCGGCACGTTGTCGGCGAAGCTCGACGTCCCGTTCGAGCACTTCGCCATCGGTACGGGCTCGGTCGCGCTGCTTTACCACCTCATGCAGGCCACCTGCACCGAGCAGGACGAGGTGGTCTACGCCTGGCGCTCGTTCGAGGCCTACCCGATCGCGGTGCAGGCGTCCGGCGCCTCCCGGATCGAGGTCCCGATCACCGCTGACGCCCGGCACGACCTGGACGCGATGGCCGGCGCGATCACCGACCGCACCCGCGTCGTCGTGGTCTGCACGCCCAACAACCCCACCGGCCCGGTCGTCCACCACGACGAGCTCGAGGCGTTCTGCGACCGCGTGCCCGACGACGTCGTGATCGCGATCGACGAGGCCTACCTCCAGTTCGTCCGCGACCCGCAGGCGGCCGACGGGCTGGCGCTCTACCGCGAGCGCCCGAACGTCTGCGTGTTCCGCACGTTCTCCAAGGCGTACGAGCTGGCCAACCTCCGCGTCGGCTTCGCGATCGCCCAGCCTCCGCTGGTCGACGCCATCCGCGCCTGCACACCGCCGTTCGCCGTGTCGAGCGTCGCCGAGGAGGCGGCGCTGGCCGCGCTGGCCGGCGAGGAGCAGCTGCTCGAACGCGTCGAGGCGCTGGTCAAGGAGCGTTCCCGGGTGCTCGACGGCCTGCGCGGCCAGGGCTGGGACGTCCCGGCCACCGAGTCCAACTTCGTCTGGCTGCCTCTCGGCGCCGACGCCGACCCGTTCGCCCAGGCCTGCGAGGCCGAGGGCGTGATCGTCCGGGCGTTCCCCGGCGACGGCTGCCGGATCACGGTCGCCGAGCCCGAGGCCAACGACATCGTGCTCCGCGTCGCCGAGGACTGGCGGAAGACCCACGCGTGAGATACGTATGCACGCGTTACCTGGCCAGATGCGGACGAACCGGGAACTCCCTGGCGGGTGCGCTCCCACGCCGTTTGCTCCCGCTTATGACCGGAAGTACCCCTTCCGCTCACACAGTGTTCATGCCGGGAAGAAATTCGGTTGTTCCAACGTAATAACCTTTAGCTAGGCATGTGTGTGACGTGAACGGGTCTGCGAGGGGGTTCATGGGATGCGGTCCAGACGGTCTATCTGACCTGAACGTGACGCGAAACCACCCGCGGGACCACAAATTTCGGTGAGGAGTGCCCTACTCGACGATGCCATCAGATAGCACGCCTGAAAGCGCTGTGTCCGCAGTTGAGGCTCAACCCCCCGCCCAGCCGGTTCGGCACCAGAACTCGCTGTGGCGGATGAAGTCCTACCTCCGACCATACGTCGCCCGCATGATCTTCATGTGGGTTGCCGCCCTCGGCGGCACAGCGGCGAGCATCGCCATCCCGCTGGTCAGCAGGGAGGTCATCGACGGCCCGATCGCCGACAGGGAACTGTCCGGCCTGATCCCGCTCGGCGCGCTGGCGGTCGCGCTGGGCTTCACCGAGGCCTTCCTGACGTTCCTTCGCCGCTGGATGCAGGCCAAGGCGATCCTCGGTCTCGAGACCGAGATCCGCAACGACCTGTACGAGCACCTGCAGCGGCTGCCGATGAAGTTCCATGGCGAGTGGCAGTCCGGCCAGCTGCTGTCCCGTGCGACGACCGACCTGTCGGTGATCCGCCGGTTCCTCGGCTTCGGGATGATGTTCCTGATCATCATCGTCTTCCAGCTCGTCACGGTCACGGTCCTGCTGCTGAACATGTACTGGCCGCTCGGCTTGATCGTCGCGCTGTCCTCGGTGCCGATCATCTTCATGTCGCTGAAGTTCGAGAAGAAGTACACCCGGATCTCGCGCAAGGTGCAGGACACCCAAGGTGACCTCGCCACCGTGATCGAGGAGGGCGCGGTCGGCATCCGGACGATCAAGGCGTTCGGCCGCCGGCACCACGTCTTCGACGGCTTCGACGACGGAGCCCGCGACGTCTACGACATCTCGATGGACAAGGTTCGCCTGTCGTCGCGGTTCTTCACGTTCCTCGAGGCGATTCCGAACGTCACGCTCGCGATCGTGCTGCTGCTCGGCGCGCTCGCGGTCGGCTCCGGCAACGTCACGCTCGGCACGCTCGTCGCGTTCACGACGATGATGCTGCAGCTGGTCTGGCCGGTCGCCGCGCTCGGGCACATCCTCGCGATGGGCCAGGAGTCGATGACCGCCGCCGACCGCGTGATGGAAGTACTCGACATCCCGCCGGCGATCCAGAGCGGCACCGACAAGATCGACAAGCCGCGGGGGCACCTGCGGTTCGAGGGTGTCGGGTTCCACTTCCCCGACAGCCAGAAGCCGGTCCTGCACGACGTCTGGCTCGACGTCCAGCCAGGAGAGACGGTCGCGATCGTCGGAGCCACCGGCTCGGGCAAGACGACTTTGACAGCGCTCGTCCCTCGCCTGATGGACGTCACCGCCGGCAGGGTCACGATCGACGGGCACGACGTCCGCGATCTCGAGCTGCCGGAGCTGCGCAGGGTCGTGGCCACGGCGTTCGAGGAGCCGACCCTGTTCTCGATGAGCGTGCGGGAGAACCTCGCGCTCGGCCGTACGGACGTCACCGACGAGGAGGTCCGCGAGGCGCTGGAGATCGCGCAGGCGGGGTTCGTCTACGACCTGCCGTGGGGCCTCGACACCCGGATCGGTGAGCAGGGCATGTCGCTGTCCGGTGGGCAACGGCAGCGGCTCGCACTGGCGCGGGCGGTGCTGTCCAAGCCGAAGATCCTCGTCCTCGACGACACGCTGTCGGCACTCGACGTCGAGACCGAGGCGCTGGTCGAGGAGGCGCTGCGCCACGTCCTGGTGCACGCGACCGCGATGGTCGTGGCACACCGGGCGTCGACCGTGCTGCTCGCCGACAAGGTGGCGCTGATCCACGACGGCACGATCACCCACGTCGGAACCCACTCCGAGCTGCTGGCGAAGGTCCCGGCCTACCGCGAGCTGCTCGCGCAGGACGCCGACCTCGAGGACGAGACCGAGGGGGCGCTGCGATGACGGCCACGCAGGACACTCAGGTCGACCAGAACAACAGCGCCGCCTCGGAGGCCGAAGAGAAGACCTGGCGCGGAGTCGCGACCGAGCACCAGGACGACATCACGGAGAAGGTCTCCCTGCGGCTGCGGGCCCGTTCCCGCAAGCTGCTGGGAGAGCTGCTCCGGCCGCACAAGAAGGCGATCATCACGCTGATCGCGGTGATCGTGATCTCGAACGCCGCGAAGCTGGCGATCCCGTACTTCGTGAAGGTCGGCATCGACTCCGGCATCCCGCCGATGCTGCGCGGCGAGGGCGCCCGAACGCTGGTCACGATCGTCTCGGTCATCTTGTTCGCGACGGTCGTGCAGGCGTTCACCCGGCAGGCGTTCCTGAAGATGTCCGGGCAGATCGGCCAGGACATCCTGCTCCAGCTGCGGCGGCGAGTCTTCAACCACTTCCAGAAGCTCTCGCTGTCGTTCCACGAGAAGTACACGTCGGGGAGGGTCATCTCGCGTCAGACATCCGACGTCGACGCGATCTACGAGATGCTGCAGTCCGGCTTCGACGGCCTGGTGACCGCGATCCTCACGTTGGTCGGCACGGCGATCCTGCTGCTGACGCTCGACGTCCACCTCGGTCTGGTCGCGTTGATCCCGCTGCCGATCCTGTACTTCTTCACCCGCTGGTTCCGGCAGCAGTCGTCGGTCGCCTACCGCCGTACACGGGAGACGGTCGCGATGGTCATCGTCCACTTCGTGGAGTCGATGCAGGGCATCCGCGCGGTTCAGGCGTTCCGCCGCGAGCCGCGTAACCAGGAGATCTTCCAGGAGCTCAACAACGACTACCGCGACGCCAACACCCAGGGCATGCAGCTGAACGCGAAGTTCGGCCCCGGCGTGAAGCTGATCGGTAACGTCACGGTCGCGGCGATCCTGCTGTACGGCGCCTACCTCGTCTTCCACGACGCGGCGACCGTCGGTGTGCTCGCGGCGTTCCTGCTCTACCTGCGGCAGTTCTACCAGCCGATGGAAGAGATCTCGCAGTTCTACAACACGTTCCAGTCCGCGGGCGCCGGCTTGGAGAAGCTGTCCGGCGTACTCGAGGAGGAGCCGGCGGTCCCGGAGCCCAAGGACCCGAAGCACATCGAGAACGCCAAGGGCGAGGTGCGCTTCGACGGCGTGCGGTTCGAGTACAACGACGGCACTCCGGTGCTGCCGTCGCTCGACCTGAAGGTGCCGGCGGGCCAGACCGTCGCACTGGTGGGTGCCACCGGCGCGGGCAAGACCACGCTGGCGAAGCTGATCTCGCGGTTCTACGACCCGGTAGAGGGCGCGGTCAAGCTCGACGGCATCGACCTCCGCGACCTCGACGAGGGCAGCCTGCGGCGGGCGGTCGTGATGGTGACCCAGGAGAACTTCCTGTTCACCGGCACGGTCACCGACAACATCCGCTTCGGCCGGCCCGACGCCACCCAGCAGGAGATCGTGGCGGCGGCCCGGGCGATCGGCGCGCACGAGTTCATCAGGGACCTGCCCGACGGTTACGACACCGAAGTCGGCAAGCGCGGCGGACGGTTGTCCGCCGGCCAGCGGCAGCTGGTCGCGTTCGCCAGGGCGTTCCTGGCCGACCCGGCTGTGCTGATCCTGGACGAGGCGACATCCTCGCTCGACGTGCCCAGCGAGCGGCTGGTCCAGCGCGCGCTGCGTACGATCCTCGCCGGCCGGACGGCCCTGATCATCGCCCACCGGCTGTCGACGGTCGAGATCGCCGACCGGGTGCTGGTCATGGAACACGGCCGGATCGTCGAGGACGGCTCGCCGAGCCAGCTGATCGGCGAAGCCGGGCGGTTCGCCTCGCTGCACCAGGCCTGGCTGGACAGCCTGGCGTAGTCCCCGCGGGGTAGTCGAGAGTCACTCCTCCCGCCCGACGGCAGCGATGCCGGAGGGCGGGAGGATTCAGTTATGGCCAACGAACTCAAGGACGCTCTCTTCAAGGCGACGACGGCTGTGCACAGGGCCGTCTTCCGGGCGTCGAAAGGCCGGGTGGCCGGTCGGGCCCTCGGCATGACCGTGGTGGAGCTGGTGACGACCGGCCGCAAGTCCGGCCGTCCGCGCTCGACCATGCTCACCGCGCCGATCGCCTCGCCGGACCAGCTGGTCCTCGTCGCCTCGTTCGGCGGCGACGACCGGCATCCGGCGTGGTACCTCAACCTCCGCGCCAACCCGAAGGTCACTGTCACCGCGGCCGGATCCACCCGCCCGATGATCGCCCGCGTCGCCTCCGAAGCCGAACGCGCCGACCTCTGGCCCCGCGTCACCACCATCAACCCCGGCTACGCGAAGTACCAGACGCGAACCACCCGAACGATCCCGCTCGTCCTCCTCGAACCGGCCTGAGCAGGCTTGTCCACAGGGGCCTGTGCATGACCGGAGGTCGCTGTGGAAACCAACCGGGGCCGCTGTGGAGCCATCGGTGGCAGCTTGTGCACAACAGTGTGTGGTCGTCCGCGAAACCGCAGGTCAACGCGTCCACACCCTGTGGACAACACTGCCTGTGGACGACCCCGGTATCCGGGGCGGAGCGGCCGCGACGAGGCCGTCCGTCGCTACGCCGGCCGCCGGGACTGGACGACGGAGAAGCGCGGAGCGACGAACGCGGCATCCACGAACGACGCGTTGGCCGCGGGGTTCACGCCCGTCCCGTGGAAGTCCGAGAACGCCGCCGACTGGTTGACGTAGACCCCGCCGGTCAGGTTCTCCGACAGCGCGACGCCGGTGTCCAGTGCCGCCTCGCGCGTCGCGGCGACCACCTCGGGAGACCGCGAGTAGACCGCGGCCGTCATCGCTCCCTGCTCCGCCGTCACCCGGCGGAACAGCGCGAGCGACTCCGCCGTGTCCGCCGTCCGCACCACGAACGACACCGGGCCGAAGCACTCCCGCCCGAACACGTCCCCGTCCTCGGCCTCCAGCTCGACCAGCGCCGGGGTCCGCACCACGGCGTCGGGATACGCGGGGTGCGCGACCGCCCGCGACGCCAGCAGCGTCTTGCCGTACCGCGTCGAGAGCTCCAGCCGGTTCAGCACACCGTCGTTGACGATCGCGCCCAGCAGCTCCACAGCCCGCGCATCGTCGCCGAGCAGCTTCTCCACAGCCGCACCGATCCCCGCGGCCACCTCGTCGAAGCTCTTGTGCCCCTCGTCCGTGTCGATCCCGTCGGCGGGCACGTACAGCGTCTGCGACGTGGTGCACATCTGCCCGGAGTACAGCGACAGCGTGAACGCGAGGTTCGCGCACATCCCCCGGAACGAGTCTGTCGAGTCGACGATCACGGAGTTCACGCCCGACTTCTCGGTGAACACCGCGGCCTGCCAGGCGTTCTCCTCCAGCCAGTCGCCGAACGCACTCGAGCCCGTGAAGTCGACGATCCGGACGTCCTTGTGCCGGGCGAGGTCCTTCGCCAGCTCGTCGCCGGCGTACTCGGCCGCCAACGTCACGAGCTGCGGGTCGAAGCCGTGCTCGGCCAGCACCGCCTGGCACACCTGCACCGTGATCGCCAGCGGCAGGACAGCCCGCGGGTGCGGCTTCACGACCACCGGGTTTCCGGTGACGAGCGACGCGAACAGCCCGGGATAGGAGTTCCATGTCGGGAACGTCGTGCACCCGATCACGACCGCCACCCCGCGCGGCACGACGGTGAACGTCTTGTCCATCAGCAGCGGCTTGTCGCGCGCCGGCTTCTCCCACCGCGACGATCCCCGAGTCCGGGTCATCTCGCCGTAGGCGTACGCGATCGCCTCCAGCGCCCGGTCCAGCGCATGCGCGCCGCCGGCCTGGAACGCCATCACGAACGCCTGCCCGGTCGTCGCATGCACCGCGTTCGCCAGCTCGAAGATCCGCGCCCGCAGCCCGTCGACGATCGCCAGGCACACGTCGGCCCGTCGCTCCGGCCCGGCATCCCGCCAGGTCGGCATGCCCGCCCGCGCGGCCGCGAGCAGCTCGTCGAGCCCGTCACCGTGTACGTGGGGGTACTCGACGTCCATCCGGATGCCGAACGGTGACGCCTCCGTGCTCACCGTTCCGTTGGCGCCCGGCGCTGCCAGCGGGAAGACCTTGCCCCGCCAGGCCTCGAAGGCGGCCTTCCCTTCCTCCGCTGCCTGCTCGCCCCAGACCCGCGGGCTCGGCGACTCGGGTACGGCGGAGAAGTACGAACGGTCCTTGGTCGCGTCCAGCGCCTGCTGCAGAGTGTCGCGGTTCATGCGATCAGGCTAGGCCCTGTATACGCATAGCCAAGATCTGAAACGGGAATTACGACGACGTGACCGCAACCCCAGGCAACGTCGCCCAGGCCGAGCCCGACCACACCACCGCGCGCACCATCGCCGCCGCCGTCACGGCCGCGATCGGCGGCTTCCTGTTCGGGTACGACACCTCCGTCATCAACGGTGCCGTGGACGCGATCGGCGACACGTTCGGCGCCGGGTCGTTCGTGCTCGGCTTCGCCGTCTCGTCCGCGCTGCTGGGATCTGCCGTCGGCGCCTGGTACGCCGGCCGCCTCGCCGACCGATGGGGACGTCCACGGGTCATGGTCATCGCGGCCGCGCTGTTCTTCGTCACCGCGATCGGGACGGGTTCCGCGTTCGCGATCTGGGACCTCACGATCTGGCGGTTCCTCGGCGGGATGGCCATCGGCGCGGCCTCGATCATCGCGCCGGCCTATATCGCGGAGATCTCGCCGGCGCACATCCGCGGCCGGCTCGGTTCCCTGCAACAGCTGGCGATCGTCGTCGGCATCTTCGTCTCGCTGCTCGTCGACTACGTCCTCGCGACGGGTGCCGGCGGTGCCGGCGAAGACCTCTGGTTTGGCGTGCCGGCCTGGCGGTGGATGTTCATCATGCTGGTCGTCCCCGCCCTGGTCTACGGCCTGATGGCGCTGAAGCTGCCGGAGTCGCCGCGCTTCCTGGTCGCCGCCGGACGGATCCCGGAGGCCCGGCAGGTGCTGAAGCGCTTCATCGGCCTCGGAATCGACGAGCGCGTACGCGAGATCGAGCAGAGCCTGCGGTCCGACCACCCGTTCCGGATGTCCGACCTGCGCGGCACGAGGCTCGGGCTGCTGCCGATCGTGTGGGCCGGGCTGATCATCGCCGCGTTCCAGCAGTTCGTCGGCATCAACGTCATCTTCTACTACTCCACGGTGCTGTGGCAGGCGGTCGGCTTCAACGAGAGCGACTCGATGCTGATCACCGTCATCACGTCGGTGACCAACATCGTGACCACGCTCGTCGCGATCGCGCTGATCGACAAGATCGGGCGTAAGCCGTTGCTGCTCACGGGTTCGGCGGGCATGGCGGTGTCACTGGCCGTGATGGCGATCGCGTTCGGAGCCGCACGGATCACCACGCTTCCGGACGGAACCGAGCAGCCCATCCTCGAAGGTGCCTGGGGGCCGATCGCGCTCGTCGCGGCGAACGTGTTCGTGGTGTTCTTCGGATGTACGTGGGGTCCGGTGATGTGGGTGATGCTGGGCGAGATGTTCAGCAACCGCATCCGCGCGTCGGCGCTGGCGCTGTGCGGTGCCGTGCAGTGGCTGGCGAACTGGCTGGTCACGGTGACGTTCCCGGCGCTGAAGAGCGTGAGCCTCGGGCTGACGTACGGCATCTACGCCATCTGCGCGGTGCTGTCGTTCGTCCTCGTGCTGAAGTGGATCACCGAGACCAAGAACCGTGAGCTGGAAGACATGGCGGACGCCTGAGCTGCCGGACATGATCGACGTGTGAACCTCACGAGTCACATCCTCGAGCGGGCCCTCGGGCTGCCACGGGCAGACACCCGCGACCTGACCGTCGAGCGCGACCTGCGGGTGCCGATGCGCGACGGCACCGTACTGCTCGCCGACCGGTGGGCGCCGTCGACCGGTGCCGAGGGCCTGCCGACCGCGCTGGTCCGCACGCCGTACGGCAGGGGCGGCATGGTCGGCCAGCTGATGGCCAGGCCACTTGCGGAGCGCGGCTATCAGGTGCTGATGCAAAGCGTGCGCGGCACGTTCGGCTCCGGCGGAGCCTTCGACCCGATGCGCCGCGAGCGTTCGGACGGCTTGGACACGCTGGCATGGGTCGTGGATCAGCCGTGGTTCGGCGAGGCGATCGTGCTGTACGGCGCCAGCTACCTCGGGTACGTCCAGTGGGCCGTCGCCGACCAGCTGCCGCCGCAGGTCAAGGCGATGGTCCCGATCGTGACCGAGTCGGCGGTATCGCTCGGTGCCCTGCGCCAGGAGGACTTCTCCCTGCAGATGCCGTTCAGCTGGGGCATCATGATCGACGGTCAGGAGAGCCGCTGGGCGCTGCTCAACCACCTGACGCTGAACCGGAAGGTCGCCCGCGCGCTGTGGACGCTGCCACTGAAGGAAGCCGATGTCGCCGCGATCGGCCGGCACGCCACCTACGTACAGAACATCCTGGCCCACGACGCCGACGCGCCGTTCTGGTCCGCGCTCGACCATCGCTCGCGGGTGCGCGACGTCACCGTGCCGGTCAGCTCGATCGGCGGCTGGTACGACATCTTCCTGCCCGGCCAGCTGCGCGACTTCGAAGCTCTGCAGGACGCGGGCCGTCCGGCCAGGCTCACGATCGGGCCGTGGACGCACGCCGACCGCGGCATGCTGCCGGTCACGTACGGCGAGACGCTCGGCTTCGCGCTCGCGCTGGCTCGCGGCGAACAGCCTCCCGACCGCACCGCGCCAGTGCGCCTGTATGTGATGGGTGCCGAGGAGTGGCGCGACTTTCCGGCCTGGCCACCTGCTGGGTACGAGCCGCGGCGGTTCCACCTCCAGCCGGACGGCGGGCTGTCCACCGAACCGGTGAGCGGACCGGCGGAGCCGGACTGCTACCACTACGACCCGGTGCACCCCACGCCCATGCTCGGCGGCATCTCGCTGTTCGACAAGGCGGGCCGGGTCGAGAACGGGAAGCTGGAGGCGCGGGCGGACGTCCTGACGTACACCACCGGCGTACTCGACGCGGACGTCGAGGTGATCGGCGAGGTCGGCGCGGAGATCTGGTTCCGCTCCAGCCTGCCGTACGCCGACGTGTTCGTCCGGCTCTGCGACGTCGACGCGCGTGGTCGCTCGTACAACATCTGCGACGGCCTGATCGGCCTCACCGGCGCGGACGAGATCTCCCGCGCGACCGTTCGCCTCTATCCGACCGCGTACCGCTTCCGGCGCGGACACCGGATCCGCGTACAGGTGTCGAGCGGGGCGTTTCCCCGGTATAACCGCAACCTCGGCACCGGCGAGCCACGTGCGACCGCCACCACCCTGCGCGCGGCTGACCAGCAGGTGTTCCACGACGCCGCCCACCCGTCCGCGGTGATCCTGCCGGTACGCCGGAGCGCGTAACCGGTCAGAATGTGGACATGACTGCCCTCCAGGAGAACGCCGCCGTCGGCGTCGTCGGTGCCGGAACGATGGGATCGGGCATCGCCCAGGTCGCGTTGCAGGCCGGTCACGTGGTCCGGCTGTACGACACGCAGCCGGGCGCGGCCGAGCGTGGCGCCGAGCAGATCCGGGCGCGGATCTCGCGGCTGGCCGAGAAGGGCCGGCTGTCCGCCTCGGACGCCGATGGCGCGGCCGAGCGGCTGCAGGTGGTGGAGGACGTCTCCGCGTTCCACGACTGCGGGCTGGTCGTCGAGGCGGTGGTGGAGGACCTTTCGGTCAAGCGCGCGCTGTTCGCCGATCTGGAGAAGGCCTGCGGCGACTCCGCGGTGCTCGCGACCAACACCTCCACGATCTCGGTGACGGCGATCGCGGCCGGGCTGGCTCGGCCGGAACGGGTCGTCGGCATGCACTTCTTCAACCCCGCGCCGCTGATGGGACTCGTCGAGGTGCCGGCCGGAGCGGCGACGTCGCCGGAGACCGTCGACTTCGTGCTGGCGACGGCCACCGCGTGGGGCAAGACGCCCGTGCGCTGCTCGTCGACGCCGGGGTTCGTGGTCAACCGGATCGCGCGGCCGTTCTACGGCGAGGCGCTGCAGGTGCTGGAGGACGGCGCCGCCGACTGCGCGACGATCGACGCGGTGCTGCGGGAGGCCGGCGGCTTCCCGATGGGCCCGTTCGAGCTCGCCGATCTGGTGGGCAACGACGTCAACCTGGCGGTCGGCCGCTCTGTATGGGAACAGACCTTCGGCGACCCGCGGTACGCACCGTTCGTGACGCAGCAGGGCCTGGTCGACGCCGGCTGGCTCGGCCGCAAGACGGGGCGCGGCTGGTTCTCCTACCACGAGGCCGGCGGCGGAGCACCACCTCCGGCCTCGACGGAGCCCCGGCAGCCGGCGCCGGAACGCGTGACGTACCACGGCGGCTGGCTGACCTGTTACGGACTTCTCGACCGGGTGGCGGATGCCGGGATCAGCGTCGAGCGGTACGACACCGGGCCGGCCGGCAACCGCACGGGACCCGGCGAGTACGACGCGGAGGAGCAGGCCTACGGGCTCGAGCTGCCCGGCGGCGGCCTGATCCTCGAGACGGTCGGTGAGCCGGCCACAGTCGACGGCAACGCGGTCGTGCTCGACTGGGTACACGACCCGCGCACGGCGACCCGCGTCTGCCTCGCCGCGAGCGACACCGCCGAGCCGGGAACGCTGAGCGAGGCGGTCGGCCTCTTCCAGGCGGCCGGGCTCGAGGTGTCCGTGGTCGACGACGTGCCGGGGCTGCTGGTCGCCCGTACGGTCTCGATGCTGGTCAACGAGGCGGTGGAGCTCGTCGCCCGCCGCGAGGCGGCCGCCGCGGACGTCGACGTGGCGATGCGGCTTGGCACGGGCTACCCCGAGGGACTCCTGGCCTGGGGCGACCGCCTGGGCGCGAGCACGGTGGCAGAAGTCCTGATCGGGCTGGCGAGGGCCTACCCGTCCGGGCGTTACCGCGTGGCACCTCTCCTCAGCCGTGCTGCCCACAGCGGCCGCCACCTCACGTCGCTCTGACCTCGCTCTGACCTCGTCCTGGTCCTGACCTGACCTGCACTGACGTGGCTTGACGTGGAGGGTCTCGCGCGGCCCTCCACGCCGGTCTCGGCGCTTCGTAGCGCCTGTGGTGCCCCCGGTTACAGCGGCTCTCTTGTGCCGTTTGAGAGCCTGGAGCTGATGCGCCTCCCCGGAAGAAATCCCCGAAAAAGTTCGGAACCCCCTCCACGGCCCGGACATAGACGGGTTGTGGATCAGCTCGACCTTGACGACGCATCGGATGGGGACCTGTGGCATCAGGCCGCGCAGGGTGACCCATCCGCGTTTGGTGCGTTGTTCGAGCGACACAGCAGCGCGGTCTACACGCACTGTTTCCGGCGCACCGGCTCCTGGTCCGCGGCCGAGGACCTGGCTTCGGTGGTGTTTCTGGAGGCATGGCGTCGTCGGGCTGACGTGTCGCTCAGCGGTGAGTCGATCCTGCCGTGGTTACTCGCAGTGGCCAACAACGTTGTCCGCAACCGAGACCGGAGCCTACGCCGACATCGGCGTCTGCTCGCGAAACTGCCGGCGGCCGTGGTGGCGCCCGATCCGGCAGACGAGGCGGTATCCCGGGTCGACGACGAGCGCGCTATGCGGCGCGTGCTCGCCGTCTTCGCGAAGCTGCTGCCCGACGAGCAAGACGTGTTGGCGTTGTGCGTATGGGCCGGTCTCAGCTATGCGGATGCCGCGGTGGCGCTGGGGGTGCCGGTGGGTACCGTCCGCTCCCGTCTGTCCCGTGCACGCGACCACCTTAAAAGGCTTGCCGGGCTTGAGGTGGCCGCGGGACAGACGGGGGGTTCCGCGTCCACCTCGGGGCGGACTGGACGGGCCAGACTGTCAACAAGCGAAACGGGGACATCATGATTGACGCTGACGTGGACATAGAGCAGGTTCCGCCTGCACGTGAGATGCCGGCCGAACGCCGCGAGGCGCTGCGCGAGCTGCTGATGGAGCAGGTCAGCCCGCCGCGCCGGGCCTGGTGGCGGCGATCCAAGCAGGCAGGCATCGCGGGTATCGGTGCGACGGCTCTCGTCCTGGCCGGCGGCGCGGCGGCGGCATACGTCGCGTTCAAGCCGGCGAACGACAAGTTCAGCGTGATCTGCTACTCGGAGGCCAAGCTCGGCAAGGATGTCCAACGCTTCACCTACGCCGAGGCCAACCCCGAGACTCCCAACTCCAAGCAGCCCGCTCAGCCGGCGACTATCGCCGACCCGGAGCGTGCCTGCGCCGACTTGTGGAAAAGCGGCGTACTGCCCCCTGGCTCGGCCAAGGATCAGCCCGTCGTAGCCAACCCGGACGACCCAGCTGCCTCCAGAGCCGTGCCGAAGCTCGTCTCGTGCACGACCGAAGACGGAGTGGCGGCGGTCTTTCCGGGAGACGACAAGACGTGCGAGCGTCTCGGGCTGCCGAAGACGGCCAGCTCACCGCCCAACTGACGAATCAAGCGTTGGAAACGCCATGGACATTATGCCCCGCGCAGGGATGGTCTCTCCGCCGCCAGCAACTGGTGGTGGCGGCGGAGAGACCAGGCCGGAAACCGGCCAGCTGGTCGACCCACCGTCGATGACGTTCGGGTTCCCGTTCGTACCGCTGAGAGATGGGGTCGACGCGACGACGGCCGTCCCCTACAGCCTGACGACCGGGGTCGACGACAACGTATTTCCAGCTGCGGGCACCTACCCTCCGTTCGGCCTGAGCGGCGTCTCGCCCTGGCCCCATCAGGAGGACTGCTGATGCAGAAGCCTCGGTCGGGCAAGGATGCGCTCATCTGACGAGCGCCTACCCCTCCCTTGCCCGACCGTTCCTTTCTTGTTTTCGATCAACGCAGCTTTCGACCGCACGCAACGAGTCCGCCCTGCCGGTGCCGGCAGGGCGGATTCGCGTCTCCGCACGTTCTGCCCGAGCCTGTCAGGTATACGCAGCCAGGACGCTGGTCGCAGCCAGCTGAGGGGTGCTCCGCCGACTCTGTGCACGGCGGTCGAGTGGGTCATCGACCGGCGAGCGCACGTGGCCGTACCCGATCCGGCCGAGCGGTCGCGGCTGGCTTCCCGGTCCAGGCGACCCGCGAGCTCACGTCAGCCCGCCGCTGAGCCGCCGACGTCGTGGTTGGGTGCGGCCAGGACGACCTCGAGCGCTTCGAGTGCGGCCATACAGTCGGCGACGCCCAGCCCGGCGGTGAACCGCACGGCGTCGCGAACCTCGTCCGCGTCGGCGACCAGCAACGCCGGCTCGACGTGCCTGCGGAACGACTACCGAGCGAACGCCGGCTCACCTCGGCCGTCAGCGCCACGAACGCGCGTTCCCGAGCCGACAGTCGTTCCTCCGTCCACGCTCGGCTGACCCGCGACGCGACGAACTCCGCCATCCATGGATCGACGCTCAGGTCGCTGACGTCCGGGCGCAAGGCTTGCTTGCCGGCGTGCTCCGGGCGCAGCGAGCGGCAGCCGGTCCGACCTCCAGTCCGGCTTCGCCGGCGATTTCCGCCAACCGGCTAAGGGCATCCGCCGCCGCGGGTCAGCCGGCGGATGGCGCGACGAAGCGGATCAGCGCGAGCAGATCGGCGTACCCCGCGCCGAACCGGTCCATCAGCGCCTGCTGCACGGTGGCGACGGTGGCTTCGGCGCGGTCCGCGGCCTCGGCGTCGTCGAACATCGTGATGGTCAGCACGGTGTCCTCTCCGGTGTGAACGGCCGTGTAGAGAACGGATCCGACCTGCTTCGGAATCTGGTCGGCGAACTCGCTGTGCCGCACCATCGGCTTGATCGAGCCGGCAGCGGCGCGGTAGTGGCGAAGCCTCGAAGCCTTCGCCGAACCTCCTGGTCGGCACACCAGATCGCCGGCCAACTCCGCACCAACCGACGTCGGCTGGGCTTCAGCTACGTCACGGTCCTCGAACCCGGCCTCGCCGCGATGGCGCCCGTGATCGAGCTCCTCCGCGGACAGTGACCACAGCTCGCCGGGCGGCGGACACGACAAAGCCGGCGACCCGAAAAGGGATCGCCGGCTTGGGCTGATGAGTTGACGATCAGTAGAACTTGATCGACGACGTGCGGTCGTTCATGTCGCCCATGTCCGGGCAGCGGGCGGAGTCGCAGTAGAAGTGCATGCCGGTGTAGCTCGCGCCCTGGTGGTGCTTGCCGATGCAGTTGGAGAACATCTCGGCCGAGGAGATGCGGTTGTCGAAGTCGTACAGCGCCATGTTCGGGAAGCCGTAGGTCGTGCCGGAGTAGCAGCCGGAGCCGCTGGAGGCGGACAGGACCAGGGCGTCGCCACCGTAGTTGCGGTTGACGTATTCGATGCCGAGCACGCCTCCCGTCGGCCTGGGCGCCGCCGCGGAGGCTGAGGTCGATGTCGAGGCGGCTGCCACCTCGGCGTTCGCCTGCAGGATCTGCTTGCGGTCGACGCTGCGGGCGCCGGGCACGAGTTTGACGCGGCCGCCGGTCGCGTGGCTGATGGCCGCGCTGAAGGTGGTGAAGCAGCGGAAGTCGGCCACTGCGGAGCCGGCCTCCGGTACCGCGGCCGAGCTGCCTGTCAGGCTCGCCACGCAGGTTCGGCCCAGACCGGCCTCTGTTTGGACCGGTGCCGCGGTCGCGACCGGCGCTTGCACACAAACGGCTACGAACGTGATCGCCGCAGCGGCCCATCCAAGTCGACGTGGTTTCAAGACAGCCACCTCCCCGGGGTGTTTGGTTCCAGGAGGCATGATGACATGCGGAGCGCAGTTGTGTCGCTCCGGCTTGTCAAGCCAACTCGCCGAAGCGTACTTTTCGACGGTTTCGTCCGGTCCAAGGGTTCCCGCTTTGTCCGGTCTTGACCTAGGCCATGATCATGGCCAGGCCGGGATCGGACAAAATGCCGGCGACGTCGGTCAGGAACCGCGAACCTTGTTCACCGTCGACGACGCGATGGTCGAACGACAGCGAGAGCGTCGTCACCCAGCGTGGCACAACCTGCTCCACGCCGTCGACCTCGACGACCCAGGGCCGCCGCGAAACGGTGCCGACCGCCAGGATGCCGGTCTCGCCGGGGTTGAGGATCGGGGTTCCGCCGTCGACGCCGAAGACGCCGACGTTGGTGATCGTGAACGTCGTGCCCTGCAGGTCGGACGGTGGCGTCTTGCCCTCGCGCGCGGTCTGCGCGAGCGAGCTGATCGAACGGGCCAGCTCGGGCAGCGACATCCGGTCGGCGTCCTTGACGTGCGGCACCAGCAACCCGCGCGAGGTCGCCGCGGCGATGCCGAGGTTGACGTAGTTGCGCAGCACGATCTCAGCGCTGTCGCCAGACCCGGAGCCGGGCTCCGACCACACGGCGTTGACCTCGGGGGTACGCCGGATCGCCAGGCAGCAGGCCTTGGCCACCAGCACCAGCGGTGACACCTTCAGGTCGGCGAACTCCCTGCGCGCCCGCAGCCGCTCCAGCAGCTCCATCGACGCGGTCACGTCCACCGTGATCCACTCGCTGACGTGCGGAGCCGTGAACGCGCTCTTGGTCACGGCCGCCGCAGTGCTGCGCCGCAGTCCGCGGACGGGCACCCGGGTCTCCCGCTCGCCCGGTGCCGCGACCACGGCCGGGGTCGGGGCAGGCGAGGCGGCCGGAGCACCGGCGAACGCCTCGACGTCGGCCCGGCTGACCGTTCCGTTCGGCCCGGTCGGAGGCACCTGCCGCAGGTCGACGCCCAGGTCCTTGGCGAGCTTGCGAACGGGCGGCTTCGCCAGTACCGACACCGATGCCCGCGCCGGCTCGGGAGCCGGGGCGGGAGCGGGGGTCGGAGTTGATGCGGGAGCAGGGGCCACCGGCTCGGGCGCGGCCTGCGCCGGAACAGCCGCGGCAGCCGACGGAGCGGAAGTCGCCTGCTTGCGCGGCCGGCGCGTCGTCGAGTGCGCCCGTGCGCCGTACCCGACCAGCACCGCCTGCCGCTCGCCGTTCTCCTCACCCGACGCGGCCGACGCAGCCGCACCCCCGGACCCAGCCGCGGCAGCGGTCCCGCCCGAAGCCGACACCCGGATGATCGGCGTGCCCACCGGCACGACCTGCCCTTCCGGCACCAGCAGATCCGAGATCACACCGGTGTACGGCGACGGCAGCTCCACCAGCGACTTCGCCGTCTCGATCTCCACGATGATGTCGTTGACCTTGACCGAGTCGCCGGGCTTGACCTTCCACGACACGATCTCCGCCTCGACCAGGCCCTCGCCGACGTCCGGCAGCCTGAACTCGCGTACGTCCGTCACGTGTAACAACCGTCCCTTCAGTACGCCAGCAAGCGGTCGACGGCGTCGAGCACGCGGTCGAGGTCGGGCAGGAAGTCGTCCTCGGCGCGGGCCGCGGGGTAGGGCAGGTCGTAGCCGCCCACGACCTCCACCGGCGCCTCCAGGGAGTAGAAGCACTCCCGCGTGATCCGCCGGGACAGCTCGGCGCCCATGCCACCGCTCACCGGTGCCTCGTGTACGACCACCACTCGACCGGCCCGCCGGGTCAGGTCGTAGACCGGATCGAGGTCGAGCGGCGAGAGAGTACGCAGGTCGACCACCGCCAGCGACCGCCCCTCCTCGGCAGCGGCCGAGGCCGCCTGCACGCAGGTCTTCACGGTCGGGCCGTAGCACAGCAGCACCGCGTCGGTGCCGTCACGGACGATCCTCGAAGCATGCAAGGGATCCGGCGCCTGCTCGGCGTCGGTGTCGACCTCTGCCTTGTCGTGGTAGCGCACCTTCGGCTCGAGGAAGATGACCGGATCGTCGGACGCAATCGACTGCTGGATCATCCAGTACGCGTCGGCCGGGTTGGAGCACGCGACGACCTTCAGCCCAGCAGTGTGGGCGAAGTAGGCCTCGGGCGACTCGGAGTGGTGCTCGACCGCGCCGATCCCGCCGGCGAACGGAATCCGGATCACGACAGGCATCTGCAGCCGTCCCTGCGACCGGTGCCGGAGCTTGGCCACCTGGCTGACGATCTGGTCGTAGGCGGGGTAGACGAACCCGTCGAACTGGATCTCGCACACCGGCCGGTATCCCCGCAGCGCAAGGCCGATCGCCGTTCCGACGATGCCGGACTCCGCCAGCGGAGTGTCGATGATGCGGTCCTCGCCGAAGTCCTTCTGCAGGCCGTCGGTGACCCGGAAGACTCCGCCGAGCTTGCCGATGTCCTCGCCCATGATAAGGACCTTGGGGTCTTCTTCCATCGCGCGGCGAAGGCCGGCGTTGAGTGCCTTGTTGAGCGGAAGCTTGGTCATGATCCGACCTCCGCACCAGTCTCGAACGACTGCTGGTATTCGGTGAACCACTGTTGTTGGGCCGCGATCTCCGGCGGCTTGTCGGCGAAGACGTAGTCGAAGTTACGCGTGAGGTCCGGCTCCGGCATCGCCCTGGTGCCTTCGCGTACGTGCTCGGCCAGCTCGTCGGCCTCGTGCTCGATGCCCTCGAAGAAGTCGTTGTCCGCAAGGCCGTTGCGGGTGAGGTAGGCCTTCACCCGGGCGATCGGGTCCTTGAGCTTCCAGTGCTCGAGCTCGTCGTTGAGGCGATAGCGCGTCGGGTCGTCGGTGGTGGTGTGCGCACCCATGCGGTAGGTGAACGCCTCGACCAGCAACGGTCCGCCGCCGTCGCGAGCCTGCTGCATCGCCTGCTTGACGACGGCGTAGCACGCGAGCACGTCGTTGCCGTCGACGCGGACGCCGGGGAAGCCGAAGCCGTTCGCCCTGCGGTACAAGGGGATCCGGGTCTGCTTGGTGGTCGGCTCGGAGATCGCCCACTGGTTGTTCTGCAGAAAGAACACCAGCGGAGCGTTGAACACCGACGACCAGACGAACGCCTCGTTGACGTCGCCCTGGCTGCTCGCGCCGTCGCCGAAGAACGCCAGCACCGCTGTGTCGCGGTCGGGATCGCCCGTGCCGACGCAACCGTCGCGCTGAATGCCCATGGCGTATCCGGTCGCGTGCAGGGTCTGCGCGCCGATCACGATGGTGTAGAGATGGAAGTTGACGTCGCGTGGATCCCAGCCGCCGAAGTCGCAACCGCGGAACAAGCTGATGACCTTCAGCGGGTCGATGCCGCGCATCCAGGCCAGAGCGTGTTCGCGATAGGTGGGGAAGATGTAGTCCTGCGCCCGAACGGCGTGGCCCGCACCGATCTGTGCGGCTTCCTGGCCGAGCATGGAGGCCCAGATGCCAAGCTCGCCTTGGCGTTGCAGGGAGGTCGCCTCGGCGTCGACTCGCCGGGTCAGAACCAGATCGCGATAGAAGCCCTTGATGGCCTCGTCGTCGAGATCGAAGGCGTAGTCGGGATGCTCACGACGCTCGCCCTCAGGGGTGAGTAGCTGGACCAGATCATCGTCTGGACCCCAGCGCACACTTTCCGCCATACCGTGCACTCCTCGCAATCCATCGGTTACGGGATCGCCGTGACCGGGCCGGAGTTTCCAACCTCGGCGCTTCGGGTGGGCGCGTGAGGCCGGGACGTACAGACCGTGGCGGCTGCCACGGCTTATGACCTAACGTACCCACACACGTCGCCTACGCGCATCTGAAACCGCCGATCCAAGCTGCGGAGGTTCCTGCTATTTCAGGATCGGTGGCGATTGGGTCCGCGCGCCATGTCGGAACCCACGGTTCGGTGGCAGGGTTTGTCGTACGGGTCCAACAGGTAGTCGCGCGCCCTACGAGTTGGTAGGAAACACGACTACATCCGAAATCAGGCCTTCGAGGTCAGCCTGGTCGAGACCCCAGTCGCGCAGCGCTTCGACGGTGTGTTCTCCCGCGGCCGGCGCCGGACCCCGCACCTCGCCGGGCGTACGCGACAACCGCGGAGCGGGCGCCGGCTGGACGAGGCCGCCGACCTCGACGAACGCCTCCCGTGCGACCGCCTGTGGATGACGGGTGGCCTCGGCCGGCGTGAGCACCGGTGCCACGCACGCGTCGGTGCCGTCGAACATCTCGGCCCACTCATCGCGCGCACGCGAGGCGAACCTCTCGGCGAACAGGCGATGCAGCTCCGGCCACCCGCCCGGGTCGTACTGCGCAGGCAGCTCCGCACCGTCGAGGCCGAGCCCGTCGAGCAGCGCCGCATAGAACGCCGGCTCGATCGCGCCGACCGCGACATACTTCCCGTCACCGCATTCGTACGTACGGTAGAACGGTGCACCGCCGTCCAGTAAGTTCTGCCCGCGCGCGGCCGGCCAGCGTCCATCGGCGAGCAGACCGTGCAGGAACGAGGTCAGCAGCCCCGCGCCGTCGACCATCGCCACGTCGACGACCTGTCCGCGTCCGGAACGCTCGCGTTCCAGCAGTGCCGACAGGATGCCGACCACACCGAGCATCCCGCCTCCGGCGAAGTCGGCGAGGTAGTTGAGCGGAGGTACGGGAGGCCGCCCGGCCGGACCGATCGGCTCCAGCGCGCCCGAGACCGCGAGGTAGTCGATGTCGTGACCGGCGGTCTGGGCCAGCGGGCCGGCCTGTCCCCAGCCGGTGAAGCGCGCGTAGATCAGGCGCGGGTTGCGTTCCAGGCACGGGTCCGGCCCGATGCCGAGCCGCTCGCACACGCCCGGCCGGAAGCCCTCGACCAGCACGTCGGCCCGCTCGACCAGCCGGAGCACCAGGTCGGCAGCCCGCGCGTGCTTGAGGTCGACCGCGACCGAACGCCGGCCACGGCCGAGCGGAGCAGGTGGCGCGGTGCCCGGATCGGCGAGTCCCGCCGGCCGGTCCAGCCGAAGCACCTCGGCACCGAGGTCGGACAGCATCGTTCCAGCGAACGGACCGGGCGCCAGGCTCGCGAGCTCCAGCACCCGGACGCCGCGCAAGGGTCCGGTCACGAGCCTGTTGATACCAGACCCGTGGCTATCGCCAGATCAGGAACGTGACCCCCACGGCTGCCGCCGCCCACAGCAGGCTGGCGAACGTACCGATGATGAACCGCTCCGACGCGCCCGGAACCCGCAGCTCGGGATAGCGGGCCAGGCCCTTGACCGCCACCACGATCGCGACTCCCTCGGTCACGCCGACCAGCAGGGCGACGGTGATCGCCGTGCGTTCGAGGATGCCGATCCACGCGCCACCCCGCAGCACTTCGCCGACCGGCGGGCCGAACCGCGTGGTCGCCAGCTCGACGCCGGTCGGCCGGGCGATGCCGGGTACGTCGTCCAGCCCGGGCAGCTCGGAGCTCTCCGCGCCGCGCAGCAGCGCCATGGTCACCGGCCCACCACCCACCACAGCGACCACGACCCCCAGGACGGCGGACAGCGCGACCGTCGTCTCGGTCGGGTTGTCCGGCAGCTTGAGCGCTCCCAGCGCGACTCCACCGAGCCCGACCGCCGGAATTCCGAGGCCGACCCACCACGGCCTGCGGTCCAGCCAGGCCTCCAGCCACGGGTGCCAGAGGGCAGCGCAAATGATGGCGAGCAGCGTGTACCCGCCCAGAACTGCCGGGGTCACGAGTCGGCCTGCGCGAGCAGGCGTGCGGCCAGTGGCCGTACCCGGCGCTCCTCCCGCCACAGCCCGGAACGCAGGCGCTGGCTCACTGCCTGCGGTGTGATCCCGAGCTGGCGTGCGATCTCCTTCTGCGACAGCCCGTCTGTCATCAGATCCGCGACCTCCCATCCCTCACGGCTTCGACGTTGGACGACGGCTCCCAGGAGCCGTAAGAGGTCCTCCGCTTCGCTCGCGGAGTCGGAGTCCGGTCCGGCGACCGCGACGTGATAGGGGCTCTTCTTGGCCCGATCGACCGCATCCCTGGCGAAGATGAACGCGGGTCCGTTGGCCGCGCGGACGCTTTCGGGGATCGGCATGCGCACCGGTCCAGCGCCGATGCCGACCGTCCACTCACCAGTACGAATGAGCGTGAGCGCGATGTCGACGGCGTCCTCCGCCGAGCCGACAATGGCCTGCACCTCGTCGCCGGCGGTTCGTTCGAACGAGCGCACGAGGCGTTCCGCGGCCGCACTCTTGTGCAGCATCTCTATGAGGTCGTCGACCAAGTCCTCCCGATGTCGACTACCGCGCTGGTCGATCGTCATGACGAGCATGGGGAATCTCCTCCCGTCGCCCATAACCGACTGGAGGGCCGCCCTGATCAAGGATGCGACCTTGACCGGGCTCGATCAAGTGCCTGTCCTTAACTGGCCAAGGCATGCCTTGCCTGCCCGAAGCCAGGACACGTTTGCCACCCCACACCCTCAAGCTTGCCAGGCTTATACCGATCGGTGCAGTCTGTGAACTATGCGTCACCGGTCACTCACTGAAAGCCCTACCCCAGGTCCGGTGGTCATGCCCATTCCGGGGCCGGTTCCGCCCGAACAGACGGACTTCCTGCGCGACCTGCTGCTGCACTTCGACCGGCTCGGCTGGCCCGGCGCACCGCGTTTCGAGGGCGTCGACGCGGACGGGCGGGTGCTGACCAGCGCACTCGACGGGCATGTCGCGAGCCATTTCGTCCAGCCACCCGCCGTGTGGTCGACCCCGGCGCTCATCCGGGTGGCCAAGCTGGTCCGGCAGCTCCACGACCTGACCGCCGGCACCCGGCTCGCGGGCGACCACGACGTCGTTTGTCACAACGCGCTGGCACCGCGCACGACCGTCTACCGCCGGCCGGACCTGGTTCCGTACGCCTTCGTCGACTGGGAGCAGGCCGCGCCCGGACGCCGGATCGACGACCTGGCCCACGCCTGCTGGCAGTTCCTCGGCATCGGACCCGGCCGGTCGAGCGCGTTCGCCGTAGGCGGGCTGCTCCGGCAGGTCAGCGACGCGTACGGCCTGACCGGGCGCGAACGTGGTGAGCTGATCGCGGCGATCCTCGACTGCGTCGACGACGAGACGGCCGGCTGGATCGAAGCCGAGCGGACCGGCCTCGAGGTCGGACTGGGCTGATCCGCGACCTCAGGAAAGCAGGCCGAGCTTGTACGCGGTGGCCACCGCCGCGGCCCGGTCGCGGACGCCGAGCTTGTTGTAGATGTGCAGCAGGTGGGTCTTGATGGTGGTCTCGCTGACCATCAGCTTCCGCGCCGCGACCTGGTTGGTGGATCCGTCGGCGACCAGCCGCAACACCTCGAGCTCGCGCGGGCTGAGCTTCCCGCCACCGGCCGGCCCACCCGAGCCGGAGCCGGCGCCCGTACCTCCGCCGACGAGCCCCATCAGCGCGCTGGCCACCTTGGGCGCGAGCACGGACTGGCCCGCGTTGGCGGCGCGTACGCCCCTGACCAGTTCGTCCCGCGGCGCGTCCTTCAACAGGTATCCCGTCGCACCGGACTCGATCGCGGGCAGCACGTCGCGGTCGGTGTCGTACGTCGTGAGGATCAGCACGCGGGCGGGATGCTCGAGCTGCCGCAGCCGCTTGATCGCCTCGACACCGCCCATGACCGGCATCCGCAGGTCCATCAGGATGACGTCGACATCTACCCGCTGAGCCAGGTCCACGGCCTCCGCACCGTCGCCGGCCTCGCCGACCACCTCGAACTCCTCGTCGTCGGCGAAGACACCGCGCAGGCCGTCGCGCATGATCGGGTGGTCGTCGACGATCAGCAACCGGATCGGCGTCATGGTGCTTCTCCAGGCTGGTCGACGCGCAGGGGTACGGCGGCGTTGAGCGTCGTGCCGTAGCCAGGCGCCGACTCGACGGTGAGCCTGCCTCCGACGCTCGCGAGCCGGTGCCGCATGCCCGCCAGGCCGTAGCCCTCGGTGCTCGCCTCGGGGTCGAATCCCTCGCCGTCGTCGGCGACGTCCAGCAGCAACGTGTCGTCCAGATAGGTCAGCGTGAGCCGGACCTGGCCGGCGCCGGCGTGCTTGGCGATGTTCGTCAGGGCTTCCTGAGCGGCCCGGAACACCGCCGCCTCGATGTCGGCGCCGGTGCGCACGGCAGTGCCCGTCGTCTCGAGCTCCGCGGTGACACCGGAACGCTGCGACCAGGTGCGCGCGAGCTCCTCGACCGCCTCCGGCAGGCTGGCGCCCTCGAGCTGCTCGGGCCGCAGTGCACGCACCGAACGCCTGGCCTCGGTCAGGCTGGAACGGGCCAGCGTCTCCGCCAGCTCGAGGTGCCGCGACCATTCCGCCGGACGGTGCCGGGCGCGCTCGGCCGCCTGCAGCTGCGCGACGATCGCGGTCAGGCCCTGCGCCAGCGTGTCGTGGATCTCGCCCGCCAGGCGCTGGCGCTCGTCCACGACGCCGGCTTCCCGCGCCTGTACGAGGAGCCGCTCCTGCAGGCGTTCGTTCTCGGCCATCGAGGCGGCCAGCCGGCGGTTCGTCTCGGCCAGCTCGCGGATCACCAGTCCGCGTTCCTCGTTCTGCTCCAGCGCGTGGTTGCTGATGCTGGCGGTGTTCAGCACCAGCGCCATCATGATCGCGGCGACGACGAAGTACGGCACCGACTCTCCGAGCGATCCCGACGGGTACCCGCCGACCAGCGACGCCGACACGATCAGCGCGTTGACGCCGAAGCCCGCGGTCCGCCAGCGCCGGCCCAGCGGGTAGGCGAACAGGAAACCGGCGTAGGCGAACACGCCGTACCAGAGGTTGACCCAGACCAGCACCGCGGTGATCGCCATGTGCACGCAGTACAGGAGCACCCGGCGCGGTGTCGAAGCCGTCGGACGTGACCAGGCGCCGAGCGCGAGCGACGAGCCGGCGGCCGCGAGCACGAGCAACGCCTCGACCGGCCTGGACGCCACCGAGTGGCCGGGCATGGCGAACGAGCCGATCGCCGACACGCCCAGCAGGGGTATCGGCAGGAACCGGCGCATCCGGTCCAGCCGCTGCTGCCACGGATCGTTCACGTCATCGATGGTGGCACGCCTTGCATGCCCGGAATCGCCACGATCACGGCGATCCCGATCGGGCCGCCGATCGAGATGAACCGCAGCCGGCGGTGAGCCTCGCGCGAGCCGCCCGCCATCCGTTCGGTGAACACGATCAGCAGAACGCCCGTCGCCGCGACGATGGCTCCGCGGGTCCAGGCGGTGCCGTTGACATCGGCCGGGTCGTTCCGCAGCAGGAAGATCGCCACGAGCGCGAGCAGGCTCAGGCCGAGGTAGCTCCAGCCGAGCAGCTGGACGGTGCGGAACGCACGTCGGGTGCGTGGTTCGATGGTCGTTTCGGTGTTCATCTCGGTGGTCATGGAGCGAGTATTCGTTCCGGACCCCGCCCGGCGAATCGTCCGCGCGGCCCTGCCCGCCCGCCGGATCGGGCAGTGCGGGCATCCTCCGATCGGTGGATGTCGCTAGACCTTGGCGAACGTCGCGGCGCAGGTGAACGTGCCGGGCGCGACCTCGGTGAACCCCGCGTCCCGCACCACCGCGGCGGGCAGCCTGCCACGCAGGAGCTGTTGCCAGACAGAGGATTCGGCCGCTCGTACGCGCAGCGGGAAGCCCGCCGTCACCCACTCGGCGACCATGGCCTCGTCGAGCTCGAGCAGCGCAAGCTGGGCGGCGTGGCCGACCTGTGCGCAGGCCTTGCCGGTGGTCAACGTCAGGCCGGGCGCGAGCAGGATCGTGAGCTGGAGATCCGTTGCGGGCAAGGGCTCCCAGTCCGGATCAGCCTCGAGATCGAGCCCCGCGACCTGCAGCTTGGCGACGGTCGCCGGCGGTTCCGAAACCGGGTGCGGGAGCAGGGCGCGGACCTCCGCGCCCGCCACCTCACTGGTGACGCCTGGCAGCGCGATCGTCTCGGTCCAGCGGATCGTTCGCGCGCGGCGTACGACCTTGCGGATCCAGCCGTCGGACCACCGCCGCAGCGGCGCGTGCCACGGCCCGCCAGGAGCGGCATCGGGATGCGCCAGCAGCCCGACGACGGCGCGAGCGCTCGCGTGCACGGCGGCCTGATGGGAAGGCGGGCTCGCCTTCTCCGAACGAACGACGAGCGGCAGCGACCACGGCTCCACGCTGTCGAGCTCGGAGCGGGCAAGGGAGTCCTGCCCAAGCCACAGCTTGCGCCAGGTGGTGACGGCTTCCAGATCGGCCACCAGGTGAGGGTACGTCGCTCCGGCAACGGGCCGAGCTCGAGACCCGGGCTCAGGACCCGGCTGCCACCGGCCGGCCCGCCAGCAGGTCCTTCGCCATCCGGCCGGCCCGCGCGCCGTAGCCGCCGCCGAAGTGCGCGGCGTGGACGAGCAACGGGTGCAACTGGTGGACGCCGGCCCGCTCTCGCCAGCCGTCGGCCAGCGGGAACACCTCGTGGTAGGCACCGATCAGCCGGTCGAGATAAGGAGCACCGAACAACGACAGCATCGCCAGGTCGGTCTCGCGATGCCCGCCGTACGCCGCGGGATCGACCAGCCGCGGCGGGCCTTCGATCGCCCAGACGATGTTGCCCGACCACAGGTCTCCGTGGACCCGCGCAGGCGGCTCGGGCGGTCCGGCCAGCTCGGCCAGGCACTCGAGCGCGTTGCAGATGGTGTTGGCGTCCTCGGCCTGCAGCGAGCCGCGGTTGAACGCCGTCCGGACGTACGGCTCGACCCGGCGTACGGAGTAGAACTCGACCCAGCTGTCGCAGGGAGTGTTCGGCAACGGCAGCGTCCCGATGTAGCCGTCGGCCGGCGCTCCGAACGTCGGCGCGCCGGTGCGGTGTGTCTCGGCGAGCGCGCGGCCGAGTCGTTCGGCGGCTTCGGGTGACGGGCGGCCGGACTCGACCCACTCCAGCACCAGGCAGTCACGGTCGTGGCCGAGCACCTGCGGGATCGGTGCACTGCCCGCCGAGGCCTCGGCCAGCCAGCGCAGGCTCCTGGCCTCGGTCTCGAAGAAGTCTTCCGGCGCGCCTGGCCGGGCCTTGACGAAGACGCTGCGCCCGTCGGTCAGCCGGGCACGGGTGGAGACGCAGATCTCTCCGCCGGCGACGGTGTTGGTCGCGACCACGGACAGGCCCGTGAGGGCGGCCACGTGGGAAGCGATGCTTGCATGACGTGCCATCGGGGCCGATTGTAGGCCCGCGGCTGCGGAAAGTTAGGGACTGCCCGGAACTACCCAGCTCAGCGGAGTGTCGTCGTGAGTTCGGCGACGAGCACATCGGACGCCTGCTCGACCATCGCGAGCACCCGCACGAAGCCCTCCGGGCCACCTTCGTAGGGATCCGGCACCTCGCCGACCTGGCCGAACGAGCCGAACATCCGCACCCGGCCGGGTGCGTTCGCGCTCATCTGGCTCAGCGTGTTGAGGTTGCGCCGGTCCATTCCGAGGATCAGCTCGCGCTCGTCGAACCAGTCGGCCCGCATCACCCGGGCCTGGTGCGGCGGCACGTCGTATCCGGCCTGCTCGAGCGTCCGCCGGGACCGGGGGTCCATGTCCTCACCGACGTGCCAGCCGCCGGTGCCGGCGCTGTCGACCACCACCGCATGGTCGAGGCCGGCCTTACGCAACCGGTCGGTGAGCACGACCTCGGCGATCGGCGAACGGCAGATGTTGCCGAGGCACACCACACAGATCCGGTATGGCGCGGACGGGTCCTTGGGCGGCAGATCGCTCATACCGCCCAAGGATGCCCGGCCCGTGCCACTGCGCCACTAGCTGTTGTCCTGGCTCTGGCCCTGAGCCTGGCCCTGGCCACCGTCGCCATCGCGCGGAGCCTCGGGCTCGTCGTCGCTCAGGATGCGGTAGATCTTGGTCCGCGTCTCGTTGAGGACGTCGACCACGCGGCGCATCTGAGCCTCACTGGCAGCCTGTCCGGCCTGGAAGACCGCACCGGCGAGGTTCATGCCGGCCTTGCGGACGTCGTGCCACGGCGAGTCGCTGGGCACGTCCTCGAACTCCTCCCACGGAGCTCGCTCGGCCTGCTCGACCTCGGCGCGACCGGCGTCGGTCAGCGTGTGGAGCTTCTTGCCGGCGCTCTGCTCGCTCGTGACGAGTCCTTCGTCCTCGAGCAGCTGCAGCGTCGGGTAAATGGATCCGGCGCTCGGCCGCCACACGCCACCGCTGCGGTCGGCGAGCTCGCGGATCATCTCGTATCCGTGCATCGGGCGCTCGGCCAGCAGATGCAGGATCCCGGTGCGGATGTCACCGCGCCGGGCCCTGGGCCCGCGGCCGCCGAACGGGCCGGGGAAACCGCGGAACTCGAAACCGCGACCCCAGGCCGCCCACGGTCCGCCCGGGCCCCAGCCGCTGTCTCTGCCCCAAGGTCCCCGAGGACCGTGGTGCCGGCCGTGACCCATCCCGGACCAGCCGCCGGCCTGTCGAAGCCGCGCGGCCTTGCCGGCGAGCATGGCAACGGGCAGCGCCTTGACGAGCGATGGAATACCGCTTCGCATGAGAACCTCCCTCTCTCGATGTTCTTTACGATGTCTCACGATATATCGACAACACATCGCGAGCAAGCGTTGAGCTATCGCTTTTACCAAACTCAGGGGATACGCCAGGGTCGAAACCGGCCGAAAACGCAGCGAAGCCGGCCTGGCCGGCCGGCTTCGCAAGAGAGGTGTGGGTTCCGCCTCGCGGCGGAGGCGGCTCAGGGGTGATCGCCTCGCCGCCCGAGGGTCTGTTCGGGAGTCGCGCCCGGACGGGTCCACTGCGGTACGGGACGACCGGTCGGGCCCCAGGTGGCGTTCCCGTCCGCGTCCGCCCGCCAGTACCAGCACGCGGCGTGCCCCTCGGGCCAGCCTTCCGGCGTGTCCTGCCAAGCCTCGCGACGACCGTATGGCGTCAGATCGAGCAGGGCGAACGATCCGGCGACCTGCTCGTTGCCCCGGCCGGTCGTGGAGTAGGTGAGGAACGTACGGTCGCCGTCGCGCAGGAAGCAGGTGAGATACCCCATGTCGCCGCCGACCGGCTCGGGCACGTCGCGCACGGAGTACCACGGCTGGGTGTATCCCATGAACTCGACATACGGAGCCACCTCCTCCCAGCGGCCCGTGGTCACGACGGCGGTCGAGATGCCGCGGGCGTTCGGGTAGACGGTGTCCTTCAGGTGCCAGGCCGTGATCGTGCAGCCCTCGCACTGGCCCTGGTGCGGTGCGCCGTCCCACCACATGTGCTTGTAGACCACGAGCTCGTCGCGACCCTGGAACAAGTCGAGGAACGGCACCGGGCCGTCGGGTCCGACGACCTTGACCGTCCCGTCGAACTCCACCGTCGGCAGCCGGCGGCGGGCCGCCGCGATGGCGTCGCCTTCGCGGGTGTGGGCCTTCTCGCGGACCAGGAGCTCGTCACGCGCGGCCTGCCAGGTGGCCAGGTCGACGACGGGCGGGCGCATGGTGGTCATGGCTTCCTCCTTTGGAGTTTCGGTCATAACCTTCTGACCTCGGATCCGGCCCGGATTCATCGGTGCGGGACATCAGACGACAGGATGCCGGAAGCCCGGATGCCCCTTCGGCAGCACGCGGTAGAGCACCCAACCGCTGATCACCAGACAAATCATGAGCACCGGCCAGCCCAGCAGGATCTGCACGGCACCGAGACCGACCACCGCGTCAGCGAGATAGAGCAGGCCGAGCACCACGACGCGCAGCGCGTACATCAGCACCCAGATCCAGGAGGCGTAGGAGTAGGCGCGCACGAGTGCGGGATCGCGACGCCACTGCCGGCCCTGCCGGAGCACCGTTCCGATCACGACGCCGAGCAGCGGCCGGCGGACCACGATGCTGACCGCCCAGGCCAGAGCACTGGCGGCGTTGACCGCGATCCGGGCGAGGAAGAAGTCGGCGGCGCGGCCGGTGTAGAGCGCGACCGCGGCCGCCACCGCCACACCGAGCAGGCCGATCAGGACGGCACGCGGCTTCTCGCCCCGCACCATGCGGTAGGCCGCGAACGCCAGCCCGACCACGATCGAGGCGACCGCACCCCAGCCGACCGAGTGCCCGGCCAGCAACCAGCCCACGACGAACGCGACCGGCGGGAGGGTGGCGTCGGCCGAGGCGCGCCAGCCGCCTAGTAGCTTGGCCAGCGATTCCGGCTCAGCGTTCACCGGGCGATTGGTCGTCGACTCCGAGGGCTGCACGTAACTAAGGATGCCCTTATCTTGCAAGTCCTCGGCATCTGGTCCCTGGAGTCTTTTCAATGGGTGTTCCTCTGCCTACGCTGAGTCCGGGAGTGTAGAGTTGGCCGTCTCGGAGGTACTGGCTGTGAGCCGTGGTGAACCGACACTCATTGGGTCGGTTCAGCGTGCCCTCCATCTGCTCGATGCGGTGGCCACCTACGACCGTCCGGTCCCTGCCAAGGTACTGGCCCGTCAGACCGGTCTGCAGCTTGCCACGACCTATCACCTGCTCCGCACCATGGTCCACGAGGGCTATCTCCGGCGGCTCGAAGACGGCTATGTCCTGGGCGAGCGGATCGCCGCACTCAACAGCGGAAGCCGCGGCCAGCTGATCGCTTCGCGGGCCCGGCCGACCCTGCGCCAGCTGCACGACGAGATGGGCGCCGCGTCCTACCTCGCGTTCTTCGAGGACGGCGAGATCAACCTCGCCGACATCGTCGACAGCCAGAACGCACCTCGGGTCGACCTCTGGGTCGGGTTCCTCGACGCCGGCCACGCGACGGCGCTCGGCAAGTGCATCCTGGCGAGCCTTCCGGCCGAAATGCGCAGGGATTATTTGTCCAGGCACATCCTGAATGATCTGACGCCTCGGACAATTACGGACACGAAAGCACTGCTGAATCACCTCGAGCAGGACCATCCGTACGGCATGGATCATGAGGAGTACGCCACCGGCACGGTCTGCATCGCGGCGCCCGTCCTCCTGCCCAACGCGATCGGTGCCGTAGCGCTGTCCATGCCCAGGCGCAAGCTGGCAAAAGCGCTGGAAAATCGCCATGCCGTCGGACGCGCGGCCAACCGGATCGCGCTCGCGTTGTCCGTTGCTGACCAGGTCGGCGACAGTGCGAGCGCAAATCTGCAGCCGTAAGACTGTGTCTGGTCCGGGTCCGATGGCTCATCATCTGAAATAGCCCAGGTTGCCCTTTCGCCGGTTTCGGGGGATCTTCGTACCCAAGAGATCGGAGAACGGAGGGGGGAACATGGCCACTGACCTGTCGCCGGCAGTAGATGATGCCGCTCGGGTCGACCTGTTCCGCACCATGGTCCTCATCAGGGCTTTCGAGGACGCAATCCTGCGTGAGCACAATCTGGGCGCGGGTCCCGGACCTGGCGAGCTGCGGCTGTCCGCAGGTCGCGAGCCGGTGGCCGGTGGTGTCTGCGCCCACCTCGACAACTCAGATGCCCTCACCGCCGCGCACCGCCCACACCACCTGGCACTCGCGCACGGTATGGACCTGCAGAAGCTCGCTCGGGAATCACTTGGCTTCGAGAATCCGCACGGCGAAGGCCGGCGGAATCGCTGGCACCTGTTCGATCCGGACACTCACTTCGTGAGCTCCGCGACGATCGCGGAAGGCTACCCGCCGGCACTCGGTCGCGCGTTCGCGTTCCAGCAACGCGGCAACGGCCGGGTCGCTGTCGCGGTGACCGACCGCACGGCCGCGCACCAGGAAGGCTTCCGTGAGGCGCTCAACCTCGCCGCACTGTGGACGCTGCCGCTGGTGTTCGTCGTCGAGGACGACGAGTGGGGCGACGAGGCTCCCAGGTCTGCCGCGCACTCTGTGATCAGTGCGACCGACCTGTCCGCCGAATACGGCGTCCCCACCGAGCGGGTGGAGGACAACGCGGTGGAGTCCGTCTACGAAGCGGCCGCGAAGGCGGTTGGCCGCGCTCGGATCGGGCAGGGTCCGTCCGTGATCGAGGTACACACCGTTCGGCTCTGGAACCACCCGGACGCCGAGTCGCCGTCCTACCGCTCCGACCTCTACGGCCGGGCCGGCAAGGATCCAGTCCCGACCTACGAGCAGGCCCTGCGCAAGCGCGGTCTGCTGACCGACCTGTCGGTCGTGCAGATCCGGGACGAGGCGGCCAAGCGCGTCGACCACGCGATCCGTATCGCGTTAGGGCGCCCGGAGGACACCGACGGTGATGTCGACGGCAATATCGTGGCGTGGGAAAGGAGGGCCGCAAGGTGACCAGTCCCGCTGAGCACCTCACACCCGACGACTCCTCCCGCAAGCCAGGCATGGATCCCGTGCTGTTCATCGTCGATGACCGTCCTGGCGCCGACGGCGAGCTCTACCTCCTCGACACCACAGCCGGAGCCGACTACTCCTCCGAGTCCGAGCCGGCCGAGCCAACCGAGTCCTCTGACTCCGATCTCGCGTAACACCCACCCATAGACGTCCCGTCGACGGCCCTCGTGCCGTAGGGGCGGGCCGCCGAGCGGCAGGCGCTTGGCGGCTCCGGTCGCCCTGGTTCGGTCAGGTTCCCGAAGCCCTGACCGAACCAGGGCGATCCTTTTCCCGCATGAAAGACTCGCAACGTGGCGAACGTACGGCGGACCGGGCCCAACCCGGCCCAGAATCCCGCGGAGCACGGACCGGAGGCCGACCTGGCCCGGCCCGACACGTTCCGCCTGCGCCCGGCGGTTGGCCTGCGGATGATCGGCATCGGCTGCCTGTGGCTCGCCGCGGCCGTGCTGCTGGAGGCGCTGCGTTCGATCGACGCCCTCGACTCGCCGGTCCTCCTCGTGCTGCGCTGGATCTGTGTCGCCGTCTTCGCGGTGATCGCCGTCGCGGGGGCCATCGCGCTCCTCGGACGGCCGCGCCTGGTCCTCTCCGCCACCGGATTCCGCAACCGGACGGCGCGGCCGGGCCAGTTGCGTCACGCCGCCTGGACCGACGTCGCCGACGTACGGCACGGGCCGCAGGGCACGCTGTTGATCTCGTTGTCCGACGGCAGGACCAGCCGGGTGCTGGTCGCGTTGCTGGACGCTCCCGCCGGCCGGATCGAGGCGGCGATCCAGGACCGGCTGAACCAGGCGCACGGCTACCGGCCCATCTGATCAACAGGCCTTGATTCGCCTCATTGATTGACACTCAGCGTCGCGATGACTTGACAATTCGTACCCGTTTGCGGTCGGATATCGGGACGCGTTACTCACAATCAGTTCGATTGAGCTGACGCGCTGCAATCGCGGGTGGTTGAGTTCAGACAAGGCGTTCAGGGGGCTGAGCGCGCGAGATCGTATGCGAGTGGAGGTTGGTAGTGCTGCGTGACAGCAGAGTCTCGGCCCGGTCGGGAGGGCATCTGGGCCTCCAAGGTCATTCATTACCTCCGGAGGATGTTTCTCAACCATGTGGAAGCTTCTGACCAAGGCGGCCATCGCGGCTGCCGCTGTCGCCCTGCCCCTGACGCTCACCGGTACCGCCAACGCGGCGGTCGGCGCCTTCCCGCTGCCGCTCCCCGGACCGCAGCTCCCGGACACCGGCAACACTCTGCCGCTGCCCGACCTGGGTGACCTCGGCCTGCCGATCCCTGCGCTGCCGGTCGACCAGGCACTGCCGGCAACCGCGCAGAAGGCTGACGTGAAGCCGAGCAACCTGCAGCCGACCGACCTGCCCCCGGTCGACGTTCCCACCATCCCGGACGTCCCCGGCGTCCCCGGCGTGGGCGACCTGCCGCTCCCGCTCCCGGGTCTGGACGGCCTGCCGCTCGACAGCCTGCCGTCGCTGCCCCTGCTGCCCGGCCTCGGCAACCTGCCGAGCACCGGTGGCGACCTGCCGGCGCCGGTTCCGGTGCCGCAGCCCGCGAAGTAGGACCCGCGGCCAGCACGCCACGTACGAAGACGTACGACAAGGCCCCCGGAGCGATCCGGGGGCCTTCGTACGTCTGGAGCTTCTTTGGTCTGGAAGGACCTGGAGAAAAGGTCCGGACATGGGTGCGCCGCTGCAGGTCTTGGGGGGCACAAGGCCTGCAGCGGCGCTCTTCGATGCACCAGGGAGGGATGGTGCGCTCATCAGAGTTAACGACGGGGTGCCTGTCGGGTTACGGACTGTCTTGAGGAAATTTCAGTGCGTAGTCATCTGTGGGCTTATTCACGGCTTATGTCTCGTTTTCCGGTCGTGGGGCAGCGCCGCGGCTAGTCCTGGCCCTCCGGCCGGTACGCGCAGCTGTCGTCCAGCGAGTCGGCCGGTGCGGACGGCTTCGGCGAGGCGCTGGTGCCGTCGGAGTCGCTCTCGTCCCCGTTGTCGCTCGAGTCGCCGCTGTCGTCCTCGGTCGGCGCCGGAGTCGGGCCGGCCGTCTTGTCGGCGGCCTTCTCGGTGCCGGTCGCCACGCTCGCCGCGACGGCCTTGGCGACCTTCTCGCGGATGAAGTCGTAGTCGGGGTCGTAGTGCTCGATCAACTCGTTGGTGAACGCGATGCTCGTGACCTTGGCGCCCTTCACGTTCATCGACAGGTCGACGAACGCGGGCAGCAGCTTGCCGGGGATGTCGGTCTCGACGATGTCGGTCGACGTCTTGGCGATCTGCTCGTAGCGCTTCAGCACCTCGGCCGGCTTGGCCTTGTCGATGATCGCCTTCATCGCGCAGCGCTGGCGCTTCATCCGCTGGTAGTCGCTGGCGCCGTAACGGCCACGGGCGAACCAGAGGGCGTCGTAGCCGCCCAGGTGCTGGTTGGGGCCGGGCTCCAGCCAGTCGTGGGGCTCGATGCCGCGGTCGGTGTCGCCGCCGATCGCGACCCTGGTGTTGATGTTGACCGTGATGCCGCCGAGTGCGTCGACGAGCTGCTGGAAGCCCTTGAGGTTGATCAGTACGTAGTAGTCGAGCTTCAGGCCGAACGTCTCGCCGACTGCCAGCTTCAGCACGTCGGCGCCCGGGTGGTCGGTCTCGCCGATCGCGTCGGGATGGTCACGCGGGACGTTCTGGTACATGGAGTTGAGCATCTGCTCGCCCTCGTCGCCACCCGGCGTGTGGTAGATGCCGTCGGGGTAGGCGTCGGCGAGCGCGGAGTCGGCCGGGAACGGGATCTTCTCGAGGTTGCGCGGCAGGCTGAACAGCACGGTGTTGCCGGTCTTGGTGTCGATGCTGGCGACCATCACGGTGTCGGTACGCGTGCCGGTGCGGCCCTTGCCGGCGTCACCACCGAGCAACAGGATGTTGACCCGGTCCTTGCCGGCCCACGGGTTCTCCTCGGTGACGTTCGGGCGGGTGGCGCTCTTGGAGTCGTCGTCGTCGAACACGCCGAGCACGACGTTGCGGGAGACGAAGGCGTACCGCGAGCCGATCGCCAGCGGCGACAGCACCACGATCGACAGCACACCGACGACGACCGAGCCGAGGATGCGGTCGAGCGGCGTGGCCATCCGCGATCGCAACGAACGGTGGGTCGCGACGATCACACCGACCCAGATCAGGCCGACACCGAACAGCACGGCGCCGAGCAGCGCGAGTGTGTTCGGGTCGACAGCGGCGTGCATGAGGTCGCGGCGGTCGAACAGGCCGAACCAGGCGAGGAACGCGGCCAGGATCACGAACGCCACGAGGATCGCCGAGCCCAGCCGCCGCCTGCCGGCGACGATCAGGCCGAAACCAGGAACAACGGTGCCGAGCAGCGTGAGACCGAGCGTCGACGACAGCGGACGACCCGGCGGACGGCGGCGGGGAGGCGCGCCCGCGTCCGGCCGGGGTTCGGGACCGGCCTGGTTCGGCGGTAGCTGCCGGGGCTCCTGCCGGTAGTAGCCGCCGCTTCCGTAGCGGTCGCCGTACGGATCGGAGGCCGGGTCGGCGTAGTCGGCGTAGCGGCCGGCGCGGGGATCGGCGTAGTGATCGCCATAAGGGTCGCCGTATTGATCGCCGTACTGATCGCCGTACTGGCTGCCATAGGGCGCACCGTCACCGCCGTAGGACGGCGAGGGGCGGCGCTGGCGGTACCCCTGGTGATCACCGGGCTGGTCGGACATGTCCGTTATTCAATCCCAGTCGTTCGTCGAGGCATGGTCGGGCGGTCGTCGCTTGCGATGGGAGAAACTCTCCGTGGGAAAACTGAGAACTCCCTGAACAGACGAGGGTTTCGTGCTGTCACGAAGGACGTACGGGGAGATTGGAAGGTTGCTTGCGGACGCGGAGTGCGCGCGTTTTCACGATCTGTTCATGAGTTTTCTTCTAGTAAAGATCTGACTTCCTCATCTGACGTCGGACGGAAGTCGGCGTACCAGCGTCCAACTGCCTCGAACGGATCGGGGAGGTAGGCGCACACCAGCCGGTCCGCGACGGCCTCCAACTCGGCCACCGCCTCGACCGGCCCCACGGGAACGGCGAGCACGACCTGCCCCGGCCGCAACTTCCTGATGGCGGCGATCGCCGCGCGGGCAGTGGCACCGGTCGCCAGCCCGTCGTCGACCAGAATCGCCGTCCTCCCGCCCAGCTCGAGCGGCGCCCGGTCACCCCGGTACGCCCGCTCGCGGCGGTTCAGCTCGGCCAGCTCGGCCTCGGCGACCTTCTCGATGTCCTCGTCCTCGATCCGTAGATGGTGAACCACATCGTGGTTCAATACCCGGATTCCACCGCTGGCCACCGCACCCATGGCCAGCTCCGGATGCCAGGGAACGCCCAGCTTGCGTACACAGAAGACGTCGAGTGGGAGCGCGAGCCGCTCCGCCACCGCCGCCGCGGTGACGACCCCACCACGCGGAAGCCCCAACACGACAGCGGGCGGTGGCTGGTGTCCGCCGCCGACGGCGGCGTAGTCGCCGAGCTCGTCCGCGAGGTGGTACCCGGCCTGCCGCCGGTTGGCGTACCCAGCCCTGCGTCGTCTGGTCCTCTTGATCATGGCGGGACACCTCCCGCTCGGTCCTGTCCTGAGCGTCCGGGTTGCGTTCCCCCTGTTCGCACCGTACCCCCGCCTCGGACGCCCTACCGCTTTGCGCGGCGTGACCGCTGCCCGCTACCCTGAACCGGCACGGTGTACGCACCGTGCGTGGAGGCGTCGCCTAGTCCGGTCTATGGCGCCCGCCTGCTAAGCGGGTTGAGGTCTCAAACCCTCTCGCGGGTTCAAATCCCGCCGCCTCCGCACCACCCGCAGAAACGCCGGACCGTAACCAACTCGGAAACGGTCCGGCGTCGCCATAGTTGCAGTTCTAGTTGCATTCGCTGACGTTCACCAGCGTCCGGTCGAGCTAGGACGCCGCCCGTTCCCCGTCGTACCCTTCTGCCACAGCAGCCCGCCAACTCGTTTCGCGACGGACTTCCGGATGGAGTCCGTCACGTGCTGGTTCCGCTTGGCCCAGCGCGCTGCTTGGCACGTTCGTACTGCTGCCGCCAACGGGTCCGCTCGGCGATGGCTTCGCCGATGACGCGCGTGTAGGTGGGCAGGTCGTCCAGCTCGACGGGTTCCCAGGCGTAGCGAGCCTTGCCGTCTGGCCGGAGAACGGTTGCCGAGCAGCGGCCGGAGTCCTCCATGTCGATCCCTGCCGCTTCGAGGACCGCGTGGACGGCGCCGATCCGGTCGGCCTTGTGCGCGGTCAGGGTCTTGCCGGTCCAGCGACGCGAGACGAGTACCCGGCGCCCTCCGCAGCCCAGGTGCTCACGATCGTGTGCCTTGCTCCCGCGGTGGCCCGGCGTCATGCCCGGTTGCGCGCATTGGGGTTGGATGCCGTAGCGCAGCCAGTTGGCGCAACGGGGCGAGCAGGGCAACAGCATGACCTCGCGGTGCAACCGGTCGATGTGTGCCCGGCGCGCCTGAGATTCGTCGTCGGGGTCGCCGTCGCCGATCGGGTCGGCCATCGACTTGCCTAGGTACTTGGTCAGGTACCCGATCCGCCGATCCGCATCGCCAGAGGCCGCCACGATGCCTTGCATGTCGAGCTGGGCACCGAACCGCACCACATGCGCCGGGGTGGCGTCCTCGTCAGCCTGATCGGCGCCGTGGACGCCTTCACGATCTCGACGATGCACGCCAAGGACGCCACCGCCGACGTACTCACCGACTACGAGCTACCCGCCGAAATGAGCGGAACCGGCGAGATCGTAGACGGCGCGGTCCACGTCCACGCCGTGCTCGCGTCGAAAGGTGATCGCGCCCTGTCCGGACACCTTCACCGCGCTACCGTTCGGACTCACTTCGCGCGGGCGTACGTCGTCCCAAACTGACTTCGTGCGCCGTGCATGATTCTCGCCATGATCAGCGGCTAGCGCCCATCAAGCAGCCGCAGTAGCAGATCGGCGAGCAGCACTATCTCAGCAGCCGTGGTGGCGTTGTCATACGGAACGGGGCGGTGACTGCTCGGGTTCTTGAACAGGCCGATGGCGCCCTTGAAGAGTTCCATCTCGGCCACAATCTCACCTCGATCGGCTTGTCCACGAGCCAGCACGCCATTCGGAGCAAAGGCATGCTGCATCAGAGCCGTACCCAGAAGCGAGTCGGGTGCGCCGCTGAGCTGACGGACGCGCACCTCGACCTCCTTCATGGCGACGAAGACAGCAGTCTCGAAGTCTCCTCGGAGAAACTGGGGGCGAGCTTTCGACTCCAGGACCGGATGCAGATCAATGTCCAGCCGTTCAACCGCACGCAAGTAGGCCAAGCCCTGTTCCAAGACCTCCTGGCCTCGACGTGTTACGAAGATTGCCGCCTCGGAGCTCTGCGTCGGGTTCCAGGCCACAAGCCCCTTCGTCATCAGCCATGTCCACGCCTCGCTGAGTGCGCGCATCGCCTCGGCGTTGCGCGGATAGTGGTGTTGCCCGGCGCTGATCATCCAGTTTCGCCAGTTCCACGTACCGCCAGCGTGGGCGTCAGCAAGCACACGAAGCGCCAGTTCGTCGAGCGGTAAGGCAATGACTTCCTCGGCGGCGAGGGTCCAATCGACCACAAGCGCCGACTATAGCGAGTTCAAGAGCTACAGAGCATCCGTTACAGATGCTCCCCCGGCCCGCCTCCGATATGTTTCAGCCATGCCCATGGCAACCGGGAGTACGTGACCACTTCAGCCGTCACCACACGTAGCCCACCAATTCGCCTCGCCCACGATCCGGTATTCGGTGGGCTTTGCCGAGTTCAGCTCTCTTGGATCAAGGGCGCGCCGCAAGCGGCGCGCGCCGCCCCGCCCTCGTCCTGCGGGCGGCGCCGGGGCGCCGTCCTCGGACGGGGCGGCACGGCCGATGCGGGAACGTCCTGGGATCGAAGAGACCTTGAACGGGGGCCAGCCCCCGAACCCCGACCCAACCCTTCCGAGAGCGGGAGAGGTGGGTGGAGGGGCCGGTTCCTCTATAGACAGGGGCGACATGTGGATGACACGAAGCCAACACCCTCGGTGAGCGCGACTACCGTCTTCCTGTGAGCGATGCGACTGGACATGTTGGCCCCCTGTACCTGTTGGCTGGCGGCCAAGCCTCAGGCAAGTCCACGCTCCGGCCGCACTTGGTGCAACTGGCGCGTGGGCCAATCGTCATGGAGATGGACGAACTTCTCGACGATGGTTCCCTGTTGGGCGTACGCCTTGCCGGGTCCGACAATGAGACAGCCTGGCGGGCATATGACCAGATGTGGGTCAAGCTCATAGCCATCGTGCGCCGCGCGGGGCACCCAGTGATGTTCCTGTGCCCCACACCCTCGCCAGATGGTTTCGAGCCATTCAGAGCGTTTGAGCCGCCAGTGCACTGGGCGCGCCTGGAGTGCTCGGATCGAGTCCGACGCGAACGCCTCCGCCGACGCGGCTGGCCACAGGAACAGGTCGATGACTTCCTGAGCGATCCCGGCCATGCCCGGATCAGGGCCTTGATCCCGACCGAGTTCCGTACGGATGACACCGACCCGGCAGCACTGGCCACAGAAGTTCTCAACTGGATCACCGAGACCGATTCATCCTGACCAGGCCTGGCCGAGTGTCGGCGAGCACCCCGCTCGTACTGCAGCCAAGTACAGCAACTGCACCGACCAGCACCGGCCGAAACCGACCTTCAGCGGCCTGACCTGCGCTTGAGCGACCCACATCGACCGCCCCGCCGATAGTTCACACCTAACGGATCACGCCCGCCGACAGTTGCAGTCGCAGTTGCATTCACCGTCGTTCACCACCGTCCGTCGATCATCTGATACGCCCGTCGCTACGCTCAACGGACGTGCCTATACGCTCCCGAACAGGAGCTTGCCGTCCTGCTAAGCGGGTTGAGGTCTCAAACCCTCTCGCGGGTTCAAATCCCGCCGCCTCCGCACCGACCTGCATGACCAGTGCAGACCAACGCCGGGCCAGCTCCGATCATGGATGCGGCCCGGCGTTTACCGTCTCATTCGCCTGAGCTCGCCAGCGTTCGGCTGGGCTAGGACGAATGGATAGACAAGCCACCAGTCAAGGAATGGTGAGGCGCACAAGTCATGGTTGATCTCAAGGCTGAGCTATGGGCATGCCTACGTGGTAGCCGGTCAGGGATGTTGGCCAAACTCGACGGGCTGACAGAGTACGACCGGCGTCGGCCGTTGACGCCGACCGGAACGAACTTGCTTGGTTTGGTGAAGCACCTGGCAGGCGAGGAGTACGGCTACCTCGGTGAGTGCTTTGGCCGACCTCCCGCAGAACGGCCGAGTTGGTGGCGCGACGATCCCTACACCGAGATCGACATGTGGGCGACTCCGGATGAGTCGAGCGAGTACATCGCCTCTGTCTACCACAAGGCGTGCGCTCACGCTGATGTGACCATCGGGGAGCTGACCCTGGACAGCCCTGGGCGGGTGGCGCACTGGGGCAACCGGGAGACGACATTGGGTGCGTTGTTGATCCGGATGGTCAGCGAGACCTCCGCCCACGGCGGGCAAGCCGATATCGTGCGCGAGCTGATCGACGGTCGGATCGGTTCGGATGAATCCGCCGACACCGACTTCTGGCGGAAACGACAGGCGGAGGTACAAGCTGTAGCTGAGGCGTTCCGCTAGTCAGCAGGTCACGTAGAGCTGCGAAGTACAGCCTGCCTTAGCATCGCCTGTGTGTTCGCTATCGAGCAGATCGAGGCGCTGCACGCACGCTTCGGCCGTGCGGAGACGCTGGCCGATTACGTCCGGGCGCTCGCGGGGCTCGGAGTCGTGCGCTACGACTCCTACATATCCGACGGACACTCCGAGTACGTCGGCGAGGACGGCCACCGCGTCAGCTCGCAGCCCGCGCACGACCTGCTGTCCGTCGCCTCGGCCAGCGACCGGGACGCATTCCTCGACCACCTGAGCCGCCACAACCGCGGCGAGACGAGCTACGTCGAGATGTCCAAGGGCCTGGCCGCCAGTGGGGTCGAAAGGTGGACCGTTGATACGCACGCGATGACCATGACGTTCTACAGCCGATCCGGCGAGGCCCTGCTGACTGAACAGATCACGTAGACACCAGACGTTCGGCGGTGTGCTCACGCCGGGGGTGTCTAGGCTGCGACGGATGATCGAAGTGCCTGACGGCTTTGCCCGCGAAACCATTGCTCGTGAAGGTCTGGCTGGTGAGCGATGGATCGCAGCGCTTCCCGGGCTGGTCGAGGAGCTCCTTGATCGTTGGGGCTGCATCCCAGCCGGACGGGTGATGCATGGCCGAGTCGGGATCGTTGTTCCCGTACGACGCCGGGACCGATCTCCTGCGGTACTGAAGATCTCCTTCCCGCACCCGGGCAACGTCCACGAGCCGACGACGTTTGCCGCGTGGTCGGGGCGCGGAGCGGTGTTGCTGTTCGAGCGCGACGATGCTCGATTCGCCATGCTCCTCGAGCAGGTTGAGCACAGCACGCTGGTCGATCTCGACGATGCGGACGAGGCCGCGGCCGTATGCGGTCGGCTCACTCGGCGGCTCGCGGTTCCGTCCCCACAGGGCGTTCCACGGCTGACCGAACGCGCGGATGCGCAGGAACGCGAGCTCCGCGCTGCGGCAAGGTTGTCGAATGGCCAGGTGCCCCGCAGGGTCCTCGACGTGGCGATCGGCACGATCCGGGAACTCGGTCATGAACAGCCGGACACGCTCGTCCACGGGGACCTGCACTACAAGAACGTCGTACGGGCGACCCGCGAGCCTTGGTTGGCCATCGATCCCAAGGGGGTTGCCGGGGACCCGGCCAACGGTGCGATCAGCGTGGTGGTCGGCGGCTATCAGCGCCGGCTGTCCGTCGACGAGCTTTGTGCCGTACTCCACCGCTGGCTGGCGATCTTCGCCGATGCTGCCGAACTCGACCGTGAGCGGGTGATTCGGTGGGCCCAGGCTCACGCCCTGCTGGACGCGGGTTGGGCGCGAAAGGCCTCCAATCCTCCAGCAGGCCCTGAGTTCGGGGAACGGATCGCCACCCTTCTGGCGTGAATACACGGCAGAGAAGGACAAGCAGACACAAGCGACTGACCGTGCTTAGGAGGGCGTGTGGGAGAGCTGTCGAACGTGCTTTGGATCGGCGGGCCCGCTGCTGCCGGCAAGACGACGGTGAGTCGCCTGCTGGCGAGGCGGCACGGCTTGCGTTGGTACAGCGTCGATGACCACACCTGGCAGTACTGGGACCGGGCCGAGGCGGCCGGGATAGCGTTGCCGAGCGATGGCCCCGGCGACTTCGACCGCGGGCCTATGATTCGCGAGGATCTGCTGGCGATGCCCTGGCCGCTGGTGGTGGTCGAGGGCGCTTTCGTCAGTCCCGAGCTGGCCAGGCCCGCCGGCCACGCGGTGTGGCTGATGCCCTCGCAGGAGGAACAGCGCGCCCGGCTCGAGAAGCGCCATCCGAAGGGCGTACACCATGGATATCTCTGGGGCTGGCAGTTGATCCGGAGCCAACTCGACGCCGCACCCGACGCGGCCACGATCGTCGTCGATGGTCAGAGTGTGGGGCAGACGATCGCCGCGGTTGAGAGGCACTTCGCCGAGCTCATCGCGGCCGGGCCGACGGCACGAAGCCGGGTCGAGCGGCAGGATTTGTTGCGCTACGCCAACGAGGTCGCCCTCACCCACTCCATGACTGCGCGTCGACCGGTGCCGCCTGGTGCCGGCGAGGCCGTCCGCACGTTCGACTGCGAATGTGCCGCACCGACCTGCGACGCCCTGGTGGATCTGCCCGGCAGCGAGGCCGCCGCCGCGCTGGCCGACCCGCCGCCGGCGCTGCTCGCACCCGGGCATCACTGACGCGGCGTCACCGTTGGCCTAGGTCGTCTCGATCCAGTGATCTGGCGGTACGTCAGGGCGTCCAGGCACCTCGCGGACGTCCTCGCGCCAGCGCCCAGCGCCGAACGCGGCGTCGGCGACGCGGCGCCAGAACGTGCCGGCCTGGTGGTTCTCGTGCTGGAAAGCAACCGACCAGGCACCGGGATGCCGGGCGATGACGTCAAGCGACAGCTGCATGCCCACGCCGTCCCGGCGGACGACGGGAGCGACCCACAGCGCGGCCAGCGATCGTCGTTCGCTCGTCAGGCCGTCCACCAAGGCGAACCCGATTGGGGCATCCTCACCCGTCTTCGGATGCGGCCGCCACGCGAGGTAGCCAATCCCGTCGTGCGAAGGAAATCCCGCCAACGTCCCTGTCTGGTAGCGACCGTCGGCGTACGGGAGGCCCGAGACGACCAGTGCGAGGTCGTGGCGGAAGCACTGCCACAGCCAGCCCACGATGCCCCATTGGTCTTCACCGACCGGCCGCACGTCGAACGACTTCACATTCTCAGCGTGCGCCGGCGCGAACGAATTGTCAGTCACCCGCAGGAGCCTAGCTTTCTCCCCCGATCAGTCGCCGACTTCGAGGAGGCAGAACGGGTGACCGGCCGGATCGGCGTAGACGTGGCCGAACTGCTCCTCGTTGTGGGGACGGAGCCAGGTCGCGCCCAGGTTGGTGGCGCGGCGCTCGGCGGCGGCGCGGTCGTCGAACAGCAGGTCGAAGTGCATCTGGGCCGGGTACGCCGGGTCCGGCCAGCGCGGCGGCCGGTAGTCGGCGACGCGCTGGAAGGCGAGCATCGGGTACGTCGAGGCGTCGCGCGCGATCACGACGCGATCGGCTGAGTCTTCGACGCGTTCCGTCATTCGCAGGAAGTCGCCGTAGAAGATGGCCAGCTCCCGCGGGTCGGCACAGTCGAGGACGATGCGCGCCAGCACTCCCGGCGCACCGCCTGGCTCGGCCGACAAGCCGCGCAAAGGGTCGGCGTAGAGACAGAGCGGGTGCCCGAGCGGGTCGGCGTACGTGCGGTACGTGCCCCTGTCCTGCAGCTTGCTTCCGCCGTTGCCCAACACGATCGCTTCGCCCGCGTCGAGGTCGGCGACGAGGATGTCCAGGTGCACCTGCTGCGGATACGCGGGATCGGGCCACCGCGGCGGCACGTACGGATCGCCGGCTTCGCGGCAGGGGAAGTCGTTGTTGACCAGGCTCTTGTAGAAGGCCTTGAGCTCCATCATCCGCTCGGGCGGGCAGGCGATCGTGACGCTCGTCGGCGGCTCGCCGTCCTCCTTCTCCTGCCTGCCCTCCACCAGGCCGGCAAGCCTCCAGCCGGAGTCGAACCGCACGGTGACGAACGCGCGCCCCTGATCGCCGTCGACGGCGAAGCGGGCGAGCCCATCCCTGACTTCCCAGCCCCGGTCGATCCGGCGGTCGATGCCCGGGAACTGCCGCAGGTAAGGAAACCACGAGATGCGCAGCCAGTCCGCCCAGCCGGTGGCAGGGCCTGGTACGAGACCCAACGAAACGAGCTCCGCTGCCGCCAGCTCGGCCGCGCGCGCATCGACGTCGGTGGGCTCGGGCACGCGCCCGAACCCGCGCTCGGGCCGGCCTCCGCTCTCCTCCGCCGCGCGATAGCTACGTTCCAGGGCCTCGACCACTTGGCGTCCAAGCGAAACCGCGTCCATCGACGGATCCCTTCCAGTACGTCCACGCGAAAATGCCCAGGCGACGCGGCACGGGCCGAGCGTAGCCTGTGCCGGTGCGCGAGATCAGCGAGAACGCGGTGACCGTCGACGACGGCGCCCGGCTCTGGACGATGAGCTCCGGACCCGTCGACGGGCCTCCGGTCGTGCTGTGTCACGGCGGCCCGGGACTCTGGGACGACCTCGGCCCGGTCGCCGAGATGCTGGACTCGACCTACCGCGTCCACCGGTTCGACCAGCGGGGATGCGCCCGTTCGACCGGGCCCGACGACTTCAGGATCGAGAGAGCACTCGCCGACCTCGACGCCCTGCGTCGACACTGGGGCTACGACCGCTGGACGGTCTTCGGTCACTCGTGGGGAGCGACGCTCGTCCTCGCCTACGCCTGGACCTGTCCAGAGCACGTGCAGGCCGTCATCCACTGCGACGGCGTCGGACCGGGCAACGAGTGGCGGGAGCCCAGCCAGGCCGTAACGGCCGAGCGCCTGTCGCCCGAGCAGCTCGAACGCCGCGACCAGCTGGGGCGGCAGAACGAGCGAAGCCGGGACGAGGAGGTGGAGTTTCGCACGCTGTGCTGGCTCCCCGAGTACGCCGACCGTACGAAGGCCGAGGCGTGGGCGCGAGCAGCGGCGTCTGTTCCGTACGAGATCAACTGGCGCGCCAACCGGCAGCTCTGGACCGCCCGCCCCGACCTGATCGCGCACGCGCCGAACGTGACCGCGCCGACGCTGATCATGCACGGCGAGCAGGACCCACGCCCGCTGGCCAACGTCCGCAGGCTGATCGACCTCATCCCGCACGCGACCCTCGCCGCCATCCCGGGCGCCGGGCACTCGCCGTGGCACGAGCAGCCCGCGGCCATGTCGGACGGACTGCACGCCTTCCTCTCGGCGCACACCGCGGAGCGTCCCCCGTCCTCCCGTGCCGAGTTTGTTCGGGAGCACCTTGACCGGCCCTGAGCGTGGGAAACTTCCTGACATGTCATCAACTGCCGGCTCGGCCGGTTCGGCCCTCCAGGTCGAGCAGAACGGCATCAACGTCATCGCCGAGGACGAACGCAAGGGCGGCGCTCGCGACCTCTTCTGGCCCTGGTGCGCCGCGAACATCTCCGTACTCGCGATCAGCTACGGCTCGTTCCTGCTGGGCTTCGGCATCGGCGTTCCGCAGGCGATCGTGGCTGGACTGCTCGGCACCGTGCTGTCGTTCCTGCTCGTCGGCTTGGTGAGCCTGGCCGGCAAGCGCGGGTCCGCGCCCACGATGGTGCTGTCCAGGGCCGCTTTCGGCGTACGCGGCAACGCACTGCCGAGCGCCGCCTCCTACCTCCTGCTCGTCGGCTGGGAGACCGTGCTCGTGACGCTGGCCACGCTGGCGACCGTGACCGTTTTCGGACGGCTCGGCTGGGCGGATGGCACGCCGACGAAGATCGTCGCGTTCCTGGTGGTCGCGGCGGTGATCATCGTCGCGGGCTGCCTCGGGTTCGAGGCGATCATGCGGTTGCAGACCTGGCTGACGATCGGCCTGGCGGTGCTGACCGTCGGCTACATCGCGTTGTCGATCGGACGGTTGAGCGAGCCGGCACAAGCCGCCGCGGCCGCGCCCTCCAACGAGCCCACGGCCCTGTTCGGCGCGCTCATCCTCGCCGCCACCGCGCTCGGTCTCGGCTGGGTGAACGCCGGCGCCGACTACTCCCGCTATCTCCCGCGCAGTGTCTCCTCCAAGGGCGTCGTCGGCTGGACGACGTTCGGCGGCGCGATCGCCCCGGTCATCCTGATCGGCTTCGGCGTCGCGCTCGCCGCGGCCGACCCCAAGCTCAACGACGCCATCGCGACCGACCCGATCGGTGCGCTCACCACGGTGCTGCCGACGTGGTACCTCGTCCCGTTCGCGCTCGTCGCCGTCTTCGGCCTGGTCTCCGGCGCGGTGCTCGACATCTACTCCTCGGGCCTCACGCTGCTCACGCTCGGCCTGCGCATCAAACGATGGAAGGCCGCGCTGATCGACGGTGTGCTGATGGTCATCGGCACGATCTGGCTGGTGTTCTTCGCCAGCGACGTGATCGGCCCACTGCAGGGCTTCCTCATCACGCTGGGTGTCCCGATCGCGGCCTGGTGCGGCATCTTCGTCGCCGACCTCTTGCTACGCAAACAGCCTTACGCACAAGCGGATCTGTACGAGTCGAGCGGGAGGTACGGCGCGTTCGGCTGGGCCGCGGTCGGCACGATGGTCGTCGCGACCGTCGCGGGCTGGGGCCTGGTCGTCAACACCTACGCCAAGGCCCTTGCCTGGCAGGGTTTCCTGCTCGAGCCGCTCGGGCTCGGCCCGAAGCTGGACGGCCCCTGGACGTACGCCAACCTCGGCGTGCTGGTCGCTCTCGTCCTTGGTTTCGCCGGTTACCTGTTGACCGGGTTCGCCCGCGTGCGAGCCCAGGAAAGGAACACATGAGCCCGATCGCGCAATGGCTGAACCACAACTTCGCCGAACTCGTCGCCAAGCACGAAGTCCCGGGCGCCGCGATTGCCGTCCTACACAACGAACGGATCGACGAAGCGGCAGCCGGAACGCTGAGCATGCGTACGGGCGTCGACGTCACGACCGACTCGGTGTTCCAGATCGGTTCGATCACCAAGGTCTGACACACGACGCTCGCGATGCGGCTCGTCGACGAGGGCAAGCTCGACCTCGACCAGCCCGTACGCACGTACCTCCCGGGCTTCCGCGTCGCCGACGAGGAGGTCAGCGCGACCGTCACCGTACGCCGGCTGCTCTGCCACCTCTCCGGCTTCGAGGGCGACGTCTTCACGCCGACCACGACCGGCGAGGATGCGATCGAGAAGTACGTCGACGAGGTCATGCCGGGCATCCCCCAGCACGTACGGCCCGGTGAGCTCTACTCCTACAACAACGCGGGCTTCGTCGCGCTCGGCCGGATCGTCGAGGTGCTGCGCCAGATGCCGTGGGCGCAGGCGCTGCGGGAGGGCCTGCTTGATCCGCTCGGCCTGGACCGCGCGGCGACCAGTGCGACCGAGGCGATCCTGTACCGCGCGGCCACCGGCCACACCCGTCCGTCGCCGGACGCCGAGTTGGAGCCGGCCAAGGTGTGGGCGCTGTGCGACTCGACCGCGCCGGCCGGAGCGCTGCTGTCGATGTCGGCCCGCAACGTCCTCGCGCTCGCCCAACTGCACCTCTCGGGCGGCCTCGCGCCCGACGGCACGCGACTGCTGTCGGAGGCGAGCGTCGCGGAGATGCGGCAACGGCACGCCGAGGTGCCGGCGGTCGGCATCCGCGCGCGTGGCTGGGGTCTCGGCTGGGCGCTCTACGACTGGCCGGGCAGCGCCGTGATCGGTCACGACGGCGGAACGATCGGGCAGTCCGCGTTCCTCCGCTTCGTGCCGGAACGCGGCGTCGCGATCGCGTTGCTTACCAACGGCGGCCACACCATCCCGCTCTACACCGAGGTGTTCACCCACCTGCTCGGCGAGCTGACCGACGTCGAGGTGCCTCCGGTGGCGCAGCCGCCTGCCGCGCCGGAGCCGCTGGACAACCCCGAGCGCTACACCGGAACGTACGAGGTCGGAAGCGCCCGGCTCGACATCGAGGCCGACGGCGCGGGCCTCCAGCTCACCAGCACGCCGCAAGGCGATCTGGCCGAGGCGCTCGACTCGCCGCCCGACCGGATCGGCCTGGTGCGCCTGGATGGCGAGTCGTTCGTCGCGACCGAAACCCGCGAAGGGACCTATCCGCTCTATACGTTCGTTGGCGAAGATGAATCCGGCCGCGCGAAGTTCCTCCACACCGGGAGGGCGATTCCGCGGGTGAGCTGAAGGGGACGCGATGGGAAGCCTTGACGCCGTAGCACGCTGGCTGGACGACGAGCTCGCCGAGCTGGCCGCGGCGGCGGATGTTCCGGGAGCGACGGTCGCCGTCCTCGCCGGTGACGACGTGCTCGAACGGGCCACAGGTGTGCTCAACCTGCGTACCGGCGTCGAGGCCACCACCGACTCGGTCTTCCAGATCGGCTCGGTCACGAAGGTCTGGACGGCAACCCTCGTCATGCAACTCGTCGACGAGGGCCTGCTCGACCTGGACACGCCCGTACGCGAGTACCTGCCCGGCTTCCGCGTCGCCGACGAGAAGGCGAGCACGACCATCACTCCACGACACTGCCTCAGCCACACCAGCGGAGTCGAAGGCGACGTCTTCGTGGAGATCTGCCGCGGCGACGACGCGATCGAACGGTTCGTGACCGAAGTCCTGCCCGAGGTGCCGCAGCTGTTCTCGCCCGGCGAGATGTTCTCCTACTGCAACGCAGGGTTCACGATCCTGGGCCGCTTGATCGAGGTACTCAGAGGTCAGCCCTACCACGAAGTCCTGCTCGAACGGCTGGCCGAGCCGCTCGGCCTGCGGACCGTCTCGCCGAGAGCCGACGACGCGATCCTGCACCGGGCGGCGGTCGGGCACCTACGCTCCAACGGCGAGTGGGAGCCGGCTAGGAAGTGGGCGTCTGGTTTCGCCGGACAGCCCGCCGGGTCGATGCTGTCGATGACGGCGGGAGACCTGCTCGGCTTCGCCCGCAGTCATCTGAACGGCAGCGGCGCGGTGCTCGCCAGCGAGAGCAGGATGGCCATGCGGGTGCCACAGGTCGACCTGCCACCGACGGGCGGTGCCGCCACTCGCCAGGGCCTGGGCTGGGTACTCGAGGACTGGCCGGGCGGTCTGGTGATCGGCCACGACGGCGGGACGATCGGGCAGAATGCCAACCTGCGCATCGCCCCGGAGCACGGCGTCGCGGTTGTCCTGCTCTCCAACGGCGGCGAGACCGGCAAGCTGTTCCGGTCCGTCGTCGGGCACGTGTTCCAGGAGCTGGCCGGGATCGAGGTGCCCGGCGAGTCCGAGCCGTCCGAGCACCCAGAGCCCGTCGATCCGCGGAGGTACGTCGGCCGGTACGAGACACGGGTGGTCCGGGTCGACGTCGAGGCCGACGCGAACGGCGACCTGTGGCGGGTGATCCGGTTGCAGAACGAGCTCGCGGACATGCTCCAGAGGTCCGAGCCCGAGCGGCACCAGATCGTCCGCCTGAGCGGAGAAACGTTCATCACGATCGGTGAGAACGGGCACGACACGTTCGCGTTCGTCGGAGACGACGGCAACGGGAAGGCGGCCTTCTTCTTCGGCGGCGGCAGAGTGCGACCCAGGATGAGCTGATGAACCGGCTGGACGAGATCAAGGCTCGGCTGGACGGCCAGCTGCCCAAGCTGCTGCCCGAGTACGACGTGCCCGCGATGGCGATCGCGGTCTCGGCCGGCGACGAGCTGGTCGAGTCCACCACCGACCCGGACGCGGTGTTCATGCTCTGCTCGATCACCAAGGTCTGGACGGCGACGCTCGTCATGCAGCTCGTCGACGACGGCCTGGTCGAGCTCGACGCGCCCGTCCGCACGTACCTCCCCCGGTTCCGGGTCGCCGACCAGGCCGCCGGCGAACGGATCACGATCCGGCACCTGCTCGCCCACACGGCCGGCTTCGACGACCCCTCGCCGGAAGGGCCTGCGAGCGACGACGCCATCCGGTGGTACGTCGAGGAGGTCCTGCCGACCGTGCCTCAGCTGTTCCCGCCCGGCGCGCTCTACTCCTACGGCACCGGCTACGTCGTCCTCGGCCGGGTCGTCGAGGTGCTCAGAGGTCAGCCCTACAACGAGGTTCTGCGCGAACGGCTGGCCGAACCGCTCGGGCTGGAACGGTTCGACACCCGGCCGGACTGGAACGCCCCCAGCGGCACCACGCTCTCGGTGTCCGCCGGCGACCTGGCCCGCTTCGCCCACATGCACCTGCGCGGCGGAGTCACACCCGACGGCACCCGGATCCTCTCCGAGACGAGCGTCCGGACGATGCGCGAACCGCAGGTCGAGCTGCCGCGCGTCCGCTTCCGCAGCGGCCACCAGGGACTCGGCTGGAAGCTGTCGGACTGGCCCGGCGGTCCGGTGCCGGGACATGGCGGCGGTGGCCCCGGCCAGGAGTCGAACCTGCAGACCGCTCCCGCGCACCAGGTCGCGATCGCCGGGTTGTCGCACGGCGGCAGCGCCCACGCCTTGTTCCTCAGGCTGTTCGACGAGATCTTCGGCGAGCTGACCGACGTCCGCGTGCCAATGCCGCCGGGCCCGCCGCCCGAGCCGGCGCCACTGCCCGCCCCCGAGCGGTACACCGGACGGTACGAAGCGCTTCGTGGTTGGTTCGAGATCGAGACCTGCGAAGACTCCGGTCAGCTACTGGTGAGAAGCGCGACGGGTGGGCCGTTCCGCCTGGCCTGGCTGGGCGGCGACCGCTTCACGACCACCGAGACGCTGCGCGGAGTACACGTCCCCTACGCGTTCGCCGGCGACACCAGCGACGGCCGGGCGGCCTACTTCCACACCGCGTCAGCCTTCCCGCGCGTGGATTGAGCGCATCAGCATCGGGAACGACGCGTGCAGCTCGCGCTGCCAGTACGGCCAGCTGTGCGTGCCGGGCCCGTACAGGTTCGTTGTCAGCCGGACGTGCGCGGCCCGCGCATTCGCGATGAACGACTCGTTCTCGGCGAGCAGCGCCTGTTCGAGCGTGTCCACCGGTCGCGCGGGGTCGTCGAACGGACCGGGCCGGCCGTCGCCGCACGAGACGTACACCGGTATGCCGCGCAGCCGCCGCGCCAGGTCCGCCGGGTTGTGCGCGGCCCAGATCCGGGCCTGCTCCTCCGGGTCGCCCCACAGCGCTAGCGGATCGAAACCGTACGCGGCGAGGATCCCCTGCACCAGATCGGCACCCAGCCGGGTGTCGACCACACCGCTGTATGCCGCCGCGGACCGGAACATCCCCGGATGCCGTGCCGCGTACGAAAGCGTGCCGAAGCCGCCCATCGACAGGCCCGCGACCGCACGCCGGTGCCCGGCTCCGTAGCCGCGCTCCAGCAGCTGCCGTACCTCCGTCAGGTGGAACGTCTCCCACGCGGGCGGGCCGTACCTGCCGCCGTTCCACCAGTTGGAGTACCACCCGGTGTTGCCGGCCTCCGGCATCACGACCAGCACGCCCGTACGCGCGGTCAGCTCCTCGACGTCGGTGAGCGCGGTCCAGCTGGTGTAGTCGCCGCAGCAGCCGTGCAGCAGATAGAGCACCGGCCACTGCTTGTGCGAACCGGCCGACCAGCCCGGCGGAACCAGCAGGCGCACCTTGCTCTCCGCGTCCAGCGCGGGCGAGTCGATCGTGAGGTCGACCATCCGGTCGGACAGCCATTCCTCGCTCACGACCCGCGCGCCGTCGTCGGAAAGCAGGCCGGCGCGCGAAGGGGCACCTGCGGCGATCGCGGGCGCCCCTTGCGTGAGCAAACCGGCCAGCATGACCAGGACTCCGAGCAACCGCCGCAGTGTCCGAATCGTGGTCGCAGTCATGCCTGCATCGTGAACGCGGACCGGCGTCCTGTCCAGTGCTGTCGCGGCCTATTGGTTCTTGGCCGGCGGGTTCACGTTGATTCCGGTGCCGTTCGGGACCGGAACGACCGTCACCTTGCCGTCCTGGATGGCCTGGTAGAGGACGTACGCGTCCGGCCCGAGCACGTCGACGAGCGCCTTGATCGACTCCAGCTCGGTGCGCACCCGCGCGTTCTTCTGCTTCTGCGCCTCGTTCTGGGCGACTGCCTCCTGCTCGGCGGTCAGCGCCGCGCGGATGTTCTCCGGCGGAACCGGCGCCTGCAGCGTCAGCGACGGCTGCCCGCACTTGCCGGTGCCCGCGTACGACGGCTGGCAGAAGAAGTCGGCGCCGGCCTGGTCCTTGATGAACTGCGTCGCGAGCTCGGCGACCTTGGACTCCCACTCCTCCTTGACCTTCGGGTCGGAGTAGAGCTGCTTGTAGCCGTACTGCTTCGACACCGCGTCCATCGCCTTGTCGAGCGGCTGCTTGAGGTAGGTGTTGAGCATCTTCAGCCAGCCGTCGCCGGTCTCGCCGCTTTCCATCCACGCGCGGTACTTGATGCCGATCCGCTCGTGGAACTGTTTCAGCGTCTTGCAGTCGGTGTTGAGCGCGAACGTGGCCACACCCGACACGGTCATCGTGACGTTGTCCTTGGTGACGACGCTGATCGGGTTCGACTCCGAGCCTTCACCGGCGAAGACGTACGTACGCTGGCCGAACGGGTAGGTGTAGTGCATGTCGCCCGGGCCGTCCCACTCACGGTTTCCAGGGTTGACGCAGACGTCGAACTGCGTGTCCGAGACGGGCCCCGCGTTGTAGGTCAGCCCTACTTCGTCAGGATTCGTGCTGACCCCCGTACACCCGGCAACCAAACCCACCGCGGCGACAGCAGCCAGGGCTGCGACTGCTCTCTTCATTTGCCAAGTTCCTTCTTCTCGTAGGTGCGGATCTCGTCGATGATGATCGTGCTCAGGCTGGGGTCGAGCTCGCGCTGGTCCCAGGCGATGTCCTTCACCCTGGCGAGCAGCTCGCGAAGGTCAGCCCGCTCCCGGCGCAGTTGGGCGGCCTGCCGCCACGAAGTGATGGCGAGCAGGATCGAGGTCACGATCACGGCGACCGCGAAGATGATCGGGACGAACCGGAGCATGGCACCCATGGCACCCCCAAACGCAGAGATGGGTCCTGCCCGAAGTTCGGACAGGACCCAATTCTGTCAGGGATGCTGTAGGAGCAGTCCCGGCCTCGTCAGTCGAGCTGGTGCCGCAGAACGTCGAGCTCGGCCCACAGGCCGGCCGGCATCGCTTGGCCGAACTTCTCGAACCACTCGGTGATCTCGGGCAGCTCGGCGCGCCACTCCTCGGCGTCGACGTTCAGCAACGCTTCGAGGTCGCCGCGGGACAGGTCGAGGCCGGAGACGTCGAGCGACTCGGGCGTCGGCACGTAACCGATCGGCGTCGTCCGAGCGTCGCCCCGGCCCTCCAGGCGGTCGACGATCCAGGAGAGCACCCGGCTGTTCTCGCCGAAGCCGGGCCACAGGAACGAGCCGTCGTCGCCGCGCCGGAACCAGTTCACGTAGAAGACCTGCGGCAGCATGCGCGGGTCGTGCTGCTTGCCCACGTGCAGCCAGTGCGCGAAGTAGTCGCCGCCGTTGTAGCCGAGGAACGGCAGCATCGCCATCGGGTCGCGGCGCACGACGCCGACCTTGCCGACAGCGGCCGCGGTCGTCTCGGACGAGAGCGTGGCACCCATGAAGACGCCGTGCGCCCAGTCGCGGGCCTGGGTGACCAGCGGGACGGTCGTCGCGCGCCGGCCGCCGAAGATGATGGCGGACAGGGGTACGCCAACCGGGTCGTCGTACTCCGGCGCGAGGATCGGGCACTGCCTGATCGGCATGCAGAACCGGCTGTTGGGGTGGCTGGACAGCTCGCCGGTGTCGGGCGTCCAGTCCCTGCCGTGCCAGTCGGTGAGGTGGGCGGGCGGCTCGTGGGAGTACCCCTCCCACCACACATCACCGTCGTCGGTCAGCGCGACGTTGGTGAACAGCGCGTTGCCGCGCTCGATCGTGCGCATCGCGTTGGGGTTGGTCTTCCAGCCCGTGCCGGGTGCGACACCGAAGAAGCCGTACTCCGGGTTGACGGCGTACAGGCGGCCGTCGGCACCGAAGCGCATCCACGCGATGTCATCGCCGAGCGTCTCGACCTTCCAGCCCTTGAGCGTCGGCTCGAGCATCGCCAAGTTCGTCTTGCCGCAGGCGCTCGGGAACGCCGCCGCGATGTAGTGGACCTCGTTCTTCGGCGAGGTGAGCTTGAGGATCAGCATGTGCTCGGCCAGCCAGCCCTCCTCTCGCGCGATGGTGCTGGCGATGCGCAGGGCGTAGCACTTCTTGCCCAGCAGGGAGTTGCCGCCGTACCCGGAGCCGTACGACCAGATCTCCCTGGTCTCCGGGAAGTGCGAGATGTACTTGGTGTCGTTGCAGGGCCAGGTGACGTCGTGCTCGCCCGGCTCCAGCGGAGCGCCGACCGAGTGCAGGCAACGAACGAACGGTGCGCTCGTGCCCATCGCGTCGAGCACGGTCTGGCCCATCCGCGTCATGATGCGCATGGAGATGGCGACGTACGCCGAGTCGGTGATCTCGACGCCGAACAACGGCTCGGGCGCGTCGAGCGGACCCATGCAGAACGGGACGACGTACATCGTGCGCCCGCGCATGCTGCCCTCGAAGCGGCCGCGCAGCTCGCGCTTCATCTCCGCCGGAGCGACCCAGTTGTTGGTGGGGCCGGCGTCCTCCTCGCGCTCGGAGCAGATGAACGTGCGCTCCTCGACGCGGGCGACGTCGGACGGGTCGGTGCGCGCCCAGAAGGAGTTCCGCTTCTTACCGGGGTTGAGCCGGACCAGGGTGCCCTGGGCGACGAGCTGGTCGGTGAGCTCGACCCATTCGGCCTCGGACCCGTCACACCAGTGGACGCGGTCGGGCTGGCACAGGGCGACGGCCTCGTCGACCCAGGCACGCAGGTCGGCATGGCTGAGGTGCGCAGGGGCGGCGGCAGGAGTTGTGTAGGCGGCGGGTGTAGCGAGCGTGGGCTCGGTCGTCGTCGACATGGCTTCGACGGTAGGAGCGGAAGCCATGACTTCAGAGTGTGAAGGGTCACACCGAGCGATTGGGTGAACGCTTTCCGGCAAGTTGCTTCAGTTGGACTGAAGAGGCTTGCAGCTGACTGCCGTCTTCTTGCGGTTGTGGGCTGAGACTTGCAGCAGTGGTACGAACCAGGCCATACCTGATCGGCAGCTCCGCCACTATGAGAGGTATGTCCGAGCCGGGTGGCTTCCAACACCGGCCGGCGGCTCGGACGTACCTCCTCTGCCGAACTAGAGATCGATGACGTGCCGGGCGACTTCCTCGCCCGTCCTGTCGTAGCCGATCAGCTCATGGGCCCGGTCGGGAGCTTCGATCCATGTACCGGCGTAGCGGAAGTGATCGGGTCGTACGTCCGGCCCCACGGGCAGCGGGATTCGCTTGCCGGCGTCGGTGACGACCACGGCGAAGACGACGCCGGGGCGCACGGTGCCGGCGACGAACTGGCCGTAGAAGCCGTCGTACCGGCTGACGCCGATGTCGCCTGGCTCAGGCGTCAGGAACGTACCCGACCACCCCTCGCCGTTCCCCTCCTCCGGGTGCGAGAAGTAGGCCGACTCCCAGCCGTTGGCGTCGATCCCGATCACCCACTTCGCGTGGGTGTTTCGGCCGCACAGGGCCACGGTCTGCTCGGGCGGGATCGTCGTACGGCAGTAGCCGGACGTGCTCGTTCTCTCGACGGGCGCGGAGGCGTTCGCCGGGCCGGCGAGGAGAAGTCCCGCCACGCCACAGATGCCGGCCATCAACCCCAGCAACCGGACAAGTCTCGACTTCGGATTCATACCCGTAAGACTCATCCGCCGGTTGGCAAGTTGTACGCCGGACCAGAAAGACGCGACAGCCTTACCGTGCCGGGTGGCGAGGCTCCGGTGGATCGGGCGCCAGCGAACCGTCCGGGGCGATGTGCTGGAAGACCTGGTCGACGAGCGTGAGGACGTGCGGGTCTTCGACGGCGTAGATCTGGCGCCGGCCCTCGCGGCGGGCGGCCACCAGGCCGGTCAGGCGGAGCTTGGCCAGGTGCTGGCTCACCGCGGCCACGCTGGCTCCGGTCAGCTCGGCCAGCGAACCCACGTCGTGTTCGTTGCGCGCCAGCAGCCACACGAGGTGGAGGCGCGTCGGCGCCGAGAGCATGTCGAACGTCTCGGCCGCCGCGCGTAGCTGCGGGGCGGTCAGCTCGGCCGGGCCGGCACCACTGTCGGCGCCGGTGCCGTCAGCCACCGGTGCCGATCCCGAGCCTGCCGCGGTTTCCGCCGGGTCCACGCATCGATTCTGTCCGATCCACACCAACTCTGTCCCGGCGGGCGTGATTGTGGTCACAACACTCAACCACTTGTTCATTTGCGCAACTGCTTGAATAATGGGTTGACGTGGATCTCGGAGTCGGCCTGACCGCGTTCGCGCTGATCGTTCCGGTGGAGTTGCCGGACAAGACGTTCGTTGCGACGCTGGTGCTGGCTACCCGCTTCCGCGCCGCACCGGTCTGGCTCGGAGTCGGGCTGGCGTTCGTGATCCAGAGCCTGGTCGCGGTCATCGCCGGTGGACTGATCTCGGCGCTGCCGGAGACGTACGTCCACATCGCGTCGATGCTGCTGTTCGCAGTCGGCGCCATCCTGCTCCTGCGCAGTGCGCGGCGCGCCGACCAGAACGAGGCCGAGCAGGAGCACGAGTTCGAGAAGAAGATGACGGACGGGCCGGTGGGCGGCTGGCGAGCGGTCGGCACCAGCTTCCTCGTCCTGTTCGCTGCCGAGTGGGGTGACCTCTCGCAGCTGCTGAGCGCCGGTATGGCCGCGCGCTTCGGCGCACCGGTCGAGGTGTTCATCGGCTCGGTGGCCGGCCTGCTGCTGGTCTCCGGCGTGGCCGCGCTGGCGGGGCGCACGATCCTCAAGCGGGTACGCCTCAGCCTGGTCCAGACGATCGGCGGCCTGGTCTGCGCGGGCCTTGCGGCCTTCACTGCGGTCCAGCTGATCCTGAGCTGAACGCGCGGAGGGGGCACGAAGGCAGCAGAGCAGCTCTCTGCCGATCTCCACTGCCGCTCAGCCGATCCTGAGCCAAGGTGCGCGCACGATCCACGCGGGCCGAACCGCGGCTGCTGCCGGACTCGCGGGCTTGACCGTTATCCGGCTGATCCTCGGCCGGCAGCCCATACGCTTGGCCGGTGAAACCCGGTCGGCTGCTGCTCGCCGCGCTCCTGGCAACGCTCGCACTGGCCGTCGCCGCGCCAGCGGTCCGGGCGGCCGGAGCCGAGCGCGTCGTGCTCGCCGGCATCGGCGGGTTGCGCTGGTCCGATGTCAACCGGTCGGACACACCCACGCTGTACGCGCTGGCCGGGCGCGGTGCCATCGGCACGCTCAGCGTCCGTACCGCCGGCGACGTTACCTGTCCCGACGACGCCTGGCTCACGCTGTCGGCCGGCCAGCGTGCGACCGCGGGCTGCAGGGCAGGTTCGAAGTCGTGGGCGGAGCTCGCCGCCGAGCAGCGCAAGGCCGGCTACCAGACGCGGATCGGCCTGCTCGGCGAGGCGCTTCGGGCCACCGGCGTCTGCGCGACCGTGACGGGAAAGGGCGCCGAGCTCGCGGTCACCGGTGCGAGCCGGCAGGCCGCCTGCCGGCTGACGGTCGCCGACCTCGGCGCGCTCCCGCTGAACCGCGACCAGCGCCGAGCAGCGGTCCGCGCCGCCGACCGCCGGCTGGCCGAGCTCGCGGCCGCGGCCGGCGCCAACTCCACCGTGCTCGTCACCGGGCTGTCCGACGAGCCGGACGCCACCACGACCTCGCTCCGGCTCGGCCTGGCCGCCGGCCCCGGCTTCGCACGCGGCTGGCTCGGCTCCTCCTCCACCCGGCAGCCCGGCCTGGCCCAGCTCACCGACCTCACGCCGACCCTGACCAGCCTGCTGGGCATCCGCACAGGCCACCAGTTCGTCGGCAGCCCCTGGCGTACAGTCGGCGAGCGCCCAGGCAACCTGGACGACGCCATCGCGCAGCTGAACGGCTTCGACACCGCCGAGCGCGTCGTCCGCCAGCAGTCGATGTGGCTGTTCGCCGGCCTGGCGGTGATCCAGCTGCTGGCCTACGGCATCGCGATCCTGGCCAGGCGCAGCCGTCCGGCAGCGATCGCCGCCCTGCTCGCCGGCGCCGTACCGGTCTCGGCGTTCCTCGCCGATCTGGTGCCCTGGCCGACCGCCCAGCACCCGGCGGTGACGCTGTGGATCGCCCTGCTGACCTCCACCGCGGTGCTCGCGGCAGCCGCCTGGCTGACTGCCTACCTCACCAGGCGGCGCTTCCCTTGGCTCGCGCCGACCGTGCTCGCCGGCGTCACCACCGTCGTCCTCGCCGCCGACGTGATCACCGGCTCGAGACACCAGACCGGCAACCTGATGACGCCCGGAGACCTGCCCGTGGTGGGCGGCCGGTTCTTCGGCTTCGGCAACGTCGCGTTCTCGATCTTCCTGACCAGCGCGCTGTTCCTCGCCGGCGGCGTCGCGGCCCAGCTCCAGCAGGCCGGACGACGCGCCTGGCCAGCCGCCCTGGCGATCGGAGCGGCGGCGGTGCTGGTCGACGGCTGGCCCGACTGGGGCGCCGACTTCGGTGGCATCCTGGCCGCCGTCCCCGCGGTCGTCGTGCTCACCGCCGGCGTCGCCGGCCTCCGGCTCACACCGAAGCGAGTGCTGCTCACCGCGCTCGCCGCAGTCGCAGCCGTCACGCTGCTCGCCGTCGCCGACTGGCTCCGGCCGCCCGAGAGCCGTACGCACCTGGGCGGCTTCGTCCAGCAGGTGATCGACGGCGACGCGCTGCCCGTGGTCGTACGCAAGGCCGAGATGAGCATCGGAACGGTCACCACCGGCGGACCACTGGCCTGGCTCGCGATCGTGGTCCTCGGGCTGGCCGCCGCCGTCGCGCTCAGGCCTCGACGCTTCAAGGCGAACGGCCTGTCAGATGCGTACGAGGCCTTGCCAACGCTGCGCCCCACGGTGCACGCCGTGCTCGTACTCGGCGTCGTCGGCTTCGCGATGAACGACTCCGGGCTGATCGTGCCTGCGGTCGTGTTCGCGGTCGCGCTGCCGCTCACCGCGCTCGCTGTGACCCTGTCTAGGGCAGCACGCTCTGTACGGCAGCCGCGATCCGCGCCTCCCTGGTAGGGCCCGGCCGCGCCTCCGCCACGAAGCCGATCAGGTGCCGCCGCTGGGCCGGATCCAGCCCGTCGACGTCGACGCCTGCCGCCGCGAGTGCCGCGGCCAGGTCGGCCGGCATCCGCACGCCGCGGGCCTTGGACGCCAGCCGCAGCGTGCCGTCCCACTCGTCGGGCAGGATCACGCCCGCCTCCAGCGGATAGACGATCGTGATGTCGTCCAGCGTCATCACCCGGACCTGAACGGGCGGGTGCGGAGGCCGAAGCAGTTGGGCCGGCCGATAGCTGTCGTGACCGCTGATCCGGTCGGACAGGACATAGGCGGGTACGACATCAGCTCCAGTGCCGTTGTCGAATCGCCGGGCTCGGACGACCACCTCGAAATCTTCGGGCTGTTCTTCTGGCATCGCCGTTGGCTCGAACCGCTTTCTCACATGCTGGGGCCGGTCAGCGGGGCCCCGGCGTAGGTGGAGTACCACAGGGACCGGTAGCAGCGCCAGCGTTCGGGCACCAGTCCGCGCGCGGCGGTGAGCCGCTCGATGTGCGCGCGAGCCTGCAGGTAGTACTCGACGTTGTCGGCGTCCGGCGAGCGCAGCACGTTCATGAGCGGGGTGTGCGCCTGGTAGATCTGGATCGAGGGGAAGACCGTCGTGTGGGGCAGCAGCTCCGACAGGAACGCGATCATCTCGTCGAACGGGTCCAGGCCGACGATGTAGGTGAACGAGGTGTCGAGCCCGGCGGCCTTGGCGCGGGCCAGCAGGTCGGGCATCTGACTGGGCCGAAGGCTCGCCTTGGACGCCTTCAGCAGAACGTTGCGCCGCGATGCGCACTCCGCGGTCAGGAACAGCAGGAACGGCGCCGACCGCTTCGCCAGCCGGGCGAACGCGTCGTCGGAGCGCAGCACCGAGGTCAGGAAGCCGATCCGCGCGGGTACGTCGTGCGCGTCCAGCACTCGCCGTAACGTCTCGATGTGCTCGAGCGCCGCCGACTCGGTGTGGAAACAACCGGTCGAGACCGTGATGTCGGTCAGGTCGGACAGCGAGCTGCCTGCGGGCAGCTCGGCCGTCAGGCCGGCCAGCAACTGGGAGAGCTCGTCGTCGAGGCGTAACCGCGGGTCGACGGCCGCCTCCAGCGTCGTCGGGCAGAACGCACACCCCGTGCACCGGCTGCGGGAGTTGGGGTTGAGCGTCGCGGCTCGCCAGGCGGTGCCGTCCCAGCAGCGCAGATAGCCAGAGACGGCGTCATCGGCGGCGGACCGGCGGATCACCGCGACCGTACGGTTGTCGACGACGAGGTTGTCCCCGACAACCTCGAAAGGTGAGGCGTCCTGGCCGGACGGGACGACGACCAGGCGTTCCTCGACATCACCAGGCACGCTGACGTAGAGCCGGACCCGGGCGCCCATCGGCGTCCGCAAGCCATACACGTTGAGTGCGATCAGCAGGACATCTGTCCAGCTCGTAGCCGTGTCGCCGGCCAGTTGCCGCCACCGGCCGAGCCGGTCATTCTGTGTTGACGTCCCCCACTGCGACTCCAGATCCACGACCCTCATCGGCACCACCACTCCTCGCGTTGGACTTATCGGACGAATCGCCCATATATGCCACTTTCCGCGTATAGAGACGTGGTTACGTCGAATCGCGTTCCGTAGCAGATAAATTCCGCATTGTGGTGCTCATGAGATTGGACAGCACCGTCCAACCCCGCGATTAAGACGACCTTGCACGGGAGAAAGGTTCCTTTCAGTCCACACCTGGCCAGGATGCGAACCCGCGGGCCGACCCGGACATATATAGATGCCCTCGTTCGACCCTACGAATCTCCGTCTCCTCTTGACAGGGAACGAGCCGATGGCAGGGCGCACGCCGGTGTGCCGCCCGGAAGCCGGTGCCGATTTGCCGCGACCAGCCGGTATCCCACGTACGCCAGCCAGCGGATCGGCGGGATCCGGAGCGTCCAGCCCAGCACCGCCCACCACGAGCCCGCGTCGATCAGCAACGCCGCGACCGCTTGTGCGCCGCCACGAACGCCGCCATCCCGGCCGACCCAGACCACCTCGTGCTCGGCCTGCTCGCGGGTGGTGCCGAGCTCGGCAAGATCGGCGAACTGCCAGGGCTCGACGGTCCCGCTGGTCGGGATGTGTTCCTTGATCAGGTCCGCGGTGCGAGTGCAGAACGCACAGTCGCCGTCGAAAAGCAGGACGGGCCGCTCACGGTTCATGTGTCCATTGTCGCCGACGGTGCCGAAGACACCAACGAGCCAGGAGGGCGAACAACGCGATCTCGGCCGCCACCGCCACGGTGTCGCGTAGCCGGGCGGTGATCAGCGCCAGCCCGGCGGGCAGTTCGACCACGCGGCCGGGAACGTATGCCGCGGCGACGATCAGCGTGCGGGCCAGCAGCAGGCGGTCGAGGCCGCCGGCACCGAGCGCCGCGAGCGGCACCCAGGCGATCAGGTCGTACCACGGCAATGTGTACGGCCAGCAGAACAGCCAGGCGAGGCTGAGGATGGCCGCGGTACGGACGGCAGCCGGCGTCGGGTCGTCGATCTCCGGTCCGGTCGTTGCAGGCGACGGCAGGGCCCGGGCGAGCAGAACGGCGACCACGACGATCGTCGCCAGCGCGGCCACGGTGACGATCCGGCGCGCGACCGGCTCCGGGACCACGAACAGGTGGAGCGGACTGAACAGCAGCTTCCACGGCGAGTGCGGCGCGATGTACCCCGACAGGCCCCCGAGCCCGCCGATCGCGTGGCGTGAGGCGACGGCGTACGCACCGGTGAGAACGATCGCCGAGCCCGCGCACAGCGCTGCCAGCCGGCGTGGAGAGCGCCGCAGCGCCCACAGCAGCGCCAGGCCGTACAGGCCCATCGACAGCTTCATCGCACCCGCGACGCCGAGCAGCAGGCCGGAGCCGAACGCGGTCCTGCGTACGACGACGAACGCGGCCACCGCGAACAACACCGCCTGCGCGTCGTTGTGTGAGCCGGCGACGACCGTCCAGATCAGTAGAGGGTTGGCCAGGACGAGCAGCAGCGCCCGCTGAGTGCCGCCGCTCTCGCCGCGGCTCTTGTCACGGCTCTCGTCATGGTTGGCGAGCCGGGCGACGAGCAGTCCGGTCGCGGCGAACGCGAGCGCGTTCAGCAGGTGCAGCCACCACACGGTCGCGTGCGTCGAGCCGTGGCCGAGCCAGGCGGCCGCCTGCTGCAGCCAGGTGGTGATCGGGCCGTACACCGACGTGATGTGCTGCCAGGGCGGCTCGGTCGCGCCGATCACCGGGTCCGGGCCTGTGACGTGGACAGCAGACTGTGGCGAGGTGACGTAGGGGTCGCCGCCGAGCTCGGCGATCCGGCCGTACGCCGCGTACATCAGCACGTCGCCGGAGCCCATCGGCGGTACCAGCGCGACGGCCGCGACCAGCAGCACCCCGAAGCCGGCGAGCCGGGACGGGCGCGGCCGCCAGCCCGCGGCAAGCGCGCACAAGCCGAGGTGGACGCCGTACCCACCGATCGCGAGCGCCAGCAGGACGAGCGCGACGACGAGCCAGGGTGAGGGGTGGACGTCGAGCCAGTACGGCGGCAGCCACGGCCGGCGCTGTGGCAGCGTGAGCACCACCGCCGACGGACCGAGCAGGCCGGTCAGCACGATCAGCGCGGTGGACGCCCCCAGGCACAGCAGAGCCCGGCTTCGCGTGGTCACGCCGTACTCACGTGGGAAACGCGCCGCGCCGGCGCAGCGCCGCGGCGACGTGCAACCACTGCTTGCCGCGGTGAAGGTAGCCGCGCACGTCGTTGCCGGTCGCCCGGTGGCGGAAGTCGGCCGGCACCTCGGCGACCCGGAAGCCCTTGCGTACCAGGTCGATCGTGAGTCCGGTCTCGATACCGAAGCCCGTCGCGAGCGGCAGCCCGGCCTCGAACGCCTTGCGGGTCAGGCAACGCTGGCCCGACAACGGCTGCGCCATCCGTTGCCCACAGGCGCGTTCGATGCCGTCCCGCGCGAGCCGGACGACGAAGCCGTGACCGCCGGCACCGGCCTGCACAGGCAGCGTCGCGATCGTCATGTCGGCCTCGCCGGCGAGCACCGGCTCGATCAGCGGTCCGGCGTTCGCGGCCGTCTCGCCGAGGTCGGCGTCCAGGAACAACAGCGGACGCGGCTCGACCGGGTCGGACTCCGTCACCGTACGAGCGCCGGTCTCGAGGGCGGCCGCCTTGCCGCGGGAACGGGGATGCGAGACCACCACCGCACCGGCTTCGAGCGCGATGTCGGCGGTCGCGTCCGACGAGCCGTCGTCGACGACCACGACGAGGTCCACCGGCCCGAGCTCCGCGGCCGCGCGAACGGTCGCGGCCACCCGGTCCGCCTCGTCGCGGGCCGGGATCACCACCGCGACCCGCGCGGCCATGGGTATCCGGTCCTACCGGATCGTGATCTGGCGGCTCAGCAGGCCGTCGCGGGCGTGGCGCTGCTCGACCGTGAGCGGGCTGGTCTCGGCGACCGCCTCGGCCAGTCGCTGGGCCAACTCGGCGGCGGGCTCCTCGAGTGCCTCGGCCGTGGTCTCGGGCGCGAGCTCCCACACCGGGATGCCCAGCCCGAACGCGCGGTAGGATCCGATCAGCTTGCTGCCCTCGGCGACCGCGCTGGCGCCGGCCGCGTGCAGGCGGGCGAGGCCGTCGAGCAGTCGCTCCTCCTCGTGCGGCAACACCCAGCGCAGGTGGCGCTTGCTGCCGGAGTCGACCCAGTAGGCCGCCTCGACCATGGTCAGGCGTTCGGTCGGATCGATCGCGGCGTTGACCCGCTCGAGTGAGGCGTTGACGTCCGGGTCGTCGGCGTCTGCCTCGTCGACCCAGAAGCTCACGTCGGACTGGACGGTCACCTGCGGCGCGACGCTGGTCTCGACCAGGTCCTGCAGCCGGGGCGAGCCGTCAGAGGTCTGAGGCACGACCTCGACGGCCTGGCCCGGCTCGAGCTCCAGCGCGGCGGCGAGCGTCGCGCCCAGGTCGCGGCTCGGGTCTCCGGAGCCCGGGTCCTGCACCTGGGTGCCGAGCCAGACGGTGCCGGACTGGCGTACCAGCGCGGGCATCGCGAGCGGAAGGATCGTCGCCAGCAGCACGTCGCGGCCGGCGTGGTCACCGGACAGCTTCAGCGGGGACGTCGCCACCGGAACGAACGAACGCAGCGCCACCCAGTCGCACTCGCCCGCCAGGCCTTCGAACGGGCGGGCCGGCGGCATCGGGCGTGCCCGGTGGGCGGCCATGCCGTGGCACTGCTTGTAGCGCTTGCCGGATCCGCAGGGACACGGCTCGCGTGGTCCGACGACGGCGACCTCGCCGGCATCGATCGTTGCCGGCCGGCCTGCCGGCTGACGGCGCGACTTCTTGCCCATGGTCGACCTCGCTATCGCATGATGTCTTCGCGCGAGAGCGTACCGGGCGGACCGCGGAGGGTCAGCGCAGGGAAAGCACGGCGTAAACCGTGGTGCCACGACCCTCGCGACGAACGCCCCACGTCGCGGACAGGTCGGAGACGATCGCCAGCCCACGGCCGCCGAGCGCGGACACGGGCAGGTTGAGCACCCTAGGGTGAGTCGGACCGCCACCATCGGTGACGGAGATCTCGACGGCGCCCGGCAGGAACGACCACGCGACCCGGACCATCCCGGGCGGCAGCGGGCGGGCATGCCGCAGGGCGTTGCCGAACAACTCCGAAAGAATCAGGACCGCATCCTCGATGCGGTCTTCGGGCACACCGACCGTACGCAGATCCATCGCAAGCCGCCGCCGGGCGTGCCACACGCTCGCCACTTCGAACGGCAGCGCGAGGGCGATAGCGGGAGCCGACCCCTCGATCGCAGCCACTGTCACGCCTTCTCCTCAGGCCTCCGCGCCAGCCGTACCCCATCTGGCCCATCGAGCCGCTGTACGAGCATGAGGCATAGCTTCCCGGACCGGAGACCCCGAAAACCCCTTGTTTGTGACCGGGACAGGACGCCCAACGTACTCTGTTGCCAACATCCTGTATAGACCGCATCCAATGCAACGAAACGTCCGATGTCCAGTGCGGATCTGATGAATCTCGCTCGGTAGGCCCGATGGGCGCGAACGGGCGGACACGGGCCCAGCGAACACCAGGGTGACGAAGGTAGTCTCACTATCCGTGAGGCGACAGGGGAGACTTGTGCGAGCACGCCACATCGGAGCCGCGACGGCGGCCGCCGCGATCATGCTGCCCATACTCGCCGCCGGGCCGGCGGCCTCTGCCACTCCGGCCCGCGGGCCTGCGCAGCTGCGTCTCGAGTTGCAGGACTGCGAGGTGGAGGCGAGGGCCGCGAGCAGCAAGGTGCCGTGGGAGCAGGAGCAGACCCGGTTCAAGGACGTCTGGTCCATGTTCGGCAACAAGGGCCAGAACATCACGGTCGCCGTGGTCGACAGCGGACTCCAGCTCGACGAGAGGCAGAGCACCAACGCGAACTACCCCGTCCATCCGCAGCTGAAGGACATGAGGGTCGTGCCAGGTGCCGACTTCACCAACTCTCCAGGACTCAGCGAGCGGAACGACTGCGACGGTCACGGCACGGGCGTGGCCAGCATCATCGCCGCCCAGTCCTGCGTGGCCTGCAAGGACGACGCCGGCAAGCCGATCAAGGTCCCGTTCGTCGGCGTCGCGCCCGAGGCCACGATCATGCCGATCCGCGTCAAGGACAAGAAGGACGACAGGGTCGACAGCGAGGCGATCGGCAAGGGCATGCAGTTCGCCGTCGACCAGGGCGTCGACATCATCAACGTCTCGCTGGAGACGACCCAGGACTGGCCCTCGATCCGGGCCGCGGTGAAAGCGGCGTACGACAAGGGAATCGTCATCGTCGCCGCGGCCGGAAACCACGGCGACTCCGTCGCCTATCCCGCGAAGTACGCCGCGCAGTTCCCCAACGTCATCTCCGTCGGCGCGATCGATGAGAACGGCGCCATGATGCCGGAGAGCGGCAAGGCCTCCAACGCCACGATCGCAGCTCCCGGTGTGGGTGTGCACACGGCCGAGTCCTTCTTCGGCAACGGCAACGACCAGGGTGCCGGCGAGACGGGCACCAGCTTCGCCGCACCGTTCGTCAGCGGCGTGGTGGCGTTGATGAAGGTCCAGTTCCCCGACCTCACTCCGGCTCAGATCCGCAGGCGCCTGGAGCTGACCGCGATCCGGCCGGGCATCGACGTCCCCGACCCGCAGATGGGCTACGGAATGATCGATCCGGTGGCCGCGATCACCAAGATCGTTCCGAGCAACGTCGACCCGCGTCCGACCGTTCCGGGCGGCCAGGTCATCCCCGACCTCCCGAAGCAGGCCGCGGCCGACACCCGGGTCCGCGACCTCGCGTTGCTCGCGTTCGGCATCGCCGCCGGACTCGCGCTGGCGACCCTGGCCTTCGCGACCGTCTACCGCCGCGGCCGCGCCCGCAGCTGGCGCCCGGGCGTACAGCGGCCCGCCGCCTAGACGATCTATGCAGTACCGAGCCAACACCGAACAGAGACAGCGAACCGCCCCCGGTCACTCCAGGCCCGGGGGCGGTTCGCTGTCTGACGTTCCGGTTGAGGCGCCTACGCCGAGGCCGTCTCCTCCTCGCCCGGGCGGGGCAGCCAGGCCGTCTGGATGAGCTTGTTGCCCATCCGGCGGCTGATCAGCATGCCTCGGCCAGGCACCAGTGGCGTGGCCGTGTGGCCGTAGAGCTTGCCCTCTTCCTTGGTACCGGACATGATCAGCGCCGGGTTACCCATGTCGCGCTGGCGCTGCACGATCGGGTCGTGCATCGCGCGGCCCACGCCACCGAAACCACGGGCGATGATCAGGTGCAGGCCGATGTCGCGGGCCTGGCTCACCAGGTCGACGAACGGGCTGAGCGGGTTGCCGCTCGAGGTGGCCACCAGCTCGTAGTCGTCGACCACGACGAACAGGTCGGAACCCGTCCACCAGGAACGGTTCTTCAACTGCTCCGGCGTGACGTCAGGCCCTGGCATCCGCTTGCGTACGACGCCCGCGATGTCCTTCAGCATGTCGGTCGCGGCGCCGGACGAAGCGGCGTAGCCGATCAGGTGTTCCTTGCCGGTGATCGACTCGAGCTGCGCCCGGCGGTAGTCGATGACGACGATCTTGGCTTCCTTCGGTGTGTAGCGCGCCACGATCGACTTGAGGATCACGTCCAGCAGGTTGGACTTACCGCACTCGATCTGCCCGGTGAGGAACAGGTGCGGCTCCTCCTCGAAGTCGAGGAGGACGGGTTGCAGGTTGTCCTCGTCGATACCGATCGGGATGAGGTGCTTGGGACGGTCGCCCGGCTGCGGCAGTGTCGTGATCTCGAGCCGCTCGGGCAGCAGGCGGACGGGCGCCGCGGGCCGGCCCTTCCAGGCGGCCACCGAGGCCTCGCACATCGCCTTCACACCGTCGGCGAGGTCGTCGTCGTCCTCGACACCGTCGATACGTGGCAACACGCCCAGGAAGTGCAGCTTCTCGGGTGTGATGCCGCGGCCCGGGCGGTTGTTGGGCACGTTGGCCGCGATCCGCCGGTCGATCTCGGAGTCGTACGGGTCACCCTGCCGCAGCTCCAGCTTGGTCTGCAGCAGCGTCTTGATCGCCGAGCGGAACTCGTTCCACTTCACGGCCGTGGCGACGACGTGAATGCCGAAACCCAGACCGCGGTTGGCGAGCGTGGTGACGGCCTGCTCGATCTGCTCGTGCTCGGCACGCACCGTGCCCCAGCCGTCGATGACCAGGAACACGTCGGACGGGAAGCGGTCGGGCTCGATCCGGTTCTGCCGGCGCATCCGGCGGTACGTGGCGATCGAGTCGATGCCGTTCTCGGTGAAGCGCAGCTCGCGCTGCTCCATCAGCGAGGTCATCTCACCGATGGTCCGGCGGATGCCGTCGGAGTCGAGCCGGGTCGCGACGCCACCGACGTGCGGCAGGCCGGCCATGGCCGGCAACGTGCCACCACCGAAGTCGAGGCAGTAGATGCCCACCTCCTCGGGCGTGTGGGTCATCGCCAGCGCGGCGATCAGGCCACGGACCATCGTGCTCTTGCCGGTCTGCGGACCACCGCAGATCGCGATGTGACCACCCGCACCCGACAGGTCGAGCCACATCGGGTCACGCCGCTGGTGGTAGGGCTTGTCGACCAGGGCCACCGGGACCTGCAAGGTGCCCCGGCCGTCCCAGTCGGCGTTCAGGCCGTGTTCCTCGCTGGTCTTCAGCGGCGGCAGCAGGCCGTCCATCGTCGGCGGCTCGTTGAGCGGCGGCAGCCAGACCTGGTGAGCAGGCCGGCCTTTGCCGATCAGCTGCTCCACGATCAGGTCGAGCAGCACCTTGGGCTCGCCGGGTGCGGGACCCTGCGCGGCCTGCTGGACTTCCTGCTCGGGCTCCGGCTCCGCCGGGATCTCGACGATGTTGGGTTCGACGTAGTCGGTGGTGTAGGCGGTGATCTGCGGGACGAACCGCTTCTCACCCGGCTTCGGCGGCGCCTTGCGCTTGCCGCCGACCGTGCCCGGCGTCGGCCGGACGTACGGCGCACCGACGTAGGCGGCACGGAACCGCTGCATGTAGTCGGTGCCGACCTTGAGGTAGCCACCACCGGGCTCGCGGGGCAGCTCGAACGCGTCCGGAACGCCGATGACCGTACGGCTCTCGGCGGCGGAGAACGTCCGCAGACCGAAGCGGTACGACAGGAACGTGTCGAGGCCCTTGAGCTTGCCTTCCTCCAGCCGCTGGGAGGCCAGCAGCAGGTGGACGCCGATCGATCGGCCGATCCGGCCGATCTGCAGGAACACGTCGATGAACTCGGGCTTCGCGGTCAGCAGCTCGGAGAACTCGTCCGCCACGATCCACAGCGTGGGCAGCGGCTCCAACGGCTTGCCCTTGGCCCGGTCCTCTTCGTAGTCGCGCAGCGAGCCGTAGTTGCCTGCCGACGCGAGCAGCTCCTGCCGGCGCGCCATCTCACCGGCGATCGCGTCCTGCATGCGGTCGACGAGCGTGAGCTCGCCTTCGAGGTTGGTGATGACCGCGGAGGTGTGGGGCAGCTTGTCGAGCTCGAGGAACGTCGCACCACCCTTGAAGTCGACCAGCACGAGGTTGAGGTAGTCGGGCGAGTGGGTGGCCACCAGCCCGAGCACGATCGTGCGCAGCACCTCGGACTTACCGGAACCGGTCGCACCGATCACCAGGCCGTGCGGGCCCATGCCGCCCTGCGCGGCCTCCTTGATGTCGAGCTCGATCGGCATGCCCTTGTCGTCGAGACCGAACGGGATCCGCAGCCGGCTCTCGCGTGGCCGCGGCTTCCAGACCTCTTCGAGGTTGAGGTTGTAGGCGTCCTGGATGTTGAGCAGAGCCATCAGGTCGTTCTCGAACTGCGGCTTCTCCTCCTCGACCTCGGCCTCCGCGGACTCAGCGGCCTTGCCGGTCGCCGTCGTGGCCCGCAGGGGCGCGAGCGTACGGGCGAGCGCCTCGATCTCGGTCACCGAGATCGAGTCGGGCTTGCCGAGCTCGGTGGTACGCCACTTCTCGTCGCGGCCGGGCGTGAGGTGCTCGACCTTGCTCTTCTCGACGTGCAGCCGGAGCACGCCGGTGCCGCCCTGCCGGGCCGCCTGGCCGGTGACGTCGATCAGCGTCGTGCCCTGCCACGGCTGGGACACGAACAGGGAGTCGGGGCCGGCGTGGCCACCGTCGACGACGACGATCACGTGCGGAGCGTCGGTGAGCGGCGAGCCGTCGGGCGAGAAGTAAGGACGGTTGGTCAGCTGGTCGGCGAGCATCCGCTCCAGCTCCGACATCGAGCCCGCGACGAACCGCAGGTGGCCGGCGCCGTCGGTGGCCGCCGGGTGCAGCGTGTGCGGCAGCCACTTGACCCAGTCCCACTCGGCCCGGCGGTCGGGTCCGACGCAGAACGCCAGGATCATCTCGTGCGGCGCGTGGAACGTCGCGATGTGCGCGAGCATCGCCCGCGAGAGGTCACGGATGGCCTCGACGTCGCCGTCCATGCGTACGTGGGCGAACGCGCGAAGTGACAGCGCCACCGGCAGGTCGTTGACCCGGCGGTAGGTCTGGATGAAGCGACGCAGTGCGCCGGAGCTCACGGGGTCGAGGTCCTCGACGGGCTTGGTCTCCGGCGCGACCAGCTTCAGCAGGAAGCCCTGGGCGCCTCGAGCCAGGCGTACGTGCCCGAAGTCCTTGTCGTTGGGCCGGCGCTCCCACAGCCGGCGCGACAGCGGCACCGCCCACAGCTGGCTGGGGTCGGGGTAGCGGAACTCGAGCGCCTCGCGTTGCTTGTCGGCCGCGGCCCGGATGCGACGGCGCAACTGCGAGAGGTAACGAAGGTAGTCCCGCCGGCCGCCGTCGACCTTGCGCTTGCGATCGGCTCCCCGGTTGCCGAGCTGCGACAGGCCCATGCCCATCGTCGAGACGCCCATCATGCCCATCGCGATCATGCGCATGATCCCGCGGTCGCCGCCGCCTCCGCCGGTGAACATGCTGGCCATGAACACCATCGAGACCGCACCACCGGCCATCGGGAGCACGCTGAGCCACTTCTGCATACCGCCGCCGGCGGTCTCTTCCTCCGGCATCTCAGGCGGCGACTCGAAGATCACCTCGCCCTTGGGCATCTGAGGCGGCGGCCGCCGTGGTGGACGGCGGTACAGCACAGTGCTCATCGGCCACACCCTCCTAAACGCTGCATAATCCCCACGCCGGACCCAAGTGAGCGGGTGTTGCACAGCAAAGTCACAAAGGTCCACATCCAGCCTAACGTCGCGAAGCGACGACGTCTCCTCCGAGGAGCCCTCCTCGGTGTCGAGCCGGCCGGCCAGGCGATCGGCTCCGGGGACATACCGTCGACAAAGCCCCGGCCGGAACCTCTAAGCTCTAGTTTCCACGACTTGTGTGGTACCGGGCTGTGCAAGCGGAAGAGGGGACTTGGCCGTGGACGCGAACAGCGGGGTAGAGCTATGCCGCGTCACTGTGATCGCACCGCGAACACGAATGGATCTGGCGCTGCCGACGGACTCGCCGCTCGCCGACCTCCTGCCGACACTGCTGCGTTACGCGGGTGAGAATCCCGACGATCCGACGTTCCTGCGGGGCGGCTGGATCATGCAGCGGCTCGGCGAGTCGGCGCTCGACCCGTCGCAGCGACTGGCGAGCCTCGGTGTCAAGGACGGCGACGTGCTGTACCTCCGGCACCGCGAGACCTCGATCCCGGAGTTCGCGTTCGACGACGTGTCCGACGCGATCGCGACGGCCACTCGTACCCGCCGGTCGGCCTGGGACGCCGGCGCCACTCGTACCGCCTCGATGGCGGTGGCCGCCGTCGCCTTCCTGGTCGGGATCTTCGTGGCGCTGCGGTCCGGCGAGCCCAACTGGATCCTGTCGACGGTGATCTGCCTGATCGCCGCGGTGGCGCTGCTCGGTGGCGGCGCGGCGATGTCGCGGGCCTACGGCGACGCCCGGGCCGGGTCGCTGCTCGGCGCGTTCGCGGTCGCCTACGCCGCGGTCGGCGGGTTGCTCCTGCTCGGTGACAGCTCGAACCTCAGCGCGTTCGGGCCGGCTCAACTCCTCGTCGGCCTCGGGTTCGCGATGGTGATGTCGACGATCTGCGGTTACGCCATCGCGGCCAGCTGGGACGCGTTCTTCGCCGTCGCCGTGGTCGCGGGGCTCGGTGCGCTGGCCGCGCTGGCGGTCCTGCTCAGTCCGGAGAACGGTCCGGTCACGGGCCCGCAGGCAGCGTCGATCGCGATCATGATCGCGCTGGGCGCGGTCCCGTTCCTGCCGACCATCTGCGCCCGGCTGGCCAAGCTGCCGATGCCGGTGCTCCCGTCCAGCGCCGACGACCTGCGTGCGCAGACCGACGTGCTACCCGGCCCCACGGTCATCCAGCAGGCGATCATCGCCGACAAGCTGATCGCCGCGTTCATCGCCGGCTCGGCGACGATCTGCGTGCTCGGCTCCATCTACGTCCTGCGCGAACCCACCTGGTTCGCCCCGGCGCTGATCGGTGTGGCGGCGCTGGCGCTGGTCCTGCGGGCGAGGCACTTCCGCGGCCGGACGCAGCGGCTCTGGCTGATCTGCGGTGGCGTGCTGTGCTCGGTGATCGTGATCGTCGAGCTCTCGCTGGCCCAGGACACCCAGCTGGCCCTGCTGGTGCTCGGCCTGCCGTGCCTCGTGATCGCCGGCGTACTGGTCGCCTGGGGCATCTGGATGCCGGGCCGGGAGCTGTCGCCGGTCTGGGGCCGCTACGGCGACCTGCTCGAGGTCCTCGTCCTGCTCGGCATCGTGCCGCTGACCGTCGGCATGCTCGGCGTCTACGACCTGATCCTCGAGGGTCTCAGCGGCTGATCGCCCGTCCTGACGGCAAGAACAAGAAGCAGCCGGCGCCTCGGTTCGAGGCGCCGGCTGTTTTCTTTGTCGCGAAATTCTTCGATGCGGCCGAGGGCTACCCGAACAGCCGCTGCTCCAAGCTGCTCGCCTGCAGCTGCCCGAACGCCAGCTGGCCGGCCGTCGCCACCGCGACGACACCCGCCGGCATCTGGGTCAGCCAGCCGGCCCGGTCGGGCGCCAGACCGAACGCCCTGCGCACCGACTCGGCCGACGCGGGAGCCAGCTGCTGCGTCACCACGAGGTCGTACGAACGCAGCTCGTTCTCGTCGGTGGAGTCGATGCTCGACTGCACCGAGACGAACGTCTGCCAGTTGCTCTGCTCCCACCGCGGCAGCGCCTGGTGGTCGCTGGTGGCGTCGATCACCAGCGACGGCCGCAGCAAGGTGCCGGTGGCCGCGACCCGCGAGCCGGTCGGCAGCACGGTGAGCCACTGCGGCCCGCGCGGGACGGCCTGTACGAGCCGGGTCCAGCCGGCCACCGCGTCGGTGACGACGGTGACGTGGGCGCCGAGCGCGATCGCCCGGTAGGCGATCAGCTGGGCGAGCTGCCCGGCCGACACCACACAGACGCGGACCGGCTCGGCCCGGAACAGCCGGATCACCAGCGCGCCCGCCTGGCCGGAGCCGAGCACGAGCCCGGACGGCGGCAGCGTCACGATGGCATCGCCGACGTTGCGCTGATGCGTCTCGTGCGCGGCCACCAACGGAAACATCGTCACGGTGCACCAACTCCGTAGCAGACGGCTCGGCCAGAAGACTTCACGGACACCCCCGCGGCAACGGCACTCATCGGGCACCGACTCCGAGCGGGATCGTCGCCAGTACGCCGGGCACGTGCTCGCCGTCGAGCCGGTTGACGGTGACCCGGCCGCGAGACGACAGCCTGGTCAGCTGGCGGAACGCGGCACGCGCGTTCTTCGGGTTGTCGGCGCCGATCCGGACGAACGACGAGGCGCGCAGGAGGTTTTCCGTGGACCAGGAGAACGTCAGCGACGCCGTGCTCGCCACCGGGAGCGCGGCCATCGCAGCCAGCAGCCGGGAGGCGCCGGGCAGTCCGGCCCGGGGCCAGGACCGAACCCATCCGGTCGCGTGCGCCACGCCGTCACAGGTCCAGCCGCGCCAGTTCTCGTTGGTCCGCCGCGCGCGCACCGACGCCGGAACGTAATGGGGGTCGATGCTGAGCGTCAGCGACAGCACGTCGCGAACCTCGGTGTCGCCGAGCGCCCGGCACGGCACGCCCTCGGACGACAGCACCTTGGTCGCCCAGCCGATGGCGGTGCGGACCGCCCGGCGTACGGCGTCGACGTCGTCTCCGTCGAGCGTCAGTGAGCTGCCGGCCCAGCCCGGCTCCAGCCGGACCGCGATCCACCACGCGACCGTGGCGGGAGCGCCGGCGGTGTTGATCTCGAGGTAGGACTGCGCGATCTGCTGGCCGTACTGGCCGAGCGAAGGGCTCGGTGCCGGCAGCGTACGGACGATGAGCTGCGCGGACGCCAGGCGTACGCCCTCGGCGTCACCGAGCGCGGCCAGCGCCTTGAGCGGCACGGTCACCGGGTCTGCCGAGGAGATCAGGTCCTCCTGCGACGGCCCGAGCAGGAAGACGTAGCCGGTGCCGTCGTGGATGACGCCGACGTCGGTGCTGCCCCGCCGGCCGGCCACGGACGTGATCTCGAACTTCGGCAGCCACTCCCGCAGTGGCGCGAGCGCCGGGTCGTGCGGGGCCCCGGCCCGGGCGGCGCTGTTGCGCTTGCGATGCGCACGCCACACTCCGAACCAGCGCCACAGCGGTCTGCCGTTGAGATAGAACAGCGTGAACACGGCGACGGCGAGCAGGACGACGATGCCGATGACGAGCGGGATCGGACTGGATCCCTTGTAGCGAATGCCGATGGCGAGCAGGCCGAGACCGACCTGCCAGGCCACGAGCGGGCCGAGTGGCACCGGCCCGATGCGTCGACCTGGATAGGCCCTGGTCACAGGTGCTGAAGCACGACTGCGATCGGCCGTTGCCGGCTGACTGCCCCGCTGACCCGAGCCACCTCGGCCGGCCGCAGAAGCGGCTCGCCGGGTAGGCGCCGGTTGCTGGCGAACGGCGGACACGATCCCCCTTCCGGCCGCTCGACCGCATCGCACCGGTTTGGTCAGGGCGAGTGCCGAACGACAACAGTTGGCTTGGCGGAATATCGTAGTCGCAGTTCCCGGCCGGTGTGCCTACCGTGCCGGGCAGAGCTTGTACAAATCAGGCATAGCATGCTGTGACAGGATCTTGCGACAGGGCACCGACGGGATGGCTTAACGAGCCTAGGGGACATCTATGCAGACCAGACGTGACCGGCTGCAGGCATACCAGTATCAGGTCAAGCGGATCATGTCGGCGTTGCTCGGCATGGAGCCGGAAGCGCCGGACCAGCCGATGCGGCGCGTCCGCGCGGCGATGTTCTCCGGCGTCATGGTCGGCGCCCTGGCCTGCGGCGTGGTTGCGCTCTACGGCTGGATCAGCCACTCGCAGACGCGAGGCTGGAAGGACCAGGCGCCGGCGCTGATCCAGATCAAGGAGTCCGGAGCCCAGTTCATCCTCTGGCCGGACGACTCGGTCGAGGGCAAGCGGGTGCTCTATCCCGTCACCAACTTCACCTCGGCGCAGCTGATCCTGGGCAACAGCACCATCAAGGACACGCGGCGGACGATTCCGCGAGTCAACGCCAACGGCGTGCCGCGCGGCGGCCAGGTGGTCGGCATCAACGGCATCCCGCCCAGCCTGCCGGACAAGGACGCCTCCGCCAACGGAGTCTGGTTCATCTGCAACCACGTCGAGACGGTGAAGGGCGAGCAGAAGCGGGTGGTCGACCTGTTCGCCGGCCAGTCTCCGATCGACACGCAGTACCTCGGCACCGACACGCTCGCGGTAAGCGACACCAGTTCCGGCCAGCTTTACGTGATCTACAACGGCAAGCGACTTCCAGTCGAGTCCGAAGACACCCTGCGTTTCCTCGATCTGAAGGACAACCCGATCGTCAAGGTCAAGCCGGCCTGGCTCAACTCCATCCCCGAAGGGAAACCCCTCGAGCCGCTCTCCGTCCCCGGTGCGGGCACGCCCGCGTCGAAACAGATCGAGGGCAACGACACCGTCGTCGGGGAGGTGTTCGAAGCCGGCGACCAGTTCTTCCTGATGCAGACCGGCGGACTGGCGAAGATCTCCCCGACGCAGGCGAAGCTGCTCATCAGCTCCGGCACCGCGAGGGATCCCAGCGGGTCGCAGGCGGCGGCGAAGGAGATCGCCGACGCGTCGACCAGAGGCATCGTCCTCGAGGACGTCGACCTCTCGCAGCCGGACCACCCGCAGGATCTGCCGAGCTGGGCAGCCATTCCTAACGACTCGTCGGATCCTGTGATGTGCCTGCAGTACTCCAGCGAGTCTCCCCAGGATCCGATGCAGATGCAGATCGGCCTCAGCCTGAAGGACACGCCACGGGTGAATCCGGTCGGCGGCTCGCTGAGCGGCCCGCCCGCCGACACCGTGTCTCTGCCAGGCGGGAAGTTCATGGTGCTGCGGTCATATGCCCGAGACCCCGGCAAGGGCCCCCTCTTCCTCCTGACCGACGACGGGCTGAAGTACCCCGTCAAGGACCCCAGCGTGCTGAGCCTGCTCGGATACGACGGCGTGAAGATCTGGCCTGTACCCAGGGACATCTCCGACCTGATCGCCACCGGGCCGGCACTCGACCCGGCCAAGGCGAAGGGATCCGCGCTCGCCCAGGGCGACCCCAACGCACAGCCGACCCAGAGTGTCCCGGCCGGCAACTGACCGCTCCCCCTGAGTTCGCGTTTTTCGAGGTCGTGGGCAGGTTTACGCGCCGGAAATCTGTCCACAGAACCAAGTTGACCCGCATTTCTGTGGACCGCTGTCCGGATATCCACAGGCTTGCGGGTGCGGCGTGACATGGACGGTGCGGTTCGGGTTAGCGTAGGCATCACGTTGAACACGAACGGTTCGAACCGCACCGGACCAGACGAGTTCGACAACAAATGACGGTCGCTCCTGTTGCTCACACACCGCGCAGCGAGCGGACAGCGATCCGGGAGACCGGACTGACGAAGGAGGCAGGTGTGTCTGCAGCTAGCTCTGACAGCGTTGCGATGGAACAGGCGCGCGGGAAGATCGAAGAGACCTTCGACGCGATCGATGGCCTGCGCAAGGGCTTGGTCCAGTACGCCGAGCAGAACGCCAGCGAGTGGACGGGCCAGACGGCTGGGGTCTTCCAGCGCGTGATCGGCCTGACCGACGAGAAGCTCGTCAAGATCGGCGACGCGCTCAACACCCTCGCGACCAACGTCGGTGGTGCCGCCAAGGCCTACGCCAGCAACGAGGAACAGCAGGCGCAGACCACGAGCAAGTTCGAGGGCCTGCTCGGCGGCTGACCGCTCCACTCGTTGCATCGACATCGATCACAAGCTTAGAAGAGAGGCAAAGCGACCATGGGTGACGTTAGTAAGTGGAGTGAGACAGCTCTCGACGAGCTGACCGACGTCCTGAAGAAGACCTACGACGGTATCTCGCAGGAGACCGACGGCCTGGAGAAGCAGCTCGAGCCGCTGCTGGAGACCTGGGACGGTACCGCGCGTGCGGCCTACGGCGACGCCAAGGCGCAGTGGGAGAAGGCCCAGACGGAGGTGGCGGACATCATCAACGAGCTCAGCTCCGCCATCCAGGACGTCAAGGGTGGCTTCATGGACACGGAAAAAGGCAACGAGGCGCTGTTCGGCTGATCAGCCGCCCACGTTGTCAGGTATCGATCCCGGTCGTCGCGGAGGGCGGCCGGGATCGCCCCTTTTCCAGGTCATTTCACATTCGTTCGGGCGCCGTTAGCCCACCCCCGTGAGGCGGGGCCCCGGACCTCCGTTCAGGCCAGGTTTCGGCCCCAGTACTGCCCCACCAGGTCATGACCGAAGCTGTGATGCGGTTCGGACTCCAGCAGCTCGAATCCCGCGCGCTGGTAGATCCGCCGCGCCGAGGCGAGTACGTCGTTGGTCCACAGCACCATCTGCTCGTAGCCCGCTTCCCTTGCGAACCGCAGGCACTCGTCCGTGAGCCGCGATCCGATACCCATGCCGCGGGCGAACGGCTCCACCAGCAGCAGGCGTAGCTGCGCGGTCGTGTCGGGCGCGTCTTTGCTACGCACGCAGAACACGCAGCCGGCGGGCTGACCGCCGACCTCCGCGATCCACGCGTTCTCCTTCTCTGGTTGAAGATTGTCGGCGTAGTCCGCGACGATCCGGGCGACCAGCGCCTCGTAGGTCAGGTCCCAGCCGTACTCCTGTGCATAGATCGCGCCGTTGCGCTGCACCACCCAGCCGAGGTCGCCGGGCCGTAGTGGGCGCAGGTCGTACTCCTCGGGCGGCGTCTTGGTGAGCAGCCGCCGGACCGTCCCGAGCGCCGCCACCAGCTCACGCTGCTCCTCCTCGCCCAGCGCGTCGAGGTGGGTTCCGATGTCCGCCGCGGCTCGCTCGTCCAGCTGGGCGAACGTCGCCTGCCCCGTCTCGGTGAGCGTGACCAGCTGCCGGCGCGCGTCGTGCTGTGCGCGCTGCTTGACGACCAGGCCGTCGCGCTGGAACCGGGCGAGGATCCGGCTCAGGTAGCTCGGATCCAGACCGAGCCGCCGGCGCAGGTCGAGCGTCTCCGTGGCGTCCGGGTCGTTCGCGATCTCGTAGAGCACGCGAGCCTCGGTCAGGCCGTACGGCGAGCCGAGGTGGCCGTCGCCGAGCGCACCGACGTACGCGGTGTAGAAACGGTTGAACGAACGAACGTCGCGGACGTGTTGCGCGCGCTGGTCCGCAGAGGTAAAGGCTGTCATCGACATCCATCAGCAATCGTTGGACTAAGTCCAACAAATCCTAGCCGCACTCTGCCGCCGGTGGTGCGAAGGGAGCGAAAGTGGTTCAGACCAGGCGCTTGGGCACCGGTGCCGAGGTCAGCTCCTCGACGTTCTTGCTGACGCCCCGGATGCCGAGGATCGCGATCACCGAGAGCGCCGCCACCAGCACCGAGCCGACGCCGAGCAGGATGTAGCCGACCACGATCTGGTTGAGGTCGTCGCCGGCGTGCAGGAAGAACGCGACGACGATCAGCACAGTGGCGAGTCCAACCGCGACCCACCACGCGACCCCGAACGGCAGCCTGGCCTGCGGCAGCGCCTGGAAGACCCGGGCCATCCACAGGCCGACCAGCACGGCGGCGGCGATCACCAGCACGCTGGCGGTGAGGAACAGGACGAGGTTGATGGTGTCGCTCGTGGTCGCGCTGTCGGTGCTGACCGAGCCGGCGTCCTTTGCCAGGTCGGAGAAGATCGCCCGCCGCTGGGTCAGGCAGAGCACGCCGTAGGCCGCCGACGAGACGGCAGCCAGCACGAGCGCGAGGCTCGCCAGCATGCCGAGACCGGCGGGATAGGCGGACGGCTCGCGGACCGGCTCCTGCGGAATCTGCCGCATCGCGGGCTCGACCGGCAGGCCGGCGCCGGTGCCCGCTCCGGTGCTCGATCCACCGCCGCCCGGCGAGGCCGGCTGCGAACCGGACACGGTGCGGCGAGGGGCGAAGTCGGGTGGGGTCTGCCAGGCCGCGGCGTCCTGGGTGCCGGCCCAGGGCGGGGCCTCTGCCGCGCCGGCGCTGGATGCACCGCCGCTCTGACCACCCGGACTGCTCTGACCTTGGCCGGCATCGCGCTGCCAGGTCGCTGTGGCCCCCCGGCCGCTGTTGGTGGCGGCCACCGCGGAAGACAGTGCGGCACCGCACCGCGAGCAGGTCGAAGCGTCGCTCGTGGTGTCGTAGCCGCAGCGGGGACAGCGCATCAGTGGTGGCCTCGCATTGTGTTCAGTCTCGTGCAGTTTGCCCAACGGCTGCCGAGCCTATCGGCCCGACCCCGCAGGAAGCGAAAGTTGTCAACAGACCTTGGGTACGGGCCGATTCGCCGGCCCGTTCACCGGCTCGGTCGGCCGGCTCGAGGTTGTGGACAGTAGTCCGCCCTTGGATCCGATCGCGCGTCCAGAGTATTACGCCCGAATGGCGATGATCGATTTCGGTAGGCCTGCCGCCCGCTCGTACCAGATCTTCGAGTCCGGGAAGTAGCCGCGCATCGCCCCCGCCGACACCAGTTCGACCTCGTCGACCAGCGCCGCTGCCCGCTCGGCGTCACGAGTGTGCCGGTGGCCGAGCGGCCAGGTCCTGGTGACCGCGAGCTTCGCGGCGCGCGGGAGGAACTGGAAGCCGGGGAACAGCCAGTGCGGCTCCAGCGGGAAGTAGCGGTACGGCGTCTGCACCCAGTGCCGGTCGCTGTGCCGGCGCACGACCTCGGCGAACCGGCTGCGACCCTGGTGGCCGCCGAGGTGCTCGAGCAGGCTGTTGGAGACGACGAGGTCGAAGCGCTCGTCGCCGAGCCCGGGGTCGCAGGCGTCGCCGATCAGAACGCGGATCCAGTCCTCGCTCGCGGAGTCGCGCAGCGCCGGATCGATGTTGACCGTCGTGACGTGAGCCGGCCGGACGGGCGCGCCACGCCAGTAGACGGGTGTCCCGCCGAGATCGAGCACGCGGAACTGCTCGAGATCGGGAAACCTGCGGGTGAACTCGGCCCACCGTTTCGCCCGTGCCCTCGCCGACAACGATCGCGGGTTGTCCGGATTGGCTACCAGATCCCGCAAGCCTCCCAACGCCATGGGGACGAAGCCTAGGCCATGTCTGGCAGGGCGGTCAGGCGCGCTGGCCTCGCAGGAACGCACCGAAGTGCGGCACGGTGAACGCCACCGTCCCGCGTTCGGCGGCATAGACCAGGCCCTTCTTGATCAGCCCGTCGCGGGCCGGCGACAGGCTCTGCGGCCGCCTGCCCAGCACCTTGGCCACCTCGGACGTGGGCACGGAGCTGTCGCCGGCCCGGTCAGCGCCGAGCTCGGCCATCGCCCGCATGTACTCGCGTTCGGCCGGCGTCGCGCGTTCGTACCGCGCTCCGAAGAACCCGACCGCGAGCTCGGCTTCGGCATCCGGTGCGGCGACCTTCACGTCGTCGGCGGTGATCGGGCTGTCGGGCGCGACGTCCCAGGTGGCCTTGCCGAACGCCTGCACGAAGTAGGGGTATCCGTCGGTCACCTCGTGCAGGGCGTCGAGGGCGTCGGCGGCGTACTCCACCTCCTCCGTCTCGGCCGGAACGATCAGTGCCCGGTCGGCCTCGTCGCGCGGCAGGCGGTCGACCAGGACGTACCGGAACAGCCGCTCGGCGTAGGACTTGCTGGCCGCCAGCGCCGCCGGCAGGTGCGGCAGCCCCGCGCCGACCACGACGAACGGCAGCGCGCGCTGGCTGATCTCGTGGCACGCGCCGCAGATCGCGGTGAGCTCGGTGGTGTCGATGTCCTGCATCTCGTCGATGAAGATCGCGACGCCCACGCCCAGGTCGCCCGACAGATCGGCCGCGTCGGACATCAGCTCGGTGAGGTCGAGCTCGAGGTCGCCGGAGTCGGCCCGGCCACGCGCGGCCGGGATCTCGAACGGCGGCTTCCACTTCACGCCCTTGCGACCCTCGGGCGGCGTCTGCAGCGCGAACGCCTTCAGCACGCCGAGGAACTGGTCGACCCGCTCCTCATCGCGGTGCCGTGGGGCGAGCTCGCGGATCGCGGCGTAGATGGCCTGGGCGATCGGCAGCCGCACCGAGCGATCCGGCCGGGCCTCGACCTTTCCGGTGCCCCAGGCCCGCTGCAGCGCGAGCGAGCGCAGGGCGTTCAGTAGCACGGTCTTGCCCACGCCACGCAGGCCGGACAACACCATGGAGCGTTCGGGCCGCCCGGCGGCGACCCGCTCGAGAACGACCGCGAACTGGCGTACCTCGCGGTCTCGGCCGGCGAGCTCGGGCGGACGCTGCCCGGCACCCGGTGCGTAGGGATTCCGTACGGGGTCCACGATCGGACTGTATGGCCTCGTCTAGTGAAAACCCTAGATTTCCTTAGAAGCCGGTAGCGCGTGTCGCAGCTCGGACTTCTGGGTCGCCAGCCACGGCAGCGCGCAACCACCGACCAGCAGCACCAGCGCGGTGGCGGTCAGCGTCACGGTGAAGAGGTTGTTGGTCATGCCCTGGACCAGGAACGCCAGCACGGCGACCCCGATGCCGAGTGGCTCGGCCAGCCGGCTCCACTCCCGCCTGGCACGCCGGATCAAGGCGATGCTCACCAGCACGAACGCCACGTTCAGCAGCAACGCGCCGAGTAGCCCGAGCACGCCGTTCTCCGCTCCGGCGAGCAGGACGGTGTTGTGCGCGTTGTTACCCGCGACGCCGAACGAGGTCGCCCGATAGCGCTCGGGGTCGGCCGCGGTGAACGCCGCCTGCTCCCCCGGGCCCACCCCGACCAGCGGGTGCGACCCGAACACCTTGAGCGCCGAGGCGTACAGCGCCATCCGGTCGGTCCCGTCGTCGAGCAGCCGGCGCAGGACCGGCGTCGCGATCAGCAGCCCGCCGATCACGACCGCGCCACCGGCCAGCCAGAGCATCCTGCCGCCGCGTACGGAAAGCCGCCCGCGCAGTGCCAGCAGCGCCACACAGGCCACCAGCGTGACCACCATCGAAGCCCGCGTGTACGTCAGCACCAGCGCGGCGAACTGGGACAGTACGGCCAGCCCCCACAACATCCGGCGCCGGCGCCGGGCGTCCAGCGCGATGCCGAGCGTGACCGGGATCGTGAGGGTGAACAGCGCTCCGAGGAAGTTCGGCGACAGTTCGAGCGTGCCGTTGACCCGGCCCGGGATCTCGCCGAGCAGGCTGGTGTTGCCCCGCGCCTCCTCCAGGCCGAGCCCGCCAGGCAGTCCGACGGTGTACGCGGCCAGGCTGACCACCGCTTCCAGCACGCCGACAGCGGCCAGCCCGCGCGCGACGACGTGCCTGGTCTGCTCCCGCGGCAGCTGCGCGAGCACCACCAGCACGGCGGCGACGTACAGCAGCACCCGGCCGGGTCCGCGTACCAGGAGGCCGAGGGTGTCCGGCAACGTCTCGGCGTTGACGAACGCGGAGACTGTCGTTCCGGCCGCGAGCAAACCGGCGCCGGCTGTGAGCAGCCGGCCGTACGGCAGCCGGGGCAGGTCACCGCGCAAGGCGAACGGGACGAGCAGTACGAGCCCGAGCACGAACAGCAGGTCGTCGGCACCCACCCCGAGCGCCACGGTCTGGTGCGGTGGCACGACCGTGCACACGGCGATCAGCAGACCGAGCGAGGGCGGCCACTTGCGCAGTCGCGGCACCGTCCACCACAGGACCGCCACGACGAGCACGCAGGCGACCGCGAAGCCGAGCGAGAGGGTCACTTGCCTCCCTCGATCAGGTCGCGGTCGAGCACGTTCTGCCGGACCAGGTGCGACACCTTGACGTCGACCGCGCCGGGCTCGACCCGGATCGCGTGCACAGCGCCGACGATCATCAGGTCGTTGATGCGTACGTGCGCCGACCGGCCCGAGACGCAGATCCCGTCGCCGGCCTTGACGAAGATGTCGAAGTCGTTCGGGTCGTAGTGGTCGCTGCGGATGAACACCTGGCCGTCGGCCCACCAGGCGGCATTACGCACGACAGCCTCCGGTTTGCTCCCGAAGCCGACCAGCGTGATGCCACCGAGCTTGACGAACCCGTCGTCCGCGTCGCCACTGAGCCGGATCCGCCGCGGCCAGGGCGCGGCGAACGTCCGCGTCTCGGACGTCTCCTCGACCAGCTTCCACGGACCGCGGACCAGCCTCGTCGAGGTGAGGACGGTGGGATAGAGCGTGTTGGTGTAGACGTTGCGCTGGAGCGTGATCGGCTTGCCCGGCTCGCCCCGCAACGTGATGCAGCGGTCCTCGGTGCCGGGGTACGCCAGCCGCGTGCCGTATCCCGTGATCAGCACCTGCCCACCTGGTTTCACGCGCCGGATCGCCTCGTCGATGGTGGCCAGTGGCTGGTCGGGCAGCCGCCCGGCCGCGTCGTCGCTGCCGATCCGCCGATCGACGTAGAGCGTGACGGGCTGGCCCGCGGTGGCCGGCGGGAGCAGGACATCGGCGAGCAGCGCGGCGGCCAGCACGGCCACCACCGCTCCGGCCGCGCCCCAGAGCTTGCGACTCACAACAGCGCCTCGAATCGCTCGACGGTCTCGGCCACGGCCGCGTCGACGTCGTGGGAACGCGCGACCGTGTCACCGGCTCGCCGCAGGCCGGCCAGGCGCTCCGGGTCGGCGACAGCGGTCCGGGCCCTGGTCAGCGCGGCGGCCAGCGCCGACGGGTCGTCGGCAGGACAGCTGAAGCCGTTCACGCCCTCGGTGACCGACTCCGCCAGGCCACCGACCGCTGAGACCACCGGGACGCAGCCGGCGGCCATCGCCTCCAGCGCGACCAGGCCGAGCGCCTCCTCACGGGACGGCACGGCCAGCAGCCGGGCACCGGACATCTCGGCGGCGACCGCCTCCTGCGACAGCGCGCCAGCGAAGTCGGCCCGGACGCCGCGGGCGGCGGCCTGCTGCTCGAGGCCGGCCCGCTCGGGCCCGTCACCGACCACGCGTAGCGCGGGTGGGTCGGGCAGCTCGGCGAGCGCGTCGATCAGCACGTCGAGTGCCTTGCGGTGGATCAGGTTGCCGACGAACAACAGCTCGGTCGAGCGGGCCGGAAGAGCAGCGGCGAACGTGTCGTACCGGATGCCGGGCGAGACGACGGCGACCTTGTCCTTCTCCACTCCCAGCCGCTCGGTGACCTCGGCTGCGAGGTAGTCGGTGTTGGCGACGACGAGCGCTGCCCGCCTGAACACCGCCTGGCAGATCGTCCGGTCCAGGCCGCTGCGATCGGGCAGCCGCAGCACGTCGCTGCCGTGCGCGAACAGCACCAGCGGGGCCCGCAGGCGCGCGGCCAGCGGGGCCGCGAACAGCCCGGTGGGGTGCGCGATGTGCGCCTCGACGATCGTGCGTGGCGCACGCTTGCCGGCGGCGGCTCGGAGCACCTGCCCGGCCAGGCTGGCGTACCGCAGCGCGGCCGACGGGTGGTCGTGACAGACGACCGGCCGCACCTCGTGACCCAGCCGCTGCAGAGCGTCGACCCGGTTGGCGACGAACGAGCCCCAGGCCGGGCGGCGGGGGCTCGGCCACAGGTTGGCGACGACGACGATCCGCAGGACTTTCCCCTCCAGGCATGATTGGCGCGTGCCGAACGATACCGCCACCAGCGCGCGGACCCGCCTGCTGACAGGGACGCTGTGGTCGATGGTCGGGCTGGCGGCGCTCGGCGTGACCAGGCTGGTCTACACCGCGCTGATCGGGCGCACCGGCTCGCCCGAGCGGCTGGCGGAGGTCAACGCGCAGGTCTCGCTGGCGTTCATCGCGACGTTCGTCTCGGCCGCAGCCACCGGTGCCGCGGCCGCGAAGTTCATCCCGCTGGCCGCAGCCCGCTCCGGCCGTCCCGCGGCCGCCGCCGTCAGCCGGCGGCTCGGCTGGTGGACGGTGCTCGCCACGGTCGTCGTGCTGGGCGTGCTCGCGGCGTCCGGTGGCAGTTTCCTGCCATCCGCCGGCTGGACCGAGGTCGGCTGGGTCTGTGCGCTCGCGGCGGCGTACGGCGCCTACACGTTCGCCAAGCAGGTGCTCTACGGCTGGCAGCGGCCGGGCAGGTACGCCGTGCTCGAGGTCTTCGCCGACCTCGCGATCGTCGTCCTGACCGTCGTCGCGGTCGTCGCCGGCGCGGCCGAGTGGCTGATCGCGCCGCTGGTCGTCGGCTACGCCGGCTTCGCGGTGGCCGCCCTGCTCTCCGCGCCCCGGATCACGCCCGGCTCGATGCCCGACCTCGGCCGCAACGAACTTGGTGGCTTCGTCGCCTACACGACGCTCGGGATCGCCGCCAGCCAGGGCTTCTTCCAGGCCTCCATGGTCGTCGCGCCGCACGCGACCTCCTCCGCGGAGGCCGGTCTCTACGCCGCGGCGATGAGCCTGATCAGCCCGGCGTTCTTCGCGCCACGGGCGCTGGCACTGGCGTTCCTGCCGAGCGCCGCCGAGGCGAGCGGCCGGGGCGACCAGGCCGCGCTGGCCCGGCAGACCGACCTGCTGACCCGCATGCTCGCGCTGTCGATGCTCCCGCTGTTCGCCGTCGCGGCGATGCTCGGCGCGCCCGCGCTCTGGCTGGTCTTCGGCCCCGACTACACCGGCGGTGGTGCGGTGCTCGCGGTGCTGCTGCTCGGCGTCCTGCTGTACGTCGTGGCAGTGCCCGCGGTGAACGTGCTGTCGGCCTCCGACCTGGCGTCGGTACGGGTGCCTCCGCTGGCGTCGGCCGCCGGGCTCGTGGTGGGTGTCGCGGTCTGGCTGGTGCTCGGCGGCCGGGCCGGCGCGGTCGGCATCGGCCTGGGCTACCTCGCGGGAATGGTCGTACAGGCAGGGATTCCGCTGGTGATCGCGTTCCGGCGGCTCGGCATCGGCTGGGGCGCCGGCCTGGTCGTCAGGCTCGGCTGCTCGCTGGCTGTGGCAGCCGGACTCGGCACCGTAGCGGTCGTCCGGCCACAGCCGTTGCCCGTCGCCGGCTGCGTGGTCGGCTTCGCCGCCGTGTTCGGGCTGCTCCACGGGCGTGAGCTGCTGGGCCTGGTCCGCCAAGTGCACGCTGCGCGGCCTGTTCGGGCGAGATAAAGCGTGATTCACCCGACTCACGACCTGACTCGACGTACCGCGACGAACCCTGGCATGCTGGGGCAGCGAGGTTCGCGGGGGCCCGCCGCCACGGAGGGGAGCAAGTGACCACACCCGGACAGATCCGCGCCGGTTCACACTTCGGTGGGAACGGCCACGGAGCGGTCCGGCGCACCCAAATCTGCGATGTACCGGTCGACGTCCTCACGATGGAGGAGTCCGTACAGGTCGCACACGAGCTCATCCAGGCAGGCGGCACGCACCAGCATGTCGCGATCAACGCAGCCAAGGTCGTCGCGGCCAGCCGCGACCCGTTGCTGCGGGAGATCCTGGAGTCCTGCGCGATCAACAACGCCGACGGTCAGTCGATCGTGTGGGCCGGGCGGCTGCTCGGGCATCGCGTTCCCGAACGGGTGACCGGAATCGACTTCATGCTGCGGATGTGGCAGGCGGCCGCCGAGCACGGCTACCGCGTTTTCCTGCTGGGATCCAAGCGTTCGACGGTCGAGAAGGCCGCCGAAGTCGCGCGCTCTCAGGGCGTCGACGTCGTGGGCGTACGCGACGGCTTCTGGACCGAGTCCGAGGAGGACTCCGTCGTCGCCGACGTCGCCGCTGCCAAGCCCGACCTGCTGTTCGTCGGGCTGCCCACGCCACGCAAGGAAGAGTTTCTCCACCAGCACCTGTCCAACCTGTGCGCGACGCTCGCGGTCGGCGTCGGCGGGTCGTTCGACGTCGTGGCCGGTGAGGTCAGCCGGGCACCGTTGTGGATGCAGCGGTGGGGCCTGGAATGGCTGCACCGCATGCGACAGGAGCCGCGGCGACTGTTCGCGCGTTACTTCCTCGGCAACCTCGAGTTCACCCGGCTGGTCCTGAAGGAATGGCTGACACGCAGGCGCCGGCCCAAGGCCTGACCGGGGTCCAGGCCCAGGAGATGGCCCAGGAGATGACTCGGGCGCGTACGTACGTGCCCTGGGTTTCGTGGGCCAAGGTGATCGCGATCGTGGGCATCGTCGGCATCCACGTGTGCGGGCATCTCGTGCTCGCGTGGGGACGAGTCGACGCGACGCGATGGCATTTCGCCAACCTGGTCGACTCCGCGGGACGCTTCGGTGTGCCGCTGTTCGTGCTCGTGTCGGGCGCGATGTTGTTACGGCCGGAGCGAGCCGAGAGCGTCCGGACGTTCTGCCGCAAGCGGGTGGCGCGGATCGCGGTTCCCCTTGTGGTGTGGACGATCTTCTATCTGTGGTTCGACGCGTGGACGGCCGGGCGAGAGGTCACGGCGCACACGTTCGTGCAGGGATTCCTGTGGGGGCGGCCTTACTACCACCTCTATTTCCTCTACGTCGTCGCCGGGCTCTACCTCGTGACGCCGTTCCTGCGGGTGTTCGTGGCACACGCGTCGCGGCGGCTGGTCGCGCTGGCGGCGGCGGTGTGCCTGGCCCTGGCGATCGCGGACAAGCTGCAGCACACGTTCATGGGTGGTGGCGGGTTCAACGCGTTCTCGTACTTCGTGCCGTGGATCGGCTATTACCTGCTGGGCCACGTCGTCGCCACGGTGTCGCTGGAGCGCTGGTCACGGCGGGCCGTGCTGGTGTGGTCGGGCGTCGCGTACGTGGCTGGAGTGGTGGTCACGGCCGTCGGCACGTGGGTGCTGTTCGGATGGGTCGGACCGCAGCTCGGTCGGCTGATGTACGACTACTTCGCGCCCGGCGTGCTGCTGTCGGCGCTGTCGGCTGCTGTGTTCCTGCGAGCGTGGCTCGGCGACGCGCGGCCGGTGCCGGCGGCCGGCTCTTCGCCGCTCGGGTGGCGGCTCTCGGACCTGACGCTCGGAGTGTTCCTGCTGCATCCGCTGCCGCTGCAGCTGTTCGTCCGCGCCGACCAGCCGGTCTTCGGCTCCGACCTGGCCGACGTCGGCTTCCACGCTGTCGTGATCGTGGCGCTGGTGGTCGGCTGCGCCGTGGTGACAGCTGTTGTCCGCTTGGTGCCGTTTGTCCGGCGGGTGGTCTGAAGGGCTCGTTGACTAGGCTGTGCCTCTCCCGGGCGACCCCGGAGAGGCACGAGATTGACCGGATTTTGTGCACAGCTATGACATGTCCACAGGGCCGTCAGCGCGGCTGCGCGGAACCGTCCTCTCGCGTACCGTAGTCGGCAGATAAGCGAGACCCGGGGTAGACCATGGACAACCGGAGCACCAGGCTCACCGCGGTGATCGCCGCGGTGGTCGCTGTGCTCGCGGTCGGCGCGCTGATCGCCACCACCTATCTCAATATCGGCGCACACCAGGCCGCCACCGGCAGCGATGCCACCTCCAACCCGGTCGACGGCACGCCGGCGCCCGGCGACCCGCTCGACTCCTCGCCGACGGCCAGCGCCTCACCGAGCGATCCCACCGGCGACGGCCACGACACCGACCAGTACGTCCCGGACGCCAAGACGGCCGGCGAGATCCGTTCGGTGTCCAAGCGCTTCGTCGAGGCGTGGAAGACGCCAGGCACGGCGGCCGAACGCACCCAGGCGATCGGGCCGCTGGCCACCGAATACCTCACCAGGCTGCTGGCCACGGTCGACCCGCTCGACCTGCCGACCGAGGCCAAGGTCGTCGGCCAGCCCAAGATCACCGCTGCCACCCCCTATGCCGCCGGCACCGACGTCAAGCTGAGCAACGGCTGGACGATCCGGGTCAACCTCGTGCTCGACACCACCGGCTGGCGGGTCAACGAGATCCTGCCGCCCGACCAGGACGCCGGGCCCGCGCAGCCGGGCAAGAAGACCAGTCCGTCGCCGACCACCGAGCCGGGCGGGGCACCGGCCCACGCCGGCTCGTTCGCCGGCTGCAAGCAGAGACGCGTCACGCCCACCGAGGTCTGCTGATGGCAGCGCCGGTCCTCGCCTCCGCGGCCAAGAAACTCGCCTCGCGGCTCGTCATCAAGAAGGCAGCCAGCAGCCGGAAGACCCGCAACCTCGTCATCATCGTCGCGATCCTCGGGCTGATCTCGCCCGTGATCCTGCTGCTGTTCTTCTCCTCGATGATGATGGCGATGTTCGGTGGAGCCGCCGGTGGAGCCGCCCAGGCCAGCACCGAAGACTGCGCCGGCCTGCCCCCGGCCGGTGGCGACGCGCTCGCCCCCGCCGGCGGGCTGAAGGGTCCGGGCGTACAAGGCGTGGTCTCCTCGCCGTCGCAGCTGTCCGAGGAGCAACTGCTCAACGCCAAGACGATCGTGCAGGTGGGCCAGAAGCTCCGCGTGCCGGAGTACGGCTGGGTGGTGGCGCTGGCCACGGCGATGCAGGAGTCGACGCTGCGCAACCTCGACTACGGCGACCGCGACTCCTTGGGGTTGTTCCAGCAGCGGGGCAACTGGGGCACGGTGGCCGAGCGGACCGACCCGGTGACGTCCTCGACGTTCTTCTACAGCGGTGGGTCAGCTGCTGATGGGTTGTCGGAGAACGGGCTGCTCGACATTCCCGGCTGGGAGCAGATGAGCGTGGCAGAGGCCGCGCAGAGCGTCCAGATCTCGGCGTTCCCGTCGGCCTATGCCAAGTGGGAGCCGCTGGCGCGGGCGCTGGTGGAGCAGCTGGGCGGCGAAGGCCTGCCGGGTGGTGGCTGTGGCTACCCACCGCCGGGCCTGCAGTGCCCGCCCACGCCGTGGCCCAACCTGGAAAAGGGGCTGAAGCCCGACGCGTTGCTGGTGCTGACCTGTGAGCACCAGCAGTTCCCGAGCATCAAGACGTTCTTCACCATCGGCGCCCGCCCCTCCGGCGGTGACGGCGACCATGCCAACGGCCGCGCGGTCGATGCGATGCTGCCCTACAAGGACTACAAGTCCGCCGAGGCGAAGGCGTTCGGCTGGAAGGTCGCCAACTGGGCCAGGAGCAACGCCGACCGGCTCGGCGTCAAATACATCATCTTCGACAAGAAGATCTGGTCGGTGGCCCACAACGCCGAAGGCTGGCGCCCCTACACTCACTACACCGGCTGCACCACCGACACCTGCCTGCACTACGACCACATCCACGTCTCGGTCTACGGCAACTCCGCGTCGCTGCCGGGCACCGGTGACTGGGTGCTGCCCGTGCCGCCGGGGTCCTACCACCTGACCGCCCGGTTCGGCCAATGCGGCGGCAACTGGGAAAACTGCCACACCGGCCTCGACTTCGCCGCGCCCGTCGGCACGCCGGTCCGCTCGGCCGCCCAGGGCAAGGTGATCTTCGCCGGCTGGAACGGCTCCTACGGCAACTCCATCAAGGTCGACCACGGCGACGGCGTCGTCACCACCTACAACCACCTGTCGGCCTTCTCCCAGGGCGTACTGGGCAAGACCGTCATACCCGGCCAAACCATCGCGGCCGTGGGCACCACCGGCAACTCCACCGGCCCCCACCTCCACTTCGAAGTCCGCCGCGACGGCACCCCCATCGACCCCGAACGCTGGCTACAAGATCACGGAGTGACACCGTGATATCCGGCCGGACCACCCCCCACCAGCCCGCGTGCGCGAGAATGAGTGACGTACCCGACATTCATCCAGAGGCAAGCGCGGAAGCAAGCGGTGCGAAATGAACACGACACCCGACCCGGCCGCCAGTCCGCTGGGCGTCGACGGAACGCCCAACGGCATCCCACAAGACGGCGTTCCCGAACTCGCCTGGGAGCCGGCGACGGCGTACGCCATCGAGGGTTACGACCCCGATGATCCGTGGAATGCCGTGTTGTGTGTCGAGGGCAGGACGACCGAGGTCGTGCTCGACCTCACGCCGACGCATCTCGACCGGCTGGTCGCCGGCCTGGTCGAGGTACGTGACGCGCAGCGGGTCGCGCTGGGTGTCGAGCTCGATTCGGACGTGGATGAAACCGAACCAGACGACGGCCAGACAGAAGAAGAGAAGAGGCGTACTCTCGGCCGGGTTACGCAGGCAGCGCGGCTGGCGACCGGCAGCGCGCCGGTGTCCCGGCTGTGGAACAGCGGCACGAGAGGACGGATGATCATCATTGGTGGTGCCGGGCTCTTCGTGCTACTCGGTGTCATTCTGAAAGTGATCATTTAGTCGCGGGTCAATGCCAGGGAGCAGTTGTGAGTGACCAGCAGTCGCAAGGCGGCTCGTCCGCCAACGGCGGCGGTACCTGGGTCGGTGCGGCCTTGTCGCCGGACGGCCAGGCGTTGTCCCTACCCACGCAGCAGCCGAACGGCAAGCCCTCGGACCCGCCGCCGGCTCCTGCCGGTGCGCAGTCTTCGGACTCCGTTTCCGAGTCCAACCACCAGACGCCGGCCGACGAGGCCGACCCCGAGTCGGACGCCCAGGCGAACGTCGATTCCGACGCTGGATCGAGCTCCGAGTCTTCCGACGATGCCGGCGGCCAGGCGAGCACCGGCCAGGGCCAGTCCGCCGGGTCGGGCAGTGGTCCGGGTTCCGGCCCGGCTCAGCCGGCCGGCGGCGGTGCTTCCGCAGCGTCCGGCCCACCGGGCGGAGGCGACTACCACACCGGAGAGTTCCGAGCGGTCGGTTCCGACGACTCCGACGACTCCGGCGATCGCTACAACGAGGAGCACATCGGCGTCGGCCGGCCTTACACCGGGCGGCTCGCGGCGCCCGGTCTACAGCCCGGCTGGTCGCAGCCTGGGCCACCGCAGCCTGGGCCACCGCAGCCCAAACCCGGTCCGTCCGGCCCGCAACTAGCCGGTCAGGGACAGGGCCAAGGGCAGGGCGGCCAGGGGCAGCAGCCCGGCCAGCCACCGCGGCCGCCCGCGCAGCAGCCGGGCAACCCGCCCCAGGGCAACCCGCAGCAGGCTCCTTCGTACTGGACGCCGCGGCCCAGTGACCTGCCGCCGCCGGCACCGGTGACCCGGCGCACTGGCATGGAGGCGGCCGGCTTCAGCGGTCCGGGAGGTCCGCCTCCGCCGCAGGGCCAGCAGGGTCAGGCTGGCCCGCCTGGTCCGCCGCCAGGCCGGCAGCAGCCGCCACAGCCACAGCGCACGCCTCCGCCGCCACCTCAGCGCGGTGGCCGGTTCGAACCCCAGCCGTTCAACACCGCGGACGACGATGACGAGTTGCTCGAGGTCGAGCACCGCAGGCCCCGGCCTCGCAGCGGCTGGCAGGGCGCGGTCTACCGCATGACCCGGATCAACCTCGGGCCGAGCCGGAAAGACCTGCAGGAGATCGACATCCGGCAGAAGCTCAACCGCCAGTTGCGCCGCACACGGGGCTACTGCGGTTATGTCGGCATCTCGTCGGAGAAGGGCGGAGTCGGCAAGACCACACTGGCCGCGCTGCTCGCGGCCGAGATCGCGGAGGGCCGGCGGGAATCGGTGGGCGTCGCCGATCTCAACCCCGACCTCGGCACGCTGCCCGACCGCTTCGGCGTCCGGCCGCAGCACTCCATCCGCGACCTGCTCGCGCATGTCGACGAGATCCCGTGGCGCTACCACGTCCACGACTTCATGGAGAAGGTCCCGGAGATGAACGTCCGGGTCCTGGCCGCGTCGACCGACCGAAAGATCCGGCACCAGCTGTCGGTGTCCGACGTCGAGTTGCTGGCCGAGCTGTTCGCGCCGTTCTTCTCGTTCGCCATCCTCGACAACGGCACCCACATCACCCACGAGGCGATGCTGGGCACGTTGCGGGTGGCGCACGGCATGGTGCTGGTCACCGACAACACCAAGGACGGCGCCAACCTCGCGCGCAAGACGCTGCAGTTCCTCACCGACAACGGCTTCCCGGAGATGCGGCGCCGCGTCGTGCTCGCGGTCGTGGCCAAGGAGACCGCCAGCCCGGTCAAGGTGCGGGCGATCGAGAAGGCGTTCCGCGACCACGTACGCGAGCTGGTCGTGGTGCCTTACGACCCGGCGCTCGACGGTGGCGGCAAGATCCCGTTCCGCGACCCGAACGCCGTCAACAAGCTGCTGCGCCCGCAGACCCGGGCGGCGGTCCGCCGGCTCGCCGCGATCGTGATCGACGACCTGGTCAACTGACCTGTTCGCCTAGCCAGGCAAGGAGTTTCTCGCCGCGGACCAGCACGACTCGCGTGCCGGTCCGCCGGCGGCGAGCGGTGTCGAACACCGTGAGCTCGACCACTCCACCGTCCGGCAGCCTGGTGGCGTCCCAGAACACCACGACGCCGGTGAGCTCGTCCGCCTGCAGCCCTTGCCTGGCGGCGAACCGCCTGCTCTCGTTGACGATCGGCTGCAGCTGTTCACTGAGCGCCTGCGCGTCGCCGTCGAGCGTGTAGGCGTTTCCGCCGGCGAGCTCGACACGACCGTCCCAGCCCGCATCCCGCAGGTAGTAGTGCCCGGCCGGCCCGGTGAGCACGTTGCCGTGCAGCTCCCAGCCGTCGCCGCGGCCGCCGAGCGCGCTCGTGGTCCGCTCCTCCAGCGTGCTCTGCGGCTCCGTACGCGGCGGCCAACGCCGTTGCCTGGAGCGCCAGCCGACGACCGCGAGCGCGGCGATCAGGCCCGCGATCGGCACGATGGCGGTCGAGAAGTACGACAGCGCACTCGCGACCACGAGGATCGCGTGCGCGATCACGACCGTGACCGCCCGGCTCCCACGCTGCCGCGGCGCCAGCCACACCGTCACCACGACCACGGCGGCGAACAGCCAGAACGCCAGTCCCAGCTGCAGCGGAGAGATCGCGTTCACCTGCACGCCGACGGCGTAGGTGATCTCCGACGTCAGCAAGCACGTGACGACCAGCGAGCCCACCGTGCCCGCCACATCGGGCCGGCGCCACCACCACCAGGCCAGCCCGGCCAGGGCCAGCCCACCGAGCGCGAGTGCGGTGGCCGCGCTGCCTCGCTGCTGCGCCAGCATCAGCACGGCGCCGACCGCGAGCACCACCACCGCGAGCCGCAACGCCCGGAGGGCCTTTCCCTGCATGCGCCTGACACTATGCGCTGCGGCTGACCGCCCGCGCATCCGCCGTCGCCAGCCAGGCGATCGCGCCGAGCAGCAGGATCGCCCCGATCGTGGTCGCGACGGTGAGTGGCTCATCGAGCAGGACGACGGCGAGCACGGCGGCGCTGACCGGCTCGATCAGCATCACCATCGTCGCGGTCGTGGCCCGGACGGCTGCGGCGCCGGCGAAGTAGAGCGGGTACGCCGCCGCGGTCGGGACGGCGGCGACGTACCCGATCAGCAGCAACACCTGGCCCAGGTGGGCGGTGCCCGGCAGCAGGCCCTCGACCGCGGCCGCGGGGAGCAGGACGATCGCGCCGATGACGAACGCCCAGATCGTGAGCGTGCGCGGGTGCTCGCCGTTGCCGGCACTTCGCGCGAGCAGGGTGGTGACCGCGAACCCGGCCGCCGACAGCAGTGAGAACGCGACGCCCACAGGGCGGACGACGCCCGGCTGGTTGCCGAGGACGAGGACCGCGAGGCCGGCGATGGCACCGAGCATGGCGGCCGCACCCGTACGGTTCAGGCGTTCGTGCAGGACCAGCCGGGCGCCGAGCGCCGCGAGCACGGGCGCCGCGCCGAGCGTGACCATCGTGCTGACCGCGAGGCCGGTGCTCTGGACGGCGGCGAAGTACGCGGTCTGGAAGACGGTCAGGCCGAGGCCCGTGCCGATCCGGAGCTTCCAGTTGGGTTTCCGCCGCTCGCGGCCGGTCCGGGCGGTGAACCGGGCGGCGCCGAGCAGCAGGGCGGCGCCGGTGACGTACCGCCAGAAGGAGACAGCGATCGGGCCGAGGTCGCTGATCTGGTACAGCAGGCTGGCCGCAGCGCCGGTGGTCCCCCAGGTGATGGCGGCGATGCCGAGGCCGAGCAGGGCACGCCCGATGGGCAGATTGGACATTCGTGGTTTCTCCGCGTTCGGATTGGTCGGATGGACCCGTCTGCGGGCGTCACCGGCCAACCGCGGGGCGGATCGCCTGTCGCGCGGTGAGGTGGAAGGAGCCCGCCGTCAGGCGGCGGGCGGGGAGAGATCGACGAACGTCACGCGCTCTAGGGTACGGAGGTATGCGAATCCGGCGTTCACAACGCGGTGCGGGCCTGTCGGTGGGCATCGACCTCGGCACGACATACTCCGCTGTGGCGCGGGTCGGCGAGCTCGGCAAGCCGGAGATCCTGCCGAACCGCGACGGCGAGAACATCACGCCGTCGGTCGTCCTCTTCGACGGCGAGCGCCCGATCGTCGGGACGATGGCGAAGCGGTCGGTGGTTTCGGCACCGCTCGATGTCGTGCAGTTCGTGAAGCGGCCGATGGGCGACGCGTCCTGGCGCTTCTCGACCGCAGCCGGAACGTCGTACCGGCCGGAGGAAGTCTCGGCGCTGATCCTGAAGCGCCTCCGCCTGGACGCGACGGCGGCCCTCGGCACCGAGGTGACCGACGCGGTGATCACCGTACCCGCGTACTTCGACGACGCCGCCCGCCGCGCCACCATCGACGCGGGAACGATCGCCGGCTTCAACGTCCGCCGGGTGCTGAACGAGCCGACGGCGGCAGCCCTGGCCTACGGCCTCCGCGGCGACCACGACGGCACCGTGCTCGTCTACGACCTCGGCGGCGGCACGTTCGACGTCACCGTGCTGCGGATCGCCGAGGGGTCGTTCACCGTGCTCGCGACGTTCGGCGACCGCAACCTCGGCGGCTTCGACTTCGACAACGAGCTGATGCGCCTACTGGACGGACGCTTCGTCGCCGCCGGCGGACGTTCGTTGCTGGAGGACGACGCATCGGAAGCCTCGCTGCGGGAGCAGGCGGAGATCGCCAAGCACACGCTGACCGCGGTCGAGCAGGCACGCGTCACGCTCGCCGCCGATGGCGTCTCGACGCCCATTACGGTCACCCGAGCCGAGTTCGAGGCAGCCACCTCGTCCCTCCTCTCCCGAACCCGCGACGTCGCCGAGCTCGTGATCGAAGAGGCCGACTTGTCGTGGGACGGCATCGACCGCATCCTGCTGGCCGGCGGCTCGACCCGAATGCCCATGGTGCGAACGATGTTGGAGGCGGTGTCAGGCAAGCGCCCCGACTGGTCGCCAAACCCAGATGAGGTCGTCGCCCACGGAGCCGCCATCCAAGCCCAGCTCCTCGACGACGAGGCGGCCAAAGCCGATGGCCTGCGCCTGAGGGTCCAGGACGTCACCTCGCAAGGCCTCGGCCAGCTCTTCTACCAGCACGGCAGCGACGCGCTCGAGAACCACGTCATCATCCCTCGCAACTCTCGACTGCCCGCCAGGGGCTCGACCGACTGGGTCACTCGCGAAGCCCAGCAGAAGACCGCGCGAGTGCAGATCACTCAGGGAGACGAGACCAACCCTGACTACGTGCGGCTGATCAGCGAAGAGCGGCTGCCCATCCCTGTCTACCCGAAGGGCGCGCCATTCGAGACGACGCTCGCCTATGACGTCGATCAGATCGTCTATGTGGAGCTGACGGACCTGCGCACGGGTGAGCGAGCAGGCACCTTCGAGATCCAGAACATCGCCAATCTGAGCGGCGATGAGGTCAACGCATCGATTCGCAAGGTGCAGGAGATCGATCCGAGCTGACTAGGAGCCGGTCTGCCGCTTCCTTCTGAGCTCTTCCAGCGTCTCTTCGTGGCGGCGCTCGTCGGACTGATCCTTCTGCTGGCGTCGCTTGGTCTCCTCGACCCGATACTTCTGACGGGCTTGCGCCTCGGCGGGTGGACGCGTGGTGCGTTCTGCCTGGTTCTCGGCGTGCTGCGACTGCTGCCCCCGCGAGGTGGTGCTGCGGTAGCCGGCGGCCGCGCCTTGGCGACGGGACCTTCCGACCGTCTGCTTCCACTCGTCGGAGCCGCGGGCGTAGCCCATGTCCGCAGCTGTCGCTTCGCCGACGCGGCGGCCGGCTCGGGCACCTGCTGCCGCACCCCGGCCGCGGGCGATGATGCCACCGGCAGCGGCGCGCGTGGTCGTGACCGTGCCGACCACGACACGGGTCGAACCCGAGTCGGATGGCATCGCACCGGCCTGCAGAGCCTCCTGCGAGATCTGCGGTGCCAGCGCACCACTCCGCAGCGCCGTCAGCAGCTTCCAGATCGCCGCGGTGGCGATCAGCATCAGCAGAATCTTCAGCGGCAGGGCACCTGGCGCGGACTGGATGACGTTCAGCACTGCCAGCAAGACCGCGAGCACGAGCCCGAAGACACATCGCAAGAAGATCGCCTGCACCATCACACCGAGCACGGTCTTGACGATCCGGCGGGCAGGCGGATAGGCCGCCACCGCACCGACCAATGGCAGGAACACCCACGCGACCAGGAACACCCCGTGCCAGAAGATCGTCAGGATCGCCAGCAAGCCGATGAAGAACATCGCGATCAGGTTGACCACCAGCGCCGACACCGCGGTCGCCATCCGGCCGCTGGGCTCGCTGCCCCGCCACACCTCGTGGAGCCCTGGGAAGTTCCGGCCCACTGTGTAGTGGACGGCGAGCCAGTGGTTTTGATGGTCTTCGGTGACAGCGTTCTTCCTCAGGAACTCGTTCCGGGTGATCGACTGCGCCACGATCTGCTGGACCGCGAGGTTGATCTTCGCCTGGGTGTCGGAGTCGGGGAACGTCCGGCTCTGCGGTAGACAGCGATATTCAAATGTCGGAACCTTCGTCGTAGGTTCCTCGGCCTGATGGCAGTAGTCGAACTGTGCGGATGTGTTGGTGTTGGACGGGAACTTCAGGTCGTTGACCAACAGCTGCTGGTCACTGCCGTATTGACCGTTCACCCACGGCTGATAGAGCAGGACTTCGTACAGCAGGCAGGTGGAACTGCGCTTACCGAGGTTGTAACCGAGATCAGGGTCGCCGCCCTCGCCTGGCTGTGTCGCAGACGCTTGTGGCAGGTAGCACGGGCTGTTGACATTGTCGGTGCCGTTGACCGACACGAGTTCCATCATGCCGGAGTTGAACGACGCGGTGTACTTGTCGATCGCGCCGGTGATCGTCGTGTAGTTGCTGCCGGCCAGCACCGCGGCGATCCCGATCACTATCAAGCCTGAGGTGATCACTCCGGAGTAGGTCTCGCGCGCGTCGGCACGGCGGGAGATCCGGATCGCGACCCAGTAGCCGGCCAGGATCACAGCGATCGTGAGCGCGGGTATGGCGAAGTAGGTCTTCATGTTGGAGAGCAACTTCTGATTGCCCTCATAGACAGACTTGAACGGGGCCTCATTCGTTGCCAGCTGCTTGAGAGCGATCGTGAGTCCGCCGAGGAATCTGCTCGGCTCCCACATCAGCTGGGCCAGGTTGCCGGAAGCCGCATCGACTGGCGAGCAGCGCTCCTCGAAATTCTTGTCCGGGGCTCCGTCCCAGTTGACGTCGTCGGGTTCTTTCAGCGCCCACGGCGTGTAGGACCAGGTGAGGCCGCGCGGGCCGACGACTTCCCACAGCGTGTGTTGCGAGGGGTGTTGCTGGACGCCGCGCTTGTTGACCGCGGAGTCCTCGGTGGCCACGAACGGGATCCAGTAGGTCGCGCCGCCGCCTGCCAGCTCGGGCCCGATGTTGGCGGTGCCGCCGTCGAGCGAGCAGCTCACACCGTCGAGTGGGCCAGCCTGCGCCGGCTGGATCGCGAACGCCACCCCGATCATCGACGCCAGGAACGCGCCGATCGCCACCAGCACGCGCACCAACGCTCCGGCCGTGCGTCCCACGCGCCCCGGCCGCGGTCGGGCGCTGCCGCGGACGCCGGGCGCCAACGCAGCCGCGGGCACGGCGACGTAACGCGGTGAGCGACGCCGGCCGAACGTGCGGAGCACCGCGCCCACGGCCTTGCCCTCCCGGAAACTCATCGCGCCGCTATCCCCTCGTCGGAATGCACGGAACTCACTCCCACGTCGTCGAAGTCGTCGTCGCTCGGCGGCGGAGGCTCTGCGCGCGGACCTTCGGCGGCGGCGACCACGCCGATCAGGTCGACCGCGTCCTCGACCGTTCGCCAGTCGCTGACGTCGGGCGAGGGGTCGATCGCCTTGAACCGCGCCTCGAGGTGCGGGTTGCTCTGGATCGCGGCCGCGAACTCGAAGAACGCCCGGTCGATCTCGACCGACGCGAGCTCGGCGTCGACGTCGCGCATCACGCACTCGCCGTCGCGCAGGGCCTTCAGGGTTTCGATCATCGGACGGTCGTCGGTGGCGCGGTTGAGCAACGGCAGCGTCTGTGCAGCATCGGGGTCGGAGTGGTGCCGGAACGCGAACACCGTGTGGATCTGGTTGGTGCCCGCCGCCTTCGCCTCCAGGTCGTCGGACTCGATCCGCGCCAGGTCGCCGGCCTGCTGGGTGATCAGCACGATGCCGATGTTGAACGCGCGCCCCTGCTTCAGTACGAAGCTGATCAGGTCGCGACCCTCACCGGTGGACGCGACGCTGTAGGCCTCGTCGATGAACAGCTGCTGTGGTCGCCAGCCCTTCACCGGATCGCGTTCGGTCGTCTCCTCCAGCATCTGGAAGCCGAGCCGGGTGACGAGGTAGATGATGCCGCGCGCGATGTTCGCCGACGAGCTGTTGCCCTGCGCCCGCGGCAGTCCGCGCAACGTGATGATCGTGCGCCGCTTGCCCGCGTGGTCCATGACGTTCGTCGACTCGCGCGCGAACGCGACCCGGGCGTAGGGGTTCTTGCGCAGGTCCTCCAGTACGGCGGCGGCGAAGCGCAGGTCGCGGATCTCGGAGTCGGCGACGCCGGCGTCCTTGACCATGTCGAACTCGTCGATCACGGTCTGCAGGACGGTCCAGGTCGTCGGCCGCGGGACGTTGCCCTCGATCTGGTCTCGCCCGGCCTCCGGATGCTCCGAGCGGAACTCCACCACCCGCCGGTCGTAGTCGTTGACGATCCGGGAGAACGCCTCGACGACATAGCCACTGATCCGCGCCCACGCGACCTCGCCGAGGAAGATCTCGAGCATCGCCTGCGCGTGCATCCGGCCCTCGGTGACGGACGCCGCGGTCAGCAGCGGGTCGAGGTTGCCGGCCCGGCCGCGCAGCGGGTCGATGATCTCGGTGTCGCGCCAGTAGGACAGGTTGATCGGCTGGAACGGGCAGCCCTGCTCACCGAGGCAGCCCTCGGCAGCGTGCCGCATGAACTCGGCGTTGAGCACCTGCGATCCGAACGCGAGGTAGTAGGCCATCCGGGCCGCGTCGATCTTCGGGTCGATGAACACACAACGCACGCCGGCTTCGGACTCGTAGTGGAACAGCTTCAGCGCCAGCGTCGTCTTGCCACCGCCGGACGCACCGACGATCACCACGCCGGCGCCGTTCTCGCGCGAGATCGCGGAGTGCGCGGAGTAGTGGACGGGGTTGTGCCCGTCGCGAGTGCGCCCGACCAGCATGCCCTGCCAGCCCTTGGCGATGCCGTCGCGGCCGACCACCGAACGGTCGCCGACCTGCGTCGCCGTTGTCAGCAAGGCGATTCCGAGCTGGTCGAGCTCCTGCAGCCGCCGGAACGGAGCGATCCGTCCGATCGGCGATTTGTCTCCGTCGCCCGGAAGGATGTTGTAGAGCAGGCGGTACTGCAGGCGCTTGGGCCGCAGCACGGTCGCGTCGAGGGTCTTGGCGAACAGCCGCTCGATCCGCTTGCGGCGGTTCTCGAGCTCGGCAGGCGTGTCGGCCGAGATCGTCAGCAGCAGCTGCGACTCCATGCCGGGGAACGGGTTGCTGTCCTGCTCGTCGACGAGGGTGTTGGCTCGCTCCACCTGGTCGACCAGCAGCGAGTCGATCCGCGCACCGGCCTTCTCCATGTCGCGAGCTTCGTCCTCGAGGTTGTCGCGGATCTTCTTGCCGCGGTCGCGGAACTCCTCGGGCGGCATCATCGTGCCCCGCCACGAGACGACCACCGGGAACTCCAGCCGCTTCAGGATCCGGCCCCACGCTCGCGACTTGGCGAACCGGATCGCGTCCGGCCAGCCGGTGGCGACGAGCGTCGAGAGGTAGGTGGTGTGCTCCTCGCCGGTGTCGTCGTCGACGATGCTGACCTCGAGGCGGGTCTTGTGGTTGGGCGCCCGGAAGTCGGCGGCCAGCTCGAACTCGTGGGCGCCCCACGGCCGGCGCTCGCCCGCGTCCTCGTCGGGTACGTGCAGGTGGCCGAACAGGCAGGTCCGGATCACTCGCACCAGGTCGGAGCGCAGCATCGGGCGGACCTCGACACCGGAGTCGACGGCGACGGCGTAGACCTCGTCGGCGCGTTCGTGCCAGTAGGCGACCACATCGGGGTCGAGGTATTCGTCGTGTACGCCGGTGACCTGGTCCGCGATCGCCGCCACCGCGCCGGTGCCGCCGCGGCCGTCGGACAGCTGGCCGATCCGCATCAGGAACAGCACGTCGTACTGCGCGCCGAGCCGCCCGGCACCGGTCGCGCGGCCCGCCTCCCGGAGGATCAGCTTGCGGAAGTTTTCGGTGGGCCTCCAGACGCGGCTGAGCAGGTCGTAGGCCCAGCCGGTGAGGTCGGGATGCCGCGGGACGAGCATGATCTGGAACTGCGGGCGGTGGAACTCGCGGCCGATCTGGTGCAGCATGCGCGGCAGCTTCAGCGCCTCGGGCACCAGGTCGTCGCTGGTGATGTGCTCGTCGGCCCGGGTGTTGACGAAAAAGCCCGTCCAGACCGACTTGCCCCAGATGAAGATGACGTCGTCGCCGTAGCGATAGGGCAGGCGTTCGCGTTCGGTACGCGACTCGCGCGGCTTGGCGTCCTGCTTGTCCTGCTTGCCGGGCTTGTCGTCGCTGCCACCGACATTGAAGACGAAGATCAGGATCGCCCCGAGCAGGACGATGCCGACCGCGGCCAGCGGAATGATCAACAAGGGGCTCATGCGGCGTCCCTCCTTCCGCGGCGATCGCGCCGGGTGGCTCGCGCTTGGGTGGCGAACTCGTCGGCGGGGTGCGCTCGCAGCAGTCCGGGTCGTTGGTCTTCGGCGGCGTGCCGGGCGCGGGTGGCGCGCGCCTTGGCGAGGCTGTGTTGCCAGCGCTGGCCACGCGGGTGCCACAGGATGACCCGCCAGTGCACGGCCTCCGGCTCGACGTCGGCCGCCAGCCCGTGGATCCGGCGGGGCTGGAGGAGGAGGTAGTCGAGTGCGACCAGGAGGTTCTGCTCAGTGGTCATGCCGTTGCGCCAGCGCCGCGGCCAGAGGAGGTAGGTGCCGACCGCGAGCCCGAGGCAGATCAGGATCGACCAGAGGTTGAAGTCGATGAGCGGCGCGGACTGGCCCACGAACAGCAGCGAGAGCAGGCCGACGAACAGCAGGCCGGCGATGACGAGCGCGCGCAGGTCGATGCCGCCGAGGATGGTGAGCGGCAGGCCTTCGGCGAGGTTCCACAGCTTCTTGCGCCTGCGCTCCAGATCGGTGTGGTCGAAGGCGGTGTAGTGGCTCTGCTGCTGCGACTGCTGGTTCGACTGGCTCGACATGGGTGCGTTAGCTCCTCAGTCGTGCCGCTGCTGCGGTGGCGACCTTCATTCGCCACCGATCTGCTGACCAAGGGCCATCAGCAGGTTCGCGATACCGGAGGCGCCACCAATGATCAGAGCAGCAAACGCCACAACGCCGATGTTCTGGATCGCCGCCCGGATGTTGTCACCGCTGCGGATCGCGAACATGATCTTGAACCCGATGATGATGAACGCGACCGCGAGCGCGGTAATCGCCACTCCACCAAGGACGTCCTTGATGTTGTTGAACAGCGCATCAAGTGTTGAGACCGCTACGATCATCCGTCATTCCTTTTCGCTAGAGCCGCTTGTCAGCAGGTGTGCTTCCAACGGAGGCATCCACCGTCAACCTCCCCCGAGGTCCGGCACGCCGCCACGAATGTCGCGAACGGCCCACTCCTGCGCGGGATCCTTGCCCTCGGTCTGCTTGACGAGTTGGAGGCGGTAGGCGCGGGTCTCCTGAGCGTCGGCGCCGGCACTGGGATTGTGCCAGGTCACCCATACCCAGGCCTCTGTCACGGCACCACGCTTCCAGGTGAAGTCCTGGTCGGACTCGGTGACGCCCGACGGGAAGAAGACCTGCACCCGGTCGATCTGTGGCTCGTTGAGCGACCCGGCCAGGCCGCCGGTGGCCGCGACCGTGGCGTCGGTCGTGACCAGACGCTGCAGGGACGCGCTGCTGGAGTCGCCCCAAGCGGTGAAGAACTGTGCGAAGAACTCGCCGTCGCGCAAGGCGTTGGCCAGGGCGTTGTCGGAGGCGGCGCCGGGCTGCGGCTTGGGTGCCCTGGCCAGGCTCGGCTGCGGCACCTCGCCGACGTCACCGACGATCCGCATGCCTTCGCCGGTGGCGAGGTTGGCGACGTAGACCGGCACGGTCACGATCCGGCTGCCGGTGCTGGTGAGCACGCGTACGGTCATCGCTCGCGTGTGGCCTTGGTAGCCGCCGACGTCGACCGGCTCGGACTCGCCGGTCCAGGTGGCGTCCTGGACGGTCTGCTCGCCCTTGCCGTTCCAGCCGCACGCGGAGTCGACGCCCTCGGAGACGTAGTGCTCGAGCCGGGCCTCGCGCTGCTCGGGCGCACCAGGCGCGGGGTTGTGGGTCAGGCAGATCCGGGTGTAGTCGGAGGCGAACTGGCCGGCCTGCGCGAGCGGGAACTCGGTCAGCCGATAGCGCTCGATGTCCTTGGGATTCAGAGAGTAGGTGTTGTCCTGGACCGCGAGCGCGCCGAAGGAGAACGCGACGTAGCCGACGATGCCGAGCGCCAGCAGGCAGGTGGTGACGACGACCGTCGCACGCACGAACGCATGGGTGCCGCGTCCGCCGGAGAACCGTCCGCCCGGGGGTGGGACGTCGAATCGGTCGCGTTTGGTTTTACGCCCCCTGCTGGAGGAAGAGCGTGACTGACTCGGCTTCGCCTGTCGGGAACGCGGCGGCTCTGGTCGGGCGGAGCCGAAGTCACCTTCCTCGAACCGGACGGCGTCGTCGTATGCCGGCGCTGCCTGCTGCCCGGCGTAGGCATAGCCGTCGGCCGCTCCGGGCTGGCTGGTGCCGGCGCGGTAGACCGGCTGCTCGGCCGGTGCCGAGGGCGCGGCAGGCGGTGGAACGGGCGGGGCGGAAGCCTGGGAGTAGGGCTGGGCCACGGGTTGCGCCGCAGGCTGCGCCGCGGGCGGCGGCGCCGTCTGGGCATAGCCGGCAGGCGGCTCCGGATAGCCGGCCTGCGGCTGAGGCTCGGAGTAGCCCGGCTCCGGCGGTGCGGCCGGACGGATCGCGCTGCGGCGGGTCGCCGGCTGGTCGGGCGGCACCTGCTGGGCATGGCGCGGGGCCTGCCGGGGCGGCTGCTGCTCCTGAGGCTGCGGTGGCGATGGCGCCTGCTCGGGCGACTGCTGCTGCTCCCAGCCGTCCGGCACCCACACCCCTTCGCCCGCCGGCGGGGACTCCTGCTCGGGGGCGGACGGCGAATCGGTCGCGGGCACACCACTGCCCTGTCCGCGCTGCCATGAAAACCGCATGCGTGACAGTGGTGTCGTCGCGTCGTTCGGGTCCGTCATAGTCGTGCTGTCCCTGGTCGCTTTCCCCTTGTAGTCACGATAAGCCGTCCCGGCCCATTCGCGCGCCCCCCACATGATCCTGTGGACATGTTGTAGTTGTGGACAACTCCTGGACAACTGATACCGCTTCACGCTGCATGCGCGTCACCCGGGCCGCCTGAGATCGTGTCGAGATCCCACAATTTCCGCGATTCGGGCTGCCGGCCCCCTGGCATGGGCCCGCAACTCGGACAGCCGGCCGGTGTAGCGGCCATACTCCGCATATCGCTCGGTCTCCATCGCCAGTGCCGACCGGATCTCGGCCGCCAGTGCCTCCGGGTCAACGGGTCCCGGCAGCGTCGCCACGACCGGCCTGCCGACCTGCCGCGCGAACGCGGTGACCTTCGGGTCGTACGACAGCGCCACGAACGGCCGCCCGGCCGCCGCCGCGGCGATCAGCGCGTGCAGCCGCATACCCAGTGTCGCCCGCGCACCCGCGACCGCCGCCAGCACCGTCTCATGGTCGCCGGACACGACGCGTGCCCCGGAACCCACCGCCGCGCAGACCTCTGATGCCAGCTCGACGTCCTGCGCGCCATGGAACGCGACCAGGACGATCTCTGTGTCATCGGAACCAACTGCCTTCAGGGCCGCGACGACTTCCGGCAGCCAGCTCTCCTGGTCGTGCCACGGTCGCAGCGCGACCGCCAGCGTCTCGCCCGGCCCAGGAATGCCGAGGCTCCGTCCCAGGACCGGATCGGGCACCAGCACCGCACCGCGTACGCCAAGCGCCTCCGCCAGCGCAACCGACTCCTCGTCGCGCAGCGAGACGTATGTCGCCGACCGCAACGCCAGGCCCGCGAGCAACCGGTTCACCCGCCGCCGGATCGGCCCGAGCCCTTGCGCGTAGACGAAAACCGGCTTCCGCAGCATCCGCGCCAGCAGCATCACACCGCCGTAGAACGCGACCGGCCGGGCGCTCGTGACGTCCTGCAGCAGGCTCCCGCCGCCCGCGACCAGCGCGTCGCAGTCGCGGATCGCCGCGACGAGTCCTCGATAGTCCGTACGAGAGACGGCCTCGAGCCCGTGCACCCGGCCCGTGTGCTCCGGATCGCCCGACACCACGGTGAACTCCACGGACGGCCCCAGCTCCGAGCGCAGCACCTCGATCTCCGCCGCGAGGATCGCTTCGTCGCCGGCGTTGCCGAAGCCGAAGTACCCGAGCATCAGCAGCTTCATGCCGCGGCCTCCTTCCGCCGCGCGACCGCCCGCCACACAGCGAGCGCGACCAGACCGAGCACCACGCCGACCACGAGCGCGTAGCCGGTACGCAACAGCGAGACCCCCAGCGGCGTGTGGAAGTGCGCGAACGTGTCGACCGTGCCGGCGGTTCCGACCGCCGCGAGCACCGCGAACACCCACCGCCACCGCGACCGCAGTCCCGCCGCCAGCACCAGCGCCGGATAGCCGAGGAAGGCCTCCTTGAACCGCGGCCGGGAGTACAGCGTCTCGTCCAGGGCGTCGCGCAGCCGCAGCTCCACGCCGGGTGCGACACCGGAGTTGCCGGAACGAAGGACGTAGTAGGCCCCCGCCAGCAGCACCAGCCCGCCGATCAGCACGTACCACGGACGCCAGCGGACCTTCGCGAGTTGCCGCCGGTTGACCCACAGCCCGGCCAGCGCGATCAGCGCCGGCGGCGTGAGCAGCAGGAGCTTCACGCCGACGTAGCGTTCCGCGCCGACCAGGAACTCGCTCCGGCTGCCCAGCGCCGCGACGACCAGCCCGGTCGTCAGCGTGCACAGCACACCCAGCCCGAACCCCAGCACGCCCGGAGACCGTGAAACACGAATCAGCACGAGGAGGACCGCCGCGGTCGCGCCTGCCACGCCGATCCCGAGCGCCAGCAGCTGCACGAGCGCCGGGCTCAGCCATCCCAGCGGACCAGGCGGATCGACCGCCGGCATGGGCGCCGCCGCACCGATCCGCTGACCCTCGCCGATGCTCCGCGCCAGCGCGGTCGCGCGATCCAGCGCCACCGGTACGTCGGGCCGCGGCGGCTGGATCAGCACGAACCGCACACCGCGTTCCTTCTCCGCCCGCCGCGCCCGTACGTTCAAGGAGTCCAGGTCGGAGCTCGGTCCGAGCGGCAGGAAGTGGGCCCGCACGATCCGCCCCGGCATGGCCTCGGCGTAGCTGTCGGCGCGCTCCGGATAGGACAGATCCGGCAGCCCCAGCAGCAGCCTCCGCTCGACCAGGAAGCGCTCGAAACCTTCCGGCAGCGGATCGCCGAGCGTCACCACCATCCGCGCGGTGGTCGCCGAGACCGCCTGCGTCACCTGGCCTTCCAGCCAGCCGGTCGTACGCGGCGGCACGAGGTTCGGCAGTGCGAGCACCACCCGGAGACCGGCTGCCCGCGCGGCGCGCAGCCGCTGCGGGTCGTAGCCCTGGGGAACGTTGTCGTCGTCGTAGCGCATGCCGATCACGACCGTGGAGACTCCCGCCGCCTCGAGCTCGGTGGCGGGCGACTTCCACGTCTGCAGCACCGAGTCGGGGACCGCGAGCTCGACCGGCCGGTCCGTACGTTCGGCGGCGACCCGCGGCAGCAACGCGGGCAGCGTCAGCAACAGGAGCAGCACGCAGGCCAGCCCCGCCGCGGGTGCGGCATACCGCCTCAGCCTCATCCCGGCACCCGCTTGCGGACGAGGCGGATCGCGTCGGACACGTCGGATGGTCTCGGCAGCAACGCGAGCAGGCCGCCGCCGGTGACGCGGCGGTAGCAGGCGAGCAGCACGCCGGCCATCACGCCGTACGACAGCACCGAGCCGATCGCCGCACCCGCCAGCCCGAAGCCCGGGATCAGCGCGAGGTTGGCGACCAGGTTGACCGCGGCGCCGATGCCGGTGCCGATCGACGTCATCCCCGCCCGGCCGCGGCCCTTCAGATCGGCGGCGAGCACCCGGGCCAGCGCGAGCGGCAGCATCGCGACCAGCAGGAGCAGGAGCGCGACCGTGCCGCTGTGGTACTCCGCGCCGAAGAACAACGTCAGCACCCACGGCGAGACCGCCGCCAGCGCAGCGGCGGCCGCGAGCGTGGCCAGCAACGTGAGCCGGCTGGTCCGTTCGGTCACCGCGGTCGCCCTGCCACCACCGTTTTTGGCTCCCTGACCGGCCACGTGCGGGAACAACATGGACGCCGACGCCGTCGACGCCTGGCCGACGACCTCCGAGACCCGGGTCGCGATGAAATAGACGCCGGCCTGGTCCAGCCGTAGCAGCGCGGGCACGAGCAGCAGGTCGAGCCTCAGGTTGAGGAACGTCAGGACGTTGCCGAGCTGTCCGGCCAGGCCCATCTTGAGCGCCTCGCGGCTGAACGGCCGGTCGTACGACGGCGCCAGCCGGCCGGCCCGCCGCCGCACGACGACCAGCGCGAACACAGCCGGTACGGCGACGCCGAGCCCGGTGGCCAGCACGTAGCCCTCGGCCGTACGGCTGACCAGCGCGAGCAGGACCACCGTGAGGCCGAGCGTCGCGACCGAACGGAGGATGTCGGCGAGCACGTAGGGGCGGCGCTGCTCCAGCCCGAGCAGCCCGGCGCCCGCCAGCTCGTACCCGATCGTCGCCGCCGCGAGCACCGCGGCGCCGGCGAACAGACCGGCCGACGGTCGGCCGTCGAGCGAGAACGCGGTCACGAACGGCGCGACCGCCGCGGTCACCGCGACGCCCGCGACCAGGGCGAGCAGTCCGAGCCCGGCGAACCGCCGGATCAGCAGCGCGCGCTCGTCCGGCCGCCGGCCGAGGAAGTAGATGACGGAGATGTTGAGCCCGCCGTTGGCGATGATCGCGACCGCCCAGCCCACCGTCAGGCCGACGCCGGCGACACCCACCGCGGCCGGGTCGAGCAGCCTGGCGGCGATCACGCCGGCCAGGAAGACCGCGACGACGGACGCCAGCCGCGCACCGGTGAGCGCGATCATGGCGGAGCCGAGGCTGGTGGTTCCGCGGGCGCCTGTCACGCCGCGCGAGCCTACTTCAGCAGACGCGACAGCCGCCGGTCGGCGAGCGGTTTGCCGCCGGTCTGGCAGGTCGGGCAGTACTGCAGGCTCTTGTCGGCGAACGAGACCTCCCGGATCGTGTCGCCGCACACCGGGCAGGCCTCGCCGGTGCGGCCGTGGACCGCCATGCCGGACTTCTTCTCCGACTTGAGGTCCTTGGCGGCCAGCCCGCGAGAACGTTCGACCGCATCGCGCTCAACTCGGCCGATCGCGTCGTAGAGCGTCTTGAGCTCGTCGTCGGACAGCCCGCTGGCCGGCTTGAACGGCGACATCTTCGCGGCGTGCAGGATCTCGTCGGAGTAGGCGTTGCCGATGCCCGCGATCTTGGCCTGGTCGGTCAGCACGCCCTTGATCTGCGCGCGGCCCGCGGCCTTGACGATCTCGGTGAGCGTGTCCAGCGTGAAGTCGTCGGCGAGCGGGTCGGGCCCGAGCCGGGCGACGCCGGGCACCTCCGAGACGTCGGCGACGACGTAGGCCGCCAGCCGTTTCTGGGTGCCGGCCTCGGTGAGGTCGAAGCCGAGCCCGTCGCCGAGGTGGACGCGCATCGCGAGCGGCCCACGCCCGGGGCGCGGCGGCTTGGCCGACATGCCGGTGTTCCACCGCAGCCAGCCGGCCCGCGCCAGATGGATCACGAGGTGGAGGTCGTCGCCGCAGGCCAGGTCCAGGAACTTGCCGAAGCGGTCGATCGCCGTGATCTCACGGCCGACCAGCTCGGTGACCGGCGGCGAGAACGTCTTGAGCGCGTTGATCGTCACCACGTCGACGCGCGTGATCTTGTGGCCGACCGCATTTTCGCGCAGGAAACCGGCCAGCGCCTCGACCTCGGGCAGCTCAGGCATGATCCCATCCTGCCTTGTCCGGCCAATCTCCACCCAAATCCCGCAGGATCAGTGCGGCCGATGTGCGAGATCCACCTGATCACCGAGAACGGAGTGGGTACATAGCGTGGTCACAGCGTATTGAGAGCGTGAAATCCTTTATTCGACGCCCGATCGGGGGCATCATCGAGGCATGTCGGACGTGACGACGCTGCCCACGCATGGCGAGGTGTTCCTCGATGCGCGTGGCGGCGACCGTTCGCTGCGGATCTCATGGCATCACGAGTCGCCCGACGGTGTGGTCGTATTGTCCCTTTGGCGCAGCGGGCTTTGTGTCGGTTCCTTCCGATTGCGCTCTCGTGAAGTTCCGCTGCTGATCGACGCACTGGCGCGCGGGCTGGGCGGCTCCTGGCCGCTCGACGGCGGTTCACCGATGCCGGCCGATGCTGACGTGCCGGGCGGCTCTCCCGAGCAGTCCGCCCCGCCTCGGCAGCGACCGCGGCCGGTCCCGCTGCCCTCGCCCGACGCGGAGCCCGAACCTGGGCCCGAGCCTGGCACTGAGTACGTCTGGCCGCCGGCCGCGCCGGCCGCCCAGAGCGAGGCCGGGACGCGGCAGCCGCGTCCTCTGCCCAGGTCACAACCCGGCGCGCCTCCTGCACCACCGCCCGGGCCGGAGCAGCGCCCGCAGCACCTCCAGCCGGCCGCGGACCCGCCGCCGATCTACAACGACGTCCGGCCCAGCCGGCGCTACCTCGGCGGTCCGCCGAACTCCTCCGGCGCCGAGAGCTGGAGCGCCTGATCCAGCATCCGGAGATACTCCTCCCGCGTTACCTGAACCGCACCGAGCGACTCCAGATGCGGCGTACGCCACTGCAGGTCCAGTAGCCGCGTCTTGCCCTGGTCGTCCCTGGTGAGGATCTCGACCAGCGCGACCAGCGCGACCTTCGACGCGTCCCTGGCGCGGTGGAACATCGACTCACCGGCGAACAGCCCGTTGACCGCGACGCCGTAGAGCCCGCCCGCCAGTTGCCCGTCGGGCGTCCAGGACTCGACGGAGTGCGCCCAGCCGAGCTGGTGCAGCTTCTCGTACGCCTCGATGACCTCGGCACTGATCCACGCGCCGTCCCGCGTCGGATCGGCACATGATCGGATCACCTCACCGAACGACGTGTCGATGCGGATCTCGTACTTCTTGCACGCCTGTCGCAACGACCGCGACACCTTCAGGTTGTCCAGCGGCAACACCCCTCGTTGTTGAGGCGACCACCAGACCATCGCACCGCCGAGGCGGATCGGCATCGGGAACATCCCGCGCCGGTAGGCCTGCAGCAGTGTCCCGGGCTCGAGGTCGGCACCGTACCCGACCAGATCACGGTCGCCCGCCTGACTTGGTGGCGGGAACTCCCAGCGCGACGGAGGCGGTTCGATCGGCACGGGTCCTATCCTGCCAACAACCGGACACGTTGCCGCTTCGGTGCGGACAGGACGTACAGTTCGATCAACGGCTGCAGAAGTCTCCGGGCCCTCCGGAGCTCCGAAGCCGGGCTTCGGGCAGGCCTGAGCTACTTGGCGAGGGGACTTCCACATGGCTGTGGGAAAGATCGTCGCGCGCGGACTCGCGCCAGTCACACGTCAGGTTCGGCCACAGGCCGCTGTCGACCTGTTCCGCTCCGTTCTCGCCGCCGCGATCGACGGCAAGGGGCGGTTCCAGGGTGCGACCGCCGTCGGCGAACGCGCCCTCGGGCGAGTCAACCGCGACATCAAGCGCGCGGTCCACGACGTCATCGAGCAGCACGTCCGGCTGGCCGGCGCGCAGGGCTTCGTCACGAGCCTCGGCGGATTCGCGATCCTGCCGATCACGCTGCCCGCCAACATCACCGGGCTCGCCGTCCTGCAGGCCCGGATGGTCGCGGCGATCGCGTACGTCCACGGCTACGACCTGACCGATCCACGCGTGCGTACCGCCATCACCGCCTGCCTGCTCGGCGAGGAGACGGTGCAGGAGCTGATCCGGCGCGGCAACCTGCCGTCCACCCCGCTCGCCCTTGCCACCGCACCGGTCGCCGACCCCGAGCTCGACAACCGGGTCGCCACCGAGCTCGGCGCGGCGCTGACCGCGCGCATCGGCGGGAAGCGGCTCGGCATATCCGTCACCCGCAGGGTGCCGTTGCTGGGTGGGGGCGTCGGTGCGGTCGTCGACGCCGTTTCCACTCACCGGATCGGCCGATACGCCGAAGCCGAGCTGCCGGATCGCAAACGCCTGCATGACAACGTTGAAAACCCTGACCGAAATATCGAACAGAGTTAACGGGGCAAACCGAACCGGTCACAGATCCCGTAGAAACGCACGTCAACACGGCGTTTCGATTGCCGTTCGACTGCCGAAATCGGCAAACATCTTCCTCACCAGGCCTTTCGGAAGTAGCGTGCGCGCGCAAGATCCGCGTACATCGCTGGGTCTGACTTCGAACGTGAGGCGGACGTATGAGCACGACCCGACGACATTTCCTCGCCGCAGCGGGCGCCAGCCTTTTCGGCGGGGTCGTTCTCGCCGGCTGCGGCCAAGGCGGCTATCTGACCAAGGAAGGCACGCTTAGTCTCTGGTATTGGGACCGGTCCATAAGCGACGACATTCTGGCCCAGGCGCCCAAGGTAACCGGGCACAAGCTGAAGCCGCAGAAGGTGCCCAACGACTACAAGGCCAAGCTGCTCACCAGCCTGGCGGGCAACGCGTACATCCCGGACATGGCCGGGTTGAACGAGGACGTCGCAACGTACTTCCCTGATGCGGACCAGTTCTACGACCTCAACGAACTCGGCGCCAAAGACGTCGAAGGCGACTACCTGGACTGGAAATGGCAGCGCGGCCTCACGCCGGACGGGAGGCTGATCGGCTTCCCCATGGACACCGGGCCGACCGCCTTGTACTACCGACAGGACCTGTTCGAGAAGGCCGGACTCCCAACCGAGCCGGACGACGTGGCGGCGGAGCTCGACACCTGGGAGAAGTACCTCCAAGCCGGCGAGAAGTACAAGAAGGCGACCGGCAAGGCCATGATGGACAACATCAACCGGGTCTTCTCACAGGCCGTCGCCCAGCAGGCGACTCGGTACATGGACGAGAAGGGCAAGTTCATCGGCGACGGTCCCCAGATCAAGGATGCTTGGGACCTGGCAGTCCAGGCCAACGAGCTCAAGCTCGCGGCCAACGTCGAGGACTGGACACCGGACTGGAACGCCGCGTTCTCGACCGGCGCGGCGGCGAGCTTCGTCGGTGCGGTCTGGATGGCACCGCCGCTCAAAGAAGGGGCAGGCAACACCGAGGGCAAATGGCGGGTCTGCCGGGCACCCGGCGGTGCGGGCAACAGCGGTGGCTCGTTCCTCGCCATCCTCAAGGCCTCCCGCGATCCGGAGGCCGCCTGGGAGACCATCAAGTGGGTGCAGAGCCCGGACAACCAGGTCCGCGCCTACAACGAGATCCAGCTCTTCCCCGCGGCGAAGGCCGGACTCACGAGCCCGAAGGTGCTCGTGAAGGAGAAGTTCTTCGGCAACCAGATCATCAACGAGGTCTTCGGCAAGTCCGCGGGCGAGGTGAAGCCGGTCTACCTCAGCCCGTACGACAACCTGATCAGCGGACCGATCACCGAGCAGATGACGAACATCTGGGCGGCCGGGAAGAAGCCCGACCGAGCCTGGGATGACGCCCTCAACGAGGTCAACCGCCAACTCGAGCACAGGGGGCTGATCTGATGGCTACCACCACCAAGACCCAGGTCGAAGAAACCCAGCCGTCCGCACCGGAAACGCCGGCCCAGCGCAAACGGCGCGAACTACTGCCCGTCTACGCGGCGATCTCGCCGTTCTACATCCTGTTCGCCATATTCGGCGTCTTCCCGATCATCTTCTCGCTCTACTTGTCGTTCCAGGACTGGGACGGCATCGGCGACATGAAGTTCGTCGGGCTCGGCCAGTATCAGTACCTTCTGAGCGACCCGCAGTTCTACAAGTCGGTCATCAACACGTTCCAGATCTGGGTCATCTCCACGGTCCCGATGCTGGCGCTCGCGCTGGTCATCGCGTTCATGCTGAACCAGCAGATCCGGTTCAAGAGCGCCTACCGGATCGCGTACTTCCTGCCGAACGTGACCTCGATCGTCGCGATCGCGATCATCTTCGGCTCGATCTTCAGCGACCAGTTCGGGCTCATCAACGCCGGAATCCAGGCGGTCGGCGGCGGCCAGATCCACTGGCTCACCGCTCCGTGGGGCGTCAAGATAGCGGTTGCCTCGATGATCGTCTGGCGCTGGTGCGGCTACAACGCGATGATCTATCTGGCCGGCCTGCAGGCGATTCCCAACGACCTCTACGAGCAGGCCAGGGTCGACGGTGCGAGCTGGGTGCAGATCTTCTTCCGCATCACGGTTCCGATGTTGCGGCCGATCATCCTGTTCACCGTCATCACGTCGACCATCGGCGGCATGCAGGTCTTCACGGAGTCGCAGGTGCTGCTCGGCAACGACGGTGGCCCGGGTAACGAAGGCCAGACCATGGTCCTCTATCTGTACGAGCAGGCCTTCATCAACAACGACTTCGGCTACGGCTCGGCAATCGGCTGGGGCCTGTTCGTCATCATGATTCTGTTCTCCATCATCAACTGGCGGCTGGTGCAGGGCGCCGGAACTCGCAGCCTGCGGAGAGGGGCGATCCGCGCATGAACGGCGCCGAAACCATCAAGCGCGTAGTCGCGCACGTCCTGCTGGTCATTGGTGTGATCGTCTCGATCTTCCCGTTCTACTGGATGTTCGTGATGTCCACGACCAGCAACGAGGACATCTTCTCCTATCCGCCTCGACTGTTCCCGGGCCCGAACCTGTGGTCGAACATCGAGAAGGTGATCAACGGCATCCCGTTCTGGAGCTCGGTGCTCAACACGGTCATCGTTTCGGTGCTCACCACGGTGCTCGTGCTGTTCTTCTCCTCGCTCGCGGCGTTCGCGTTCGCGAAGTTCGAGTTTCCGGCCAAGCGGGTGCTTTTCGTCTTCCTGCTGGCGACGTTCATGGTGCCGGGCCAGCTGTCCCTCGTGCCATCGTTCGTCATCATGTCGGAGCTCGGCTGGGTCGGAACGCTGCAGGCGCTGATCATTCCTGGAATGGTGAGCGCGTTCGGCATCTTCCTGCTCAGGCAGTACGCCGAGAACGCCGTGCCCAACGAACTGCTCGACGCGGCCAAGATCGACGGCTGTGGTTTCCTCCGGCAGTACTGGAGCGTCGCCGTGCCGTTGCTGCGGCCCGGACTGGCGTTCCTCGGCATCTTCACGTTCATCAACGCCTGGAACGACTACGTCTGGCCGCTGGTGATCATGATCAATCCGGACCAGGTGACGCTGCAGGTCGCGTTGTCGCAGCTTCGCGGGCTGTACCAGACCGATTACTCCATGGTCATGGCCGGCACGCTGCTCGCGGTGATCCCGCTGATCGTCGTGTTCTTCATCGGCGCCAGGAACTTCCTGGGCAACCTGGCGGCGGGTGCGATCAAGCAGTAGCCGCCGTCCGGCCGTAGGCCGAAAGCAAAGGGCCCCTCGCTCGATACTACGAACTGCCTGAGCGAGGGGCCCTTTGTCATGCGTATAACTAGACGGCGGGTGGGTGGTTCGGTTACACGGGCCTTCGCCAGGTCTCCGAGTGGCTGATGTAGGCGGTCGAGGAGGGCCGGTCGGCCGGACCGCTGACCTTCACGTGGCCGGCCAGCCTTCGTCCTCCGACGGTGATCTCGGCGTTCGCGCAGGGGGCGAGCGCCATCGTCAGGGCGTGCGGCGGCACGTCGGCACCGAGCGGGAACGCGTCGATGCTGACGGGACGCCGGGCGAGGACGTCGCCCAGCCGGACCTCCAGGTCCCCGGCCCGCGCGTGGACGCCTGCGGCCAGGTCGAGCTCGACGTGCACTGGCGCTTCTTCGATCGTGGGCGCCGCCCAGCGCAGGCCCTCGACGTCCGGGAAGTGGCGGACGAAGTACTCCGCGAGCCAGCCGCCGAGCTCCGGGTCCGGGCCGAGCACCCGCACCGTCCCCTCGTACACCGCGACGATCGCCTGGCCGTGCCCCTTCGGCGACCAGTCGACACCCCAGATCGACACGAACGCCGTCGGCCTGCCGTCGTCGCCGACGAGCTGGACGCCGGGGTTGTATCCGAGCAGCACGATCTCGGTCGCGTGGGTCACGGTGAGGGAGCCTAGTGCTGCTTCAGCCGGGCCACGATCCAGCCGATCAACTCGCGGGCGGTGTCGATGCGCTCGTCGGTGTCGCCGAGGAACAACCGCTCGTACTTCTCCGCCACTTCGGCCGGGCCGGCCCTCAGGTCGTCGAGATGTGGCCGCACCGAACTGTTCGGCGGCAACGGCCGGTCGTTGGCGGCCCACAACCCTTCGATGATTCCCCAGGAGCTGGTCCCGGCCACGAACGCGGCCTTCAGCCGGTCGCCGCCCTTCTGCGCGACGTCGATCTTGTCCAGGGAGCACCCGAGCAGGAACGCGATCCTCGCCTTCTCCTCGGGCGGCGTTCGGTAGGTGCGGAAGCGTTGTCCGGCCAGTCCTCTGAGCTCGTCGAGTACGCCGCGGGGGTCGTACAGGACGCGGCCGTCCAGGTAGGCGTAGACGTGCATCGGATTCGCCTCGAGTGCCGCCCGGGCGGCCGCGGCGTCGGCGAAGCTCCGCTCGACCAGCACGCCGCGCCAGACCACGCTCGCCGCATCCCGCTCGACCCCATCAGCGACGACATAGCGCAGGTCGATGTCCGTACCCGGCAACGCGTCCCCACGAGCCACCGACCCCGTCAGCAACACCCCGACGATCTCCTCGTCGCCGCGCGCTTCCTCGACCAGTTCGTCCACCAGCTCGCCGTACAACATGTCAGCCCACCGTCGCCTTGGCGTAGTGGTAGACGTCGGCCGGCAACGCGTGCCGGAGCCGCCAGTGGAAGCGGATCGGACGGGACCCCTGGTGCGAGACGTATGTCATCGGGCCAGCGTAGAGATAAGGCGGCGCGCCCCAGCCCTCGTCGCGGTTGGACTGCCGGACGAACAGATGGACGGTGGAGCCGAGCTCCTCGTGGTGGATGTAGCGCTGCGGGTCTCGATGATGCGGCCGGCGCACGCTCTGCGACTCCCACTGGAAGAGCTCGGGCGTGATCGCGCGGTCGTGGTACATCGTCGTCGGCGAGTAGTGCTCCTCGGCCTTGTCGATCGTGACGAAGAACAGGTCGGCTCGGGCATCGGCCACCCACTTCACGCCCTCCCGTACGTGCGCGGGCCGGTCGACACCGAACGCGGCGAGCGCCTCGTTCTTGGAGTACCGCGCATGCAGGCACAGGAGGCCGACCGCCGGCGTCACGCGCCGGATCTTGGCACGCAGCAGGTCAGCGACCACCTGGAGCTCCTCGCAGCGTCGTGGGTGCTCGTCGATCAGCTTCCGCAGCCGCTCCTCGGCTTCGCTCTTCCGGTCGCTGCCGCCCCACAACGCCACGTCCAGCATGTTCAGCACGCCGGCTCGGGGCGTCTCAGGCAGCCGCGCCAGGTCCTCCAGCCGGCTCGGGTCGTCGATGTGCAGCATGCGGCCGATCGCGCTCCCCAGCTTCCGGTCGGTCTCGTCCGCCGGATCGTCGTCCAGTCCCGCGGTCCGGCGAAGCCCCGTCCAGCCGGCGCGGCCACGTCGGTAGAGGTCCTCGAGCTCGAGGCCGGTCTCCGCGAGGAACTCCGGCAGCGACGGATCGCCGTACGAACGCAGCTCGGCCGCCAAGTCTCGCCAGCGCAGCTCGAGAGCCTGCCGGACGTTGCGCAGCACCATCCGGCCGAGCTCGCGGTCGAGCTGGATGTGGCACCCCGGCGGAAGCGTCGGGAAGCCGTCCTCGATCTCCTTGGCCAGCCTGGTCCGGCTGACTCCGCTGAGGGCGCGGTACCTGCGGTCGAAGCGGAACTGCTTGTGCTGCATCCCCACGAAGTCCAGCACCGTGAGGCACGGCTTGTCCGACGTCCGCCGCAGGCCGCGACCGAGTTGCTGCAGGAAGACGGTGGCGCTGTCGGTCGGCCGCAGGAACAGCGCGGTGTCGATCTCGGGGATGTCGACGCCCTCGTTGAAGAGATCCACCGCGAAGACGGCGTTGATCCTTCGCTCGCGCAGGTCTCTCAGCGTCTGGTCGCGTTCCTCTGCGGAGCTTCGTGAGGTGAGCGCCCGGGACGGGATTCCCGCGCGGTCGAAGCGTTCCGCCATGAACAACGCGTGCTCGATACTGACGCAGAACCCCAGCGCCCGCATCCGTCCCGGATCGTCGATCTTGTCGCGCACCGCCTGCAGAACGACGGCCACGCGCGTGTCGTTGCCCGTATAGAGGTTGGTGAGCTCGCCGACCTCGTAACCCTGCCCCCGCTTGAACCCGATGCCGGACAGGTCGGTTCCGTCGTGGATGCCGAAGTACTGGAACGGGCTCAGCAGATTGCGTTCCAACGCCTCCCACAGCCGCAGCTCGACCGCCGTCCTGCCGTCGAACCAGCTCCGGATGTCCAAGCCGTCGGAACGTTCGGGCGTCGCGGTGAGGCCCACGAGCACGTGCGGTCGAAGGTGGTCGAGCAGTCGGCGGTACGTCGGCGCTTCCGCGTGGTGAAACTCGTCGACGATCACCATGTCGTACCGCCGCGGATCCAGGTTCGCCAGGTCGAGCCGATGGAGCGACTGAACCGACGCGAACACGTGCTTCCAGTCCTCCGGCCGCCGGCCACCGACGTACAGCTCGCCAAAGGCGTGGTCGCGGAGAATCTGCCGGAACGTCAGCAGGCTCTGGGTGAGGAGCTCGTTCTGATGGGCGACGAAGAGCAGGGAGTCGACCCTGCCCTCCTCACGCAGCCGCCGGTAGTCGAGCCCGGCGACGACGGTCTTTCCGGTGCCCGTCGCCATCACGACGAGGTTGTGCCAGTAGCCGTGCACCGTTCGTTCGGCGTCCAACTCGTCGAGAATCTCCGACTGATACGTCCGGGGCCGAACCTCGATCGGAGCCAGGTCGATGACCGTTGCGCCCGTCCGCTCGCCACGGGCTTCGGCCAGCGCGCTGCCGAGCCGGTCGGCCTGCTCACGGTCGTGGGGGTCGTAGTCCTCGTACTCCGAGTCGTTCCAGTAGTCGTCGAAGGTCGCGGCGAACGTCTCGATCAGATGGGGCTGTTCGGCTTCGGCGAGTCGGACGTTCCACTCCAGCCCGTGGCTGAGCGCCGTCCTGGACAGGTTCGACGAACCCACGTAGGCCGTCGACAGGCCGTTCTCACGGCGGAACAACCAGGCCTTGGCATGCAGCCGGGTCATGTGCACGTCGTAGGACACCTTGATCCTGGCGCCCAGCTCGGCGAGCTTGTTGAGCGCGCTCTGGTCGGTCGCTCCGATGTAGGTCGTCGTGACGACCCTCAGCTCGCCACCTCGTTGCCGGAACTCCTCGATCGCGGGCGCCAGGATCCGCACACCGTTCCACTTCACGAACGCGCACAGCAGGTCGACCTTGCCGGTCGAGGCCAGCTCTCGCTTGATCTCGTGGCCGATCTCGGGCTGGCCGCGCCCGTTGACCAGCAACGCGCTCGCGGACAGCGGAATCTCCGGGCGCAGCGGAAAGCTCGGCTTGCCATCCGGCGTACGGCAGCGCGACACCGCCATCAGCTCGCTGGCGGCCGCCACCAGATCGTCCCGGTCGACGGCGTCTGCCGCCGTTGCCGCGATGGCGTCGGCGATGCGGTTCGCCATCTCGATCTGAACGGCCACATCGTCCGAGCTCGCGGAACGAAGCGCGCGCCGGGCCAGGGCAGCCAGATGCCGGGCCAGGACGTCGGGGGCGGTCGCGGACTCCAGGTTCTCCAGCTGAAGCAGCTCCGGCTCGATGTCGGCCAGCCGGCCTTCCAGGCCGTGGGTCACAAGGTGCTGATAAATCCCCGGCGCGAGCTCACCCATGGCCGGCACGATACCCAGCGCCGGCCGGGCGCATCTCGCCGTCAGGCGGTGAAGGTGCCCACCAGGCGGGTGTCGGCGATGCTGCGGCCGACCTCGAGGCGGTAGTCGCCGGGGACGGTGACCCAGCCGCCGTTGTCCCAGATCTGGGTGGCGCGTTCGCCGACCTCGATCGTGGCGGTGACGGACTGGCCCGGGGCGGCTTCCACCGCCGCGAAGCCGGCGAGCCAGCGCATCGGACGGGAGTCCTCGATCCGGGCCGCGAGGTAGACCTGGACGACTTCGCGGCCGGGGCGCTGCCCGGTGTTGCGCACCGACACCGAGACCGTACGCCCCTCGACGGACACGCCGTCGTACGACCAGTCGGTGTAGCCCAGGCCGTGCCCGAACCAGTACGCCGGCTGGGTGCCGGTTTCCTGCAGCGCCCGCTGCCAGGCGCGGTAGCCGATGAAGAGGTCCTCGTCGTAGCGCACCACGCCGTCGACCGGCGTCACCGAAAGCACCGGTACGTCGGCCTCGCGGGCGGGCCAGGTGGTGGGGAGCCGGCCGCCCGGTTCCAGAGCGCCCGTCAGGACGTCGGCCAGGGCGGCGCCGGCCTCCTGGCCGGGGAACCAGGTCAGCAGGACCGCGCCCACGGACTCGCGCCACGGCATCTCGACCGGAGACCCGGCGTTGACGACGACCACGGTGCGCGGGTTCGCCGCCGCCACGCGGGCGACCAGCTCGTCCTGCCGGCCGGGCAGAGCGAGGGTCGTACGGTCGAAGCCTTCCGACTCGACCTCCTCGGTCGTCCCTACGACGACGATCGCGACCTCCGAGGCAGCGGCAGCCGCCACGGCTTCCTCGATCAGTTCGTCAGCAGAAGCAGTCGGCTCGGCGTGCCCGAGCGTGAACGACACGAACGCGAACGGCAGGTTGGGGATCTTGGGAACGCTGTACGTCAGCGAGACCGGCACCGCGCGTCCGGCTTCCAGCGAAACCTCGACGACTTCTTCCGGTGGGTTCAGGAACGCCGCCGGGTCGTTGCCCTCGACCTCGTTCGTCCCGCGGAACACCTCGATGCCGTCGATCCGCAGCCGGAACTCGCCGACTCCGGTGACGCCGAACCGGTGTGTGCCCGTCCTCTGCGGAACGAACTCGCCGAGCAGCTCGACCCGCGTCAGCGGCTCCAGCTCGACCTCGCCGGGTAGCTCGCCGATCCACTGCGCCTTCCCGTCGGCCATCGGCGTGACGCCGAGCAGCCCGCCGTTCCCGTTCCAGAAGCGCGCCTCCAGCGTGAAGCCGGCCCGGGCAGGCGCCAGCCGGACGCGGGGGTCGGCGCCCAGCGCGTACGTCACCGGCAGCACCGAGCGAAGCCCTTCGAGCGGCGAGACGATGTGCGGAGGGAACACCGTCGCCGAGCCACCGCCCAGCACGCGGGCATCGGAGGCGGCCACGCCGATTACCGCAGCCGACTGTGGTGCTGAGGGGGCCTGCGCCAACGGCAGCAGACCACCCTCGTTGCGTACCAGCACGAACGACTGTGCGGCGATCTTTCGCGCGAGCGCCGAACCGTCCACGGGCGGCGGCAGCTGGGTGACGGCCGGCGGCACGCCGTCCAGTGCGCCGACCCGCGCGGCCAGCCGCAGCACGCGCCGCACCGCCTCGTCGACGACCGCCTCGGGTACGTCACCGTTCGACACGGCCTTCGCCAGCGCCTCGCCGTAGACGGTCATCGGCCCGGGCATCGCGATGTCGAGCCCACCGAGCGCCGCACCGACCGTGTCGCGGGCGGCCGTCCAGTCGGAGACGTTGATGCCGTCGAAGCCCCACTCGCCCTTCAGCACGCCGTTGACCAGCGCCGCGTGCTGGGTCATCGTGGTGCCGTTGACCTGGTTGTACGAGGTCATCACGCCCCACGCGCCGCCCTCGCGCACGATGGTCTCGAACGGCGCGAGGTAGAGCTCGCGGAGAGCGCGTTCCGACACCTGCACGTCGACGGTGAAGCGGTCGGTCTCGAAGTCGTTGGCGACGAAGTGCTTGACGGTCGTGCCGACGCCACCGTCCTGCACGCCGCGCACGTAGCCCGCACCGATCTTGCCGGTCAGCAGCGGGTCCTCGGAGTAGCACTCGAAGTGCCGGCCACCAAGCGGCGAGCGGTGGAGGTTGACCGTGGGCGCGAGCAGGACGTGCACGCCCTTACGGCGAGCCTCCTGCGCGAGCAGCCGGCCGGCCTCGCGGGCCAGCTCGGGCGACCAGGTGGCGGCCAGGGCCGTCGGGCTGGGCAGCGCGATGGACGGGTCCTCGGGGGTCCAGCGGGTGCCGCGCACGCCGATCGGGCCGTCGGACATCACGAGACTCCGCAGGCCGATCTCGGGTACGGCCGGAAGCGTCCACATGTCCTGGCCGGCGAGCAACCTCGCCTTGGTGGACAGATCGAGCCTGCCGAGCGCGGCCTCGATCACATCTTCTGCGGACATCAGACCTCCTGGACGACCTACCGAGTACTCGGTAGGTTACCTGCGTGCCCAGCCGCCGTGAAGAGATCGTCGATGCGGCGCTCGCCACGATCGCCGAGCGCGGCTACAAGGGCGCCTCGCTGGCCGAGATCGCGCAGCGGGTCGGGCTCACGCAGCAGGGCCTCCTCCACTACTTCCGCAGCAAGGAGCTCCTGCTCGAGGCGGTCCTGGCGCGTCGTGACGAGCTCGACCACGACCATTTCTTCGGTACGCCGCACACCGCGGCCGGCGGGCTGGAGGCGCTCGGCCGGCTGGTCGAGCACAACACGGAGCGCCACGGGCTCGTGCAGGCCTTCACCGTGCTGTCCGGCGAGAGCGTGACCGACGGCCATCCCGCGCGTGAGTTCTTCCAGCGGAGATACGCCGAGCTACGCCGTTCGATGGCGGCGGGGTTCGCCGCGGAGTACGCCGACCGGCTGCCGGTCGGCGTCACGCCCGAGCAGGCCGCGGTGATGCTGATCGCCGTGCTCGACGGCATGCAGGTGCAGTGGCTGCTCGACCCGGACGAGATCGACATGCCGGCGTTGTTCCGGACGTTCCTCGGCCTGCTCGGCCACGACCCGGAGGCCGCTCCGGAGCGGTGACGCCCGCCGGAATTCCAGGTGAGCGATGTCGGTGCCCCCACCTATGGTTACCGCCATGAGTCTCTCCACCGACGCGTGCCTGGCCGCGATCACACACCATTCCAGCGGCTTCGCCGATGCCGTACGCACCAACCTCGACGCCAAGGTCGAGCACTGCCCCGACTGGGACGTCGCCGACCTGGTCTGGCACCTGACCGACGTCCACTGGTTCTGGCGCACGATCGCCGGAGACCGGCTCGCCGAGCCGCCTGCCGAATCCCGCCGCCCGGCGCGGCCCGAGCGTGACCAGCTGGTGACCACGTTCGAGACCGGCGCCGCGCAGCTCGTCGAGGTGCTGGGCGCCGCCGACCAGGCCGCGCCGGTCTGGACCTGGTTCCCCGGCCGCCAAGACGTCGGGTTCATCACCCGCCACCAGGTGCAGGAGGCCGCGGTCCACCACTTCGACGCCGCCAACGCCGCGGGGCAGCCGTGGAGCATCGTGCCCGAGATCGCGGCCGACTGCGTCGAGGAGTTCCTCACCTGCTCGCTGGCCGACGCCGAAGACGTGCAGCGGCTCGGGCGCACACTGTCCGGCCCGATCGTGTTCACCGCCACCGACCTCGACACCTCCTGGACCGTCTCGCAGGCCGACCCCAACGCCGCCCTGCTGTGGACTCCCGGCGCCGACGGTCCGGCCACGGTCTCCGGCACGGCGGCCGACCTGCTGCTGTGGATCTACGGCCGCACCCAGCTGCCGGCTACCGAGCCGGAGCGGGTCGCCGAGTTCCGCGGGCTCAGCTCGACCGACTGACCGCCGCCTCGGGTCGTACGCCGGCCGGCGTACGACGGAACACCTCCCCGAGCGGACGCGGCCAGGCCGCGCGGCCACGACGCTGGTTGGCATGACGAAGCAGCAGAGGTTCTCCAAGCCCACAGTCGCCGCGCTGGCCGGACTGCTGGCCGGTGCCGCCGGGATCTCGGTGCTGTGGGCATCGGGTGTCGAGTTCCCGATCTATCCGCCGCCGGGCATCCTCATCCTGCTGGCCGGCTGCCTGTTCGTCGGCCTGGCGACGTGGCGGTGGGCGCCTGCCGTCGGAGCGGCGCTCGGGTTGTTCGTCCTCGTCGGCTTCCTGATCAGTCCGACCGGGATCGGCAACCTGCTCGGCAACGACGGTGCCGCGGTCGCCACCGGACAGGGCATTCAGGTAGCCGGCGTGCTCGTCGCGCTGGTCGCCGGCCTGCTCGCGACACGGCGCAACTACCAGGTCCCGGGCCGGCCGTAGGCCACCCCCGAGGTTGCCCGGCGCGCCATCCGCTGGTCTGATGTGGTCATGCGCAAGGCCCGGACCAGCACATTGCTCCCTCCGCACGGGGTGCGCGCGCTGGTTCCCGTGCTCGCCGCCTCCGGTGGAGCCGGCCGCTCGACCGTGGCCGGCCTGCTGGCGCAGTCGTTCGCGCTGGCCACCCGTACCGTCCTGATCGACCCCGCACCTCGCGCGGTCTCGCCGTGGGCCGACTGGCTGGGCGTGGGTATGGCCAGGCCCGAGGCACCCGGCATCACCGCGCTGGTCGGCGGACGCGGACTCGACACCGCCGCCGTCCAGGAGGCCTCGACGCGCCGCGCCGTACCACTCGGCAGGGTCAGCAAGAAGGAGTTGCCTGCCACCGGGATCGACGCCAGGGAAGGCATCGGCTACGACGTGCTCGCCGACACCAGGCCGTGGACCCGGCCGCCGGTCGCGTTGCCGGAGGATCCGCGGTGGTACGCACAGCTCGTCGAGCTCGGTGGCTGGTTCTCGGGCGTCGTCGACATCGGCGTTCCGATCGTCGCCTCGCATCTCGCGGCCCGGGCGGCCGTCCGCCAGTCGCTGCTGGACGCCTGGATGCGCCGCGCCGACACCGTGCCCGTCCTCGTCACCGCCGCCAACGGCTTCGGCGCCGCCGTGGTCGTCCGCCTGATCACCGCGCTCGAGCAGGACGGTGTGCCCACCAACCGCCTCGTCGTCGCCGTCGCGAACACCGCCGGAACCGATCCACCCCGCTGGATGAACACCGAGCTCGCCCAGCTGCCCGGCCGGATCGCCGCACTGGTGGAGATCCCGCACGACAAGGCGATCCGCGCCGACGGCCTGGCCCGGCTCGACGACGTACACGAACCCACGCTCGAAGCCGCCCGCAAGATCGGCCGCGTGGTCGCCAACCTCGTACGCCACCACGCCGGCGAAGACTCCGACGAGCCGTACGTCTTCCAGCTCGGCAGCGGCCCGGCTCCGGTCGCCGATCCGGGCGCCGCGACGGCCGAGCGCTACTACGGCGGTACCGCGGGGCAGGAGCCGCCGGGCGGCCCACCACCCCAGGCACCGCCTCCGCGGAACCCGCCACAGCAACCGCCGGCCACCGGCTGGGTTCCCACCCGCCACAACCCTGGATCCGGCTGATCCGGCTCGGCCGGCTGCCGACCCACGACCGGTCTAGACTGAAGCGCTTTCACCGAGGGATGGGATCACTTCATGGCCGTACCGCCCGAGCGGACGTGAACGCGTGGATCCGTACGACTTCAACTGCACCCACTGCGTCCAGGTCTACGAGCTGCGCCGGCGCGACCTGAACGTGGAGGCGACCGGACTGCCGGCCGCGTTGCTGCCCAGCTCGGCCGGCCTCGGCGGCCGTCAGCTGGCCGACGTCGAGCGGGCCTGGGGTGTGAGCTTCCGCGAAGCCGGCCAGCAGCAGATCGTCGATCTCTTCGAGGGGTTCGGCCCGGGCGCGCGTGGCTTCATCGCCGTGCTGTGGCGGTTCGGCGGCGGCCACGTGTTCAACATCGAGAACGCCGCCGGCACGGTGCGCTTCGTCGACCCGCAGACGGCGGACCCGGACGTGTCGCACTACTTCGAGCTGGCCGAGTGGTCGGCGTACGCGCGTACGGACGACACGTCGCCCGGATCCGCCGTACTGGAGTTCGCCGTACGGGAGTCCGGATGATCACCTACGAGCAGGCCAGAGACCTGGTGCGCAAGTCGTTCGAGCCGGAGTGGACCGACGGCACGTTCTACCTCGACGACCGGACCGTGCTGGAGAACGACGAGCTGTACGTGTTCCGGATCGGCCCGCGCGAGCTACTGGTCGACGGCGACCTCTCGTTCGCCCGCTACGGCGGCGCGGTCCCCGCCGTCGTCAAGGCCGGCGGCAATATCGTGCTGATCCCGGAGATCCGGATGGTCGACCTGGCCGGCTCGCTCCGGATCCGTTCCAACTCCCAAGCTTGACGGCTAGACGATCTGTTCCAAGGGGTTGCCGGTCAAGCGCGCAGCGGATGGCGCCGCGCTGGCAAGGCGGAGGAGGAGCCAGGAGGGGCCTCCGGCGATCGACGACAACGCAGCCAGCGTGGATGCCAGGCGTCGCGCGTCAGGCGACCCCTTGGAATAGATCGTCTAGGACACGCGCCGGCGGGTGTACCAGAAGGTGAACGCCGAGAGCAGCAAGGCGATCGCCAGGTAGATCCCGGTCTCGATCCACTGGAACGACCAGAACCGGTTGGCCGGGTGATAGGTCAACTCGGCGCGGTAGCCGAGCCGGTTGATCTCGGCGAAGCACGCCTTCATCTCGTCCTTCTGGACGGCTTGCGGCGCGCATGGTCCGGACGTCAGCGACAGGTTGATGCTGTCGACGACGTTGCCGGATCCGTCGACGGTCTGCCCGTCCAGCAGCCAGTCGCCCGCGCCCGGCGCCTTGGTCTCCAGCTGAATGCTTCCAGTGCTGGGATTGCGCATGATTCCGTCCAGGACCGAGCGTGAGATCTCGATGGTCGAATGGACCGGAGGCAGCAGGTGCGGCCTTACCAGGAGAGGCATCGCGATCTGTACGACGACGAAGACCGCCAGCGTCACGGCCATCGCGGGCAGCGCCCGGCGCACCAGCATGCCGACCGTCATACCGAGCGCGAACGCGAATGCCGCATAACCGATCGGAACGATGCCACGCGCGTCGAACACCAGCGACCCCAGCCGCGGGAGGACCTCGGTGCTCACCTGGTCGATCGTGCGGGACCACCACGTCACCGCCAGGCTGCACACTCCGGCCGCGACGATCGTCGCCAGGCCCGTCAGGGTCAGCTTGACAGCAAGCCAGCGGGTGCGCGTGATGCTCTGGTTCCACACCAGCCGATGCGTGCCGGCTTCGAGCTCGCGGCTGATCAGCGGCGCTCCCCAGAACAAGCCGATCAGCGCCGGCAGCACCAGGCTGACGGCGGTCACCGCGAGGAAGACGCTCTGGTGGTCGTTCATGAACTTGTTGGTGAACTGCGAGCAGTCTCCGCTCGCCGTACACGCGGCGAGGCCCGTCGCGTAGCTGTCTGCCAGGCCCGGGCCCGTGAGACCCAACAGGAGCGACAGTGCGGCCAGCCCGCCGAACATCGCGATGATCGCGGTACGGAACTGGCGCCAGGTCAGCCAGATCATCGCTGGACCTCCAGGATCGGCTTGTTGTGGGTACGGGTGGTGGTCGTCATGTACGCCAGGACGAGGTCCTCGAGGCTGAGCTGGCTGACCGTCCACGCGGGATCGTGGATCGTCGACTCCGTACGCACGATGTACGTGCTCTGCACATCGGTGTGGCTCGCGGCGATGACGTGCTGGTCGGCGGGCATCCGTTCGGGTTCTCGGCGCGGGCCGGTCAGCCGGTGGTGTGTCGCGAGCAGGTCGTCGACCTCACCGGCCACCTGGACGCGGGAGTCGACGAGCACGATCAGGTAGTCGCAGGTGCGTTCCAGGTCGGAGACCAGGTGCGAGGACAGCACGACGCTGAGCTCGTGTTCGACCGCGGCCTCCAGCAGTCCCTGCAGGAACTCACGCCGAGCGAGCGGATCGAGGGCCGCCACCGGCTCGTCCAGGATCAGCAGCTCGGGCCGTTTGGCGATGCCGATCGTGAGCGCGAGCTGGGCTCGCTGGCCACCGGACAGCCGGCCGGCGCGTTGCGAGAAGTCCAGGCCCAGTTGGCTGATCCGGTCGCGGGCCAGTGCGTCGTCCCAGCGTGGGTTGAGCCGAGCACCGAGCTTCAGGTGCTCGGCGATGGTCAGGCCGGGGTAGGTGGGAGTGTCCTGCGCGACGAACCCGACCCTGGCCAACTGTGCCGGGTCGGCTCCGGGCCGGCCGCCGAGCACGCTGATGCTGCCGGACGTCGGCATCAGCTGACCGCTGGCAAGGCTCAGCAGCGTGGTCTTGCCCGCGCCGTTCGGGCCGACCAGGCCGACGATGTGCCCGGACGGTACGTCGAGGGTGCAGTCGGTGAGCGCCCAGTGCTTGCCGTACCGCTTGCCCAGTCCTCGGGCCGAAAGTGCCGCGGTCATGCTATGTCCTCTCCAGCGGCGGACCGAAACGTCGTCATGAACAGGGCCTCGATGCTTTCGTCGTCGAGTCCTGCCGTACGAGCCTTGAGCAGCCAGCGCCGCAGCTCCTGGCGCAGCGGCTCGTGTGCGGCGAACGACGCGTTGACGAGCGTCGCCTTCACGAACGTCCCCCTGCCGGGACGGGCGGTCACCAGGCCCTCGTGCTCGAGCTCGCGGTAGGCCTTCAGCACGGTGTTGGGGTTGATCGCCAGCTGACCCACCACCTCCTTGACCGTGGGGAGCTGGTCACCTTCGCGCAGCAGCCCGAGTCGCAGGGCCTGCCGTACCTGGCGGACCAGCTGGAGGTAGGGCGAGACCCCGGACCGCTCGTCGAGATGGAACTCGATCACGGCTTACTCCATTCATCTAGTTGACTAGCACTATAGATGAATGGTGAGAGGAGTTGTCAACAGCGAGAATGGGTTGTCCACAGCCCGCAGAGCGCTTCTCACAGACTCGGTTCGGTTGTGCACAGCCAGGTCCACAGCCGTCCACCAGCTGTCCCCAGGGTTTTCCACAGGCTGTGTGGATGGGTCGGTGGACAAGACGGTCGGCTGAGCGCAGCAACGGCTGCAGCCGGCAGCCGTTCACGGGTGACAACGAGGGACCCGTGAGCGTCTACCGGCCGCAGCCGAGCAGGTTTGGCGGGGATCAGCCCAGCTTGGCGAGGAAGTCGAGCATGCGGCCGATCGCCTGCCTGGCCGCCACCTCGTCGTAGGACGGCAGCGACGAGTCGAGGAACAGGTGCTTGTCGCCGGGGTAGAGGAACAGCTCGCCGTTGTCGCCGGCCTGCTGCACCAGCTCGCGGGCCGCGTCGAGGTCGCCCTCGCCGGCGAAGCTGGGGTCGTTGTCCATGCCGTGCACCTGGACGGGAACGCCCGCCGGCCACGACTCGCCGAACTCCGACACCGTGATCGCGGCCTCGAGCAGCAGGGCACCTTTGGCGCCGGCGCGGGTCTGGGCGAGCATCTGGCCGGGTACGCAGCCGAGCGAGATGCCCGCGTAGACGAGCTCCGCCGGCAGCCCTTCCACGGCGGCCGCGCCACGTTCGGCGACCGTGCCGAAGCCGATCTCCCGCACGTAGCCGATGCCGTCGTCGATGGTGGGGAACGTACGCCCCTCGAACAAGTCAGGGACGTGGACGGTGTGGCCCGCCGCGCGGAACTCGTCGGCGAGGGTCTCCACGCCCTTGCTGAGCCCCAGAACGTGATGGAAGAGCACAAGCTCGGCCATGGTCAGTCTCCGTACTGATCGGGTAATGATCCAAACTTTTGGAACGTTCGGCGATGATAGACCAAACCGCTGGCGCGGATCAATAGCGCGGTGGGAACAGCCATTCGAACGCGGCATGACATTTGCCGACGTACGCCGCAACACCCGTGGTCAGGCCGTGCGCCAGATCCTCGAACACCGAGCAGCGCGCGTAGAACTCCGCCCGGGCGCGCACCCGGTCCGATCCGTACGCCGCGAAAGCTGCGGCAAGAGCGCTCGGTCCGAGGTCGCGGTGGACCAGGCCGAAGTCGCGGGCGGGATCGGTCAGGCCGGCGTCGGTCCAGTCGATGACGCCGGTCACCGCCAGCGAGGCAGGATCGACCAGGACATGCTCGATGCCCAGGTCGTTGTGCGAGAACACCAGCTCGGCGGCCGGCTCGGGCGCCGGTGACTGCAGGAACACCTCGATCCGCGGCCGGAACTCCGCCGGTACGTGGTGGGCGACGGCCGCGTAGTGCTCGCGAGCCTCGGCCAGCCACTCCGAGGGCGGCCAGTCGTCGACCTCGACGAGCTCACGTACAGACGCCTCCGGAACGCCGTGCAGCGCGGCCAGGAACCCACCGAGCGTGGTGCCCAGCCGGGACGCCGCCGCCTGCCGGTCGGCCGGCGGAACCAACAGCAACGGCATGCCCGGCAGCTTCGGATACGCCAGCCAGCCCTGCTCCGCGTCGACGGACTCGATCGCCGGAACGGTGAGCGGCGACCACGCCGCCACCGCCGCCAGCAGATGCGCCTCGCGGCGTACCTGCGCGGCTCGTTCGACCGGATCGGCGAGCTTGGAGTACCGCACGACCAAGCCGTCGGCCGTCTCGTACGCCGTGTTGTCCAGCCCGGAGCCGAGTGGCCGCATCTCGCCGGAGTCAGCCGAGCCAGCCGGGCCGGACCAGGCCGGCCTCGTACGCGAACACCACCAACTGCGCCCGGTCGCGCGCGTTCAGCTTGATCATCGCCCGTGAGACGTGGGTCTTCGCGGTCGCCGGGCTGACGACCAGCTTCTCTGCGATCTCGTCGTTGGTCAGCCCCTGCCCGACCAGCGCGACCACCTCGCGCTCGCGTTCGGTCAGGTGCGCGAGGTCGGGCAGGTGCCCCGGATCCTTCGCCCGGCTGGCGAACTCCGCGATCAGCCGCCGGGTCACTCCAGGAGACAGCAACGCGTCGCCACCCGCGACCGCCCGGACGCCGCGCAGCAGCTCGACCGGCTCGGTGTCCTTCACCAGGAAGCCGCTCGCACCGATCCGCAGCGCCTCGAAGACGTACTCGTCGAGCTCGAACGTCGTCAGGATCACCACCCGAACGCCGGCGAGCTTCGGGTTGGCGACGATCTGCTTGGTGGCTTCCAACCCGTCCAGGTCGGGCATGCGGATGTCCATCAGGACGACGTCCGGCTCCAGCCGGGTGACCAGCGTCACCGCTTCGGTGCCGTCGTTGGCCTCTCCGACCACCTCGATGTCGGGCTCGGCGGCCAGCAGTGCGCTGAACCCGGCCCGGACCAGCGCCTGGTCATCGGCGAGTACGACCCGGATCATCTAATCCTCCAAGGGAATCTCGGCCCGCACCCGGAAGCCGCCGCCCGGTGCCTGCCCAACCGTCAGCTCGCCGGAAAGCGCGCTGACCCGCTCTCGCATGCCCTTCAATCCGCTACCACCGTTGGCGATCGCGTCCAGGTCGGCACCCTGGCCCGCATCGGAGACCTCTACCGTAAACAAGTCCGGTGTGAACCTGAGCCGCACCGTCGCACCGGACGCGCCGGAGTGCTTCAGCACGTTCGTCAGTGCTTCCTGGATGATCCGGTAGGCCGCGACGTCCACGCCCGGCGGCAGCGGCACTCGTTCGCCCTCGGACCGCACCCGGACGTCGAGTCCCGCGAGCTTCGTACGTTCGACCAGCTCGTCCAGCCGCGCGAGTCCGGGTGTGGGGTGCCGTGGCTCGCCATGGTCGACCTGCCGCAGCACGCCGAGCACCGAACGCAGCTCGACCAGCGCTTCCTTGCTGGCGCCCTTGATCGCGGTCAGCGCCGTCCGCGCCTGCTCCGGCTGCTTGTCCATCAGATGCAGCGCGACGCCGGCCTGCACGTTGATCAGCGAGATGTTGTGGGCCACGACGTCGTGCAGCTCGCGGGCGATCCGCAGGCGTTCCTCGGAGACCTTTCCGAGATCCTCGGCCTCCTTGCGGCGACGGTTCTCACGTACCCAGTCGTCGCGAACCCGCAGCACCTCCGCCGCGATCAGGATCACCAGCGCCCAGCCGCCCACGATCAGCACGTCGGTCGACGCCGGCGCGTCCCTGGTTCCGAGCAGCCACCCGAACAGCCAGTGCCCGCCGACCAGGAAGATCATGGCCGACCAGGCGGCCAGCCGGTACCGCTGCCGGATCGTCTCGAACGCCGCCACGATCGGGGGGATGATGATGAAGCCGTACGGATAGGTCAGCAACAGGTAGACCAGCGCGACGCCGGCCGTCCAGAACATGACCGGCACCGGCCAGCGCCGGCGCAACACGAGCCCGGCCGGCGCGAGGATCAGCAGCGCGATCCCGAGCGCGTCGATGGGCGCCCGGTCCGGCTGCCGGCCGGATGCGCCGACAGCCGCCAGCACGCCGACCACGGCCAGCACGAGGGCCAGCTTCCACGCCGGCTCCCAGCTCAGGAACTTCTGCCACATCGCTCTCACGTCTGGCAGATTAGGCGAGCGACGGCGGCCACCGCATCGGCTGTGGGTGTACTCCTCGGCTACGTCGCGGAGAGTACGGCCTGCTCGAGCCCTTTCAGCAGCTCTTCCGGCGGCACCGATCCAGGCTCCCGACCCTCCCTCGCCAGCTGGTTGGCGAGTTGCCGGGCGTACTCGTTGGCCGGTGCCGGCACGCCGTGCAGCCGGCCGAGCAGCACGATCTCGCCGTTGAGGTAGTCGGCCTCGATCGAGCCCGTGCCGCGCGCCAGGCTCTGCCACGACGAGCTGCCCGACCGCTTGCTGCCGTTGCTGCTCGGCGGGATCTGCAGAATGTCGCCCCGCCTGGCCCGGTCCTCCTCGACGGACGTGAACGCGATCCCGGCGGCGCTCAGCACCGCCTCGCCCTCGGCGCGAAGCTGCGTACGGGCGTCGCCGTAGTTGCCCCGGCCGGCCGCGGCGTCGAGCGCGTTGGAGAGGTTCATCAGCAGCTTGTTGTACTTCCACCGCATGATGTCCGGCCGCGGCTCGGACACGCAGCGCGCACTCTCGAACGCTGTTGCGATCTCCCGCGCGGTGTCGTCGACGCCCTCGGGGTAGCGGCCGATGTCGAGGATCGCGGCCACCGGAGCCGCACTGCCCTCCACCACACCCGGCTCGAGGTGGGTGGCGGGGAACATCACGCAGACGCCGTAGACGTTCTCGAACATGCGAAGCGCCATCCGCTCGTTGGCGACGGCGTTCTGCACGCAGACGATCGGAGTCGCCGGATCGGCGACGGCGGCCAGCTCGCGCAGTGCGGCCTCGGTATCCATGCTCTTCATCGCGAGCAGGACGACGTCATCCTGGCCGAGCCCGTCGATCTCGCGCGGGCTCGCGACCGCAGGGATCCGTAGCGTGCGCTCGCCGTCTGGCATCACCAGCCGCAAGCCGCCTGCCCGGATCGCGGCGAGGTGAGCGCCACGCGCGATCAAGACGACGTCGTGCCCGGCCTCGTGGAGCAGGCCGCCGAGAACGCCACCGATCGCGCCGGCGCCGTAGACGATGAAACGTTTGCCAGAAGTCTTAGCCACGGCGTTCGAGGCTAGCCGCCCACGGTGAGGATCCGCACCTTTCCGAGGGAGCCGGACGCGGGCAGGTCCTCGGCCAAGAGCGGACGGTCACCGATGAGCTCGCGAAGGTCGCGCTCGGCCGGCTGGTCGTGGCCGCGCTCGAACAGGACGAAGGTCAGCCCGGCGATCGACCGGCGCTGCTCGGCGCGCGCGAAGCTCGTCGTCCCGCAACCGGAGTACCAGCCGATCTCCGGTTGATAGCTCGTCACCACGACACAGGGCCGGCGCAGGTGTTCCGCGACTGCGACGAGCGAGCGCCGGTCGCCGGTTACGGCGGCGAGCGCATGGTCCCGGACGTGGAGGTAGGCGAACGGCAGCTGAGCCAGTGCCACCACTGTGACGGCGGCCAGCGCTACCCGAGAACGGCCGGCGATCGCGTCGGCGCCGAGCAGGATCAGGGCGATCACCGAGAAGTACACGAATCGCGGTTCGCCGTGTCCGACCAGGCCGAGCAGCACGATGCCCAACACCGCGGACAGGCCGAGGAACGCCTTCCAGCGTTCGTGCCGCCCGGCGATCGCCGCGATCAGCCCGATCGCCATCAGCACCGCGCCCAGCACGCCAGCCAGGCCGGAAGGGAAGTTCGTGACGTAGAAGACCAGCCCGTCGCCGAAATAGACCTGGTTGGCGGACGCGCCGGCGTCCGCGAGCAGGCCCCACGGCCTGCCGGTCAGCCAGGTCGCGTAGGCGAAGTGCGGTACCAGTCCGGCGACGAACACGCCGGTAGCCAGCACAAGCCGCCGCTTGTCAGCGAGCCAGACCTTGGGACCCCACACCACCAGCGCGGCGAGAGCGATCGCGAGCAAGCCGGCCGTCGCGCCATACCGCAGGTAGAACGTCGCGAGCGCGACGACTGCCAGCGCGATCAGCCGGCGGCGGATCACCAGATAGGCGCAGGCGAACAGGAGCCCGGCCGCGCCGATGTCGCTCAGGAACTCGGGCACGCGGCGGAGGAACGGTGCCGCCGTCAGCACAACCAGGACGACAGCGGACGCGCGCCAGTACGTTGTCAACCGTGCCGCGACGACGTAGGTGATCGCGAGCGTCAGCAGAACGAGCAGCAGGCCCACCGCTCGGAGGGCTCCGACGCTGTCATGGATCGTGAGCGCCACCGCACCGAGGGCGGGTACGCCCGGCGCACGGCGTGGATCCCACTGTGCGGCCGGCAGATCGGTCAGCCAGGACCGTGCCTTGGCGGCGTAGACCGACTCGTCGTGTCCGAGAAACGGCTCAGCCCCCTGCAGTCCGTACCAGAGCAGGAACGCCATGCCGAGCAGGGCAAGCAACGGAAGTACACGGCGGTAAGGCACGCCGGACAGCATGGCGGCTCCCGGTGAACAGGTGGTGGCTACGGCTCCACGTGCACGCGGCGGTCGATGCCGGTGCCGTAGTCCGGGTCGCGGCCGGGGACGTGGATCTCGTGGCTGGTCGCCGTCGCGCGATAGAGCCCGAACTCCGTGTCACTGCTCAGCTCCTCCGGCCGGTACGCCCGGGCACCCCCTGGCTTGAGGTTGGCGAACGCCTCCGCACATGCATCTGGAAGCTCGTCGTCCGGCACGATCTCCGCAGTCGCGCCGACGTAGACCGCGCGCCCTTCGCCCACCGGCGCCGTCGAGTTGAAGATCACGAGCGCGATCGCGGGACGCTCGGCGACGTTCACCGAGTGGTGCGCGGCCGGCGAGGAGATCCAGTAGAACCTGCGGTAGTCGCCGTGGGTGAAGTACACCGGAGAGACGCGTGGCTGGTTGTCCGGATCGATGGTGCCGAGCGTCATGTAGAAGTTGCCGTCGATGACCTGCCGGGCCCGCTCGTTCAGTTCCTCGGAAATCGAATCGTCCATATTCCGGAATGCCTTCTCAATCTGTGAGATACGGATTGTACGAGCCTGACGGTCGTGTCCTATCGTGGTTCGCGGTCATGAGCGCCAGCGTCAAGCCCCGGCTTGCTGGCCGGCAACCCTCCTCCGCGGTGGGGTGCTCCGGGTGAGGACCAGGCCGACGTCCACACCGGCGCCGGCAAGCGCGGAGAAGGGGATCTTCACCATGACGGCCTTGGATGTACGTGCCGAGGAGTGTACGGCCGAACGGTTCCTCCAGCTGGTGGAAAACCACGACACGACGGCTGAGCCGACCGGCCCGGACCAGCCGCTGCTGCCGATCGTCGGAGCCGACACGCTCGTTCCGCTCGTGACCGGCGAGCGCCGGACCTACGCCAACCTCGACTACGCGGCCAGCGCGCCTTGCCTGCAACAGGTTTCCGACCACGTGCAGGAGGTGCTGCCGTACTACGCGAGCGTGCACCGCGGCGCCGGCTACAACTCGCAGGTCAGCACTGCCCTGTACGAAGGCGCCCGCGAGGTCGTCGCGGACTTCCTGGACGCGCGTGAGGACGACGTGGTCGTGTTCACCCGCAACACCACCGACTCGCTGAACCTGCTCGCGGGCTGCGTACCCGGCGACGTCCTGTACCTCGACATCGAGCACCACGCGAACCTGCTGCCCTGGCAGCGCCACGGCTCGCAGCGCTGTGTGCTGGCCAGCACGACCCAGCAGGGCACGCTGGTGGCCTTGCGGGCCGAACTGGTCGCCCGCCCACCCGCGCTGGTGGCGATCACCGGCGCCTCGAACGTTACCGGCGAGGTGCTGCCGATCCGCGAGATCGCCAGGCTGGCGCACTCGTTCGGCGCCCGCGTGGTGCTGGACGCCGCCCAACTCGCGCCGCACCGCCGGATCTCGATCCGCGACCTCGACGTCGACTACGTGGCGTTCTCCGGGCACAAGCTGTACGCCCCGCTGGGCAGCGGTGTGCTCGTCGGCCGGCGCGACTGGCTGGACGAGGCGCCCGCGTACCTCGCCGGTGGTGGGGCTGTGCGCGAGGTTCGGCCTCCGAACGACTCTGTGCGGACCACGTGGGCGGCGGCACCGCAGCGGCACGAGGGCGGCACACCGAACGTGCTGGGCGCCGCGGCGCTGGCGCGGGCCTGTCAGGCGCTGGCCGCGCTGCCCGAGCGAGCGCTCGAGGAGCACGAGGCGGCGCTGCGGTCACGGCTGGTCGACGGGCTGAGCTCGATCGAGGGTGTCCAACTGCACCAGATCTGGCGCGACAGCCCGGACGCGATCGGTGTGGTGGCGTTCGGCGTCGACGGGTACGCGCCCGGCCAGGTCGCGGCATACCTCTCGGCCGAGCACGGCGTCGGCGTCCGCGACGGCAAGTTCTGCGCGCACCCGCTGCTGTCCAGGCTCGGGCTGCGCGAAGGTGCCGTGCGGGCGAGCTTCGGCGTCGGGTCGACGGTCTCGGATGTGGACCGCATCGTCACAGGCGTGCGGGAGCTGGTGAGCCACGGTCCGGCGTGGACGTACGCGATCGTCGACGGCCGCTGGTCGCCGTCGCCGGATCCGCGGCCGCGGCCGGAGTGGCTGGCTCCTGGCGCCGCGTCTCCCGCGGCGGGCAGCTCCCCTTGCGAGGCGGCGGGCTGATGCCTGTCCTCCAGGAGTTCTGGATCGGTCGCCGCGGCGACCAGTTCGACGAGCGGTGTATCCCCACCGCCGGCTGATCGGCTGAGCGTTTTCTCCAGGTCGTGAGCCGGCGGTGCCAGGCGTTAATTCCTATCAAACCGCTCGAATTTATGGAGTAATCGTGAAGACAGTCGACCTCGTCCAGCGGCTCGCAGCCGACCTCGACCTCTGGCAACCGCTCATCCAGTACGGGCACGGCGAGGAGCGGTGGTACCACCAACTCGACGTCGACCCGAGGCACGACGTCTGGCTGATCAGCTGGCTGCCCGGCCAGGGCACCGGCCTGCACGACCACGGCGAGGCGCAGGGCGCGTTCGCCGTCGTCCAGGGCGCTCTGACCGAGACGACCGTCCACCGCCGGCGCTCGTCCGAGCACGTCGATCTCGTCCGGCGGCGATTCACGGCTGGTAAGCGGCGCGCGTTCGGGTACGACCACATCCACGACGTCGCCAACCTCGGGCTGGAACCCGCGGTCAGCATCCACGCGTACGCTCCCGAGCTCACGGCGATGACGAAGTACGAACTTGATGGGCAGGTGTTGCGAGTGCTGTCGTCGGAACGAGCTGGAGTGAACTGGTGAACAGCTCGAACAAGTCCCGCACGATCGACGAGTTGCTGGACCTCGCACGCGGCCGGCTGCGGCGGCTGAGCCCACGGCAGGCGTGGGAGGCCTGGCACAACGACGGTGGTGTCCTCGTCGACACCCGGCCTGCCGCGCAACGGGCAGAAGAGGGTGAGGTGCCGGGCGCGTTGCTGGTCGAGCGCAACCATCTCGAGTGGCGCTTCGACCCGAAGTCGGACGCGCGCCTGCCCGAGGCCGTCGACCACGACGTGCAGGTGATCGTGCTGTGCTCGGAGGGCTACGCCTCCAGCCTGGCGGCGGCATCGCTCCAGGACCTCGGCCTGCACCAGGCGACCGATGTGGTCGGCGGGTTCCGGGCCTGGCACGCCGACGGCCTGCCGTCGACGAAGTAGCTCGGGCGGCCGACCTGCTGCTCGTCGACCTTTTGAGCAGGTCGGCGTCCGCCACCAACTCCGGAGGGTTCTGGGTTGACTGCGTGGCGCACTCGGCTGGGACAGGACATCGACCTGGCCGGATTGGGCAAGTGAGGTTAGCCTTAACTTGGTCGTACGCCAGCAACGGAGCCGGTGTGCGACCCCTTTGTGGCACCAGCCGAAGGACCCTCCAGATGACCTCACCCGCCGGGGTGCGCACGCCGTCGCCCGACGCGGTGGACGGTGTACCCCAGGACCTCGGCACCGGCAGGCGTCGGCCGCCGGGTCCGGCGTACCGCGTGTTCGGTCCCCGGCGCGGGCTCGGCCTCGTCCTGTGTCTCGTCGTCCTCGGCTTCCTGGTCCTGCTCAGCCTCGCCGTCGGTTCCAAGCAGATCCCGCTGCACACGGTGCTCGACGCGCTGTTCCACTACAACCCGGACGCGCACGACCACATCGTCGTCCACGAGTTGCGGATCCCGCGCACGTTGCTCGGCATCGGTGTCGGGATCGCGCTCGGGGTCGCGGGCGCGCTGATGCAGGCGCTCACCCGTAACCCGCTGGCCGATCCGGGCCTGCTCGGCGTCAACGCCGGCGCCGCCGCAGCGGTCGTCGTCGCGATCGCGTACCTCGGGATCAGCAGCCTCACGGGCTACGTCTGGTTCGCGTTCGCCGGTGCCGCGCTGGCCTCCGGAGCGGTCTACCTCCTGGGCTCCCGCGGCCGCAGCGGCGCCGCACCGGTGAGGCTCGCGCTGGCCGGCATGGCGATCGGCGCCGCGCTGACCGCGTTCGTCTCCGGCATCACACTGACCAACACCGACGTCTTCGACCAGTACCGCTTCTGGGCGGTTGGTTCCCTGGCTGGGCGCGACGCCGATGTTCTGCTCCAGGTACTGCCCTTCCTGTGCATCGGCGTCGTGCTCGCACTTTTTCTCGCCCCCGCACTGAACGCGATCGCGCTCGGCGACGACACCGGGCGCGCGCTCGGTGTGCGGATCGGCGAAGCACGGGCGGTGGGCGCACTTGTCATCACGTTGCTGTGCGGCGCCGCGACGGCGGCCGTCGGCCCGGTCGGCTTCGTCGGGCTCACCGTGCCGCATGTCGCGCGCGCGATCACCGGACCTGACCAGCGGTGGGTGCTGCCGTACTCCCTCGTGCTCTCGCCCATCCTCCTGGTCGGCTCCGACATCGTGGGACGCGTCGTGGCCCGGCCCGGCGAACTGGAGGTCGGCATCGTGACCGCTCTGGTCGGTGCGCCGTTCTTCATCGCGTTCGTCCGGCGGAAGCGGATCGCCGCGCTATGACCATGACATCTTCCGGGACGACTCCCAGGCCCACGGCCAAGCTGACCGAACGCGTCCTGCGCACGCCAGGCGAGCGCATCTCGCTGCGCTACAACACCCGCGCGCTGATCGTCTGCTTCGTGATCCTGCTGGCCGCGCTCGCGGTCGGCGTGGTGAGCGTGAGCACCGGCGACTTCCCGATCCCGATCCCCGAAGTGCTGAAAACCCTGGTGGGGCAGGGCGATCAGGCGTCCGGCTTCATCATCCTGACACTCCGGCTGCCGCGGGTGCTGACCGCGTTGCTGGTCGGCCTGGCGCTCGGCGCGTCCGGCGCGATCTTCCAGAGCCTTACGCGCAACCCGCTCGGCAGCCCCGACGTCGTGGGCTTCACGACGGGAGCCGCGACCGGCGCTGTCGTCGCGCTGCTGGTGTTCCAGCTCAGCTCCAGTGCGGTCGCTCTCGCGGCGATCGGCGGCGGGCTGCTGACGGCACTGGCCGTCTACCTGATGGCGTACCGGAAAGGCGTGCAGGGCTACCGGCTGATCCTGGTCGGCATCGGCGTGAGCGCGGTGCTGGTCTCGATCAACTCCTACCTCCTCACCCGTGCCGAGGTCAACGACGCGCAGAGCGCCGCGGTCTGGCTCACCGGCAGCCTGAACGGCCGCGGCTGGGAACACGTCAGGCCGGTCGCGCTGGCACTGCTCGTCCTGGTGCCGATCACGCTGGCGCTGACCCGGCGGATGTCGATGCTCGAGATGGGTGACGACGCGGCCGGCGCGCTCGGCGTCTCGACCGAACGTTCGCGGCTGGCGCTCGTCGTCGCGGCGGTCGCGCTGTCGGCGGTGGCGACGGCCAGCGCTGGACCGATCGGGTTCGTGGCGCTGGCGGCACCGCAACTGGCCAAGCGGCTGACTCGGCGCCCCGGCATCGGGATCGTGTCGTCGGCGCTGATGGGCGCCTTCGTGCTCGCGCTGGCCGACTTCTGTGCCCAGCGGGTTTTCCCGGCGACCCAGCTGCCGGTCGGTGTGATGACCGGAGCTGTCGGCGGCTTGTATCTGGTCTGGCTACTGGCCAGGGAGTGGAGGGCTGGACGGTGACCACGACCAACGGAACGGGCTCGGCGCGGCTGCGTGCCGAGCAGACGACGCTGGCTTACGACGGTCGCGTCGTCTGCGAGGGACTGGACGTCGAGATCGCCGACGGTTCGTTCACGGTGGTGATCGGGCCGAACGCGTGCGGCAAGTCGACCTTGCTGCGCGGCCTGGCCCGGATGCTCAAGCCGTCGTCGGGTTCGGTCTACCTCGACGGCCAGGTGATCTCGTCGTACGGCTCGAAGGAGGTCGCGCGCCGGCTCGGGCTACTGCCACAGTCGTCGATCGCGCCAGACGGCATCACGGTGGCGGACCTGGTGGCGCGCGGGCGGTACCCCCACCAGAAGCTGCTGCGGCAGTGGTCGCGTACCGACGAAGCCGTCGTCGCCGAGTCAATGGCGGCAACGGGAGTCACCGAACTGTCCGACCGCTTCGTAGACGAGTTGTCCGGCGGCCAGCGCCAGCGCGTGTGGCTGGCGATGGCACTTGCCCAGCAGACGTCGCTGTTGCTGCTGGACGAGCCGACGACGTTCCTCGACGTGGCGCACCAGATCGAGGTCCTCGACCTGTGCGCCGACCTGCACGAGCACCAGGGCCGCACGCTGGTGGCCGTGCTGCACGACCTCAACCACGCCGCCCGCTACGCAACCGACCTCATCGTCATGCGCGACGGCGCTGTGGTGGCCAAGGGCGCCCCGGCCGACGTGATGACGGCCGACCTGGTCGAGCACGTCTTCGGCCTGCGCTGCCGCGTGATCGACGACCCGGAGACGGGTACGCCACTCGTCGTTCCCGCCGCCCGCGTCCGCGCCACACTCGTGAGCTAGCTCCTAACGAGCCAGCTCGATCGTCCCGCCGGTGACGTGTCCGCCGAAGGCTGTCAGCAGGGCGATCGAGACTCGGTTGCCGGCGTCGTCCTCGGCCGTGATCGTGGCCCCGCCGCGCTCGTGCCAGGTGTTGATCGCCTGCGCCAGCAGCGCCCGCGCGATACCGCGCCGCCGGTACGCGGGCAGAATCGCGATCAGGCCGAGCCGGGGCAGTGGCCGCGGGCCGTTCCAGATCCGCACCAGGCCGACGTCCCGACCGCCGGCGCGGGCCACCAGATAGCCCCGCGGATCGAAGTACGGCGAGTCGTGGTTCTCCTCGCGGAACCAGCCTTCCGATCTGGGCACGTCGTCGCGCAGGCGGCAGTCGAGGTCCATCAGGGCCTCGGCCGAAACGTCCGCCGCGCTGACGATCGACGCGTCGGCCGGGAGGCGTACGTCATGGAAGCGAACGGGCAGCTCATACAGCCGCAACCGCCCCGTCCGGTGACCGCCAGGGATGCAGCGCGCCGACGACCTGATCGCCTTCCCACGCGAGCCAGTGTTCGCGCGGTTCGGCGTGCTGCTCCTCGACCGCCTGCTTGATCTCGTCCGCGCTCTCACCCGTCCACGCGGCGAGCTCGGCAAAACACCCGCCGAGGGCGGTCACCCGTATCTGCACGCGAGCATTCTCAGCTGGCGCCGGCGCGGAACGCCATCGAATTTGTGCAAGATAGGCGCCATGGCGAAACGTGCGACGATCCGGGCGGTCGTGTTCGACATCGGTGGAGTGCTCGAGCGGGTCGAGGGCCCGGACGTGTGGCTGGGCAAGTGGCGACGCCGGCTGGGCCTGACCGAGGCCGAGTTCGAAGCCGCCGCGGCGAGCACCGATCGCTCCGATCCGATGGCTGGAGAGGTGACGGAGGCGGAGTACCGCCAGCAGTGGGTGGACGCGCTGCAGCTGTCCGAGGCCGACGCCGACGAGTTCATCCGGGACATGTGGGACTGGTACTGCGGCGAGTTGGACGCCGAGCTGATGTCCTACGCAGCCGGCCTTCGCCCCGCGTACACAACGGCGATCCTCAGCAACTCCGGTCCTGGAGCGCGCGAGCAGGAGGAGGCGCGCTACCGCTTCTCCGCGGTCTTCGACCCGATCGTCTATTCGCACGAGGTCGGCATGCGAAAGCCCGACCCGCGGATCTACGCGCTGACCTGCGAGCTGTTGGGCGTCGAGCCACAGGAGGTCGTCTTCCTGGACGACACGCAGATGTCGGTCGACGGCGCGAGGGCCGCCGGCATGCATGCCGTCCTGCACACGAGCACGCCGGCCTCGATCCGCGCGATCGACGAACTGGTCAGCTGACCAGCTCGTCGATCGGTGTGGTTGCGGTCGTCGACCCGGCCGGCGGGTCAGGCGCCGAGCAGTTGCATGGCGATCTTCGGCACGAACTCTCCCGCGTACGTGCCCTTGCCGATCCCACAGTCGCCGTCGGACTCGCCGGGGATCTTCACCCACAGCTGGAGATCGAGGCCAGACGCACCGCCCTCGCGCGGCGTGACGCCGACGTGCTGGCCGCTTGGGTTGCACCAGTCGCTGCCGTCTGACGGATTGCCGTTGCGGCTGGTGTCGATGACGAAGTGCTTGCTCATCCCCAGCGCCGAGTTGACCGCGTTGGCGTACGACACGTTGCGCGCTGTCGACTGGTAGTTGGACACGTTCAGCGCGAACCCTCGCGCCTTGCTGACATGCGCCGCCTTCAGGCGGGATGCCATGGTGCCCGCCGGTGTCCAGTCGTCGTGCCCGGCGTCGAGGTAGACCCAGGTGTTCGGCGCATTCACGGCGAACTTGTCGACGGCATAGCCCATCAGCGCGAGCCGTTCGCTCTGCTGCTCACCGTTCAGGCAGTCCATGCCGGGCAGTGCATCCGGCTCGAGGATCACCACGGCCGGACGCGAGCCGATCGCCTGCGCCATTCCGCTCGCCCAGGACTGGTACGCCGACGCGCTCGTCGCGCCACCGGCGCTGTAGCTGTCGCAGTCGCGCAACGGGATGTTGTACGCGACGAGCACGGGAAGCTGGTCGCGCTGTGTCGCCGCTGAGACGTATGCCTTGGCGTCGGACACATCGGACCCGTCGCCGTTGAACCAGCGGCCCATCGGGACGTTCGCGATGCCGTCACGGATCGCGGTCGCCCGGGAGTCGCCGGAATGGTTGCGGACCCACTCCATCGGCTGCGAGCCCGGGTCGACGTAGAGGCCGGAGGTCATCGACAGCGGGTTGCCCGGCTGCGGCGCCGGCGGCGCGGGCTCCTCGGTCGGTGTCGGCGTCGGAGTCGGGGTGGGCTTCGGCGTCGAGCTCGGCTGCGGCGTCGGCGTCATCGTGTGTCTCGGACTCCTCGGCTTCTTCCGCGACGGCTTCCAGTCACGGTACGGCCTCGCCGCGACTACGGAGTCGGACTCGGATCCGGCGCTCGCGGCAGGAACGGGGCCGTGAGCGTCAGCCGCCTGTCCCGGCGGCTCCGGGCGTACGGCCTGGTGAATCCCGACCCCTACGCCTGCGATCGCCAGCCCGAAGGCCACGACCGCTACCCCCACCAACCTCTTCCGCTTCGTCCGTCGAGCGTTCAAAACTTTTCTCCCTGGCCCTAAAGTAACGATTTGATAACGAGCCAGGGGTCAACCTAGACCAAGATCACAAGTACTTCCACCCAGGTGGTGATCAGGCGCCCAGAAGTTCCAGGGCGATGTCGGGGACGAAGTCGCCCGCACCGGTGCCCTCGCCGATCCCGCAATCACCGTCGGACTCGCCGGGGATCTTCACCCACAACTGCAGGTCGAGGCCGGCCGCACCGCCTTCCCGCGGCGCCGCACCCACCCGTTGCCCATCGGGGTTGCACCAGTCGCTGCCGTCGGACGGCTTGCCGTTGCGGCTGGTGTCGATGACGAAGTGCTTGCTCATCCCCAGCGCCGAGTTGACCGCGTTGGCGTACGACACGTTGCGCGCCGTCGACTGGTAGTTGGACACGTTCAGCGCGAACCCTCGCGCCCTGCTCACGTGGGCGGATTCCAGCCGGGACGCCATCGCCCCGGCGGGCGTCCAGTCGGCGTGGCCGGCGTCGAGGTAGACCCAGGTGTTGGGCGACAGCGCCGCGAACTGGTCGACGGCGTACGCCAGCAGCCCCAGCCGCTCCCGCTGCCGCGCGCCCGGCATGCAGTCCATGCCGGGCAGCGCGTCCGGCTCGAGGATCACCACGGCCGGGCGCTTGCCGATCGCTCCGGCGAGTCCGCGTGCCCAGGAGCGGTAGTCACTCCCCGACGCGGCGCCGCCGCTGCTGTAGCTGCCGCAGTCACGCAACGGGATGTTGTAGGCCACCAGCACTGCCAGCCGCCCGTTCGAGGTGGCCGCGGAGACGTACGAGCGCGCGTCCGAGACGTCGGAGGGCTCGCCGTTGTACCAGCGGGCCAGCGGCCGGTTCGCGATACCGGCCTGGATCGCGGATCGCCGCGAGTCGCCGGAGTTCTCCAGCACCCAGTCGCGTGGCTGGGAGTCCGGGTCGACGTAGAGGCCGGCAGTCATCGACAACGGGTTGCCCGCGCGCGGCGCCGGCTGGGTCCGCTTCGGCTTCGGCTTGCTTCGGGGCGGCTTCGGCGTCGCGGTCGGCGACGGAGTCCGGCTCGGCACAGTGGAGGTCGGGGATGAGCTGACGGTCGGATCGTCAGCACTGCCGGACGTTCGAGTGGAATCCCCGGTCGGGCGAGGCGATGTCGAGCCCAGTGCCGCCGGCTTGCCGCTCACATTCCGAACCACGCCGTACGTCACACCCGCGACGACCAGAACAAACGCCGAAACGGCGGCGACGACCAGAACCAACCGCTTACGCCGCGGATGCATGTCCCTCCCCTGGTTCGTAACCACGAACCAGGGTTCAAGATAGACCACGATCAGCCGGGTTGCGCTTGAGCTTTCGTCGTCAGGCGTCGCGCCTCATCGGGGAAGTTGCGCTTCGATCGCCGCGACCAGCTCAGTGGACTCGGGCTCGGTCCGTGGCCGGAATCGGCCGACGATCTGACCATCAGGTGAGACGAGGAACTTCTCGAAGTTCCACTGAACGTCACCGGCCTCACCCTCAGCGTCGACAACCGACGTCAGCTCCTGGTAGAGCGGGTGCCGGTCGTCGCCGTTGACCTCGATCTTGTCGAACATCGGGAACGTGACGCCGTACGTCGTCGAGCAGAACTCCTTGATCTCCTCGTTGCTGCCCGGCTCCTGGCCGCCGAACTGGTTGCACGGGAAGCCGAGGACGGTGAACCCACGGTCGGCGTACCGCTCCTGCAACGCCTCCAGCCCGTTGTACTGGGGCGTGAGGCCACACTTGGACGCGACGTTGACCAGCAGCAGGGCCCGGCCGGCGTAGTCGCCGAGCTTCGCGTCGTCTCCGGAAATGGTCGAAAGCGGAATGTCGTAGATGCTCACGTGGGGATCAACCTCACATCGCCCGCCAGGAATTCCGGATCGTAGGCTGATCACCATGAGCCAGCCGGCGTTGGACGCGACGTCGACCTTCGACGAGTACCGAAAACTGCTGATGGGTGTGGCCTACCGCATCCTCGGCCGCTGGGCCGACGCCGAGGACGTCGTCCAGGACGCTTGGCTGCGGTGGCGCGAGGTCGAGCACGAGGGCGTCGACAGCCCACGCGCGTACCTCGTCCAGGTCACCACCCGGCTGTCGATCGACCGCCTGCGACGCGCCCAGACCCGGCACGAGACGTACGTCGGCGAGTGGCTGCCGGAACCAGCGCTCACCGAGCCCGACGTGGCCGACAGCGTGGCGCTCTCGGAGTCGGTCTCGCTCGCGATGCTGGTCGTACTGGAGGCGCTGTCGCCGCTGGAGCGGGCGGTGTTCGTGCTGCGGGAGGCCTTCGACTTCTCCTACGCCGAGATCGCCTCGATGCTGGACCGCAGCGAGCCGGCCGTTCGTCAGCTGGCCAAGCGGGCGCGGGCGCACGTCGACGAACGCAAGACCCGCTTCGAAGCCGACCGGGAGGCCCAGCGCCGCGCGACCCAGGGCTTCCTGACCGCAGCGGCCAACGGCGAGATCGAGTCGCTGCTCAAGCTGCTGGCCCCCGACGTCGAGCTCCACAGCGACGGCGGCGGCGTCCAGAAGGCACCGCGCCGCACGATCTTCGGGCCCGACAAGGTCGCCCGCTTCTTCTCCGCGATCATCCACCAGGGCCCGCCGAACGCCGAGGTCTACGCCGCCGACGTCAACGGCTCGCCCGGCATCGTCGTCACCTCGAACGGCCAACCGTTCACGGTCATGGTCGTCAGCCTCGCCGACGACCACATCGCACGGATCGACCTGCTCGCCAACACCGACAAGATGGCCGGCGTACGCGACATCGCCACCCGCGGCACCCGCCTCGACTTCGAGCTGCCCGAGCCGGATCAGGGCATGTCCTAGTTCACCAGGATCGCGCCGTAGTGGCCCTGGACGGTGACGGTCACCTGACCGTTGGACACGGTGTACTTGGTGCCGGTCACGGCGTCGGTCATCGTGCTGCCGTCGGTCACGGACAGCTGGTAGGCCGGGACTGTGTAGCTGTGGGTCGCCGAGTCGTTGTTGAGGACCACGGCGATCCGGTTCGAGGCGTCCATCCGGCCGTAGGCGTACATCTTCGTCGCGTCGTCCACGCCCAGCGTGAGGAACGAGCCGGTACGCAACGCGGGATAGGCCTTGCGGATCGAGATCAGCTTCTTCACCAGCGCCACCGACGCGTTCGAGGTCGTCGCCTGTGACCAGTCGAACGTACGACGGTTGTCCGGGTCCGCCGCACCCTGCATGCCGTACTCGTCGCCGTAGTAGATGGTCGGCACGCCGACGTACGTCAACTGGAAGAAGTGGCCGAGGTACGTCTTCCAGATGTCGCCGCCCGCCCGGGTGCCGAAGCGCGGGATGTCGTGGTTGGACAGGTGGTTGCTCATCCCGAGCTGCGCCGCCCGCGGATAGTCCGCTCGCGTCCCACGCAGCCAGGCGTCGAACGCGGACGTGGTGAGCGACGCCGAGCCGTTGTTGTAGTCCTTGCCGGTGATCCATTCCGACACCGGCTGCGTGAAGCCGTTGAAGTTGGACGCACCGTCCCACTCGCCGCCTGTCAGCCACGGGTTGGCGTTGCCCCAGAACTCGCCGAAGACGTAGGTGTTGGCGTTGGCGCCCTTCACCGCGGTCCGGAACTCCTTCCAGATCTGGTGGTTCGTGGCGTTGCCGCCGTTGCCGCCGCCCGCGTCGGCGTACTGCGGCGCATCCAACCGCCAGCCGTCGATGCCGTTCTGCCGGATCCACTTCTGCGCGACCGACGTCGTGGAGCCGTAGATCGCGTTACGCACCGGCGATCCGCTCGCGCCGTAGTTGAACTTCGGCATGCTCGGCGTGGAGTTGAAGAAGCTGGCGTAGGAGTCCGGCCAGCTGAAGAACGTGTACCAGCTCGCGTAGGTGCTGGCCTGCGACTCGTACGCACCGGTGACCGACGGCCAGACGTTGCCGCGGTCGAACCACTTCGCCCAGCTGCCGCTGTGGTTGAACACACCGTCGAGCACGACCTTGCCGGCCGGACCGTTCGACGTGCTGTGCATGTCGGCGATCAACCCGGAAAGTGCCGCGTTGCCACCGAGGTGGGGGTCGACGTTGTCGTAGTCCTGCGTGTCGTACTTGTGGTTCGTCGGCGAGGTGAAGACCGGGTTCATCCACACGGTGTCGACGCCGAGCGTGTTCTTGAGGTACCCGACGTTCTGCCGGATGCCCTGCAGGTCTCCGCCGAAGAAGACGCTGGAGTTGACGGCCGGCGGATCGGCGAGCACGCTCTGCCCCCAGGCCTTCTTCTGCGTGGGCGCGCCGAAGTAGCTGTACTCGCCGGTCTGCACGTCGTTGCTCGGATCACCGTTGGCGAACCGGTCGGGGAAGACCTGGTACATCACCGCGTTCTTCACCCAGGCCGGGACCGCGTAGCCGGGCAGCACGTAGAAGTCGAGCTGGCTCGGCTCGTTGTCGGCGGTGCCGCCGGCGTTGAACCAGTCGGTGTCGGAGCCGTCGTTGACCTGGAAGCGGTAGTACTTCGCCGAGCAACTGGCGGGGATCATCGCCGTCCACAGGTCGAAGCGGCCGGTCGCGTCGTTGCGGCTCCACGCCATCGGCAGCCAGTGGGATGCCGAGTCGGCGCTGTCGTAGTACTTCACGTTCGCACTCGTGATGTCGGACTTGAACGTACGCAGCGTGACCGTGAGCGGCGTCGAGCAGGTCGGCTCGGCGGTGGACGCGTAGAGCGGGCCCTGGTCGTGGAACAGGCCACTCCATTCGACGTTGTTGTCGTTGCCGGCCGCCTCGGCGGTCCGAGGCCCCGACAGTCCTGGCAGCCCTGGCAGTCCGGTCAGTCCGAGCACGGCGGCCAGCGCGGGCACGGCCACCCAGTAACGAAGACGCCCCATGCCCGCGAGTGTAGGTAACGGGCGAATCGGGTCAAGGCCTGCGACGACAGGCCCACTGGCAACAAGCTGACAGGCCGGTCCGGCCCGGCAGCTGCTCCTCGCGATCTCCGGCCGAACAGCCTGTCCCTGATCCATCCCACGTCTGCACGCCAAGCAGGCACGACTGGGACCCCTCCCAATCGGACGTACGATCGGCGAGGTGGACCACACAGGGAAGAAGCTGGCCTGTGATGTGCTGATCGACGTCGACGGTGCCGGGCCTGGGCCGCTGCACGAGCGGCTGACCCGCAGCCTGCGCACGGCGATCCGCGACGGGCTGCTGCCGCCGGGCAGTGCGTTACCCGCGAGCCGGGCGTTCGCGGCCGACCTCGGCTGTTCCCGCTGGGTGGTCACGCAGGCCTACGAGCAGCTGATCGCCGAGGGCTACCTCGAGGCGCGCACCGGCTCGGCCACCCGCGTACGCCCGATCGAGCAGTCGCCGCGAGCGGTGGCCCGGCGCACTCCGCCGGTGTCGCCCCGGCAGGGCGCGCGCTTCGATCTCGCTCCCGGACTTCCCGACCTGCGGGCGTTTCCCCGGCAGCGCTGGGCCGAGGCCGTCCGCGCGCAGTTGTCCACCCTGTCGTACGCCGAGCTCGGCCATCCGGCTCCCGAAGGCGCGCTGTGGCTGCGCGACGTGCTCGCCGCGTACCTCCGGCGCGTCCGCGGCGCCGACGCGATCGCCGCCGACGTCACGATCTGCGCGAGCGTCACCGACGGCGTTGCCCGGCTGTGCCGCCGGCTGCTGGCCGACGGGCACACCAAGATCGCCGTTGAGAACCCCGGCTGGACCCGCCTCCGGCAGGCGATCGCCGGCCTCGGGATGGAACCCATCGGCATCGGCATCGACGACCACGGCCTGCGCGTCGACGAGCTCGCCGCCCGCGACGACGTGCGGGCGGTGCTGCTCACGCCGGCACACCAGTTCCCGACCGGCGTGGTGTTCGCCCCCAAGCGGCGCGCACAGCTGCTCGAGTGGGCTCGCTCGGTCGACGGCCTGGTGCTCGAGGACGACTACGACGCCGAGTTCCGGTACGACCGCAGGCCCGTCGGCACGCTGCAGGGCACGGAGCCCTCGCACGTCGTGCTGTTCGGCTCGCTGTCGAAGACCATGTCACCCGCGCTTGGGCTCGGCTGGATGGTCACGCCGCCCCAGTGGACCGAACGCGTGCGCGCGGTCGACGTCGCGGCGCCGCCGCCTCCGATGCTCGACCAGCTGACGTTCGCCGGATTCCTCGGCAGTGGCGGCTACGACCGCCACCTGCGTACGGCCCGGCAGCGCTACCGCCGCCGGCGGGACGCCCTGGTCGAGGAGCTGACCAGGCAACTGCCCGGCCACAAGCTCTCCGGCGCGGCAGCCGGGCTGCACCTCGTGCTCGAACTGGAGGCGGGCACGGATCCGGCCCCGATCCTCGAACACGCCGCCCGCGCCGACCTCCGCCTCGTCTCCCTCGACGCCTACCGGATGACACCCGACCCGGAAACCCCCGGCCTCGTGCTGGGCTACGGCAACCTCGCCGACAACGCCGTCGTCCCCGCCGTCAACGCCCTCCGCCGCGCGATCGAGGCGGTCCAGCAGTAGGACCGCGGCTTGAACGGCCACCTCGGCGTCGCTTCATTCCTCGGCGCCGGTCGTCAGGAGTCGTTGGCCCGCGCCTCTACGCTGGCTCGATGACTGGCAGCCAGTTCGCCCGTGTCGACGACCTGTGTGATCGGATCGATCAGGTAGATCCTGGGTTGCGCGCGTTCGTCGCGGAGCCGGATCGCCGTGGACGGCTGCGTACGGAGGCGGCGCAGGCGCCTGACGGTCCACTGAACGGCGTGCCGGTCGGTGTGAAGGATGTCTTCCACGCCGACGGACTGGAGACCCGCGCGGGCTCGGAGCTGCCGCCGGAGCTTCTGACCGGCCCTGAGGCCGTCGCTGTGAGGCGGCTGAAGCAGGCAGGCGCGCTGGTCGCCGGCAAGACGGTCACCGCGGAGTTCGCGTTCCAGGCGCCCGGGCCGACGGTCAACCCGCACGATCCGACGCGTACGCCCGGAGGTTCCAGCAGTGGCTCGGCCGCCGCCGTGGCTGTCGGACTGGTTCCGGTCGCGCTCGGGACGCAGACGATCGGTTCGGTGATCCGGCCGGCGGCCTACTGCGGCGTGTTCGGCTTCAAGCCGAGCTACGGCCGGATCCCGGTCGACGGGGTGATCGCCAACGCGCCGAGCCTCGACACGGTCGGCGTACTCGCAGCGGACCTCGAGATCGCCGAACGGGCCGCCGCCGCGCTCTGCGATGACTGGACGCCCGCGCCGCCGCCCGGCCGCGCGCCCAGGCTCGCCGTCCCGGACGGCCCCTACCTCCGCCTGGCGACCGAGGCCGCGCTCGTCGAGTTCGACAAGCGGCTCGGCCGGCTCGGCGAAATCGTGCGCCGGGTGCCCGCGCTGAGCGACATCGACGTGCTGATCGATCACAATACGACGCTGAACCTCTACGAGATCGCCCGCGTCCACGAGGTCTGGTTCGAGACGCACGCCGAGCGGTACCGCACGCAGACCGCCGACGGGATCCGCCGCGGCCGCGAGCTCTCGGCCGACGACCACAAGCAGGCGCAGCGCGCCAAGGCCGGCTTCGCCCGCTCGATCGCCGCCCAGATGGACGAGGAGGGCGTCGACGCCTGGATCGCTCCGTCAGCGACGGGTCCCGCGCCGGACTTGTCCACAACCGGGAGCACTCTGATGAACCTGCCATGGACGTTCGCGGGCCTGCCGGTCGTCGGCATCCCGGCCGGCGAGGTCGGCGGGCTCCCCGTGGGCGTCCAACTGGTCGGCCGCCCCGGCAGTGACGAGCGCCTGCTCGGCTGGGCCAGGCAGGTGGCCGAGGCGATCCAGGGCTAGGACTGGCCCTGAGTGCTGCTCGACAGGTTGTGCCGGATCTGGGTCAGCGCCCTGATCAGCGCGGCCCGTTCGGCCTCCGAGAGCGTGGCCAGCGCGCGTTCGGCCAGCTTGCGCATCTCGCGGTCGAGGATCTCCTTCAGCTCGTGCCCACGCTCGGTGAGGTGGAGCCGCACGAGCCGCCGGTCGTGCTGGTCAGGCTGCCGGCTCAGCAGGCCGCTGGCCTCCATCCGGGTCGCCGCTTTGGTGACCGTCGGCGTCGCCAGCCCGAGCTGCTTCGCGATCTGCCCGGGTGTCTGGCCGTCCTGCTCCCACAGGCACATCAGGATGAACTGCTGGCCCTCTCGTACGCCATGCGCACGGTAAGCGCCGTCGTTGGCCTCCCACATCGCGCGCTTGGTCGACCAGAACACCGACTGGAACTGTTCGCCCGACGACCCGGTCGGCTGGGAGGTCACGCCGGCCTCGCTCGGTTCATCCACATCAGTGAGTCTCCCACCAACCGCACGTGACCACCTGGTGAACGTGCCTGTTCGGCCAGCCGGCCTGAGTTGGGATCAACGGCCTGGAACGGACGAATGCCCTGGTCAGGCCGGGTCTTGTCGGGTGCGCGAGGGGGGAGTTGAACCCCCACGCCCTTGCGGGCACTGGAACCTGAATCCAGCGCGTCTGCCATTCCGCCACTCGCGCGCACACGCCTTCAGCTCTGTGGCCGAAGCGCGTAGAGAGGCTAGCACGAAGGTGGCTCGTCGTGGCAACCGAGTACGGCTCTCCGGCGTCCTCTGACAGAGCGGGTGCGTGGAGATCCCTGTCGTGGGGAACGACGGTTACGATCGGTCCCGCAGCCACATGTTCGGCCAAGGGTCGGACCAGCCATGTCGAAAGGAGGTGCCGTGGGAGTTTTTCGCCGCTTCGAGCGAGGTCTCGAGGGCCTGATCACCGGGAGCTTCGCCAAAGTGTTCCGATCTGCTGTACAGCCGGTGGAAATCAGATCGGCCCTCCAGCGCGAGCTGGACAACTCCGCGCAGATCCTTTCCAGGGATGCCAGCCTCGTTCCCAACGACTTCGTCGTCGAGCTGTCGCCGAGCGACCACGAGCGGCTGGCGCCCTACGCCGGCACGCTCAGCCGCGAGCTCGCCGATGCCGTGAACCAGCACGCCGGCAACCAGAACTACTCCTTCACCGGACCGGTCACCGTCTCGTTCTCGCGCCGGGATGACCTGACGACAGGACGGTTCAAGGTGCGAAGCAGCGCGGTCGCCGCCGTCACGCCCGCGCGCCGGGTCGGTGCCACGGCTCAGCGCCCGCCGGTCGGAGGACCGCAGGGCCCGCGTCCGCCGGTGCCGATGCCCTACCTCGAGGTCAACGCCATGCGCCACCCGCTGCAGCCCCCGGGCATCGTGCTCGGCCGGGGCAGCGAGGCCGACCTGCGCATCACTGATCCGGGTGTCTCGCGCCGGCACGCCGAGATCCGCGTGATGCCGGGGCCGCAGGGCTACATCGTCACGGTCCATGATCTTGGTTCCACCAACGGCATCGTGGTCAACGGCCAGCGCGTCGACCAGGCGACGCTGGGCGATGGCAGCCAGGTGCTGCTGGGCAACACCCTTCTGGTTCTGCGTCAACCCGGCGCGGAGGTGCCTCGGTAGTGTCCGAACTGACCCTCACGATCATCAAGCTCGGGTTTCTCGCGGTCCTGTGGCTGTTCGTCCTGTCCACGGTCTCGGTGATCCGTACCGACCTGTTCGGCGCGCGCACTCCGAACGCCGGCAAGGCGCGCAAGCCGCAGAAGAACAAGGCGCCGAAGGCACCGCGTAAGCCCAGGGGCACACCCGCGATGGTGATGGTCGTCCAGGGCGCCAACGCCGGCTTTCACCTGCCGCTCGGCGAGGCCCCTCTGACCATCGGACGTGGCAACGATGTCGAGATCTTCGTCGACGACGAGTACGTCTCGACCCGGCACGCCGTGCTGCGACCGCACGACAACCGGTGGTACGTCGAGGACCTCGGATCGACTAACGGTACCTTCGTCGGCGAGTCTCGGATTCACGGTCCGACGCCGGTCGGGTTCGGGACGCCTTTCCGGGTCGGCAAGACCGTCCTCGAACTTAGGAAGTAGCGCCGATGACGCTCGCTTTCCGCTATGCCGCTCGTACCGACGTGGGCCTGATCCGCGACGGTAACGAGGACAGCGGCTACGCAGGCCCCAACCTGCTCGCCGTCGCCGATGGAATGGGCGGCGCGGTCGCGGGTGAGCTGGCCAGCGCCATCACGATCGAGACCGTACGCCAGTACGACTCGGCCGATCTCGACGACCCGGTTGGCGTGCTCAGCGAGGCCGCCAGCACCGCCAACGGCCGGATCCTCGCCCGGATCAAGGCCGACCCGCGGCTCGACGGCATGGGCACCACGCTGACGGCCGGCGTGCTCTACGACGACCGCATCCTCGGCGTGATCCACATCGGCGACTCGCGTGCCTACCTCCTGCGCGACGGCGAGCTGAAGCAGCTGACCCACGACCACACGTTCGTCCAGTCCCTGGTCGACGAGGGCAAGCTGACGCCGCAGCAGGCCGAGCACCATCCGCATCGGTCGCTGATCATCCGCGTGCTCGACGGACACCACGAAGTACAGCTCGACGTCGACCGGATCGAACTGCAGGCGGGCGACTGGCTGCTGTTCTGCTCCGACGGCCTGGGCAACGCCGACATCCGTGACTCCATGATCGCCTCGGCGATGATCGAGGCCGAGACGCCCGAAGCGGCGGCGCTGGAGCTGATCCGCAAGGCCCTGCGAGCGGGCAGCCCCGACAACGTGACGTGCGTGGTCGCTGAAGTGGTCGACCTGGAGGAGCTCGGGATCAGCCCCGACCGCGCCTCGGTCTTCCTCGGCTCGCAGCCCACGGTGGTGGGTGCGGCGGCCGAGCCGGACCTCGACATCGACCAGGAGCTCGACCAGGACGAGGCCGACGGTGACGCCAAAGCGTCTGCCGCCAGCGCGGAAGCGGCCGATGCCGATGTCGGAGACCAGGGCGACACAGTGGACCCCTCAGGGGAACCCGCCGAGGAAGCCTTTGAGGAAGCAGCCGGCGAGAGCGTCGAAGCTCCGGCCGAGGCCTCCCCAGAAGCTCCTGCCAACGGCGTCACGGTGGCGGCTGCCGAAGCGCCTTCCGCCAAGATCGCGGACAAAGACGCAGCCAAACCTGGCGACGAAATTGCCGCCAAAGCTGTCGACGGTTCCGCAGACGAAAGTGTCGACAATGCCGGCGACGAAGCGGGCGTCGAGAGTGGCGACCCGTCCGCCGGGGCTTCGACCGACGGCGAAAGCGCAGCGGAGGGCGCAGCCGACGGAAATGTCGACGGAGATGTCGACAAAGTTGTCGACGGAAATGTCGACGGAAATGTGGACGATCCTCCGGACACAATTGTCGGCGAAAATGTAGACGGAAACGTAGACGAAACTGTCGACAGTTCTGCCGCCGACTCTGCCGATGCGGACAAGCAGGTCGACGCCGAGGCCGACAGTCCGAGCGGCCCGGCCAAGCGTTCCGGCAAGGGCGTCCGCCTGGTCCTCGCCGCGATGGTGCTGTCCATCGTCGGGGTCCTCGCCCTCGCCGGTGCCCGGTTCGCGTTCAACTGGACGCAGCAGAAGTACTACATCGGCTCCTACCCCTCCTCGGCCGGCTCCAGCAGCGACACCTCGGCCGACGCACACGATGAGCACGTCGCCATCTTCCGTGGCGTCAACCAGAGGGTCCCCGGCATCCAGCTGTCGTCGGTGCTCAAGGTCGAGCAGATCACGCTCGACGAGCTCCCCGCGAACCACCAGCGCCGGGTGGAGGAGACCATCTCGGTCAACGACCTCGACCAAGCCGTCAAGCTCGTGTCCGAGCTGCGGCAGATCGCCGATGGCAGTGGGTCGAGTACCAGTACGACTCCGGTAGGGGATCGGTGAGTACCCCGCAGGCCGAAGTACCCCTTCAGTTCCGCAAGCGCCGCGGCGTCGAGCTTGCGCTACTACTCGTCGCGCTCGGAGTCGCCGTAGGTTCCTACGCCATCGTCGGCATCACGATGAACAACGGTCAGGTGCCGTCGCGGATCGCCGCGTACGGTGCCGGTCTCGCCCTGCTGGTCGGCGCCGCGCACGTCCTGATCCGCGCGACCGCGCCGTACGCCGACCCGATCCTGTTACCCTGCGTCACGCTGCTCAACGGCCTCGGCCTCGCGATGATCTACCGGCTCGACCTGGCGAACGCCGAGAAGGCGGAGGCACTCGGCAAGGCGATCCCGAGCCCCAACGCTCCGAAGCAGCTGACCTGGACCGCGATCGGCGTCGTCCTGTTCGTGCTGGTGCTGCTCCTGGTTCGCGACCACCGGCGCCTGCAACGCGTCACGTACCTCTCGCTGCTCGCCGGCATCGTCCTGCTCCTGCTGCCGCTGGTGCCGGGCCTCGGCACGTTCTTCCAGGGTGCGCGGATCTGGATCCAGATCGGCCCGTTGTCGTTCCAGCCGGGAGAGATAGCGAAGTTCTGCCTGATCGTGTTCTTCGCGGGCTATCTCGTGGTGAAGAAGGACGCGCTCGCGCTGGCCGGCCGCCGGTTCCTCGGCCTCGACCTGCCGCGCGGCCGTGACCTGGGCCCGATCCTGCTGGCCTGGGCGATCAGCCTCGGCATCCTCGTCTTCCAGCGCGACCTCGGCACGTCGCTGCTGTTCTTCGGCGTGTTCGTCGTGCTGCTGTACGTCTCGACCGAGCGACCCGGCTGGATCGTCATCGGGCTCACGTTGTTCCTGGTCGGCGCGTACGGCGGCTACCAGTTCTTCAGCCACGTGCAGATCCGCGTGAACGCCTGGCTGCATCCGTTCGACGACCCGGACGCGTCGTTCCAGATCATCCAGTCGTTGTACGGCCTGGCCTACGGCGGCATGCTCGGCCGCGGCCTGGGCCAGGGCCACCCCGACCTGGTGCCGGTCGCGCACAGCGACTTCATCATCGCGGCGCTCGGTGAGGAGCTCGGCCTGGCCGGGCTGATGGCGATCATCCTGCTGTACGGCGTCATCGTCGAACGCGGCCTGCGCACCGCGCTGCTGTGCCGCGACCAGTACGGCAAGCTGCTGGCCGCAGGGTTCGCCGCCGTTTTCGCGCTGCAGGTGTTCGTCGTGGTCGGTGGCGTGACCAAACTGATTCCCCTGACGGGTCTGACGACTCCGTTCCTGTCTTACGGTGGATCTTCACTGATCGCGAACTGGGCACTGGTCGCGCTGCTCTTACGGATCAGCGACTACGCCCGGCGGCCGGCGGCACCCCTGCCGGCCCCGACCGACGAAGCAATGACGCAGGTGGTGGCACGCCGATGAGCGCCCGATGAACCGTCCGATTCGCCGGATCGCGCTGGCCTTCATGGTGTTGTTCTTCGCCCTGCTGGCCAACGTCAACTACGTCCAGGTCTGGAACGCGCCGAACCTCAACGCCAAGAGCGGCAACAAGCGGGTGGTGCTCGACGAGTACGCCCGCGAGCGCGGCCCGATCCTGGTCGGCGAGGGCGAGGACCAGAAGCAGGTCGCGTTCTCCGTGCCCAGCAAGAAGGGCGACGCGCTGAAGTACCAGCGCAAGTACGCCCAGACCGACCTCTACGGCCACATCACCGGCTACTACTCCTCGATCTTCGGGCGCAGCCAGATCGAGCGCTCCGAGAACGGCGTGCTGTCCGGCAACGACGACCGGCTGTTCGTCCGCCGGATGGTCGACCTGGTCACCAACAAGCAGCCCAAGGGCGGCGGCGTCCAGTTGACGATCAACCCCAAGGCGCAGGCCGCGGCCGCCAACGGGCTGGGCAGCAAGATCGGCGCCGTGGTCGCGTTGGATCCGAAGACCGGCAAGGTGCTGGCGATGGTCTCCAATCCCTCCTGGGACCCCAGCCCGCTGGCCTCGCACGACGTCGACGTTCAGAACGACGCCTGGCAGAAGCTGCTGAACGACAAGACGAAGGCGGCCGACAACCGGGCGCTGCAGTACCGCTACCCCCCGGGCTCGACGTTCAAGCTGGTCACGTCCGCCGCCGCGCTGGAGTCCGGCCAGTACAAGCCCGAGACGGTGATCCCGGCTCCCGCCGAGCTCGACCTGCCGCTCACCACGAGCACGCTGAACAACTGGCAGCGCGGACCGTGTGTGGGCAACAAGGTCGAGATCACGCTCGAGGAGGCGCTCCAGACCTCCTGCAACACCGCGTTCGGTGACCTCGGCATCAAGCTCGGCGCCGACAGGCTTCGCGAGCAGGCCGAGAAGTTCGGGTTCAACGACGACTTCGGGCAGATCTTCCGGGACGGCCTGCTCGGCGTACGCAGCCAGTTCCCGAAGGAGGCGGACGCACCGCAGACCGCCTTGTCAGCGATCGGCCAGTTCGACGTCCAGGCCACGCCGCTGCAGATGGCGATGGTGACTGCGGCGATCGCCAACGACGGTGAGGTGATGCGTCCGTACGTCGTCGACAAGCTGATCAGCCCGACGCTCGACATCCTGGCCACCACAGACCCGGAGGTCTACAGCCGCGCGATCTCGGCATCGAGTGCTGACCAGCTGACTCAGATGATGGAAGCCACGGTCAACGACGGCACCGCCAAGCCCGCGAAGATCGACGGTGTGCGGGTCGCCGGAAAGACTGGTACGGCCCAGTCCTGCGCGAAGTGCACGCCGTACGCCTGGTTCGTTTCGTTCGCTCCGGCGGATAACCCAACGGTGGCTGTGGCAGTTGTCATCGAGAAGGCCGATGTGAACCGCAACGAGATCTCGGGTGGCAAGCTCGGTGCGCCCATCGCCAAGAGTGTGATGGAAGCGGTGATCGAGCAGTGAGCGTGATCACTCCGCAGTACTGTTCCGGTGACAGATCCGATTTCGGGTCGGGATTAAGGGGATGGCATGACTGAGCCGCGTTTCCTCGGCGGCCGGTACGAGCTGGGCGAGGTGCTCGGCCACGGCGGCATGGCAGAGGTGCGGATCGGTATCGACCGGAGACTCGGTCGTACCGTCGCGGTCAAGGTGCTGCGTCCCGACCTCGCCACCGACCCGACGTTCCAGGCCCGATTCCGCCGGGAGGCCCAGTCAGCGGCCTCGCTCAACCACCCGTCAGTCGTCGCCGTCTACGACACCGGCGAGGAGATGCTCGACAGCACCTCCGTGCCGTACATCGTGATGGAGTACGTCGAGGGCCGCACTCTGCGTGACGTCCTGCGCGAGGGCCGGCGGATCCTGCCGGAGCGGGCGCTGGAGATCACCGCCGAGGTCCTGGAAGCGCTGGAGTACAGCCACCGGGCCGGCATCGTCCACCGCGACATCAAGCCCGGCAACGTCATGCTCACTCCCTCCGGCGACGTCAAGGTGATGGACTTCGGCATCGCCCGCGCGGTCGCCGACGCCTCGGCCACGATGACCCAGACGGCTGCCGTGATCGGCACCGCGCAGTACCTCTCTCCGGAGCAGGCGCGCGGCGAGTCGGTCGACGCGCGTTCCGACATCTACTCCACCGGCTGCCTGCTGTACGAGCTGCTCACCGGCCGGCCGCCGTTCGTCGGCGACTCCCCGGTGTCCGTCGCCTACCAGCACGTACGAGAAGAGCCGCGGCCTCCGTCCTTGCTCGACCCCGAAGTCTCGCCGGAAGCCGACGCGATCACGCTGAAGGCACTGTCGAAGAAACCGATCGACCGCTACCAGAGCGCCGAGGAGATGCGGCAGGACATCGTGCGTTGCCTGGCAGGCCAGCGCGTGATCGCGCCGGTCTACCAGGGCGACGCGACCCAGCGCTTCCTGCCGGCGGGTGGCCCTCCGATGGAGCCTCCAATGGAGGAGGCCTGGGGCTACGACGACCAGCAGCAGCCGGAGGAGAAGGACAAGGGCCGCAAGGTCGCCTACATCCTGCTCGCGATAGCGGTCGCGTTCGTGCTCGGTGTCGCCGCGTTCATCGGCTTCCAGACGCTTGGCGGGCCCGATCTCAAGACTGTGCCGACGGTCATGGGCATGACCGAGAGCGAGGCCAAGGCGCGGATCGAGCAGGAAGGCTTCGTGTTCGGCGAGCCGGAGCACAAGGCGAACGACACCGTGCCCCAGGGCCAGGTCTCGGCGCAGTCTCCGAGCGCCAACACCAAGCTCGAAGAGGGCAAGACGATCACCGTCACGATCTCTGACGGCAAGCCGTCGGTGAAGATCCCGACCGGGCTGGTCGGCTCCCAGGTGTCGGAGGCCGAGGTTACGCTGCGAGGCGCCGGCCTGAAGTCCGAGACCGAGGAGGACCGCGACTCCGACCGGCCGGCCGGCGAGGTGATCTCCACCGATCCGGAGGAGGGCACCGAAGTCGCCGAAGGCGCGACGGTGAAGCTGAAGATCTCCGCCGGCCTCGCCCAGGTGCCCGACGTCCGGCAGACCAAGGAAGCGAAGGCCGAGCAGACGCTGAAGGACGCCGGCTTCAAGGTCAAGAAGACCTTCAAGCCGACCAGCGACGAGGATCCGGGCATCGTGATGGAGCAGAGTCCGGCCGGCGAGTCGTACGCCAAGCAGGGCTCCACGGTGACGATCACCGTCGCGCAGGAGGAGACCCACCCCGACCTGACGGTGCAGGCGTCCGCGGGCAGTGAGGTGCCGTCGATCGGCGGCTCGACCCAGCTCTCGGTCAACGTCTCGAACGAGGGCGAGGGTGACTCCGGGCAGGCGAGCGTCACGATCAACCTGCCGCAGAACGCCTCCACCACGGGCCAGCTGCCGGACGGCTGTGACAGCAACGGCTCAAGGGTGACCTGCACCGTCGACAAGATCTCCGCGGGCGACTCGGAGTCGTTCGACATCACCGTCGTACTCCCACCAGGAACGCCGGGGACGAGCGTCCAGGGCACGGTCACCGTTCAGACCGACGGCGACGAGAGCCAGGGCAACAACTCCGCCGGCTACGCCATCAGCTACCAGGACTTCTAGTGGCAGCTCGGATCCTCGTTGTCGACAACTACGACTCGTTCGTCTTCAACCTGGTGCAGTACCTCTACCAGCTGGGCGCCGAGTGTGACGTCCGGCGCAACGACGAGGTCGAGCCGGCGGACGCGTTCGGCTATGCCGGCGTGCTGCTGTCGCCCGGCCCGGGTACGCCCGAGCGGGCGGGCTGCTGCATCGAGCTGATCCGGCAGGCCGCCGGGCAGGTGCCGATCTTCGGCGTCTGCCTCGGCCTGCAGGCGATCGCGGTCGCCTACGGCGGCGTCGTCGACCGCGCACCGGAGCTCCTGCACGGCAAGACCAGCCAGGTCTCCCACGAGGGCGCCGGCGTGCTCGCCGGGCTGCCGAACCCGTTCACGGCCACGCGTTACCACTCGCTCGCGGTCGAGCCCGGCAGTGTGCCCGCCGACCTCGAGGTGACCGCGTACACCGACTCCGACGTGATCATGGCAATGCGGCACCGCACCCTGGCCGTCGAGGGAGTGCAGTTCCACCCGGAGTCCGTGCTCACCCAGGGTGGGCACCGGATGCTGGCCAACTGGCTGGTCACCTGCGGCGAGCCCGACGCTGTCGAACGCTCCCACGGCCTCTCGCCGGTCGTCGGTACGTCCGGCGGCAAGGCCCCACAGCCGCCGGCGCGGCCTCAGTCGGTGGTGGCGTAGTCCAGTTCGGTCTTGCCCTTGAACGCGGGAACCTGAAGCGTGTTGTGCCGCTGGATGTCCCAGCCGAGCTGGAGATGGTCGACCGCGTCGAGGTAGGCCGCCACGGCCGATGAGTCGTAGATCTCTTTCAGCATGCGGTCGACGTCACCCACCGCACTGATGCGATACGGCGGAGGGTAGGGCACCTTCTCGAGCACCACGGAGTTGCCGACGCAGCGAATCGCCGACGTCGAGATCAGCCGCTGGCCCTGGATCGTGACCGCTTCGGCGCCGCCGGCCCACATCGCGTTGACCACGGCCTGGATGTCCTGCTGGTGTACGACGAGCGCGTCGAGGTCCTGCTGACCCTGCCGCATCTCCGGCGGCGCGTCATCGAGGCTGATCGTGAGGCCAGGACCTTCCAACGAGGTCAGGCCCGCGGTCGGTTCGAGCCGGCTGGCATCCTTCTCCAGGCCCTCGACCTTGGAGCCACCGATCTGCTGCGAGAGCTCGCCCACCTCGTTGGTCACATCGTCGAGCCTGGAGTTGAGCAGGTCGGCCCGCTGGCTCTGCGCCTTCACCAGGTCGCTGAGGTCGGACTGCCGCTCGGCGCGCAGGTCCGTACCGTGCGCGGCGGACGCGCTGGTGACGCCCAGGAACCCCGCGCAGGCGAACGTGATCGCGGCCGCCACCCGAGGCAGCGCCGTGCGGACGAATCCGCGGGTGCGCGGCGGCGGCCCGGAAGGCCCACCTGAGCGCGGCTCGCCTGGTTCGTCGAAGGAGTAATCCTGATCCGAGGAGGTACCCATACTCCGGCCCAATCCAATGCCCCATCTGCTCGCTGGAGACAGCTCGCGCTGACTACGCTATCCCGACACAGTCGGTGCCTGTAGTCTGCTCTGGCTGTTTTCTGTCCAGCCCCCGGCGGCTACGCCGCCACGGGCCCACCCCGCTCCTTCCCCGCGCCCGAGACCAAACCTTAGGATGGCGACGTGCCCGAGTCGCGCAACCGCAAGAAGGATTCCTTCACACCGCCGAGCCCCAAGCAGAAGCAGGCGAAGCTTCGCACCAAAGGCTGGGTCGCACCCGTCATGGTGACTTGCTTCGTGCTGGGCCTGGCTTGGATCGTCGTCTTCTATCTCGCCGGCCAGAGCGTGCCTGGCATGAGCACCTTGGGCAACTGGAACATCGTGGTCGGCATGGGCCTGATGATCGCCGGGTTCATCGTTGCCACCCAGTGGGAGTGACTTCTCCCGGGTGAGCGGCCGGTGAACGCCGGCCGAACGATGTCCGACGCCTGACTTACACCGATGTTGTTCTCCACACCACTGTCCCCAGCTGTGGATAACTCCGCTGGGAGCCTGTCTAGGGCAGCGTGATCGTGCGTACGACCACGGCCACGATCGTGAGCACCATCACCAAGCCGAAGCCGAACAGCTGGACCTGGTCCCTCCGCTCGCGTGGCGCGTACGCCAGGAACGCTCCGAGCACCAGCCCGGCCACCAGTCCGCCGAGGTGACCCTGCCAGGACAGCTGGCTGTGGAAAAGAATGTTGATCACGACGTTGACCGCGATCAGCCCGACGAACCACGACATGTCCGCGCGCATCCGCCGGGCGAACATGAACGTCGCGCCGAACAGCCCGAAGATCGCACCGGATGCCCCGACGACGTGAATCTGCGGCGCCAGTACGTACGCAGCAGTCGAGCCGACCAGAGCCGACACGAGGTAGAGCGCGGTGAACCGGAGCCGGCCGAGCACGGCCTCCAGCGGCGGGCCGAGCACCCACAGCGAGAACATGTTGATCATGATGTGCAACGGCTGGGTGTGAGTGAACGCGGCAGTCAGCAGCCGCCACACCTCGCCACCCTCGACCCCGCCGGTCATGCCGATCGTCTCGGCGAAGCCGCTCCTGCCGATCAGCTCCAGGCGCTGGATCAGCGCCGGAGCCAGCAGGCCGAGGAGGAAGACCGCGACGTTGATCCCGACCAGCACCTTGGTGACGATCGCGCCCTCGCCGCGGATCACGCCGCCGAAGCGCGTCCGGGCAGCCGGAACGCCCTGCGAGCCTTGCTTCACACATTCCGGGCACTGGAAACCGACCGCCGCCTGCCGCTGGCAGTCCGGGCAGATGTTGCGGTCACATCGCTGGCAGCGAATGTAGGTCTCGCGTTCGGGGTGCCGGTAACACGTGGGCACCGCTGCCGAGCCGGCGGGCGACTCGGGCTCCGCCGGCTGGTCGCGCGTGGGCTCCTCGGCCATCAGCCTGCGGGTGGTGCGGCGTGGGAGATCTCCACGGACTCCACAACGATCGGCTGCAGCGGCCGGTCCATCGGGCCGGTCGCCACCTCGCTGATCGCCTGGACGACCTGCTGGCTCGCGGGGTCGGTGACCTCACCGAAGATCGTGTGCTTGCCGTTGAGGTGCGGCAGCCGCGGGTTGACCGTGATGAAGTACTGCGAGCCGTTGGTGTTGGCGCCGGCGTTCGCCATCGCGAGCAGGAACGGCCGGTCGAACCGCAGGTCAGGGTGGATCTCGTCGCCGAAGCGGTAGCCCGGGCCGCCGGTGCCGGTGCCCAGCGGGCAGCCGCCCTGGATCATGAAGCCCGAGATCACGCGGTGGAACGTCAGCCCGTCGTAGAACCGACGGGTGGTCTGCTCACCGGTGCCGGGGTCGACCCACTCGCGCTTACCCTCAGCGAGCTCGACGAAGTTACGTACCGTTTTCGGTGCGTGGTCGGGGAACAGCTGCACCTTGATGTCACCCATCGAGGTGTGCAGCGTCGCGACGGTCTGTTCAGTCACCGGTCACTCCTTCTAGTCCCTCCCCCGGGCCGAAAAGCGTCTGGTCGATCCTCCCACGACCATGCGGTGGGCGGCCAAGGTGCCCCGAGGTCCGTACGGTGGGTCTCCGCGCGTGTGCTGCCGGTTCGTACGTGACCATCGGCCCGTTTACACAAGCATGATCGGGAATAAAGCTGGGAAGGCAAGAACACGACCTACGCATAACCCCACAGACCTACCAGTAAGCAGCACGAGCAGGAGGCGCACGTTCATGCGACGCCACAAGAGAGACGGCGTAGTCGGCCAGGTCATGCCGTACGCCCACCGGGCACAGAAGAAGGCTGCGAAGGCCCAGAAGAAGGCCGGACCGGTCGTCGAGCAGGCCTGGGATCGAGTTGCGCCCGCGGTCGAAAGCGCCAAGGACCGACTCGGACCGGCCGTCGAGGAAGCGCGCGACAAGGCTGAAGCCGCCGTCGTGACCGCGATGGAAGTAAGTGAGCCCTACCGCAAGGAAGCGATGAAGCGCGGCACGGCCGCCTGGCTCGCCCTGCGCGGCGACCTCCAGGCCCCGGCTCCCAAGAAGCGGCACTGGGTTCGCAACATCCTGCTGCTCGGCGGGATCGGCGGATCGGCCTTCGTCGCGTACAAGATCCTGCGCAACGGCACCGCTTCGCAGTGGATGCCCAAGCAGGCCGACGCGCCGGAGCAGTCCGAGTCAGAGTCCGAGACCACGCCACCGGCGTCGTCCGGCGCCACGACCACGGGCCTGACCGGCAAGCACAAGGACGACGAAGCCACTCCGGTCAACGGGCCGGGCAAGAGCACCGACAAGCAGCCCGCCAGCACCGGCACGAGGAGCACGGCCAACCGCACCCCGCGGTCGGCGACCGACGGCAAGGACGCGTCGACCAGCTGATTCCGGCTACGACAGCACGTCCTTACGCAGGAACCGCCACCAGGCGAGCGCGATGAACGCCGTCGCGTAGACCAGTGCGGAAATCGTGCCCTTGGTCATCGACTCGAGCTGAACGGGATCGGCGAACCAACCCTGCCAGCCGGTGCCGAAGTGGGTGGGCAGCATGTTCCGGACCACGCCCAGCGCGTCGATCTGGTCGAGGATGTCCGAGACGATGACCAGCAGCACCGCACCGCCGACGGCGCCGAGCGGTGCGTCCGTACTGACCGACAGCAGGAACGCCAGGCCGGCAACGATGAGCAACGTCACGGCCAGGAACGCCACCATGCCGGCGGTCCTGGCCAGTGCCGCGCCCGGCGGGATGCTGTCGCCGAGCGGTGTGCGTAGCGGGTGCCAGCCGAACGCCGCCAGCCCCACGACGAAGGCCGTTACGGTCAGCACCGCGAGCGCGGTGAGCGACGACAGCAGGCCCACCAGCAGCTTCACCGCGAGCAGCCGGGATCTCGGCACCGGAACCGCCAGCAGGTAGCGCAGGCTGCCCCAGCTCGCCTCACCGGCGATCGTGTCTCCGCAGAACAGCGCGACCACGACCGTCAGCAGGAACGCCGACGACACCGCGAGTGTGAACACCGTGAAGTTGGCCGCGCTCGAGGTCGCGAGGTCGATGAACGACTGCTGCTGCGCGTCGCCGTCGCTGCCGAGCTCGAACGCCGCCACCAGAATGAACGGCAGCAGCACGAGGAATCCGAACGTCAGCCGCGTCCGGCGGCGGGTGAGCTGACGGCGGATCTCGGTGCCGACCGTCAGCGTCTTCAGCGGCTTCGACGGCTCCGTCGTCTGCACAGGCAGGTCGGTCATCGTTCACCTCCTCCAACGAGAGCGAGGAACGCGTCCTCGAGCCGGCGATGCGGCGAGATCCGTTCGACGCCGACACCGCCGTCAACCAACCGGCGGACGAGGTCGGCACGGCTCAGCCCGTCGAGATCGACGACGAGGCTGCCGTTGTTGTGGGCGACCAGCTGCACGCCTTCGATGCCCGCGAGCACCGACTGCGCGAGCACCGAGTCGGTCACGTCGACGACCACACTGGCGGAGTCACCGATCACCTCCGACACCGGGCCGAAGCCGACGCGGATACCGCGGTGGAGCACGACCAGATGCGTGCAGGTCTGCTCGACCTCGGCGAGCAGGTGACTCGACACCAGCACCGCCCGGCCGTCGTCGGCGTACCGGCGCAGGACGCGGCGCATCTCGGCGATCTGCGGCGGGTCGAGGCCGTCGGTCGGCTCGTCGAGCACGAGCAGCTCCGGCAGGCCAAGCATCGCCTGCGCGACCGCGAGCCGTTGCCGCATGCCGTGGCTGTATGTGCTGGTCTTGCGGTGAACGGCTTCGCCGAGCCCGGCGATCTCGAGCACCTCCTCGAGCTTCGCCTCCTCGAACGGACGGCCGGTCGCGCGCCAGTACAGCTCGAGGTTGGTACGGCCGGACAGGTGCGGCAGGAACCCCGGACCCTCGACGAGTGCACCGATCCGGCTCAACGTGGGCGCGCCCGGCGTGAGCGGGTGGCCGAAGATCAGGACCTCTCCGGTGGTCGGGCGGATCAGGCCCATCAGTGTGCGCAGGCAGGTGGTCTTGCCGGCGCCGTTCGGCCCGAGCAGGCCGACGACCTGGCCACGGCCGACCTCGAAGTCTATGCCGCGCAACGCCTGCAGGCCGTCCGCGTAGGTCTTGGAGAGGTTGCGGACGACCAGCACGGTGTCCTCGTACGCGTCGACGACGGCGATCTCGCGGCGCCTGGCGCGGCGCCGGAACACCAGCCACGTAACGGCGATGCCGAGCGCGAGCAGCACGACCACGGCGAGCAGGACCCAGCTCCAGATCACCGACGGATCGGTGAGCGGCTTGCCGTCGACGATCGGGAACGCGATGTCGCCGGCCGCCAGCCCGGCGACGTAGACCTGGGGCTCGGCCGGGCCGACGTATGCCTGGTCAGTGGTAGCGATGGCGAGCCTCAGCGTGTGGCCGGCGCCGAAGCGGTAGGAGATCGGAGGCAGGTCGACCGTGATCGGCTTGGCCTGGTCGATGGTTTTGGCCAGTCCTGTCAGGCGAAGCGGCTGGACCAGGCCGCCGGGCAGCGTCGCGCGGCCCTGCTCGTTGACGTCGTAGAGCTTGACGAACACGACGGCTTCGCCGGTGGCCGAGGCGACCTTGATCCGGACGCGGGGCGAACCGGTGACGTCGAGCGGCTTGTCGAGCGGCTGCGAGGCGTACGGCACGGCCTGGCCGGGGATGTCGGTAGCGAGCAGCTGGCTCGCGGTCCCTGTCGTCGTGGCCGGCTGGCCGCCGGTGCCGGGGATCGACGACAGCGCCGCCGGGTTGCCGCCAGGTGGGTTCGCGATCGGCAGCGGGGTGCCTTGCAGCGCGACGGTCTCGTCGCGCTGGCCTTGAATTCCGGGGTATGTGCCGGTCGTCCGGCCGACGGTACGGAACCGCTCGCCGCCGACGTCGATGCCGGACACGCGGCTGTAGGTGAACGAGGTGCCGGGATCTGCCTTGCCCCTGAGGTAGTGGTCGAGCCACTGCAGCGTCAGGCCCTTCGTCCGCTCCTCGTCACGGCTCGAGCCCGCGCCGCCGTCGTGCCCGCCGGAGAACCAGGCGACACGGACGGGAGTTCCGGCCCTGGCGATGCCGCGGGCGTTGGCGTCGGCCTGGTCGAGTGGGAAGAGGGTGTCGGCCGTACCCTGGACAAGCAGGGTCGGGGCCTTGATCTGGCCGAGTACAGGCTGTGGACTTGATCTGCGCAGCAGTTTGTGGAGCTCAGGGCTCGGCCGGCCGGTGGTCGCGGCCTGCTCGTAGAGCGCACAGACATGAGGATCGAACCGGCCGCACAACGGGTCGTTGACCTGGCTGGCAGGGAGCCGGCCGGTGGCGGCACCGTCCTTGCCCGAGGTGAACAGCGCGCCGGCCCAGCCCTTCTTGAACACACCGCCGGGGAACAGGGCCGTCTCGAGGTTGTTCCACGTGATGTGCGGGACGATCGCGTCGACCCGCTGGTCGTTGGCGGCGAGCAGGAGCGCGAGCGCGCCGCCGTACGAGCCGCCGACCACGCCTGCCTTCGGGTCGCCGGGCTTGTCCTTCGCGACCTGCGGCCGCTTGGCCACCCAGTCGAGCAACGCGCGCGCATCGTTGACCTCGTAGTCGGGACTGTCGAGGTGGATGTCGCCACCGGACCGGCCGAAACCGCGAGCAGTCCAGCTGAGCACGACGTAGCCCTGGGCGGCGAGCTCCTGGGCGTCCTCGTTGACGCTGTCCTTCGTACCGCCGAAGCCGTGGGCGAGCAGGACGACCGGTGCCGGATCGCCCTGCGTAGCCGTCTCAGGGACGTAGAGCCGGGTGTCGAGCAGCGTCGGCTCGCTTCTGTCCGGGCCGGACGGCAGCGTGAGCAGGCGGTCCTCGGTCTGGTACGGAGTGCCGGTGGGGCGGTTGGCCCAGATCGTCAAGCCGGCCAGCAACGCCAGCCCCACCACCACCGCGACGACGATGCGTGGGCGGAGCAAGCGCCGGAGCCGATTGCGCATGGAGCCAACGTACGCGGCGTTACTTGGAGTCGAGCGCGAGGCGGACGGCCAGCGCGCCGAAGATCGCGGCGCAGGCCTGGTCGAGCCGCCGGCGGATCTTGGCGCGGCGGAGCAGCCGGTCACGGGCCGTGCCGGCGAGCAGGCCGACCGTGCCGTCCACCGTCAACCCGACGGCGATGAAGAGCCCGCCCAGCAGCAGGAACTGCAGCGTCGCCGGCCAGCTGCCGGGGCCGGTGGTGAGGAACTGCGGGAAGAACGCGAGGTAGAAGAGGATCACCTTCGGGTTGGCGAGGTTGGTGAGCACGGCCATGACGTAGACCCGCCGGACCGACCGCTTCGGGACGGTGGGCTGCTCGGTGAGCTCACCCCTGCGGCTGGCGCGCCAAGTCGCGATCGCCAGACAGAGCAGGAACGCCGCACCGGCGATCCGTACCGCGTCGAGCACGGCGGGCGCGGCCTGGATCAGCGCCCCCAGCCCGAACGCGGCGGCGACCGTGTGCACCGCGAGACCCGTGGACATCCCGACCGCGGCCGTGATCCCGGTCCGCCGGCCACCCGCCACGGCATTGGCCACGATGAACATCATGTCCGGCCCAGGCGCCAGACTGAGCAGCAGAACAGCCACCCCGAACGCGACGACGACGGTGAGGTCCATCCCTGCAGTCTTACGGGTGCGGGCAAACTTTGTGCGATGAGCTCTTCGGAGGATCTGCGGTCGTACGCACAGTCGCTGCCCAAAGTGGAAGCGGCCACGCTCACGCGGCAGAGCCGCATATGTCACAGCGGCATGCCGTCGTTCAAGGTGAAGGGGAAGTCGTTCGCCGGCCTGCGAATCGACCTGCCGCGAGCTCGTCGTGCAAGCCTGGTGCCACCGCGCACCCAAACGCCTCGTGGCTACGTACGAGCAGGGCGAGTGAGCCGGTGCGGCTGACCGTCCACAACAGCGGCGTCGATCTGGCTGTCCAGGTTCGCGGCACCGGACGCCCGGTCGTACTGGTGCACGGGCACGGCACCAGCCTGCGAAGCTGGGACCTGCTGGCCGCTCGGCTCGAGCAGCAGTACACCGTCGTCGCCTACGACCGGCGTGGACATGGCCGATCGTCGAGCGCCGGCTCGTTCGCCATCGAGGCTTTCGCGGCGGACCTGGACGCCGTGGTGCGCCGGCTCGAACTCGAAGCTCCGCTGTTGATCGGTCACTCCGTCGGTGCCTGGGACGTGCTGACCTACGCCGCGAGCAAGCCGGCGGCCGGGGTGATCTGCCTCGACCATGCGATCGCCAGCCGCGATCCTTATTGGGCGACCGTCTACGGTGGGCCGGCGGACGGTCCCCGTGATCCGCGAACCATCGAGGCGGGCTGGACGACGGTCGGCGACGAGCCGTACGACGAGATCCGTTGCCCGCTCGTCATCATGCTGGCCGAGCACAACAACGGGCCGGTACACGACATGCTGCACCGGCTGGTCCGGCGGCGCGGGTTGCGGACGGTCGAGGTCGCCTCCGACCACGACATCCAGATCGAGCAGCCGGATGTCGTGAGCCGGATGGTGGGCGAGGTGCTCGGCTAAATGCGCGGGACACATGCGATCGAGCACGTGGACGGCGTTGTGGTCAAGCGGTTCCGGTCCTGGGACAGGGGCGAGCCGCGGCGGGAGTGGGAGGCGTTGACACTGCTCGCCCGGTACGCACCCGGCCTGGCGCCGGAGCCGGTGCGGGCGGAGCTCGCGGGTGATCCGCCGACGATCGTGATGAGCCGGGTGCCGGGCGAGCCGCTGGGCGAGCGCCCGATCGGGTCCGCGCAGCTCGACGCGCTGGCGGATGCGATCCACCGCCTGCACCGGGCGGTCCCGTCCGACGCCTTGCGTAACCTGCCGCGCGCGTTCTCGCCCAGTGTGCTTGCGGACAAGGCGGAACGCCTGCACGGCCGGCATCCGCCATCCGCCGATTCCCTGGTCCGCAAGGCGTTCTCGGTCGGCGGGGCATGGTTGCACGGAGACGACGTCCCACGGTTGCTCGCCGCCGAGGCGGAGCTGGTGTTCGGGCAGGGAGACGGCAACCTGGCCAACTGTCTCTGGGACGGCCGGCGCATCCGGCTCGTCGACTTCGAGGACTCCGGCAGCGGCGACCGGGCGTTCGAGCTCGCCGAGTTGGTCGAGCACCTGTCCGCCATCGACGCCGGGCTCGAAGTTGCCGCGCTGCTCGGGCGTTTCGACCTGACCCGGGCCGAAAGCGACCGTCTGTTTGGCTTTCGCCGGCTGGAGGCGCTGACCTGGTTCCTCATGCTCCTGCCCGGCGGTGCCGCGCACGTACGGAACCCGCCGGAAGCCCTGCCCAGGCAGGCGATCCGGCTGCTCACCCTGCTCGAGTCACCCGGCTGAGCGGCCTGCGGGGTCGTTTACCCCGGCGGCCAACGCGGAATCACTCAACCGTTGTCTCCATTCTCCGGCCGATGTCGGTGGCCCTCGCTAGGCTGCCGGAAGCAGTTCGCACCAACCTAGGAGGACCAAATGGCCTCTCGACTCAACCCCTACATCAGCTTCGACGGCAACGCGCGGGAAGCCATGGAGTTCTACCACGGCATCTTCGGTGGTGAGCTCAACCTCAACACCTTCGGCGAGTTCGGCACACCGGACGCACCCGAGGCAAACAAGATCATGCACGGCATGCTCGAGGCTCCCAACGGCTTCGCGTTGATGGCGGCCGACAACCCGCCCGGCATGGAACACACGCCTGGCACCAACATCACGATCAGCCTGAGCGGCGACGACGGCGACGAGCTTCGCGGCTACTGGCAGCAGCTCTCCGCCGACGGCAGCGTCGCGGTCCCGCTCGAAAAGCAGATGTGGGGCGACGAGTTCGGCATGTGCACCGACAAGTTCGGCATCGGCTGGATGGTCAACATCTCGCAACCGCAAGCCGGCTGACCGATTCCCGAAGCTCGGCGGGGTTAGGTTGGATTCGTGACGAATCGACCTAGGCGACCGCTGTGAGCTTTTGGGGACAATCGCTTGGACAAGGCTGGACGGAGCTGGGCTACCTCGGTGTGGCCCTGCTCCTTTCAGCGCTGATCGGCCTCGAACGTGAAGTCCGGCAGAAGAGCGCCGGGCTACGCACGCATACGTTGGTCGGTGTCGCGTCCGCGTTGATCATGCTGGTGTCGAAGTACGGCTTCTTCGACGTGCTCAGCGAGCACGTGACGCTCGACCCGTCCCGGGTCGCCGCGCAGATCGTGTCGGGGATCGGCTTCATCGGCGGCGGCCTGATCTTCGTACGCCGCGACATCGTGCGCGGGCTCACGACCGCCGCAGTGGTCTGGCTGACGTGCGCGGTCGGCATGGCCGCCGGTGCCGGGCTTCCACTGCTCGCGGTCACCGTGACCGCGGCGCATTTCCTCGTCGTGTTCGGGCTCAGTCCACTGGCGCGTCGGCTGCCCACCTCGCCCTACACGCCGTCGCCGCTCCGCCTGCACTACCTCGACGGGCAAGGCGTCCTGCGCCGGGCTCTGGCCGAGTGCACCGGACGCGGCTTCACCGTCGTCGAGCTAGGCACAGCGCACGCGTTCGAGCCGGAGGAAGCCGACCAAGCGGCGCGCCGCCGGATCGTCGAACTCGACCTGGAGCTGCAGGGCAAGGGCTCGATGACCGAGCTCGCCACCGCGCTGACCGAGATGAACGGCGTGATCTCCGTCCACATCGGCGACCGCGACCGGGCCGGCGAGTAACAAGCCGGTTCGGTCAGCTCACTCTTTCGCTGTCAACTGCGGCGGAACGGTGAAGTAGCCGTCGGCGCCGGGTGGGAAGTCGTACACGCCGATCACGGCCTCGAGCGGGAGCGTTCCGTAGACATGCGGAAACCGCGTCGAGGCCGGGTCGGCGGGATCGCCCGGCTCCCAGCGAACGGGTGCGGTGAGGCGGGCCGGATCGATCTCGAGCAGCACGAGGTCTTCCCGGCCGCGCATCAGCGCGTTCGCCGGCAGGTGAACCTGCTCGGCGGTCGAGCAGTGGATGAAACCCTCCGTCGCGAGCGTGTCGCCCTCGTACCAGCCGGCTGCCTGCGCGGCCATCCACTCGGCGCGCGGGCAGAAATGCAGGAGATTTGCCATGCCCAGCAGGCTACGGTCCTTGCGTGCGGATTTATCTCGGTGGTGGCGGATCGGTGCAGGACGAAGCGGCGCTGTGGAACGAGTTCCTGTCGCCCGGCATACGGATCGTCTACTGGCCGTTCGCGCTGGAGCCGTCGGCACACGCCGATGCGCAGGCCTGGTTGGAGGGCAGCCTGGCCGCGTGGGGCGACTTCCAGGTGTCGATGTGGACCTCGCTGTCCGGGCGGACGGCCGCGGACTTGACGCCGGATCTGTTGTTCGTCGGCGGCGGCAACACGTTCGCCCTGCTCGACGAGATCCTGCGGCACGACTTCCTGCCCGTCGTACGCGACTATCTCCGCGCGGGCGGCGCGATGTACGGCGGCAGCGCGGGCGCGATCCTGGCCGGTGCCGACATCTCGATCGCCGCGAGCGCCGACGCCAACGACGTGGGGCTGACCCGGACAGGCGCACTCGACCTGCTGGGTGGGCTGGTGGTGCAGCCGCACTACGCGCGTGAACAGGACGCCGAGCTGGTCGCGTTGACGGCGGCGGACGGCCGTAGCGTGCTCGCGATCCCGGAACGCAGCGGCGTCGCGGTCGTCGCCGATGTGGCACGTACGGTCGGGCCGGAGCCCGTCCACCTGTTCGGCCCGGCCGGCATCGCGAGCCACGCGGCCGGCGAGAGCTGGCAGCTGGCGGCGTCGGGCAACGAGTCGGCTCTGGCCTAGGCCATCGAGACGGCGGCTGGATTCCCGCGGGCTACGTTGATCACGGCGTTCCGGCCGCCACGCTGATCATCAGCTCCGCGAACGCCTCGGCTGCCGCGTCGGCGCGGGCCGGGTCGGTGGCGACCAGCCGGTCGATGGCGAGCCCGTCGAACGTGCCGAGGATCAGATCGGCCAGCGCCGGCGCCCGTTCAGGTGCGACCCCGAACGCGACCAGTCCGGCGCGCATCGGCTCCTTCCACGGGCCTCGCAGCTGCTCGGGTGCGCCGCGCCAGCGTTCCGGCTCCTGGGCGGCGAGTACGCACACGTCCAGGTACAGCCTGGTCACCTGGTTCGTGTGAGGCGAACTGATCTCTGCCCAGAGGTAGCGGATGACGTCGCCGACGTTCCGCAGGTCGCCGTCGGGAGGCTCCAGCGAGGCGGCCAACCGCTGCTGCGCGAGTGCCAGCACGTCCTTGACCAGCTGTTCCTTGCTGCCGAAATGGTAGATCAGCATGCGGTCGCTGGTGCCGAGCGCGGCAGCGAGCGGGCGCAGCGACAGCCCGGCCAGGCCGTGCTCGAGGACGTAACCCAGCGCCTGTTCGGCAAGCTCGGCACGGCGATCCACCGCTGAACTGTAGCAACCGCTTCGTGTAGCACCTGCTACATTGGCCGTGTAGCAGGTGCTACGTAGGTGGCGAGGGAGGGGCGGACATGCGGATCGTGGTCGGGTTGCTGGCACCGGTGCTGTGGGGTGCGCTGGCGGGCTGGCTGACGCCACGAGGTCCGCTGACCGTGGCGGCCGCGCTCGTGAGCATCGTCGTCAGCCTCGGGGTTGGCCTCGCGGCCGGCTGGATTCTCCGGTCCCGCTGGGCCCTGCCGGCGGCGCCGGTGCTGTTCTCCGGCACGTTCGAACTGGTCCGGCTCGGCGCGACCGGGCCGACCGTCGACGCGCCACACCTGAGCCTGCTCGGCGTGCTGGCGCTGGTCGCGGGGAGGGGGGTGCACGCGTTGCTGACCCTGCTGCCGATGCTCGTCGGCGCTGCGTATGGTGCAGGGCTCGCCCGCCGTCGATCCGGTGCTGCGCTTGAGAGCGGCCGGTTCCGCCGCTACGCCGGCCGGGCCGCCATCGGCGTACTCGCGGCGGCTGTCGCGCTGGTGACCGTCGCGGTCGTACTGCCCGCTCGTACCCAGCCGATCGCTGCGGGACCCGGCGCTCGCAGCATCGCTGAGTTGACCACTGTCACCAGCGGGTCGCACCGTCTCGGCCTGATGATCCGAGGCGCCGACGTACGAAAGCCCGTCCTGCTGTTCGTACCGGGCGCACCCGGCGCCGCCGAACGCGGTGCCGTCCGCGCCCACCTGTCCACAGCCCTCGAACCCCACTTCGTCGTCGCGACCCTCGACCGCCGCGGCGGCGGCAGCTCGTACCCGGCGCTCGAGCCAACCTCGACGCTCACACTGGACAGCGAAGTCTCCGACGTCCTCGCCACGGCGACCTATCTGCAGCAGCGCTTCCACACCGGCCGCATCTACCTGGTGGCCCACTCCGGCGGAACGATCCCTGCCGTACTCGCCGTCCAGCGCCGGCCGAACCTGTTCCGGGCGTACGTCGGCGTCGGCCAAGCAGTCGCAACCGCCGCCGCAGATCGCGCCCAGTACGCAGCAACGCTGTCCTGGGCCCGCCACCACCACGACGCGCAACTGGTCGCCGCACTGACGAAAGCGGGCCGGCCGCCGTACGCGCGCCTCTACGACTACGAGCCCATGCTGCTCGCCGAACCACGCGTCTTTCCGGCCTCAGGTGGAGGCCAGGGCGGCCTGGACGAAAGCCTGTCAGCGAACGAGTACACGTTCCTGGACAAGGCGCACGTCCTGTCCGGCTTCGCCGACGCGTACGACCAGTACTACCCCCGCACCCAGTCCGTCGACCTCCGCGTTCGTGTGCGTCACCTGCAGGTCCCGGCATACTTCGTGGACGGCGCCGGCGAAGTGCCCGCCCGCATCCCGCCCTTTCGCGACTGGTTCGACGCGCTCGACGCCCCACACAAGGAACACATCGTCCTGCCAGACAGCGGCCATCGCTCCCTGTACCAACGCCCATCCGCCTTCGCCACGATCCTCACCACCCGCGTGGCCCGCTAGTTCGTTGGCGCCTCGGACCCAACGCTGCGAGGGCGACCTGCTAGGCAAGCTCCTCCTGAACGAATGCCAGGTCACGCAGGTAGCCCGCGCCATACCGCCACGGGTCCGGTTGCTCCCACTGCGCCCGCCAGCCGGGCCGGTTCTCGGCCGCCCAGATCCGCATGGTGTCGTACGCCGCTTGGATCCGGATGGGGATGAGGGTCAGCAACTCCTGCCATTGCGCCTCGGAACACCCGTACCCACGGCGGATGAGGTCGAGCCGCTCGTGCGTCGCAGTGGGAGAAGGCCAGCCCATCATCGGGAGGTTCTCCGGCGCTGCCAGCGGGACGAACGTGTAGGCGAGGTAGGTGAGATCCCACATCCGCGGCCCCGGCGCGACCGTGTCCCAGTCGACGAACGCGAAGGCCTTCTGCTGCTGGGTGATGAGGTTCCAGGGCGCGATGTCGTTGTGACACAGGACCTCCGGCCGGCCGGCAGCTACGGGCGCGGCCTGCCAGGTCGAGGTTGACGGGCGCCAGCCGTCGACGGCGTCGTGGTAGTCGCGTAGGAGCGCGGCGACGCTCTCCAGAAGCTGTGGATCCGTCAGTTCCTCGCGGTTCTCGCCGGGTGGCCAGGGCGCGTTGCCCGCAACGTAGGAAAGGATCTCGCGCCCGTCATCGTCGATTCCGAGAAACCGTGGGGCACCGCCGAACCCGACGGACTCCAGATGCTGGAGGAGCTCGTGCACCGCCGGCGACCACGGGCCGACTGGACGCAGGACGGTGTCGCCGCGCCGCACGACGTGGTTGATTCCGCCGTCGAGCCTTTCGTCCATTGTGCGATTCTGGCCTCCTGCGTGGATATTCGCTAGTTTCGCGGGATCGGCCCGCCTATGCTGTCGCGACATGGGCGCCCACCTACGTGACGTAAGCCAGATCCTCGATTTGCTTGGCGTTCCGGCGGCGCACACCGCCGAGATTCCGGCGAACCACGGTCCGGACGGCAACGCGAACTGGCACGTCTGGCCGCGGTCGGGCGAGCCGTGCGTGCTGCGTCGCTATTACGCCGGGACCACTGTCGAGGACCTGGCGTACGAGCATGCGATCCCGCGGCAGCTGAGCGGCCAGGGCTGGTTCGTGCCGGATCCCCTGGCAGAGCCTCTCGAAGTGGACGGCCGCTGGTACTGCCTCACCCGTTACGTACCAGGGCAGTGCCGGACGCGGGAGACTCCGCAGCAGAGCCGGCAGCGCGGCGCCGACCTGGCCCGCCTGGATGTCGCCCTGCGGCCGTTGGCCGAACAGCTCGGTCAGCGGGGCGGCTGGCGCCCGCTGTGTGCAGGTCTTCCCGTGCTGACCGTGGCCGACTGGCAGGCGGGACTCGACGGGTTCGCGGCCGAGCAGCCGGCGCTGGCCACGTGGGCAGCCCACGCAGCCGCGGTGACGGTGGATGAGCTGGCCGGCCTCGGTGCCGTCGACGACCTCCCGCTCACCTTGATTCACGGCGACTTCATGGCCGAGCAGAACGTCCACTACGACGGAGATCGGCTCGCCGGCGTCATCGACTTCGGCGTCTCCCACGTCGGCACCCGGCCGTACGAGCTGATCAGCGCGCGCAGCTATCGCGCACCGGAGCTGGTCACCGCCTACGCCGACGAGCTCCGCCGGCTGGGCTGGCCGTTGAGCGAGCAGGAGAAGGCGGCGCTCGTACCTGTGGAGAGAGGGTTCCGGCTCGGCATGGTGGCCTGGCTGCTGCTCGCCGGCACGCGAGCCGGCCGCTTCGACACCGCCGCGATCGCGGCCCACCTGGCCCGCACCGGAATCGCGCGGCCGTAAACGCCCGAGAGGAGCGCACCGGACATGGACGACAAAGGCCGGTTCGACGTGAAACAGGCACGGGCGCTGGTCTCCGCGAAGTACGACCTCGGAGAGCCGACCGACATCCGGCTGCTGAACTCCGCGGGCAACGACACGTATGCGGTCACCGCCGACGGAACTCCATACGTGCTGCGGATCTACGGCCGGAACAGGTGGCACATCTCCGGTCCTGGCGACTATCGCTTCGAGCTCGGGCTGCTCGCCCACCTTCACGCCGAAGGCGTCCCCGTCTCGACACCGATCCCACGCCGCGACGGCGACCCGCTCGGACGTGCGTCGACGCCGGGCGGAGACCGCTACTTCAGCCTGCTCTCCTGGGCGCCTGGCACTCCCGGCCACACCGAAACGCTGACACAGGCACAGGCGTACACCATCGGCCGGACGCTCGCCGCCATCCATGTCGCGGCTGACGGGTACCAGCCGGGGCCCGGCCAGAGCCGTTACAGGCTGGACGAACCCAACCTCCTGGACCGCTTCGTCCGAAAGCTCGAGCCCTCCCTCGCGTACGACGATCCGAGTGACGTCGCGTTCATCCGCGAACAGGTCGACGACATTCACCGGCGGATCCGCGCCTTCGACCCGGGGCCGGGCGGGTGGGGCATCGTGCACGGAGACGTCCAAGGCCTGAACCACAACTTCACCGACACCGGCGAGATCACGTGGTTCGACTTCGACCTCTGCGGCTACGGCTGGCGCGTGTATGACATCGCGTACTACTACACCCGCATCCCCGAGCCGGTACGAGCGCCGGTGCTCGAGGCCTACGAGTCGGTTCGCCCGCTCAGCCAGAGCGAACACGAAATGCTCCCCACGATCGGCCGGCTCGCCTGGATCCGCGAGGAGCTCCGCTCGAAAGCCCTCGTCCAACGCCTGCGCGACCCGTACATCTAGCCGGCTCCGCCGCGATCGCTTCGACAACAGCAGCCGGCGACGAATCGGAGGACGATGCCGGCCGACCTGCGTATGAGAGTTGTGGAGACGAGGGGACTCGAACCCCTAACCCCTGCCTTGCAAAGGCAGTGCTCTGCCAGTTGAGCTACGCCCCCAGATGGGGCGGCGCGGTGTGCGCGCCAGGTTCAGTATCTCAGGGTGGGCAAACCGGTTAGCGGTCGCCGGCAGGGGAGACGGTGTCGGTCGCCTCTGCCCAGAGGTTCTGCTCTTCCTTGTCGGCCTGGATTCGCTTGTAGATGAACCAGCCGCCGAGCAGGACAAGTGCTGCCAGTAACAGTTTCTTGATCATCGGGGAAGCCTCCTTGCCACCGAAACCCCGGGCGCTACGCGCCGGCGGCGCAGTGCGGGTGGGCCTAACTGGACTTGAACCAGTGACCTCTTCCTTATCAGGGAAGCACTCTAACCAGCTGAGCTATAGGCCCCTCATCGCCGACCGAGAGTATCGCACCAAACGGTGCGACGCCAAAGCGGTATCCCCCTTAGCGGCGATCGAACATATGCGCTAATCTCGCGCGCATGACAGACGATCCCATCAAGTATCACGCCGGTACGGACGCCTACGGGCTGGCGCTCTGGGTCGACGGGCGGGTCGTGGAACGGGAGCAGCGGAACGACGGTGAGTGGCTCTACGTGCTGCCTGCCGGCGCGGCTGACGCCGACCCTGCCGGGCAGTGGGTACGCGGCGCCGACACCAGGCCGGCCGCCCGGCGATAGGCCGCGCACACCTGCTCCGCAACCACCTCAGGCCGGCGCGGATGCGGCACCGATCTGCCGGAGCAGGCCGAACATGTCGAGCTGCCCGTGGTGCTCGACCAGCAGGCCGTCGACGAAACGGTCGATGTGGATGACGCCCGCCGACACCTGGATCCCAGTCGCCGCGACGCCGGCGAACGGGCCGGTGTGGGTGCCGGTGAAACGGCAGCGGGTGACGAAGCGTTCCCCGTCGACGAGGAACTCGTCGACAACGTGGCGGCCGTCGGGGAAGCCGGTGTAGAACCCGACCTGTGCGCGCCGCCATTCCTCCAGGCGCATGGGTGGTGAGCTGCCGACCTGGATCGAGAGCGACGGTGAGACGAGTGTCTCGATCAGCGGCCAGTCCTGGGCGTCCAGCGCGGCGTAGAGCCGCACGCCGAGCCTGGCGACAGGCAGCGGCAGCCGTGACACCGCTGGCCTACTCCTCTTCGGCGAGCGTCACTTCGACGCCGCCCAGCAGGCTGGCGGACAAGTTGTACAAGAACGCACCAAGTGTGGCGATCGCCGTGATCAGCACGACGTCGACGACGCAGATCAGCGCCGTCACCCCCAGGACCTTCTCGAGCCCGATGTACTGCTCCAGGCTGAACGCGTTCTGCGAAGCGCTCCCCAGCACATCGCGCACGGTGCTGTTGACCGAGTCGTAGACGCCGGCGGCCTCGAGCACCTTCCACACCACGGTGACCGACACCATCGTCACGATGGCGAACGCGATCGAGAGCAGGAACGCGGTCTTCATCACCGACCACGGGTCGAGCCGCACGGCACGCAGCCGGGCTCGCCGAACGCGGCTGCGTTCCTGCTGGTTGCGCCCCTGCTGACCCGGCGGCCGAAGCGGCGAACGGTTGCTGCTCATCGGCACCGGCGAGGCGAGGCGACGGTCCGGGCGCACACCGTCGAGCGCGAGCTGCTCGGTGCGCGCCTCGTCTCGACGCTGGCCCTGCCCCTGCTGACTCTGCCCCGGTCCCTGCAGTCTGGGATCGGTGCGTCCTTCACCGCGGCCCGGCTCCTCTCGGGTTCCGGGCCGCTGAAGGCCGCGGTCGCTCCTCCCCGAGTCTCCGCCTTGGGCCTGCCCGGCAGGCACCTGGTCAGGGCGCTGACGCGGGCTTGGGCCGTTGGACGGGACCGTCAGATTGGTCAGGCCCTCGTCTGGTCCGCCGCTCCGTGTCACGTGCTGTCCTCCTGGCTATCGGTCCGGTCTTGCTCGTCCGGACCCTCGCTGCTGACCTCGGTGGACTGGTCGTCCCCCTCCTCTGTGGACTGGTCGACCGCCACCTCGTCAGCGTTTTCCTCACCAGCATCGTGCTCTGCGTTACGCGCGATCGCAACGACCGAGTCACCTTGCTTCACGCCGGCGAAGATGACACCCATGGTGTCACGACCCTTGGCGGGGACGTCGGACACCGGGCTTCGAGTTACCTGTCCACTAGCCTTGACGCACAAGACCTCGTCTCCGTTGCCTACGACGATCGCTCCGACCAGTGAACCGCGACTGTCGGTGATCCGCATCGCCTTGATGCCCAGGCCACCCCTGCCTTGCTTCCGGTACTCCTCGACAACTGTCCGCTTGGCATACCCGCCGTCGGTGACCGTGAACACATACTGCTGCTCGTCCTCGTCGTGACGAATCACACCAAGTGCCAGCAACTCATCGTCATCACGGAAACGCATTCCGGTCACGCCGGACGTCGCGCGTCCCATCGGTCGCAACTGTCCGTCATCGGCCTGGAACCGGACCGCCATCGCCTTCTTCGACACCAGCAGCAGGTCGTCTTCGGGGCCGACCAGGCGGGCGCCGATCAGCTCGTCGTCGTCCTCGCGGAAGTTGAGCGCGATGATGCCGGCCGCGCGGTTGGAGTCGTACTCCGCGAGCGGCGTCTTCTTGATCAGGCCCTTCTTGGTGGCCAGGACGAGGTAGGGCGCCTGCTCGTAGTCGCTGATCGCCAGCACCTGTGCGATCTCCTCGTCGGGCTGGAACGAGAGCAGCCCTGCGACGTGCCCGCCCTTGGCGTCGCGGCCGGCCTCGGGCAGCTCGTACGCCTTCGCGCGGTAAACGCGGCCACGGTTGGTGAAGAACAGGATCCAGTGGTGGTTACGCGTGGGGAACAAGTGGTCCACCACGTCGTCGCCCCTGAGCTGGGCGCCGCGCACGCCCTTTCCGCCGCGGCGCTGGCTGCGGTAGAGACCGGACTGCGTGCGCTTGGCGTAGCCACCCATCGTGATCGTGACGACGACGTCCTCGTCGGGGATCAGGTCGGCCGCGGTGAGATCGCCGTCGGCCGGGATGATCTGGCTGCGCCGCTCGTCGCCGTACTTCTCGACGATCGTTCCGAGCTCGTCGGAGATGATCTGACGCTGCCGTTCGGGCGACGCCAGGATGTCGTTGAGGTCGGCGATCTGCGCCTCGAGCTCTTGCAGGTGGTCGAGGATCTTCTGCCGTTCCAACGCGGCCAGCCGGCGCAGCTGCATGTCGAGGATGTGCCTGGCCTGCAGCTCGTCGATGTCGAGCAGCGCGATCAACCCGTCGCGCGCCTCCTCGACGGTCTGTGAACGCCGGATCAGTGCGATGACCTCGTCGAGCGCGTCGAGCGCCTTGGCCAGGCCACGGTAGAGGTGGGCCTCTTCCTCGGCGCGCCGCAGGCGGTAGCGGGTACGCCTCTGGATCACTTCGATCTGGTGCTGGACCCAGTACGACACGAACTGGTCGAGCGTCAGCGTGCGCGGCACTCCGTCGACCAGCGCAAGCATGTTGCAGCCGAACGAGTCCTGCAGAGCGGTGTGCTTGTAGAGGTTGTTGAGCACAACCTTGGCGACCGCGTCGCGCTTCAGCACGATCACCAGCCGCTGGCCGGTACGCGACGAGGAGTCGTCGCGGATGTCGGCGATGCCGCCCATCTTGCCGCTGTTGACCAGCTCGGCGATCCGCCTGGCGAGGCTGTCGGGGTTGACCTGGTAGGGCAGCTCTGTGACCACCAGATAGGTGCGGCCCTTGTCTTCCTCGACCTCGACGACCGCCCGCATCGTGACCGAGCCACGTCCGGTGCGATAGGCCTCCTCGATACCGCGCCGCCCGACGATCAGGCCCGCGGTGGGGAAGTCGGGACCCTGGATTCGCTCCAGCAGCGCCTCGAGCAACTCTTCGCGGGTCGCGTTGGGGTTCTCCAGCGCCCACTGCACGCCGGCCGCGACCTCGCGCAGGTTGTGCGGCGGGATGTTGGTCGCCATGCCGACCGCGATACCGCCGGGGGAGCCGTTGACCAGCAGGTTGGGGAACCGCGCCGGCAGGACGACCGGCTCCTGGTCGCGACCGTCGTAGTTGGGCCGGAAGTCGACCGTGTCCTCGTTGATGTCGCGCAGCATCTCCATCGCCAGCGGCGCCATCCGGCACTCGGTGTTGTGGCTGACGAATCCGTTGGTGATGAACGCGTGGTCGTCGGAGTCGACCCGGAGGCTGTAGACCGGCTGCACGCCGGCGTCGGTGACGGAGGCGACCTCGGCGTACGCGAACCGTCCGTCGGTCAGCGGTTGTGCGATCGACGCGCCCTCGTCGGTGATCCGGGTGAGCACCTCGTCGGCGCCATGCTCCCACTGGCCGAGCCGGTCGACGAGCGTGCCGAGCAGCCAGGCGCGGTCGACGTCGCTGCGAGCGGCCTGCTCGCGGAGGTAGGTTCCGAGGAACGGCACGTAGTCGGGCAGCACCGGCGAGAACTCCTCGTCGGTCTGCGAGACGTACGGCGGCCGGAGGTTCTGCATCGCGACGTAGTCGCCGGGACGGATCTCCGACAGCAGCTTCCACAGCAGCGTCGGCACACCGCCGAGGTCGACCAGGCACAGCACGGGGTGGTTGTGCGTGCCGGTCAGCTCATGCCCGGAAGCCGTACGCAGCTTCAGCGTCGGGTGTGAGCCGGAGTGGAAGAACTTCGACGCGTGGACGGGTACGCCGTCCTTGCCCATCAGCTTCAGGTCGACGTCGTGGTCGGAGTTGGGCTCCGCGTCCGGCACCAGGTCGGCGATCCGGATCCCGCCGTTCTCGTACGTACGGACGCGGGTCTCGCCCACCACGCAGTACCGCATCGCGGCCTGCTTGTCGTCGCCGGACGAACCGAAGTTGCCCTGGCCATCGACCAGCGGGTAGCGCATCGCCCACGGCTGAGCCAGCCGCGCGAGCGTGTCGTAGACCGCGGTGTCGCCGTGCGGGTGGTAAGTACCGATGACATCGCCGACCACACGCGCGCACTTGAAGAAGCCGCGGTCGGGCCGGTAGCCGCCGTCGTACATGGCGTACAGGATGCGCTGGTGCACCGGCTTCAGGCCGTCGCGGACGTCGGGGAGGGCCCGGCCGACGATCACGCTCATGGCGTACTCGATGTAGTTGCGCTGCATCGAGGCCTGCAGGTCGATCGGCTCGATCCGCTCCGGCTGCGCGGGAGGCGGGATGTCGATGGTGTCAGTCACGTGCGATTTCCTTCATGACAAAAGCAGGTGGGGCTGCGAGGAGAGACATGAGTCCTAGATGTCGAGGAACCGGACGTCCTTGGCGTTGCGCTGGATGAACGACCGGCGCTGGTCGACGTCTTCGCCCATCAGGATGGAGAAGATCTCGTCGGCCTGAGCCGCGTCGTCCAGCGTGACCAACTGCAGGATGCGCTGGGTGGGATCCATCGTGGTGTCCCACAGCTCGTCGGGGTTCATCTCGCCGAGACCCTTGTAGCGCTGGATCCCGTTGTCCTTGGGCAGTCGCTTGCCCGACTCCTGCCCGGCGGCGATCATCGCGTCGCGTTCGGTGTCGGAGTAGACGAACTCGTGCTCGCTGTTGCTCCACTTGAGACGGTAGAGCGGTGGCTTGGCGATGTAGACGAAGCCCTTCTCCACAAGCGGCTTCATGAACCGGAAGAGGAGCGTCAGCAGCAGCGTGCAGATGTGCTTACCGTCGACGTCGGCGTCGGCCATGATGACGATCTTGTGGTACCGCAGCTTGTCGATGTCGAAGTCGTCGTGGATGCCTGTGCCGAGCGCCGAGATCAGCGCCTGCACTTCGGTGTTCTGGAAGACCTTGTCGATCCGGGCCTTCTCGACGTTGAGGATCTTGCCGCGGATCGGCAGGATCGCCTGTGTCCGTGGGTCGCGGCCCTGGCGTGCGGAGCCACCGGCCGAGTCACCCTCGACGATGAAGACCTCACACTCTTCGGGGTTGGTCGACTGGCAGTCGAGCAGCTTGCCCGGCAACGAGGTGCCGCCGAGCAGTCCCTTGCGTCGTGTGAGATCGCGAGCCTTACGCGCGGCGACGCGGGCCGTGGCGGCCGCGATGCCCTTGCGTACGATGTCCTTGCCCTCGGTGGGGTTCTTCTCGAACCACTCGGTCAGGCGTTCGTAGACAACCGACTGCACGAAGGTCTTGGCCTCGGTGTTGCCGAGCTTGGTCTTGGTCTGGCCCTCGAACTGCGGCTCGGTGAGCTTCACCGAAACGATCGCGGTGAGACCTTCCCGGACGTCGTCGCCGGTGAGCCGGTCTTCCTTCTTCTTGATCATTCCCCAGTCTTCGCCGAACCGGTTGACCAGGCTCGTGAGTGCGCTGCGGAAGCCCTCTTCGTGGGTGCCGCCCTCGTGGGTGTTGATCGCGTTGGCGAAGGTGTGGACGGACTCGGTGAAGGCGCCGCTCCACTGCATCGCGAGCTCGACGCTCATGCCGACATCGTCGTTCTCGGCCTCGAGCGATATCACCGAACGGTGGACCGCTTCCTTGCTGGCGTTGAGGTGCTCGACATAGTCGATCAGGCCGTTCTCGAAGTGGTAGACCACCTCGCGAGGCTCGCCGGTGTCCGTCATGTCGGTGCGCTCGTCCCGCAGCACGATGCGCAGGCCCTTGGTGAGGAACGCCATCTCGCGCAGCCGGGTGGCGATCCATTCGAACGAGAAGACGGTGGTCTCGAAGATCTCGTCGCTCGGCCAGAACGCGATCGAGGTGCCGGTGCGCTCGGTGGCCTCGTGCCGCTCGATCGGCGCGTCGGGGACACCCATGTGGTAGGTCTGGGTCCAGCGGTAGCCGTCGTTCCAGACCTCGAGCTCGAGCTTGGACGACAGCGCGTTGACCACAGAGCTGCCGACGCCGTGCAGGCCGCCGGAGACCTTGTAGCCGCCGCCGCCGAACTTGCCGCCGGCGTGCAGGACGGTCAGCACGACCTCGGCCGCGGACCTGCCTTCCTGGGGATGAATGCCGGTGGGAATGCCGCGACCGTCGTCGACCACGCGGCAGCCGCCGCCGGCCAGCAGCGTGACGTCGATCTGGTCACAGCGGCCGGCCATGGCTTCGTCCACAGCGTTGTCCACAATTTCCTGGACCAGGTGGTGGAGGCCGCGTTCGCCTGTGGATCCGATGTACATGCCCGGCCGCTTACGGACCGCGTCGAGCCCTTCCAGAACCGTGATCGCGCTGGCGTCATAGGTGGGCCCCTGCTCCGCCGCGGCGGTAGATTCGTGGTTGGCCCCGTTGGTTTCCGGCTCGTTGCCGGGAGCGACCCCGGTTCCCGACACATCGGCAGTCGTCACGTGTTGCTGACCTCTCGCTCGTGCTCGGACACGAAAAGACCGCCCACGGTGCACGCCGGGCGCCCGACGGAACGTGGCGCCCCCTGACGGCGGAGCGGCCTTCTCAACGGTTCCAGTGTACCCGATGGGGTGGCCCGATATCGGCGAGGCGCGGCTCTAGGGCGGTTCTCGCCGCCCTAACCCTCGATCTCGTACCCCTCCACAGGATGACCGTCTCGCGCCGCCTGCCGGGCCTTCTTTTGGCCTCAGGGTCTGAACCGCCCAGATGGGGTAAGGCGGACTCATGGGCGAAAATCCGAATAGTACGAACCCTGCTGAAGACGTAGTTGGTGGCACGGATCCTGCGGTCGCGCCTGGTTCCACGTCGAACGTCGACAAAGTGGTGTTCGGGGTCGCTGCCGGACTCACCGTCGTGTTCGTCCTCTGGGGTGTGCTGAGCCGGCAGTCGCTCGGCGACATCTCGGGCCGCATGCTGAGCTGGCTGGAGGCCAACGGTGGGTGGGCGTTCGTCCTCGCGGCAAGCGGTTTCGTGGTGTTCGCGCTGTGGCTGGCGTTCAGCCGGTACGGACGGATCCGGCTCGGCAAGGACGACGAGGAGCCGGAGTTTCGTACCATCTCCTGGGTCGCGATGATGTTCAGCGCCGGTATGGGGATCGGGCTGATGTTCTTCGGCGTGGTCGAGCCCCTCGCGCACTTCACCGAACCCCCTCCAGGCACCGCCGGGGCAGGTACGAACGCCGCCCTCGACGTGTCGATGGCGACCACCTTGTTCCACTGGACGCTGCATCCGTGGGCGATGTACGCGGTCGTGGGACTGGCGATCGCGTACGGCACGTTCCGGCGCGGTCGTTCGCAGCTGATCAGCTCGGTGTTCACGCCGCTGATCGGCAAGCGCCGGACGGAAAGCGCTGCGGGCAAGGCGATCGACGTGATGGCGATCTTCGCGACGTTGTTCGGATCGGCCGCTTCGCTCGGCCTCGGTGCCCTGCAGATCGGACGCGGGATCTCGGCCGTCGGCTGGATGGACGAGGCCGGCACCGGCTTGCTGGTCGCTGTGATCGCCGTGCTGACGTGTGCGTTCGTGCTGTCGGCGATCTCGGGTGTGGCCAAGGGAATTCAGTGGCTCTCGAACACCAACATGGTGCTCGCCGTGGTGCTGGCGGCTTTCGTGTTCGTAGTCGGTCCGACCGTGTTCATCCTGAACCTGATCCCCACCGCGATCGGTGACTACGTCGCCGACTTCGCGTCGATGGCCGCCCGTACGTCTGCCAGCGGAGGTGAGGCGATGGCCGGCTGGCTGTCGACGTGGACGGTCTTCTACTGGGCGTGGTGGATCTCCTGGACACCGTTCGTCGGCATGTTCATCGCGCGGATCAGCCGCGGGCGGACGATCCGGGAGTTCGTCGTCGGCGTCATGCTCGTGCCGAGCGCGGTGAGCCTGCTGTGGTTCGCGATCTTCGGTGGATCGGCGATCGACCAGCAGCGTTCCGGTGTGGATCTGGCCGGCGCGTCGACACAGGAGGAGCAGCTGTTCGGGCTGCTCGACCAGTTCCCGCTCGCGCTCGTCACGTCGATCATCGTGATGGTGCTGGTGGCGATCTTCTTCGTGTCGGGCGCCGACGCCGCGTCGGTCGTGATGGGAACGATGTCGCAGCGCGGCACTATCCATCCGGCCAACACCGTTGTGGCGTTCTGGGGCGTGCTGACCGGCGCGGTCGCACTGATCATGCTGCTCGTGGGTGCCGGGGGAGGGAGCGCGCTGGAAGGCCTGCAGAACTTGACGATTCTGGTGGCGGCGCCGTTCGGCATCGTCATGATCGGCATGTGCGTGTCGCTGGCGAAGGACTTGCGCAACGATCCGCTGATGCGGCGTGAGGACAAGAGCACCGAAGTCGTCGAAGAGGCGGTGAAGCGCGGAGACCGCCGGTACGACGGCGACTTCCGGCTCGAGGTCCGCCCGACGAGCGTGCCTGGCCAACGTAGTGAACAGGAACAGCCGTCGGACGCCGGGCGAAGGTGACCGCGGCTCAGCCGTAGGTGTCGCGAGGGCCCCGGCCGTCGCGTACGGACCGCGGGCCCTTGCGCCAGCTCGGCGCCGTGGGCCCCAGCACGTTGACCTTCTTCACGGTGCCGTCGCCGAGCTCCTCGTTCAGGCGCTTCACCAACGTCGCCGCCAGCAGGCGCACCTGCGTCGCCCACGCGGTCGAGTCGGCTCGGACGGTCAGCTCGGCGTCGGCGAATCGCTCGGCCTTGCAGTGCGCGGCGACGTCGGCCCCGACGATGTGGTCCCAGCGCGCGATCGCGCCCGCGACCGCGACGTCGGTCGTCCAGCCACGCTCGGAGACGAGCCGCTCCAGCGTCGCGTCGAGCAGCTGTGGATCCCGGTCGTCTGGACGGGCACCGGAGGACTTCGCCGGCTCACCGGACTTCGACCGGAACGACCGGCCGCGGCCCTTCCGGAAGCCGAAGCGGTGCGCGTTGGTTCCAGCCGCGGCCGCGACCGATCTCGCCACCGCCCGGGCCAGCTCCAGCCCGGTCGGCTGCCAGCCCTCGGCATCGTTCCCGGGCTGTTCTCGCTCGTCAGGAGGCTCCGTCGACAAGGCACACCTCCCCTTGTTTCACGGCAAACCGAATACCGGTGAGCTCCTCGGGCACGTCGCCGTCGACGGCGGCCGTGACCAGGACCTGCTCGGCCCGCGCCACCAGCCCGGCCAGCCGGCTCCGCCGTCCGGAGTCGAGCTCGGCGAACACGTCGTCGAGGATCAGCACGGGTTCGCCGCCGTCCTCGCACATCAGGTCGTACGACCCGAGCCGCAACGAGAGCGCCAGCGACCAGGACTCGCCGTGGCTGGCGTATCCCTTGGCCGGAAGGCCGTTCAGGCCGATGACCAGGTCGTCGCGGTGGGGGCCGACCAGCGAGACACCGCGGCGTAACTCCTCTTCGCGTTTCTCGGCGAGCGCGTCGGTCAGCGCGGCGCCGAGCTCGGCAGGCGAGACCGAGTCGCCAAGCGGGGTTGAGGATTTGTAGTCGACCGTGACGTCGGCGTCGCCGGCTGCGACCTGCACGTAAGCCTTCTGCATCGGCGGTCGCAGCTGGTCGATCAGCGAGAGTCTGGCCGCGAGCAGCTGTCCCCCGAGCTGGGCGAGATGGGTGTCCCAGGCTTCCAGTGCTGCCAGCGACCCGCCGGCCCGGGTCGCCTGTCCGGCGGTCTTCAGCAACGTGTTGCGCTGCTTCAGCACCCGGTCGTAGTCGGCGCGGACGCCCGCGAACCGGGGCGTCCGGACCACCAGGAGGTCGTCGAGGAATCGCCGCCGCGTGTCGGGATCGCCCTTGACCAGGGCCAGGTCCTCGGGCGCGAACAGAACCGTGCGCAACACTCCGAGTACGTCCCGCGGCCGGGTTACCGGAGCGCGGTTCAGCCTTGCCCGGTTGGACTTTCCGGGGTTGATCTCCAGCTCGATCAGCGCGTGCCGGCCCTCGTGGACGATGTCGCCGCGGATGATCGCGCGTTCGGCGTCGGTACGGATCAGGGGAGCGTCGTAGGGCACTCGGTGTGAGCTGTGGCTGGCGAGATAGCCGATCGCCTCGACGAGGTTGGTCTTGCCCTGGCCGTTGCGGCCGACGAAAACCGTGATGCCGGGACCCAGCTCGAGCTCGACCGCGGGATAGCTGCGGTAGTCGATGAGCGACAAGTGGGCGACATGCACGAGTCGACGTTACCGGTTCGGGACGGGGGACGACAGCGGAAGCTGCGGCTACGGTGCTTCCGTGTCGGGCCGTGCGGACGTCGAGTCGGGATGCGTCGCGTGCCCGCCGAACTGGTTGCGCATCGCCGCGATCGCCTTCATCGCCGGCGAGTCTTCCTGCCGCGAGGCGAACCGGGAGAACAGCGCGGCGGCGATCGCGTTCATCGGCACGGCGTTGTCGATCGCGGCCTCGACCGTCCAGCGGCCCTCGCCGGAGTCGTCGGCATAGCCTCGGATCTTGGCGAGGTCCTGGTCTTCCTCCAGCGCCCGGACCAGCAGGTCGAGCAGCCAGGAACGGATGACCGTGCCCTCCCGCCAGGAGCGGAACACGTCGGGAACGTTGTCAACGATGTCGGTCGCCTCGAGCAGTTCGTAGCCCTCGGCGTAGGCCTGCATCAGGCCGTACTCGATGCCGTTGTGGACCATCTTGGCGAAGTGGCCGGCGCCGACCTGGCCCGCGTGGACGAAGCCGAACTCGCCCTCGGGCTTCAACGCGTCGAACGCCGGCTGCACCTTCACGACGTCTTCGGCGTTGCCGCCGCACATCAGGGCGTAGCCGTTGGTGCGGCCCCAGACGCCGCCGGACACACCGCAGTCGACGAAGCCGATACCCTGCTTGGCCAGGCGTTCCGCGTGCATCCGGTCGTCGGTCCAGCGGGAGTTGCCACCGTCGACGACCACGTCGCCTTCCGACAGCAGGTCTTCGAGCTCGTCGATCACCTTGTGGGTGATCTCGCCGGCCGGAACCATCACCCAGACCACCCGTGGAGTGGGCAGCTGCTCGACCAGCGCGGTCAGCGTGTCGACGTCGGCGATGTCGGGGTTGGTGTCGTAACCGACGACTGTGTGGCCCTTCTCACGCAGGCGATCCCGCATGTTGCCACCCATTTTGCCGAGGCCGACGAGCCCGATGTCCATGCTGAGGTCTTCCCTTTGACGCGGATCGCGGAACTAGCTCTGCAAGCGTACGGGCATCAGCAGGTAGCGGTAGTCGGGGTTGGGCTCGGCGTCGGCCGCTGCGACCGCCGTGAGCACGGCCGGCTTACCGGCCTGAGTGAAAGCGAACTGAACCCACGGTGCGTCGACCACGCCGAGCCCGTCGAGGAGGTAGTGCGGGTTGAAGCCGGTGGTGATCGCTTCGCCTTCGATGTGAGCCTCGAGCGACTCCGACGCCTGCGCCTCGTCGCTGCTGCCGGCGTCAAGCGTGGCTTGGCCGTCCTCGAACGTCAGGCGTACCGGCGTGTTGCGTTCGGCGACCAGCGCGACGCGCTTCAGCGACTCGACCAGCGGGGCGGTCTCGACGCGGGCGAACGTCTGCTGCTCGGCGGGGAACAGCGTGCGGTACTTCGGAAACTCGCCGTCGAGCAACCGGGTCGTCGTGCGGCGCTGAGTGCCGCCACTCGAGCCGGAGAAACCGATCATGCCTTCGCCCGAACCGGATCCCGGCGCCGAGAGAGCGATTGTGACGTCGGACCCGCCGGCGAGTGACTTGGCGGTGTCGAGCAGGACGCGGGCCGGCACCAGCGCGGTCGCGTTGTGGTCGGGACGCTCGGGCGACCAGGTGAACTCCCGGACGGCCAGGCGGTAGCGGTCGGTCGCGGCGAGCGTGACGGCCGTGCCGTCGATCTCGATCCGGACGCCGGTCAGCACCGGCAGCATGTCGTCGCGGCCGGCGGCGATCGCCACCTGCGACACGGCGTTGGCGAACGCGTCGCCCTTGACCGTTCCGGAGGCCGCGGGCATGTCGGGCAGCGAGGGGTAGTCCTCGAGCGGGAGCGTCTGCAGCGTGAACCGGGAGCTGCGGCAGGTGAGCACCACCCGGCCGGCCTCCGCGGACAGGTCGACTGGCTGGGCGGGGAGGCTCCGGCAGATGTCGGAGAGCAGGCGGCCGAGGACCAGCGCCGAGCCTTCCTCCGCGATCTCCGCGGGGACGGTCACTCGGGCGGAGGTCTCGTAGTCGAAGCCGGACAGCACGAGCTCGCCGTCGCCGGCGTGCATCAGCAGACCGGACAGGACCGGCAGCGACGGCCTGGTCGGAAGGCTACGGGCAACCCAGGCCACGGCGTCGGCAAGCACATCACGGTCTACACGGAACTTCACCGCAGCTCACCCCCTTGAAGGGTTGTAGAGACAAGCAAGTCAGGAGAGCACGACCGTACACCGACCTGCCGGTCGTCCCGGTCATCGGGCCAGAGCGAAGCAGATGTCCACAGATGGGCGCCGGAGTGGATTGCAGGCGATGTGTGATCCATGTAGTTCCCAGTCTTCGTTATAGCTTGTGTGGACACTGTGGACAGGTCACCGTCTGCGCAGGTCGGCACCGCTTTTGTTATCCACGTGGGGTGTGGGTGGAGCTGGGGATGTGCACAGGTGCCCGTGGACGGCCGAGAGCTCGTACACAGCCATCCACAGGTCGTCCAAAGCTCGTCCCCGTTTCTTCCACAGCGTTGTCCCCAGCTGTGTGAACCTCGCTGTGCCTTTCCGGGGACGACCCCGGACCCCGAAAACGCAGATGGGTCAGCCTGAAAGTCGGTTCTGAACGACCCTCGGTTACGGCAGCGGCGGCCGCGAGCGGCAGCCTCGTACGGCCCGGGCGCCGTTGGCACCGAGGCGAAGGAGGGGTGGGCCGGCTTACGGCTGCGAGCGGGCCTGCTGCTTGATCCGGTTGGTCAGCTCGGTGACCTGGTTGTAGACGCTGCGACGCTCGGCCATCAGCTGCCGGATCTTGCGGTCCGCGTGCATGACGGTGGTGTGGTCGCGGCCGCCGAACTGCTGTCCGATCTTGGGTAAAGAGAGGTCGGTGAGCTCACGGCAGAGGTACATCGCGATCTGCCGGGCCGTCACCAGCACCCGGCTGCGACTCGAGCCGCACAGGTCGTCCATCGACAGCCCGAAGTAGGCCGCCGTCTGAGCCATGATCTGCCCGGCGGTGATCTCCGGCTCGGAGCCGGTGGGGATCAGGTCCTTCAGCACGATCTCGGCGAGCGCGAGGTCGACCGGCTGACGGTTCAGGCTCGCGAACGCCGTGACCCGGATCAGCGCGCCCTCGAGCTCGCGGATGTTGGTCTGGATCTTGCTGGCGATGAACTCCAGCACCTCCGGCGGCGCGCTGAGGCGTTCCTGAGCGGCCTTCTTCCGCAGGATCGCGATCCGCGTCTCCAGATCGGGCGGCTGGATGTCGGTGATCAGACCCCACTCGAACCGGTTGCGGAGCCGGTCTTCCAGCGTCTCCAGGCGCTTCGGCGGCCGGTCGGACGAGATCACGATCTGTTTGTTGGCGTTGTGGAGGGCGTTGAACGTGTGGAAGAACTCCTCCTGAGTTCGTTCCTTGCTTTCCAGGAACTGGATGTCGTCGACCAGGAGCACGTCGACGTCGCGATATCGGCGCTGGAACGTCGGCGCCTTGTCGTCGCGGATGGAGTTGATGAAGTCGTTGGTGAACTCTTCGCTGGAGACGTAGCGGATCCGGGCGCCGGCGTAGAGGTTGCGTACGTAGTGGCCGATCGCGTGCAGCAGGTGGGTCTTCCCCAGCCCGGACTCGCCGTAGATCAGCAGCGGGTTGTAGGCCTTGCCGGGCGCCTCTGACACCGCGACGGCCGCGGCGTGCGCGAACCGGTTGGACGACCCGATCACGAACGTGTCGAAGGTGTACTTCGGGTTGAGCCGCGGTGGCTCGGTCTCGCGCTTGCGCGCTTCCACAGCCGAGGCCGGCGCGAGCGTGAAGACGTCCTGCCCGTTGCCGCCGGGCTGCTGGTGCTGCGGGATCGAGTGGCTCGGCGAGCCGATGGGCGTGCCGATCGGAGACATCTGCGACGGCTCGCCTGTGTCGTAGCCGCGGTGGTGGTCGGGCGTCCGGCTGTCGTCGCGGCCCTCACGCACGTCGCGGATGTCGTCGACGGGCGAGGTCATCTCGTGCCCCCGGCCCGTCTCGGACAGCCCGGAGTGATAGTCGGAGGACCCGTCGTACGAAGGAGTGTCGACGTCGGGCCGCTCGTCGAGCGAGAGCGACGGGTCGACGGTGACGGCCAGGCGGATCGGCTGGCCGAGCTCCGCGGTCAGGGCCTTCTCCAGCCGCGGCCGCAGCTTCGCCTCGAACTGGGTGCGGGTGAAGTCGTCGCGAACGGCGACGATCGCTGTGGTTCCGTGCAACGTGACCGGGCGACTTTGAGCGAGCCACGTGCGATGCGTGACGGAAAGCTCCTGATCCAGATCCGCACGGATCCGCGACCAGATGGCGGCCAGTGCACTGGATTCAGTGGCCACGCGATCTACACCCCTCTCATCAGCCTGCCCGTAGGCGCGTAGGAAACCCTCGTGATCGACAGATTCCACAGATCTTTCCACAACCTGTGTACATCCATCGCCGACCTCCGTCGAGGAAGGCCTGGAAGGCGCTTGGCCAGGCGTGTTGCAGCCGCCTGACTCCCCGTGACCCGTCTTGGCGAAAGGTCAGATGTAGTCGGATACGTGACGAACCATCGCTGATGTCCGAATCGCGCATCCAACCATGGCACTACCGTAGCGGTACGCCGAGAAGTTCGGGCCGGTACCGGCGTGTCCCGTCGACATTCAGGCGCAGAGGTTGCAATCTGGAGTGTTCCGCGTCGCGACTGCTGGTCTACAGTGGGGACGCGATGACGGTGTGGACTGAGCTTCCTGGCCTACTCGCGGGCTCGATCGGAGCGTTCGGACTCGGCCTGTAGAGTTGTCGAGGGGCGGTTTGACCACGTGCCAGGCTGCCCCGTACCGTATGTCGGTCGTTTTCCTCGGCGATTGCCGTATGCCCACGCACCATCCGCACCAGGGCCAGGCGCGGGTGCACGGTGTTGCCGAGCGTCTCGACACCGCAGACATGACCAGAGCAAGACCAAGGACTGACCAGGAGACCCTCGCATGAAGCGCACGTTCCAGCCCAACAACCGTCGCCGGCACAAGACGCACGGCTTCCGGTTGCGCATGCGCACGCGTGCGGGCAGGTCCATTCTCGCCGCGCGGCGTCGTAAAGGGCGTCACGAGCTCGCTGTCTAGCCGCTGAGCTCCCGGTTGGATTTGGAGTCTCGGCGACATGGTGCCGGCCAGCCATCGGATGCGTCGCTCGCAGGATTTCGCGACGGCGGTCCGGCGCGGCCGGCGCTCTGGTAGTAAGACCGTTGTCGCCCACCTCGTGGTGGTTGGTGACGATTCGCCGGTCCGGGTCGGGTTTGTCGTCAACAAGGCAGTCGGAGGAGCGGTGACGAGAAACGTCGTACGTCGCCGGCTCCGGCACCTGATCCGGGACCGGCTCCAGCAGTTGTCCGAGCGCCTCTCCGGCGGCGGGCTGCTGGTGATTCGCGCGCTGCCGGCGTCGGCCGGCGTTCCCAGCAGTGCACTGGCAGCCGACCTCGACTCCGTACTCGAGTCGGTGTCGCGTTCCGTGCTGCGATCCACGCCCCCAGGAGACCGGAAGGTCGCGGTTTCATCATGAGGGCGGTCTTGATTTTCCTGCTCAAGGGCTACCGGATGGTTATCAGCCCGCTGTACGGCCAGGTCTGTCGCTTCTATCCCTCCTGCTCCGAATACGCTTTGCGAGCGGTTGAGGTCCATGGAGCGGCCCGCGGAAGCTGGCTGGCCGTGCGCCGGCTGGCTCGGTGTCACCCCTGGACGGCCGGCGGCGTCGATCACGTGCCCCCGGCCCGTCCTCGAGCATCCACCCCTGCGTCCACACGAGGTGCCTGAAGCGTGCTGATCGTCAGCCAACAACAACAGTCTTCGCAGAGCTGGTACGACACTCTGCTGTCGCCGCTCTATGACGTGGTCTCGTGGATCATCCGCGGGTTCTACGAGGTCATCTCACCGGTCCTCGGCAAGGACTCGGGCTGGACCTGGGCACTGTCGATCGTCGGTCTGGTCGTCGTTATCCGGATCCTGTTGATCCCGCTGTTCGTGCGGCAGATCCGGGCCAGCCGGAACATGATGCTGCTGCAGCCGAAGATCAAGGAGCTGCAGAAGAAGTACGGCCACGATCGTCAGAAGATGGGCGAGGAGACGATGAAGCTGTACAAGGAGTCGGGCACCAACCCGTTCTCCTCGTGCATGCCGATCCTCCTACAGTCGCCGATCTTCATCTCGCTGTTCCGTGTGCTCGACGGCGCCGCGCTCGGGCACGTCCGCGGCCGCGGGCTCAACCAGCAGCTGGTCGACTCGCTGCAGAACGCAACGATCTTCGGAGCCAAGATCTCCGACAAGTTCATCGGTGCCGACACGCTCAACGTGCAGGTCATCACGGTGATCCTGATCCTGTTGATGACAGCGACGACATTCACCACACAGCGCCAGCTGATGCGCAAGAACATGCCTTCGACGGCGATGACCGGGCAGTACGCCCAACAACAGAAGATCTTGCTCTACGTCCTGCCGCTCGTGTTCGCGGTCGGTGGTGTGAACTTCCCGATCGGTGTGCTCATCTACTGGTTCACCACCAACCTGTGGACGATGGGTCAGCAGTTCTGGGTGATCCGGCGCAACCCGGCGCCGGGCACACCCGCATACGAGGCTTGGGAGAAGCGCAAGGCCGAGAAGGCCAAGCGCAAGGATGGCGGCGTGTCGGTGTCCACCGCCAACGGCGCGTCGGGTGCTGTGAATGGGGCAGAGACCACGCAGGAGGCCGAGAAGCCTGCCGTGAAGCGCGTACAGCCGCAGCGGCTGCCGCGCAGCAAGCGGAAGGGCCGCTAGGCACACCTGCACCAACAATCGAGCGGCTGCGTGCATGACCGGGTGCTCGGCACCCGCCCGTGCCAAGGCCGATTACGAAGGAGTACGCCGTGAGCGACGTTCGCGAGGAGACCGCGTCCGTGGCAGATGAGGAGTCGCGTCCAGAGCTGGATGCCGAAGTCGATGCCAACGACGGTGCCGACGAGCCCTCCACCGAATCGGACACCGACTCGGATCAGGGTGAGGCGGAGAGCGCGCTGACCGGTGCCGACCTGATCGCTCACCTGGAGCACGAGGGCGACATCGCTGCCGACTACCTCGAAGAGCTGCTCGACATCGCCGACCTGGATGGCGACATCGACCTCGATGTCGAGGGTGATCGGGCCGCGGTCGCCGTCGTTGGTGGCGGGCTCTCGCATCTGGCCGGTTCCGACGGTTCGGTGCTCGAGGCGCTGCAGGAGCTGACCCGGCTGGCGGTCTACCGCGAGACCGGGCGGCGCAGCCGCCTGATGCTTGACATCGCCGGCTTCCGGGCCGGCCGCCGGCGCGATCTGACCACGCTGGCCGAGCAGGTCGTGGAAGAAGTGCGGTCGACAGGCGAGTCGGTTCGGCTCGACCCGATGACGCCGTTCGAGCGGAAGATCGTCCACGACACGGTGGCCGCGAAGGGACTGATCAGTGAGTCGGAGGGCGAAGAGCCTGAGCGCCGGGTGGTCGTCCGCCCTGCCTGACGCGGAAACCTCCGGCGAGCCGTTGCCGGCGGCTCCGGCCGCGGCGTCGACTGTCTTCGGCGAGCGGCTCGAGGCGGTTGTCACCTACGGCCGTTCCCTTGCCGGCGACGGCGTCCTGCGCGGACTGATCGGACCCGGCGAGGTCCCGCGGCTGTGGGATCGCCATCTGCTCAACTGTGGCGTCCTGGCTCCGGTGTTCGCATCAGGCGAGACGGTCTGCGACGTCGGCACCGGAGCGGGACTGCCCGGAGTCGTGCTCGCGATCGCACGGCCGGACATCGAAGTCGAACTGGTCGAGCCGCTCTTGCGGCGGACCACCTATCTGGAGAGCGTCGTCGCCGAGCTCGGCTTGACCAACGTGTCGGTGGTGCGGGCCAGGGCGGAGGAGCACACCGGCTCCTACCACTGGGTGACCGCCCGCGCGGTCGCGCCGATGGATCGGCTGGCGAAATTGACCTTGCCGCTGCTGCGGCCGGGCGGGTCGCTACTGGCTTTCAAGGGCGCCAGGGCCGAAGCTGAGCTTGCGGCAGCAGAACCGTCCTTACGACGGCTCGGTGCGAGAGACTGGCGCGTCGAACGGTATGGCGTCGAGATCCTCGAGACGCCGACGACTGTCGTACGGGTGACAGCGGATGGAAATCCATCCGTCGAGTGACAGCTATGAGGTGTGAGATGGGAACAACGGGACTGGGTTGGCCGGAGACGAAAGACCCCGGCGCTCGTGGAAGCATCGCTGACGTCAGTCGGCGAAGCGGTCTCGGTTGGCCGGATGACACCGGAGCCGACGTCGTTGAGGAGGATGCTCCCGCCAGCGGCGAGGCGGCACCGGCGACCGGTCGGCAGGACGATCTCGTCCACTCGACGGACGCGGCAGAGTCCGGCCAGGCGCCGATCGCCGAGGACGTTCCACGTGAAACCGAGCCGGTACCACCGCCGTTGGAGGCGGAGGTCGAGGACGACAGCGATGTGGTGTTCGACCAGGTGCCTCGGCCGGTACGGACCCGGACCCTGGTCGTAGCCAACCAGAAGGGTGGCGTCGGCAAGACCACCACGGCGGTCAATCTCGCAGCGGCGCTCGCCGGGTCGGGGTGCCGAGTGCTCGTCGTCGACTTGGACCCTCAGGGCAACGCGTCGACGGCGTTCAACATCGAACACCACGACGAGGTGCCGAGCGTCTACGAGTCGCTGATCGACACCCAGCCGCTGGGCGATGTCGTTCACACGGTCCGCCGCTTCCCGTCGCTCTTCGCGGTGCCGGCGACCATCGACCTGTCCGGCGCGGAGCTCGAGCTCGTCTCCGTCATCGCGCGCGAGTCGCGACTGAAGAAGGCACTGGAGATCCACTGCGGCGAGCAGGAGGCCGCCGGCCAGCGCTACGACTATGTCCTGATCGACTGCCCGCCGTCGCTCGGCCTGCTGACCATCAACGCGTTGGTCGCCGGCGACGAGGTCCTGGTGCCGATCCAGTGCGAGTACTACGCACTCGAAGGTGTCGGCGCGCTGTGGCGGACGATCGAACGGGTGCGCACTCAGCTCAACCCCCAGCTGCAGATCTCCACCGTGCTGCTCACGATGTACGACGCCCGCACACGGCTGTCGGCTCAGGTCGCCGACGAAGTGCGGTCCAACCTCGGTGACGCGGTGCTCGACACGGTCATCCCACGGTCGGTGCGGATCTCGGAGGCTCCGAGCTTCCAGCAGACCGTTCTCACCTGGGACCCGAACTCGCCCGGTGCACTGTCCTACCTCAACGCCGCCCGCGAGATCGCCGGGCGCTACGAGCCTCTCTGAGCTTCCCGGACTTCCGGCCGGCTGATCGTTGTCAGTGGCCCTACCGGTGGACGATCTCACGCCTCAGCCTTGAGGGGGCGACCCAGGCGGTCCGCATGTCCGTTCGGACGCATACCCTAGGACCCAACCTGCTTTCCGCACTTCACTGCTCGGTGTGCTGCACGTGCCGAATCTGCCGGCGCTAGCAAGTCCTTAGGAGTTCCACATGACGACTGTTCGTCGCGGTCTCGGTCGTGGCCTCGGTGCGCTGATCCCGACCGCTGCGCCGGAGAAGGCACGCGAGGAGACGCCCTCGCCCTCCGATGTTTCCCGTGAAACATCAGCGCCGAGCGCGCCACCGGCGGAGGAAAATCCGGACGGTCTCGCAACGGTCGACGGTGCCGCGTTCGCCGAACTCCCGGTCGGATCGATCACGCCGAACGCGCGGCAGCCGCGGCAGGTGTTCGACGAGGACGCGCTGAGCGAGCTGGTGCATTCGCTCAAGGAGATCGGTCTGCTGCAGCCGATCGTCGTGCGGCGGACCGGGCCGGAGAAGTACGAACTGGTGATGGGCGAGCGCCGTTGGCGTGCGGCCCAGCTCGCCGAGCTCGAGACGATCCCCGCGATCATCCGCGAGACGACCGACGACGCGATGCTGCGTGACGCGTTGCTGGAGAACCTCCACCGCGCTCAGCTCAACCCGCTCGAAGAGGCGGCGGCGTACGGGCAGTTGCTGGAGGACTTCGGCTGCACGCACGAAGAGCTCGCCTCCCGGATCGGCCGCTCGCGCCCGCAGATCACCAACACGCTCCGACTGCTCAAGCTGCCGCCGTCGGTGCAGCGCCGAGTCGCCGCCGGCGTGCTGTCCGCCGGACACGCACGCGCGCTGCTCGCCCTCGACGACGAGGAGCGCCAGGAGCAGCTGGCGCACCGGGTGGTCGCCGAAGGAATCTCCGTCCGGGCACTCGAAGAGATCATCGCGATCGAGGGTGGCCAGAAGGCGAAGAAGGCCAAGGCTCCCAAGCAACCCCGGCCGTACTCTCCCAAGCTGGCGGACTTGGAGGGCCGGCTCGGTGACCGCTTCGAGACGCGGGTCAAGGTCGACCTCGGCCGGTCGAAGGGAAAGATCACCGTCGAGTTCGCCTCGCTCGACGACCTCCAGCGGATCGTCGACCTGATGGATCCCAACAAAAACCAGAGCTGACAAGCTCCAGCGAAGACCAAGTCGGCCGCGGCTCCCGGATGAGGGGAGCCGCGGCCGATTCGTCTGTGAGAAGGGCGGGCCTAGACGTCGGCCCGGCTGGCCGCGATCTGCAGCAGATCGCGGCAGACGACGGCGAGCTCGAGACCGGCCGACTCGACCGCCAACGGCACGAGTGAGGTCTCGGTCATCCCCGGCGCGACGTTGACTTCGAGGAACCAGGGCGTGCCGTCGGCGTCGACGATCAGGTCGGTACGCGACAGGTCGCGCAGCCCGAGCGCCCGGTGTGCCGCCAGCGCGGCGGCCGAGCAGGCCGCTGCCGCGGCGTCGGGCAACCGGGCCGGCGCGACGAACTCGGTGGAGCCGGCGTTGTAACGAGCGGCGTAGTCGTAGACCCCGCCGTCCGGCTCGATCTCGACAGCCGGCAGCGCCCGCGGCCCGTCGCCGGTGTCGAGTACGGTGACGGCCACTTCGGTTCCCGCCACGAAGCTCTCAAGCAGCGCGACCTCGCCGTAGGCGAAGCAGGCGACCATCGCGGCCGGCAGGTCTTCGACCCTGCGTACAACCGAGCAACCGAGGGCCGAGCCACCACGGGCGGGCTTCACGACCAACGGGAGGCCGAGCCGATCGACGATCCGGTCGAGCACCGTGCGGGCGCCGAGCTCGCGGAAGGTTTCGTGTGGAAGCACCACGGCCGCAGGGGTGCGGACGCCGGCGGCCGTGACGATGGTCTTGGCCACCGGCTTGTCGAACGCCGACCGGCAGGCCTCGGCTGTGGACCCGACGTAGGGAACGCCGAGCAGGTCGAGCACTTCGCGCAGTGCGCCGTCCTCTCCCGCGATCCCGTGCAGGAGAGGAAACACGGCTGAGGGTGGGTCGTCCTGTAACGCGGGGATCAGCCCAGCGTCGGCGTCGCGTTCCTCGACCTCGACACCGATAGTCCGGAGCGCTTCGCTGACTCGCCGGCCAGACCGTAACGAGACATCACGCTCGTGGGACAGCCCGCCTGAGAGTACGAGTGCACGTCCCAGATCGCTCATCCTTACTTTTCCTTCCGCGACAACGTTCCCTAAAGCAGATCCGGCCCAGGCGACTCAACGCCAGACCCTCTGCCCAGGTTCATGGGGCCGAAGGTGTTCCGAAGCTCGATCTCGTGCTCGATCACCGCCGCCAGTCGCCTGACGCCCTCCCGAATCCGGTCCGGTGGCGGAAAACAGTACGACAACCGCAGCGAGCGACCGCCGAAGCCGTCAGCATAGAAGGCCGTGCCAGGCACGTAGGCGACCCGGGCGGTGATCGCGCGTGGCGACATCGCCTTCGAGTCGAGACCGTCAGGCAGCGTCACCCACACGTAGAACCCCCCGGTGGGTGTTGTCCAGTGGGCGCCCGACGGCATCAGGTCTGCGAGCGACTCGAGCATCGCGTCGCGGCGCTCGCGGTACATCTCGCGAAATTTCTTGATCTGTCCCATCCAGTCGTGCTTCTGGAGGTAGGTGGAGACCGCCGCCTGGCTGAACGTCGGCGGGCACAGTGTCGCCGACTCCTGCGCGAGCACGAGCTTGTCGCGTACGGCATGCGGAGCCAGCACCCAGCCGACCCGGAAGCCCGGCGCGAACGTCTTGGAGAACGATCCGAGATAGACCACCCGCGGGTCGTCGGCGCGCAGCGCCCGGAAAACCTCGCCGTCGAAGCCCAGCAGGCCGTACGGATCGTCCTCGACGACCAGCACGTCGTGCCGCCGGCAGATCTCCAGCACCTGCGGCCGCCGTTCCAGCGACAGCGAGACCCCCATGGGGTTGTGGTAGCTGGGGACCGTGTAGAGGAGCTTGGCCGGCCGGCCCGAGGCGGCGGCCGCCGACAGCGCGTTGTCGAGGTGCTCGGGCACCAGCCCGTCGGCGTCCATCTCGACGTGGACGACGTTGCATTGGTAGGACGCGAACACGCCCAGAGCGCCGACGTAGGAAGGCGCCTCGCAGATCACGGTGTCGCCGGGGTCGCAGAAGATCCGCGTGACGAGGTCGAGGGCCTGCTGGCTGCCGACGGTGATGACCACGTCGTCGGGGTTGGCCTCGATGCCGGTCGGGCGCATCACGTCGGTGATCTGCTCGCGCAGCACCGGATCGCCCTGGGCGACGGAGTATTGCATCGCGACGGTGCCGCGTTCGGCGACGAGGTCGCCGAGTGCCTGGGCGACGCTGTCGAGCGGGAGCCCTGAGATGTTGGGCGATCCACCGGCCAGCGACACCACCTCGGGGCGGTTCGCGACCGAGAACAGCGCTCTGATCTCTGACGAGACCATGCCCCGAGCTCGGGCGGCGTACCGGGCGACGTCGGCGTCGAACCGAGTTTCGCGGGGTACGGGCCGGGGCTCAGGACTGCCGTTCATGGCTGGCCGCTCCTTCCGAGAGCTGTTAAGTGCCATTGGTCTGTGCCAGCGTACGGGGCGACACCGCTACCATGCATCTCGGAAGCGTCAAGGTTGAGCATGGAACCGAACTGGGCGCGTGGGGGAGCAAGCGCCGCCGCGTCTACCGGGGGGCGAAGCCCAGACCCCGAAGTGCCGAGTCATCGAGGATGAAACTGGAATGCGGATCGTTTGGTGGATCCTCGGCGCAGTCCTGATCGGGATCGCCGCCGGGCTGGCCACCGGACTGCTGCGCCGCCAGCCGGTCCGGAGCGTACAGAAGACGGCGGAGCCCCGTGCCGCCTACGCCGGCGGATACGCCGCTCCCACCCCGTCCGTGGATCGAACGGCCGCGCGCCACACGGCAGCCACTTTGGAGGAACCCGCCGACCGCGCGTCGGACGGTTGATCTTGTGAGCAACACCCGCCGGCTCGTCAACGTCACGCTGGACAACCTCGACGACCTACCGCTCCAGTGCCGGCGTTGTGTGTTCTGGGAGCTGGACCCCGTGGCCAAGCAGCGTGCGGAGCAGTCCGGCGACCCCGGCCTGGAGAAGGAGGCCTGGGTCTCGGCCGCGCTGCTGGAGTGGGGGTCGGTCGGAAAGCTCTGCTATCTCGACGACCTGCCGGTGGCGTACGTCCTGTACGCCCCGCCTGCCTACGTGCCGCGGTCGTTCGCGTTCCCCACCTCGCCCGTGAGTGGCGACGCGGCGCTGTTGATGACGGCGTACGTCGTGCCGGAGTTCGCCCAGGGCGGCCTGGGCCGGGTGCTGGTGCAGACGGTGGCCAAGGACCTGATCAAGCGCGAGATCAAGGCGATCGAGGCGTTCGGTGACGCGAAGTGGGAGAAGCCGGGCTGCGTGCTGCCTGCGGACTTCCTGCTCTCGGTGGGATTCAAGACCGTACGCCCACACCACCGCTATCCACGGCTCCGCCTGGAGCTGCGTACCGCCCTGACCTGGCGGGAGGACGTCGAGGCGGCGTTGGAGAAGCTGCTCGGCTCGATGGCGCCCGAGGGCGCTTTCCGGCCGGTGTAGCGGCCCACGTTCCACGTGAAACGCGGGCCGTACACAGCCTTATCCACAGATATCCACAGCGTTGTCCCCAGCTGTGGACCAATCGAATCAGTGCAGTGGCGGTCGGTAGCCGCGAGGCAGCTTGAACCCTCGGTCCGCCATCACCGTGCGGAGACGGTCAGGGTAGTCGGTGATGATGCCATCGACACCGTCGTCGATCAGCTTGTTCATCGTGGCCGGGTCGTCGATCGTCCACGGGACGACCTTGATGCCCAGCCGGTGCGCCTCGCTCACCATCGCCTCGGTGACGTACGGCTCGTAGTCCGGGTCGCTGATCTTGCCGTTCTGGGGGAACCCGTGCACAGGCGAGAACGCGTCGGCGCCGAACGACCTGATCGCGAGCAGTGGATCACCGCCGAAGTCGTCGACGTCGATGCCACCGAGCCACGGCGACGCGCCGGGCTGGCCGGTCTGCAGGAAGTCGCGGTTGGTGAGCGCGACGATCGGCAGCCTCGGCTCGACCTCACGCATCCGCATCAGTGCGCCCCAGTCGAAGCTCTGGATCGTCACCTGAGGCACCATGTGCGCCCGCCGGATCTCGCGGACGGCCACCTGGACGAACTGCTCGCGCGGTGCCGTCTCCTGCGGCGCGCCGGCCTCGACCTTGGTCTCGACGTTGAGCTTCACGCCGTACGCGCGATAGGCGTGCACGAGCGCGAAAACCTCACGAAGCAAGGGAATCTTCGCTCCCGGCTCCGCGCGCTGGCCGGGGAAGTCCGGCAGCGTGAGCGACCCGCAGTCCAGCGTGCGTACCTGCGCGAGAGTCAGGTCCTTGATGTACTTGCCGATGTAGGGGTACTCCGGGTCGCTGGGGAACGCCGGTGCGGTGTCCTGGCACTTGCTGCCGTTGACCCTGCGGTCGTGGGTGACGACCGCCTGGCCGTCCTCGGTGATCTGGATGTCCAGCTCGAGCGTCGAAACGCCCAGCTCGAGTGCGTTCGCGAACGCGGGAAGCGTGCTCTCCACGACCAGCCCGAGCCCACCCCGGTGGGCCTGCAGGTCGAACGAACGGTGAGCCTGGCCGCCTGCGGAGGCTGTGGAGGGTACGGCCAGCAGTGCGCCGGCCGCGAGCGTCGCGGCGCCGAAGGCAGCCGCCTTACGCCAACTGAACCTGTTGAAGCTACTGAGCATGGACATCTGGATACCGCACGGCGAGGGCGCCGCGCGGGACTATTCGGATGAACCCTTCAGGAAATGAGCTGGCCGAGGTGCAGCACGCCGGTCGGAGCGTCCATCTCCGGCGGCAGGTAGACCCGTTGGATCGCGACCACGATCGCCTCGGCCACGATGTCGCGGAAGTCCGCGTCGGCGAGCCTCTGGGCGTCGCCCGTGTTGGTGACGTAGCCCAGCTCGATGCGTACGGCCGGCATCCGGGTGTGGCGCAGCAGCTCCCAGGTCTTGGCGTGGGTGCGGCAGTCGCGCAGGCCCGTCCGGGCGACGATCTCGCGCTGCACCAGGCCTGCGAACCGCTCACCGAGCTTGGAGTGCAGGCCCTCACCGCCGGGGCCGTCCGAGCCGTAGAAATAGGTCGAAACGCCGCTGGCGTCGGGGTTGCGGTAGGCGTCGAGGTGCAGCGAGACCAGCAGTTCGGCGCCGACCTCGTTGGCGAACCGGGCCCGCTCGACCTCGTCGGGTGCCGCGTCGCGGCCACGGGTGAGGAACGCGCGGACGCCGGTCGCCGCGAGCCGGCCCTCGATCCGCGACGCCAGGTCGAGCGCGACCTCGGCTTCGGAGAGGCCGTTCACGCGGTGCCCGGGGTCGTGGCCGCCGTGCCCTGGATCCAGGACGACGACCTTGCCCGGCAGCCGCGGACCGGCCCGGTGAATGCGCTCGGACTCGCGCAGAGCGTCCGCGCGGCCGCCCGAGACGCGCGGTGAGAGGCGGGCCAGCGCCTTGAACGTGGCAGGGCCGCAGGTGCCGTCGGCGGGGACGCCGACGCTGCGCTGGAACTCGCGTACGGCCCGCTCGGTAGCGGTGCCGTAGTAGCCGTCGACCCGGTCGATGGGGAAGCCCAGCTCGCGCAGCCGGCGCTGCAGCGCGGCCACGTCGTCGCCACTGAGCGGTTGGGTGGGGAGGTAGCTCAGCAGGCGGTCACCTATCCGCCAGTGCGCCTCGTCGAGCACGCGATAGGTCTCGTCGTCGACGACACCGTTGGCGGTCAGCCCGCGCTGCTGCTGGAAGTGGCGTACGGCGCGTTCGGTCGCTCGGTCGAAGACGGCCGCTCCGGTTTCGGGCCGCATCGGCACTGGGTCGAGCAGTCCGAGCCGGCTGAGCTTCGCCCGCACCTCGGCAACGGCCGGACCGTGGTCTCCAAGGCCGTATCGGCCCATGTGCATGCCCTCCACAGATCGAGGCTCAGATCGAGAATGTCTGCACACCTATCCGCCCGTCCGGCAATCGTAATCGCACCCTCCCGCCGAGCGACGGCGGGCAAGAGCGGGCGCGCCGGATGCATGCGCTACGTGGCCGTCAGCGCAGCTCGGCGTTCCGATCAGCGAGCCAGTGGGCGGCGCGAATCAGGCCCGTGGCGTAAGTGCTGGTGCCGTGGCCCTCGCCGATCTCCCAGTCCGCCGAGTCGAGCTCGTTGACGAGCAGTCCTGGACCGAGTGCTGCGAGCTCCTGGTCGCTGAGGTGGCTGACCTCGGAGTATCCGGCCAGCAACGCGTCGACGAGCCACAGGAACGTGGGCCAGCGCCGATCCGGTGCGCGCAGCGCCCACAGCATGCGGCTTCCGAGCCAGCGGATGACGTCGCAGATGCGGGGCGTGGTGGTGAGGTGGTCGAGATCGATGAAGCCGACGACCGCTCGTCGATGACGATCTCATAGGACGACAGCGGAAACGGGCAGTCGGCGAGTGCCTGGTGCAGCCGGGCAATGGCGGCGCCGACGCGCCGGTAGACATCGATGGCGTCCGGATGATCCTCCGGATCCCCACTGTCGAAGGCGATTCTCGGCAGCAGGACGTAGAGATCACCGTCGGACTCCGCGCAGATGCTGCCGTCGTCGGCGACGATCGGCAGGGCGACGGGGATGCCGGCCCCGTGCAGGTGGGCCAACAGCCGGAACTCGCGGGCCATCCGCAGCCGTGGTGCTGCCGGATCCCAGGACATCGGCCGCTTGAGCACATAGCCGCGCCCATCCGCAGCCGTCACGTGTGAAACGCGCCCGTTGGCGGGTTCGGCGATGCGGTCGGAGCCGAGCAGGGTGGTCCAGGAGGCGAGCGGCATGGCCCGCACATTACGGCGGCGCACCGACACAAAAAGGCCCGTCCGCACCACGGGGGTGACGGACGGGCCCTTCGAACGTACTGAGAGCCGGATCAGGCGGGAGCGACGCTCGCCAGCTCGGCCTTGATCGCGGCCTTCGGCCGGGCGCCGACGATGGACTTCACGACCTCGCCGCCTACGTAGACGTTGATGGTCGGGATGCCGGTCACGCGGTACTGCAGCGGCGTCTGGGGGTTTTCGTCGACGTTCAGCTTGTAGAACGTGATCTTGTCGGCGTACTCCGTCGCCAGCTCCTCGAGTACGGGCTGAACCTGGCGGCACGGACCGCACCATTCGGCCCAGAAGTCGACGACGACCGGCTGGTCGGAGTCGAGAACGGAAGCCTTGAACTCGGAATCGGTCACGGGCTTGATGGCGCCCACGGGTGTTCTCCTCTCGGAACTGATGTTGCTCAGGCGGTCTGTGCGCCGGCGGTAGCCGCCACGGCGGTGGTCTCGGCGTGTTCGAGGGCGGCGAGGTAGCGTTCGGCGTCCAGAGCGGCCGCGCAGCCTGTGCCGGCGGCGGTGATCGCCTGCCGGTAAGTGCTGTCGACCAGGTCGCCGGCGGCGAACACGCCTTCGAGGTTGGTCCGCGTCGACGGCGTCTGGACGAGGACGTAGCCCTCGTCGTCGAGGTCGACCTGGCCGCGCACCAGTTCGCTGCGCGGGTCGTGGCCGATGGCCTCGAAGAAGCCGGTGACCGGCAGGACGGTCTCCTGGCCGGTGGTCACGTCTGCCACCTTCACGCCCTCGACCTTGTCCTGGCCGAGCACCTCGCGAGGCTCGCTGTTCCAGGCGAACGTGATCTTGTCGTTGGCGAACGCGCGGTCCTGCATGATCTTGCTGGCGCGCAGCTCGTCGCGACGGTGCACCACGGTGACGGACTTGGCGAAGCGGGTCAGGAACGTCGCCTCTTCCATCGCGGAGTCGCCACCGCCGACCACGGCGATGTCCTGCTCGCGGAAGAAGAAGCCGTCACAGGTCGCGCACCACGACACGCCATGCCCGGACAGTGCCTCTTCGCCGGGGATGCCGAGCTTGCGGTAGCCCGAGCCCATCGCGAGGATGACAGCCCTGGCGTGGTACTCGTTGCCGGCCGAGTCGACGACCACCTTGGGGTCGGCGGTGAGGTCGACCCTGGTCACGTCGTCGGGGATCAACTCCGCGCCAAAACGTTCGGCCTGCTTGCGGAAGTTGTCCATCATGTCCGGCCCCATGATGCCTTCGGGAAAACCGGGGTAGTTCTCGACGTCCGTGGTGTTCATCAGCGCACCGCCGGCCTCGACGGAGCCTTCGAACACCAGGGGGTTCAGCCGCGCCCGGGCGGCGTACAAAGCCGCGGTGTAGCCGGCCGGACCAGAGCCGATCACGATCACGTTGCGGACATCGGACACCGAGAACTCCTCGTGCGTTTGGGGGTTGAAGCGCTATCGGGTTAACCGATCCTAGGCGCCTGGCATTCCACCATGCCCCGCCGACGCACCGTCGGCCACCCAGCGAATCGCGTCAGTTGCCGATAGCGATCGTCGTCTTGGGCTGAGCCACATCGGCGCTGGGGCCGGGGCAGCCGGTGACGACGTAGGCGTCGACCGAGTTGGGCTCCTCCGACCTCGTGATCGCGAGGAACGCCGGCTTGCCCTTGAACTTCGTGTCGGCGATGGAGAGCGGCTCGAGACCACCCGACTGCTGCTTGACCAGCTTCTTCGCGCAGTCCTGCGGCCGGGTGCCCAGGATGCCGTACTTCGGGTCCTTGGCGTCCTTGGGCGGCACACCGGCCTTGACCGCCCCTCGTACGTCGGCCTTGAAGGTCTGCGGGGTGATGTCGGCCGGCGCCGAGTCGATGAAGTACTTGTCCGGGTCGTTCGGAGGCTTCGAGCTGGCCGGATGCGACGGACCGGTGGCGACGTTGGATTCGGGACCGCCGGCGAACATCGTCTGATAGGTCACCAGGCCGCCGACCGCGAGCACGACGAGAGTGGCGGCGACGGCGAGGATTCGCCCGCTGCCACTCCGGCGATTGCGTGGACCCTTCCGGCTACGCGGGCGTCCGCGCGGCGCCACATGCTTGCTGCGGTGACTGCCGCGCCCGCCTCGCGAGCCGCCGGCATCAGCTCCGGCGTGCGACACGACGTGGGCGCCTGTGGGTTCACTGACCGGTTCGGCCGAAGCGTTCGGCACGCCACCGGACTGCACGCGCGCCATAGACTCGGCCGCCAGAACGGCTTCGAGCCGGTCCTGAACGGACGCCGGCATCGCAGGCGCCTCACGCCCGATCTCGTGGAGCGCACGACGCATCAGGATCAGCTCGTCGAGCACCGCCTGGCAGCGCTCACAGGTCTCGAGATGGGCGTCGGCGGCACGCTGGTCGCGTTCGGACAGCAGCTCCTCGAACGCGGCAGAGATGCCCTCGGTCGTGAGATGCGGACCTTCGCTCATGGGCCCTCACCTCCGTGACCTCGACTGGGACCCCTGTTGGGTGTACCGCGTTGCAGGCCTTGGACGTCGTTGTCGCCGTTACGGTTCCCAGTCGTCCCGGTTACGCCACCGGGTGTCAAGCTGGAACTGCGCAGGTGGGCCAGCAGCGGCACCAGTTTGGCCCGGCCCCGAGCGCAGCGGCTCTTGATCGTGCCGGGCGCGCAGTCGAGAATCTGGGCCGCCTCGTCGACGGAATAGCCCTCCATGTCGACCAGCACGATCGCCGAGCGCTGGTCGGCGTTGAGCGACTCCAGCGCGTTGAGGATGTCGATGCGCAGCTCCTGCGCCTCAGCCGGGTCCGGTGCCCGGTTGGCGGCCAGTCCGCCGGCCCGGTCGTCTTCCGGCAGCGGGTCGGCGGCCCGGACCTGCCGGCGGCGTACGCGGTCGAGGCAGGCGTTGACCACGACCCGGTGCAGCCACGTCGTGACGGCCGACTCGCCCCGGAACTGCGCGGCGTTGCGGAACGCCGAGATCAGCGCGTCCTGCAGTGCGTCGGCCGCTTCCTCGGGGTCGGAGAGCGTGCGTAATGCGACGGCCCACAGGCGGTCACGGTGGCGGCGGAAGATCTCGGCGAACGCATCGGGGTCACCCGCGACGTGCCGGGCGATCAGTTCCTTGTCCGAGGGCTCGTCGGCGGTCGCGAGGACCGAGTCCTGGCTGTCGATGGTCATTGCCGGACGACGATCTCCGCGACGCCTCCCCGGTAGTTTCCGCCTTCTTTCGGCAGTTTCGTGAACCAGACCAGCAAGAACCGCGTCTTGGCCGGCTCGTCGAGCTTGATGTCGGCCGTCTCGCCGGCTCCCGCGGCCTTTCCGACCTGCTGCCAGGCATCCAGGGATGAGGGTGCGTCAGACGCCGCTTCCGGCGCCGCCAGCAACTCGAGATCGCTCCCGGTGCCGAGCAGCGTCAGCTTCACGTCTGCGATGTCCTTGACCGAGCCGAGGTCGACCCACATGCCGACGCCGGGCTTCTGCTGCTCCAGTGGGTCGTAGTAGGTCTGGGTCTTCCACGCCGTGTCGGCCTTGCCGTCGTAGGCGAGCGGCGCGTCGTCGCCGTTCTCCTGGCCGTTGCCCTGAGGCCTCGGATCGAGGTCGCCGCCGGCGGCGATCGAGAGGGGCTTGGACGGCTGGGTAGGCGTCGGCGTGTCCTGCTTGGTCTGCTCGTTCTTGGTCGTCGGCTGGTCGTCAGCGGTGTTGTTGGACTGGAACGCGCCGCGCAGCAGCTGCCAGCCGAGCAGGATCAGCCCGATGAACAGCACGATGCCGACCAGCAGCGTCGCCGCCCGTCGCCACCGGGTACCCGAGGGCTGGCGATACGGACGGTCGGCCGGCCGCGGTGGCGGGCCACCGGGATAGCCACCCCGGCCACCGCCGCCAGGCCCACGACCGGCCGGCGGCCTGGGCGGGCGACCACCCGGCGCGGGCGGCCGGTTGCGCGGCGGACCCATGGGCTGGCCGGTGGGGACCGGAACGGTGCGTTCGGAACCGGGCGGCGGACCAGGCGGAGCACCGTTGGGGTGCTGCCGGCCCTGGAACGGCGCGGTGAGCTCATAGCCGCCGACCAGCGCGGAGTTGGACGGCGGGGGACCCGAGATCGGCAGCACACCTTCGGGCGGGGTGATGCCGACCGCCTCGATCAGCGCCGCCGATACCTGGTCGGGGCTCTCCAGTGGCGTGCCGTGGCGAGGCTGGTCGGACAGGATCCGGTCGGTGATCTCGTCGAGTGCCTTCGGGATGCCGGCCAGGCACTGCCGGGGAGACAGCAGGCTGCCGTCGCCGGAACGCAGCGCGGCCTCCAGCCCGGACCGGGGTCCGGTGGGCCAGCGCGCGGTCAGCCCGGCGTAGAGCAGCCGGCCGAGCCCGAGCGCGTCGGCGCGGGCCGGATCGCGGTCGGCGCCGCCGTCGGCCCCGTGGTTGGTGCCGTCGGTCAGCGCGAGCTGTGTGGCGAGCCCGACGATCTTGATCGACCCGGCGTCGGTGACGACCACGCAGTCGGGGTCGAGGCGTTCGTGGGTGAGTCCCTGGGTGTGGGCGCTGGCCAGCGCCTCGGCGACCTCACGGACGATCAGGCCGGCGTTGCGCGGTGGCAGCGGGCCGTCGGCCAGCAACGTGGCCAGGCTGCGGCCGTGCACCCACTCGCGTACGACATAGGCGACGCCGTCCTCACCCATCGCGTCGAGCACCCGGATGAACCGGGCGTCGGAGACGGTGGCGGCGTGTCGCGAAGCCTCCAGGAGCGTGGGAGCGCGCGGATCTTCAGCCGCTAAGACATGGACGACAACGGACCTGGAGAGGACCTCGTCGATCGCCCGCCAGGTCTGAGCCACCCCGCCGTCACCGGGCGACTCCGCAAGGAGTTCGGCAACCCTGTAGCGGCCGGCGAGGGTCACTCCAGGGTCGACATCGGTTGGATGCACGGCCCTCCTGCCCGCCGGGGGCCGGGGCTCTCCCCGACCCGTAAATGAGGTCAACTCGCTTGCGCCTACATGCTAGTCCGCTGTCAAGCTCCCTGTGGGACGCCTGACCTACCTCTCAGGTTGCCCGACGCCGAACCAGGCCAAGGATCTGGGTCAGTTCGGGAACCCGCAGCAACCGGGCCACCACGACGTAGACACCGAGGAGCACCAGCCCGCCCGCGAACGTCGCAAGCAACGCGGGCAGAGGGTCCTCGCCGAGCCATGCCGTGATCGCCGTCGCCACACCATAGGCGGCCCCGCCCCCCAGCAGAGCAGCGATCCCGGCCCGTACGTACGTGCCCAGGATCCTGCCACCTTCCAGCCCGCCGAGCCGGCGGCGCAGGATCCCGCTGCTCACCGCGAAGCCGGTCCAGTAACCGATGCCGTACGCGACCGCCACGCCGACCGTCTTCCACTGCACGGGCAGCACGAAGTAGGCGGCGATCGCGCATCCGACACCGACGCCGACGACCACGATGTTGATGAACAGCGGGGTCCTGGTGTCTTCGTACGCGTAGAAACCGCGCAGCAACGTGTAGTGGCTGCAGAACCCGAGCAGCGCGGGCGCGAACCCCATCAGCACGAAGCCGATGAACATCGCGGCGGTCTTGCTCATGTCACCGCTGATCCGGTACAGCCCGAGCGTCAGGTGCGGTCCGAGCGCCAGGAAAGCGGCGACCGCGGGCAGGATCGCCACACAGATCACCCGCAGTGCGTGCGAGATGTCGGACCGGACCTGGTCGGTCGCGCCGTCGGCGGCGAGCCGGCTGATCCGCGGCAGCAGCGCCGCGACCAGCGAGACCGTGATGACCGCGTGCGGCAGCTGCATGATCAGGAACGCCTGGAGGTAGGGCGTCAGGCCGTAGCCGAGGTCCTCGCCGAACAGCTCCTTCGCCTGGGCGGCCGCACCGGTCGTCAGCTTGGTCGCGGTGGCGAACCAGATCTGGTTGACCAGCACCAGGGCGACCGTCCAGCCCGCGAGCCTGGTGGCCTTGCCGATGCCGCCACCGCGGAAGTCGAAGCGCGGCCGCAGCCGGAACCCGGCCCTGCGGAGCACGGGCAGGAGTACGAGCGACTGCACCGCGATGCCGAGCGTCGAGCCGAGGCCGAGCAACATGATCTCGCCGCTCGTGATCTGGTCCGGCGTGCGCGCGTCGGAGACCACGATGAACGCGACGAACACCACGATCGACACCAGGTTGTTGACGATCGGCGCCCACATCATCGGCCCGAACTTCCCACGGGCGTTGAGGACCTGGCCGATGATGACGAACAGGCCCATGAAGAAGACCTGCGGCAGGCAGTAGCGCGCGAACGTCACCGCCAGGTCGAAGTACTCGCGGTTCACCGGCGTCAGCAGATCGTTGCTGGCGAAGATCCGGACCAGCAGCGGAGCAGCCGCCACCGTGACGATCGTGGCGCCGGCGAGCACGAGCGTGGTCAGGGTCAGCAGCCGGTTGCCGAATCCTTCGCCGCCGTCGTTGTCCTGCTTCATCGCCCGGACCAGCTGGGGTACGAAGACCGCGTTCAGCGCGCCACCGGCGACCAGGATGTAGACCGAGGTCGGCAGCGCGTTGGCGAGGCTGAACGTGTCGGCGAACAGCGCGCTGCCGAGCGCCCACACCAGGAACAGGCTGCGCACGAAGCCGGTGATCCGCGAGACCACCGTGCCGATCGCCATCACCAGGCTCGACCGCAGCACTCCCGCGTCCTCGCCGTTCGGTGGGCCGGAGGGTGCCGCGTTCGGCGCCGCCGGCTGGTCGCTCACGGTCATACCCCTCCTTCAGCGGGCTGGCGAAGACCAGCTGCTCAGACCCGTTCCTTCGGCGGCTGCGGGCCGTCGAGAACGGGTGAGCTCACCCGCCCGTTGGTCGAGCCGTCCGGCTCCGCCGGCTTCTCGCCGGCCTCGCTGAGGTTAGCGGCCGGCTGGCGGCGACTCCGGACCGCGGCCCGGATCCGCCGGAAGATCCGCAGCACGGTCGCCAGGCACAGCAGGCCGAGGCCGACACCGATCACACCCCAGCCGATCTGGCCGTAGCCCTCGACCCGGACGGTGAACGTCTGCCAGTCGGTGATCGGCGTGCCGTTCGGCGTGACCACACGCGCCTTGACCAGGGTGGCGCCGGGGTCGCTGGAGTTGGCCTCGGCCGTGACCCGGATCGTCTGACGGCGCAGCGGAACGATGTTGACCGGATCGGTCGGCTCGATCGTGAGCACCGGACGCTGTGGCTTGATCTCGAGCGCCACCTGCACCGTGAGGTCGCGGTTGCCGTTGCTCACGGTCAGCGGAAAGCGCCCACTGTCGCTGGACATGGTTACGATCGAGGGCTTGACCAGGCGGATCCGGCCGATCTGACTGCTGATATCGGCTTCGAGCGCGTTGATCAGCGCGGCGTTGCGGGTCTCGTCCGACCGCCATGCCGTCGAGGCGGCCCGGGCGAACGAGAGCTGGAGCTCGCTGCGCCGGTCGGCACCGTCGGTGAGGACGTCGAGGTAGGTCGCGTTGGTCTTGGACAGCGTGCGCAGCTTGCCGATGGTCTGCTCGCCGAGCTCGGCCTTGCGCTGCGAGGCGGGATAGGCGGCCGGCCGGCCGTACGCCGACGGTGCGCCGGACAGCACGGCGTTCGCCGACACCGTACGAAGCCACGGCATGGAGTCGACGGCGTCGAACAGTGCGCTCTCGCGGCCGCCGGGGTTCCAGTCGCGTGGCAGCGCGGCGACCACGCGGCGCTGCCCGTCTGGCGAGGCGCCCTGCAGGGCGAGCAGCGCCGTCTCGGCCAGGAACCGCTGCTGCGTGAACACCGGGTTGTCGGCGACGCCGGGCTGGGCCGCCGTCAGCGCCGGGTCGTAGACCAGCGCGGTGAGACCCTTGGACGGCGCGACCAGCGCCGCGGTCGGGTTGGTGCCGTCGGCCTTCAGGCCGGGAAGCGCGGACCTCGACAGCAGAACGTTGGAGCCGTCGGCGCCGGCGATCGCCTCGAGCGTGGCGTTGTCGGCGTAGCCGGTGCCGGGCCAGGTGATGGTCGTGCCGGACGTCTCGAACCGGCCCGCGGCCGCGTTCGACTCCTGCAGCGCCGCGCCGAAGCTGCCGGTCAGCTTGTTGTGGGTGAGTGCGGCGACGTCGGGATCGGCGTACGGCAGCATCAACGTGTCGTGCGTCGCGAGCAGGCCGCGCGCCTTCTCCAGCCAGGCCAGCGCCTCGGCCGAGCCGGGGTACCGCCGGCTGCCGACGGTGTAGCCGTCCGGATTCGACATCACCTGGGCCTTCTCGAGCAACGCCGGGTCGACGAGGTAGCTGAGGTTGTGGGCGGCACCGAGGTCGAGCAGCTTCGACAGCCGACCGTCCCGCCCGAACAGCTTCGTGTCGTTGTCGTCGAGCAGCTCGCGGTCGCTGGTGCTCACCACGTCGGGCTTGGCGGCCATCGGCAGCAGGAACGCCACCTCGACCGGAGTCAGCTTGTTTTCGGCCGGCAGCCAGGGCTGGAACGTACGCGAGCTGGACATCACCCGCTTGCTCCAGCCGGACGGTGTTCCGCGTACGTCGGCGCCCGCGACGTAGATGCCGGGCGTGAGCGCTCCGGCCTGGTCCTTGTACTTCTCCCTGAGCACGGAGACCGGGACCGTGAGCGTGAACCGGGCCGTCGCGCCCGGCTGCAGTTCGTCGGTGACCGGAGCCTCGTAGCCGCCGGGCCAGGTCAGCCGGCCGTCGTGGTCGGTCTTCTCCTCCAGCCGGGGCTGCTTTCGCGCCTCTTCCGCGATCTGGGCCGGCGTCGTGAGCGGCTTGCCGTCGCGGGAGAACCAGAAGTAGGCGACGACGTTGTCGAGCGGAAGCTTCCCGGTGTTGATCACCCGCCCGCTCACGGTGATGCTCTTCGTCGCCGGTGAGACCGTGGGCGTGATCGAGTCGAGAACGGTCTTGGAGGCGCCCTCCGGAGCCGCGAAGGCCGGCTGGGCGGGCGTTCCTACGACCAGTCCCAGCGCCATGACCAGCGAGAACAACGCCGCAAAGGCAGATAAGGGCACCGCTCTCCCGGTCCTTTGGTACGGACGCGGATGAGGCATTCCCCAAGGCTATTGCCATAACCTGAGACAGACATGCACCGGTCGAGCCAGAACTCCGCCTCCGACGAGGCGCGCACGAGGCCCGACCACCCCCAGGTTTCACCGTCACGCCACCGTAGCCTTGCCTCCCGTGTCCACATCGTCCAGCCATGAACCACAGCGGCGCGCCGTCGCCGAGTTGTTGCGGATCGCACCCGTTGTCGACGAGCTCGGCGCGCGCTTCGTCGCGTCCGGTGAGCAGATAGCTCTCATCGGTGGCTCGGTACGCGACGCGCTGCTCGGTCGGCTGGGCAAGGACCTCGACTTCACCACCAGTGCCCGGCCGGAGCAGACCGAGCGGCTGCTCCGCGGCTGGGCCGACTCGGTCTGGGATGTCGGCCGGGCGTTCGGCACGATCGGCGCGCGCAAGGGCGACCAGCAGATCGAGATCACGACGTACCGCGCCGACTCCTACGCCTCCGACAGCCGCAAGCCCGAGGTGAAGTACGGCGACTCGCTCGAGGGCGACCTGCTGCGCCGCGACTTCACCGTCAACGCGATGGCGTTCACGCTGCCCGACAGGCAGTTCGCCGACCCGTTCGGCGGGTACGACGACCTGCGCCACAGGACGTTGCGGACGCCGGGCCGTCCCGAGGACTCGTTCACCGACGACCCGCTGCGCATGATGCGGGCCGCGCGGTTCGCGTCGCAGCTCGGCTTCCAGGTGGCTCCCGAGGTGTTCCGGGCGATCCAGGAGATGACCGACCGGATCGAGATCGTCTCGGCCGAACGCGTCCACGACGAGCTGATCAAGCTGATCTGTGGAGCCAACCCGCGGGCCGGGCTCGAGCTGCTCGTCGAGTCCGGACTGGCCGCCAAGGTGCTGCCGGAGCTGCCCGGCCTGCGGCTGGAGGTCGACGAGCACCACCGGCACAAGGACGTCTACGAGCACACGCTGATCGTGCTGGAGCAGTCGATCGCGCTGGAGGACCGGATTCAGCCCGGAAACGAACCAGGTGGCCCGGACTTCGTGAGCCGGTTCGCCGCGCTGATGCACGACATCGGCAAGCCCGCGACGCGGCGGTTCGAGGCCGGCGGCCGGGTCACGTTCCACCACCACGAGGTCGTCGGCGCCAAGATCACCCGGAAGCGGATGCGGGCGCTGAAGTTCTCGAAGGACATGATCGACGACGTCTCGAAGCTGGTCGAGCTGCACCTGCGCTTCCACGGCTATGGCACCGGGGAGTGGACCGACTCCGCCGTACGCCGGTACGTCCGCGACGCCGGACCGCTGCTCTCCCGGCTGCACGTGCTCACGCGGGCCGACTGCACCACCCGCAACAAGCGCAAGGCCGCGGCGCTGCAGCGTACGTACGACCAGCTCGAGGAACGGATCGCCCGGCTGGCCGAGGAAGAGGAGCTGGCGGCGATCCGGCCGGATCTCGACGGCAACGAGATCATGAAGATCCTCGGTATCGCGCCAGGCCGGCTCGTCGGCCGGGCCTGGAACCACCTGCTGGAGGTCCGGCTCGACCAGGGTCACCTCGACTACGACGCGGCTAGAGCCGAGCTGCTTCGCTGGTGGGCCGAGCAGCCGGAGTCGTCTGCGGAGTAGGGATCCGGGAGTAGGCCAGCGCGGCGAGCGCATAGCCGGTGACGCACAGCGCGGTGATGGTGTACGACTTGCCGCTGTCCGGCAGCGTCATCGCGGCGAAGCTCGCGGCGGCGACGAAGACGACGTTGAACAGCATGTCGTAGAAGGAGAAGACGCGTCCCTGATAGACGTCGTCGATGTTCTCCTGCACGATCGTGTCGACGCAGATCTTGATGCCCTGCGCGGTGACGCCGAGCACGAACGCCGCTGCCAGCACTCCCGGGAAGAGATAGAGCCCGGCCGGCACGGCCTGCACGACGGCGGCGACCACCAAGAGCCAGCCGATCCAGCGTTGCTTGGACATCCGGCGCACGGCGACGGGTGTGACGAACGCGGCCGTCGCGAAGCCCGTACCGGACGCCAGCACCACTGCGGCCATCAGGCCGAGCGCGTCCTCCGGCCGCGTGCTGAAGTAGTTGCGGCAGAGCAGGATCGTCGCGACCGTCGAGATGCCGTACCAGAAGCGATGCACGCCGATCGCGCCGAGAGCGAACGCGGCCGGCCTGCGCTCGGCGACGTGCCGGGCACCGTCGGCCAGACCCTGCATGACATGGCGGACGGCCTCGCGTACCGCGCGCTTCGCGACGTCCAGGTCCGGTCCGAGCAGGGTGCGCGGCATCCGCAGCGGCAACAGGGCGCTCGCCGCGTAGCCGGCCGACGCGACCGCGATCACCGCGACCTCGGTGCCCACGGACGACACGGCCCAGCCGGTCGCGAGGCCGGTGAGGTAGGCGAGCGTCCCGCAGGTCGGCGAGACCGCGTTGGCCGTGACCAGCCGGTCCTTGGGCACGACGTGCGGCAAGGAGGCGGACAGCGCGGAGAGCAGGAAGCGGTTGACCGACAGGCACGCCAGCACGAGAGCGAACAGCGCCGCGCCCGTCCGGCCGGACCCGATCAGGACGGCGAGCGGGACCAGGAGCAGCGCGCGTACGGCGTTGGACCAGGCCAGCACCTGGCGCCGGGACCAGCGGTCGAGGAGGACGCCGCAGAACGGCCCGAGCACGGAGTAAGGGAGCAGGAGAGTTCCGAAACCGGCCGCGATGGCGGCTGCGTTCGGCTGGCGTTCGGGCGAGAACAAGAGGTACGACGCGAGCGCGACCTGGAAGACGCCGTCGGTGAACTGCGAGGCCAGGCGCACTGCGAAGAGCCTCCGGAAGTACCGGAAGCCCAGCAGCGTGTGGACATCTCGCAGGAAACGCACGGAGGCAGGGTAAGCAGGTAAATCCGGCCCAGCCAGGCGTGCGGACCGATTTGGTCAGGGTCGGTCAGGGGTTGGTCACGCCCGCCTGGCTGGTGGAGCCGGTTTCCTCTCCGGGGACCCGGAATGTCAGCGGTCGACCTCGCCGCGGATGAACTTCTCGACCTGCTCACGCGCCACGTCGTCGGAGTACTGCTCCGGCGGGCTCTTCATGAAGTAGCTGGACGCCGACAGGATCGGACCGCCGATACCGCGGTCCTTGGCGATCTTGGCCGCCCGGATCGCGTCGATGATGATGCCGGCGGAGTTGGGAGAGTCCCAGACCTCGAGCTTGTACTCGAGGTTGAGCGGCACGTCGCCGAACGCGCGGCCCTCGAGGCGTACGTACGCCCACTTCCGGTCGTCGAGCCACGGCACGTGGTCGCTCGGGCCGACGTGGATGTTGCGGTTGTCCATCTCGTGCGGGATCTGCGACTGCACGGACTGGGTCTTGGAGATCTTCTTGGACTCCAGCCGATCGCGCTCGAGCATGTTCTTGAAGTCCATGTTGCCGCCGAAGTTGAGCTGGTAGGTCCGCTCCACCACCACGCCGCGGTCCTCGAACAGCTTGGACAGCACGCGGTGGGTGATCGTGGCGCCGACCTGGCTCTTGATGTCGTCGCCGATGATCGGGACGCCGGCTTCGGTGAACTTCCGCGCCCACTCGGGGTCGGTCGCGATGAAGACCGGCAGCGCGTTGACGAACGCGACACCGGCGTCCAGGGCACACTGCGCGTAGAAGCGGTCGGCCTGCTCGGAGCCGACCGGAAGGTACGACACCAGCACGTCGGCCTCGGTGTCCTTCAGCACCTGCACGACATCGACAGGTGTCTCGTCGGACTCGGTGATGGTCTCGCGGTAGTACTTGCCGAGCCCGTCGAACGTCGGACCACGCTGCACCGTGATGCCGAGCGGCGGCACGTCACAGATCTTGACCGTGTTGTTCTCGCTGGCCTGCGTCGCCTCGGCGAGGTCCTGACCGACCTTCTTGGCATCGACGTCGAAAGCGGCGACGAACTGGACGTCGCTGACGTGATAGGTCCCGAAGCGTACGTGCATCAGGCCCGGCACCTTCGACTTCGGATCCGCACCACGGTAGTAGTGCACGCCTTGGATCAACGACGTCGCGCAGTTGCCGACCCCTACGATCGCTACCCGAATCCCACCCATTCGATCCCTCTCTGCTTGATTTCGGCTGCCCGTCACCGGCGACGTTTTTCGTCGCGCTCCTTGTGGCGTTCAGACTCGATGAGCTGGGTCAGCCAGCTGACCTCTCGCTCGACCGATTCCAGGCCGTGGCGCTGGAGCTCGATGGCGTACGCGTCCATGCGTTCCTGCGTGCGCTGGAGTTGCGCGCGTACGCGCTCCTGCCGTTCTTCGAGCCGGCGCCTGCGACCTTCGAGGATGCGCAGCCGGACAGCGGCGTCCGTCCGTGCGAAGAAGGCGAAGTGAACGCCGAAGTTGTCGTCGTCGTCCCAGGTTGCGGGACCGGCTTCGGCCAACTGTTCGGCGAAGCGTTCCTTTCCTTCCGGCGTGAGCTGATAGACGATCCGCGCCCTCCGGCCAAGCGGCGGGCCGCTCACGGCGTCCTGCACGTCCGAGCTGAGGTATCCCTGCTGGAGAAGCGACTTCAGGCACGGGTACAGCGAGCCGTAGGAGAGTGCGTGTCCCCAGCCCAGAACGGTGTTGAGCCGCTTGCGCAGCTCGTAGCCGTGCATCGGCGACTCGTTGAGGATCCCGAGGACGGCCATCTCCAGCACTCCACCGCGACGAACCAGGGAACTCACCCCATCTCGGATTGATATATCGACTCGATACATCAGCTGGATACATGTCACGGTAGATGTCAGACAACTGGCTGTCAATGGCCGTTCATGGCCGTCCAGGTCCGTTCGCGGGAGTGGGCCGTCAACGTCAGAAGCGTCACGGACTCGGACTCCCGGCGGTTGGCCAAACCCCGTACCCTCGTTGGCATGTGGTCCCAGCGGTCGGTCGTCGACTACAGCCTGCAGCGTCGTGCGACGCTGCAGTCGCTGTTCACTGGCGGCGCAACGGTGATGGACGACGTCTGCGACGCCGACCCTTACCTGCTGCGGGCGGCGAAGTTCCACGGCGAGCAGACCGAACGGCCCTGCCCGATCTGCCGCAAGGAGAAGCTGACCCACGTCACGTACGTCTACGGCGACGAGCTGGGCCAATACTCCGGACGCATTCGTCAGACCGCTGAGCTGGAACCGATGGCCAGGAACCACGGCGAGTTCCGGGTGTACGTCGTCGAGGTCTGCCAGGGCTGTTCCTGGAACTACCTCACCACGTCGTATGTTCTGGGGGACGGTGTGCCGCGACGTCCGCCCCGGCGACAGCGCACCGTCGAGGACGAGTACTGACGAAGTACTGAAATTCGCACGAAACGGGACCCACGTCTGAGGTCTCAGGACAACCTGCTAGGAACGTGCTGCGTCGTAAGTTCACACCGACTACCAAGGATGGGACGTGACGACTCCTCCGTACGACCCGTACGACCCCGACGAACGGCCGTCGTACTACCGGTCCCGTCGGTCGGAGCCGCGACGAGCCGACCCCAGGGAGCCGTACCAGCAGCAGGACTACCAGGGCGCCGGCTCGCACTCCGCCCGGCACGCCGGTGGCACCTACCACGACGACGAGCGCTACGACAACCGTGGCTACGAGCGTGGCGGCCACGACCAGGGTGGTTACGACCAGCGCGGCTATGACCAGCGTTACGACGATCGTTACCAGGACCACCGCCACCAAGGCGGCTACCAGGACCAGTACGACGATCGTTACGACGAGCACGGCCAGGCCGGCTACGCCGCCTACGACGAGTACGACGACGAGCAGGGTCGCTACACCTACGACCCCAACGACCCGGAGGCCACGGCCGCCTACGGCCCGCCCGGCGACCGGCGCCGCCGCAAGCCCAAGAAGAAGGGACGCGTGCTCCGTCGCGTCCTGATCGGCCTGCTGCTGACGTTCCTGATCGGCATCATCGGAGGCACCGCGGCGTTCGCCATCGGCTACTCCATGACGACGATCCCCAAGCAGAACGACCTGGTCACCTCCAACGCCACGATCGTCTACTACGCCGACGGCAAGACCCAGCTCGGCACGTTCGCCGCCCAGAACCGCATCTCGGTCGATCTGGACAAGATCTCGGACCCGGCGGAGAACGCCGTCCTCGCTGCCGAGAACCAGACGTTCTGGACCGACAACGGTGTCTCGCCGACCGGTATCGTCCGCGCCGCCTGGAACGACTTCGCCGGCGGCCACAAGCAGGGCGCGTCGACGATCACCCAGCAGTACGTCAAGAACTTCTACCTCTCGCCCGAGCGCACCTGGGAGCGCAAGGTCAGGGAGCTCTTCATCACGCTGAAGGTGCAGCAGCAGCTGTCCAAGCAGCAGATCCTCGAGGGCTACCTCAACACCAGCTACTACGGTCGCGGCGCCTACGGCATCCAGACGGCTTCCCAGACCTACTTCGGCAAGGACGCCAAGGATCTCACCCCTGAAGAAGGCGCGGTGCTGGCGGCGATGCTGCGGGCGCCGAGCAACTACGACCCCGACTACCGGGAAGGCAACCTGAAGCGGCTGGACGGCCGGTTCCGCTACGCGCTGCGCGGCATGGAGGAGATGGGCAAGCTCGAGCCGGGATACGCGGAGACGGCGAAGCTGCCCAAGATCAAGCCACGCGGCAACTCCGAGAAGTTCCGCGGCCCGCGCGGCTACCTCCTCGACCAGACCAAGCGCGAGCTGGAGAAGCTGGGCTACGACGAGAAGGAGATCGAGACCGGCGGCCTGCGGGTCACGACGACCTTCGACATCAAGGCGCAGCGCGAGCTCGAGAAGGCCGTCAAGGAGAACTCCCCGGCCAAGAAGGCCGACGGCGTGCGCGTGGGCGCCGCTTCGGTGCGGCCCGCCACCGGCGAGGTCGTGGCGATGTGGGGTGGCCCCGACTACCTCAAACGGCAGTGGAACGACGCCACCCAGTCGCAGATCCAGCCGGGTTCGACGTTCAAGCCGTTCGCGCTCGCCGCGGCGCTCGAGCAGGGGATCAGCCTCGACAGCCGGTTCGCCGGCAACTCGCCGTACAAGCTGACCGGTGACAAGGTCAACAACGAGTTCAACCGCGACTATGGCAAGTACGTCAGCCTGCGGACGGCGATCGAGAAGTCGATCAACACCGCGTTCGTCGACCTGACCGTCTCCAAGCTCGGCGACGACAAGGTGGACGGCGACCAGAAGGTGATGGACGCAGCCATCCGCGCCGGCGTGCCGAAGAACTCGCCCGGCCTGGAGGCGATCCCGAAGGTCTCGCTGGGGTTCGCGTCGGTGCGGCCGGTCGACATGGCCAACTCCTATGCCACGTTCGCGGCCGGCGGTCAGCGGGCCAAGTGGCGGGTCGTCGACCAGGTCTCCGACCGGCACGGCACGATCTCCTATCCCACGGACGACCGGCCCAAGCCCGAGCTGGAGAAGGCGTTCGACGCCGACGTCGCCAACAACGTCAACGCTGCTCTCGAGCAGGTGGTGAAGAAGGGCACCGGTAGGAAATACGCCAGCAAGATCGGCCGGCCGGCAGCCGGCAAGACTGGTACCCACGAGGACGAGACGGCCTGGTTCGTCGGCTACACACCGCAGTTGTCCACGGCGGTCGCGTTCTACAAGGATGCCAACAGCGACGGTATCAAGGAGTCGCTCGACTGGGCCGGTGAGATGGAGACGTTCACCGGTGGTGGCTACCCCGCCAAGATCTGGGCGGCGTACATGAAGGGCGCGCTCAACGGCCAGCCGAAGGAGGCGTTCCCGAAGCCTTCCAAGGTCGGCAAGGCCTACAACCCGAAGCCGAAGCGCACCTGGACGCCCGACCCGAATCCGACCTCGCCCGGCCCCACGCCCACGGGTCCGGACTTCCCGACGCCCACCCAAACCACCGAGCCGGACCCCACCTGGGATCCGACGCAGGACCCCGATCCGACGCCGACCGAGACCAACGACCCGGACCCCACCCAGGATCCGTGGCCGACCTGGCCACCCGGCAAGAACGACCAGGGCGTCACCGGCACGCCCACACCAACGCGGGACTCCTGGTGGCAGTAGGAGCGGGATGGACCCGTGCGGGCGACGCCCGTACGGGCCCCGAGCTCGGCTGCGAGGCCCTGGTCCGCGCGCCGAAGGGGTGACGAATCCAGGGTTCGTAGGGCACCATGGCCCGAGCCCTTCGGGGTGATGCTTTCGGCCGAAGGTCGGTCAGGCAGTGCAGGACCCCACGCGGCGGTGATGCGTGGGCGCGCGCGGAGGTGCGGTGAGCAGGAGCCCGTCACGGGAAGACCCGTTGGTCAGGTCGGCGACGACCTGGCTCGGTGGTCCCATCGGCGCCTGCGCCCGGCTCGGCGCCTCCTGGTGGACCCCCGTCGTGGTCCTGTTCCTCGTCACCACGGCGACCTTCGCGGTCGGTATGGTGCAGAAGGCCCCCTGTCACGAAGCCGGCTGGCCGGGCGACCGGCAGGAGGCCTACACCAAGCTCTGCTACAGCGACGTCGCCTACCTCTACCGCGAGCGTGGGTTCGCCGACGGTAACAGGGCGTACGTCGACCGCGGCGACTATCCCTCGCTGGAGTACCCCGTGCTCACCGGCGCGGTCATGCAGGTCGCCGCGACCATGACGCACTGGATCGGCAACGGCAATCCCGACCACGACAGCGTGCTGTTCTTCGACCTCACCGTCGTCATCCTGTTCGGCTTCGCGCTGCTCACGATCTGGCTGCTGAGCCGGATGGTTCCCAGTCGTCCGTACGACGCGATGTTCGTGGCCGCCGCACCGACACTGGCGCTGGCCGGAACGATCAACTGGGACCTGGTGGCGGTGGCGCTGACCACGGCGGCGCTGTTCGCGTGGTCGCGTAACCGGCCGGCGCTGGCCGGCGTGCTGATCGGCCTGGGCGTGGCGACGAAGTTCTACCCGTTGCTGCTGCTCGGACCACTGTTGTTGCTCGCCTGGCGGGCCCGGCGGCTGCCGGCGTTCTTCCAGGCCGCGTTCGCCGCGGCCGCGGTCTGGCTGATCGTGAACCTGCCGATCCTGGTGCTGGCGCCGCAGAGCTGGCAGATGTTCTGGTCGTTCAACGAAGGCCGGGCGGCCGACTTCGGCTCGCTCTGGTACGTCCTGGCACTGGCCGGACACCCCATCGAGAACGTCAACCCCGTCTCGCTCGGCTGCTTCGCGCTGGCGTGTGCGGTCATCGCCGCACTCGCGTTGTTCGCGCCGACCCGGCCCAGGCTCGGGCAGCTGGCGTTCCTCACAGTCGCGGCGTTCCTCCTGGTGAACAAGGTCTACTCACCGCAGTACGTCCTGTGGCTGCTGCCGTTGGCCGCCCTGGCCCGGCCGAGGTGGCGGGACTGGCTGATCTGGCAGGCGGCGGAAGTGTTCTACTGGGTGGCGATCTGGCTCCACCTCGGCCAGCACTTGTTCCCGCCCGTCGCCGGCACGCCTGACCGCGTCTACTGGCTCGCGGTCGTCATCCGGTTGCTCGCGACTGTCTACTTGTGTGTCGTGGTGGTCCGCGACATCTTGGTACCGGCGGACGATGTCGTCCGTGCGAAGGGTGCCGTGGATGATCCGATCGGTGGGCCGTTCGATAGAGCGCCGGACAATCGCTGGCAGCGTCGCCGGCCCGGCAGTGACACCCGTCCAGGTGGCGGGAATGGCCAGTCCAGCGCAGGCGGGAGTGGCGGGGTGGGCACCGTGCATGAGGGAGTCGTGACGTGAGCGACCGCGACGAGGACGCCGAATACTGGCAGATGCTGCAGGACTTCCGGGGCGGCAAGCCGGCCAGGAACGAAGAGCAGCAGCCGCCGCAGGGCCGCCGTGCGGCGGGGCCCCGGCGTCGCCGTGACGTGCCCTCGGAGGACGACGTCGGCGGCTATCCCGGTCCGCGGCCGGGTGCGCCGGTCGGCGGGCCGGGCGGATACTCCGATCCCGGCACGGGTGCCCAGCAACAGCAGAACTACGGCCGCCGGGCCGACCGAAACCGTCAGCAGCCGCCGCAGTCCGGTGGTGGACAGGACTGGGCGGAGGAACGCCAGACCTGGGGCGGCGGTGGCCGCACCGGTGAGCAGTCCTACGGTCGCCGCAGCGGCCAGTTCCCCGTACCCCCGCAACCGCCGCCGTCGACGCCTCCGCAGGGATGGAGCCCCGACCCGCAGCCGCAGCCGCCGGCTCCACCACGCAAGGAGCGAGGCCGTGGCCGGCGCCGGCCCGAACGCGGTGAGCAGAGCGGCGAGCAGCAGCAACGTCCCGGCTGGGGCCAGCCGCCGCCGGAAGCCGCACCACCGCCGTGGGGATCCGCTCCTTCGGGTGAGCAGTCACGCGAGCGACGGGCACCGGGATGGCCGGAAGCTCCTCAGCCCAACCAGCCGACCGGACCGCAGACCGGTCCCCAGACCGGCCCGCAACCAGGTCCGCATGGCCCGCAGTCGGGCCCGCAGGCGGTGCTCGGTCCGGGCCCTGGTCCGGGTGGTCCGCGCTCGGGTGAGCTGCGCCAGCCGGAGAACCGGCGCCGGCGTGGTGAACAACCGGCAGACGCTCCGCAGGACTGGGCCCCGTCGTTCGCTCCCACCGAGGCTCCGCACCCGGGCGGTCCAGCGGCCGAGCCCGCGCTGACCGATCCGCACGACGAAGCTGCCACCCAGGAGACGACCCGGCGCGGGCGCCGCTCGGGCGGCGGCGAGGAGGAAGACAAGCCGGGCGGCATCCTCGGCCTGCTGAAGCTGAGCGCGATCGACCGCGAGGTGCTCGGCATCTGGCTGCTCACCCGCGTCTCGCTGTGGATGATCAGCGTCACCGCCCCTTGGCTGTTCGCCGGCGACGGTGGCGTGACCAGCTGGCTCGACCGGTGGCGGCAGTGGGACGTTCTCCACTTCGACCGGATCGCGACGCAGGGCTACTTCGGCCACGCCGAGCCCGAGGAGGCGTTCTTCCCGGGCCTGCCGTTGCTCATGCGGTTGTTCCACACGATCGGCGTGCCGACGACGTTCACCGGTTTGCTGGTGTCGTTCGTCGCCGGTGGCATCGCCGCCGTCGCTCTCTGCCGGCTGGCCGACCGCGAGTGGGGCGACGGTGCCGGCCGGCGGGCCACGATGGCATGGATGCTGGCGCCGCCCGCGGTGTTCCTTGCCGCTCCCTACACCGAGTCGCTGTTCCTCGGCTTCGCGATCCCGGCCTGGCTGGCGGCGCGAAAGACCAACTGGCGGCTGGCCGGTCTGCTGGCCGCCGGCGCGTGCACCGTACGCGTGTCCGGCCTGTTCCTGATAATCGCGCTGGCCGTGGAGTTCCTGACCACCAGGCGACGGCGGGGCACCGAGGCCAGCTGGCTGCAGGGCGCCTGGCTGGCCGTGCCGGCCGTACCCCTGCTCGCGTACACGAGCTATCTCTGGGTCAACACCGGTGATCCGCTGCGCTGGTACCACGCGCAGTCCAAGGGGTGGTACCGCGAGTTCACGATGCCGTGGGACTCGCTGATCCGCACCTGGCAGGCGGCGACCGGGCAGATCAAGTACACCAACGCGACGGCGGCGATCCAGGCCAACTTCGACTGGATGTTCCGGGCCGAGTTGGTCGCGATGCTGATCGGTGTCGTGATCACGGTGGTGCTGTGCCTGCTGGCCCGCTGGGGCGAGGCGACCTGGATCGGCCTGCAGGTGGTCGCATTCTCGACCTCGGCGTGGTTCTTCTCCGTGCCGCGAGCGACGCTGCTGTGGTTCCCGATGTGGATCTTCTTCGGCGCACTGGCGCTACGACATCGCCTGGTGTGGTGGGGCTATCTGGCGATATCGGCACCACTGTTCGGCGTCTGGGCGGCGGCGTTCTTCACCGGCCGCTGGAGCGGCTGACGCCGGCTTGGAGGTTGGAGGAAGGCCGCGTCGGCCGGCCTTCCTCCGCGCAATCGTCTAGTGGATCACCGTGTGGTCGAAGCGGGTTATGGTCATGCCCACGTTGACGTCGAGCTCGTCACCGACGTCCGGCGGCTGGATCGACGTCGGCAGGAACAGCACGCTCACCTGCATGTGCGGCGGCTCGGCGAACCAGCGGCGCTGCCCGGCGACGTAGAACGGCGACAGCGCCAGGCCGGCGGCCTCCAGGCCGCTCGTCGCCAGCACCTTCGCGCGTGTACGCAGGTTGGCGACGTGGCTCGGGGCCTCCAGCGCTATGCCGTGTGCGGTGCCGCCGGTCACGACGACGAGGTGCCCGTCGGTGGGTACGCGGCGCTGCCGGTAACCGAACCGCTCGCCTCGGCGTACCTTGTGCACCTCGAGCACGTGCGCCTTCGCGTGGTAGGCCTCGCGATCGGCGAGCCACAGCTGTGTGCCGATCCGCGCGCGGATCCGCAGGTCCGGATAGACGCGGGCCAGGATGCCCTGTTCGCCGGCCGACAGGTGTGAGACGAACAGCGTCTTCGCCGGGATACCGGCGTCTGCGAGCCTGCTGATCCAGGCCTCGACCTCGCCACTGTGCGCGCCGGCCTCCGGCAGCGGCAGGTGCAACGCCCAGCCTTCGAGCCGTACTCCACTCAGCAGGTCGGCGATCGCCGGCAGGTCGTCGGCCGACACACCGAAGCGGCGCAGCGTGCTCAGCAGCTCGATCACGACGCGCGGCCGCTTGCCGTCCGCCCCGGACGGGCCGTCGGCCAGGATCTGCAGGTCGGCCAGCCGGCTGACCGTGTGGATCATCCGCGGCTCGACGACCGGCGCCGGGATGAACGGGCGGTACGGCGTGAGCACGAGCAGGTCGCCCGGGAAGACTGACTTGGCGAGGGCGAGCTCGTCGTAGGTGCCCACCGCGAGCAGGTCGGCGCCGAAGCCGGCGGCCTCGGTCGCCAGCTGCTCCACACCGAAGCCGTAGCCGTTGCCCTTGGCCACGGGAACCAGACCTGGGTAGGCGTCGATCACGCGTTTGTGCTGTGAACGCCAACGTTCCGCGTCGACGTGTAGCGTCAGGGTCACCGGTTCAGCCTCCTCGGCGTCGCATGTAGAAGTCGAACGCCGTATACAGAATTCGAGAGATCGGAAGATCCCACTCGCCGACGTACTCGATCGCTTCGCCGCCCGTGCCGACCTTGAACTGCAGAAGCCCGACGTGCGGATCGGACTCGTCGAGGGTGTCTGTGATGCCGCGTAGGTCGTAGACCTGGGCGCCGGCCGCCATCGCGTCCTTGATCATGAACCACTGGAGCGCGTTGGACCCGCGCACGTCTCGCTTGTGCGTCGAGGACGCGCCATAGGAGTACCACGCGTGCGTGCCGACTCGGACACCGATGGTCGCGGCCGCCAGTTCGCCCTCGTGCCGGGCCAGGTAGAGGCGGATGCGGTCGGGCTCCTCAGCCGCGAGCGCGCGGAACATGGTCTGGAAATAGGTCAGAGGTCTCGGCGTGAAGTGGTCACGCCGAGCGGTCTCGACGTAGAGCGTGTGGAATTCCGGTAGGTCCTCGACGCTTCCGATCGACACTTCGACGCCGGCCTTGGTGGCCTTGCGAATGTTGCGCCGCCAGAGCTGGTTCATGCCGGCGAAGACATCGTCCTCGGTGCGGTCGGCGAGCGGGATCTGGAAGACGTACTTCGGCTGGCCGGCGGCGAACCCGCCGCCGAGATCCTGCGGCGGCCGCCAGCCGTGCGCGGTCAGCTGGTCGGTGACGCTGACGCCGTTCTTCTCGGTGGCGTCGGCCGGTGCGTCGCCGAGGCGCTTCCACTCACCGCCCGCCAGCGCGGACTTGACGGTCGCGGCGGACCAGCGCTTGGTGGCCACCGGCGGGCCCATCCGGATGCCGAACGCACCCTGCTCGGTGACGTGCTCGGTCAGCGGCGTGAGCCAGCGAGCCAAATCCGGGTCGGCCCAGTTTATGGCCGGTCCTTCAGGCAAGTAAGCAAGAGACCGTCGCATCCGTGGCAGTCGCCGGTAGAGCACGAGGCCGGCGCCGACTGGTTCAGCTTCAGGGCCGTCGCCGTCGAACCAGCCGATCGACTCGGCTCGCCATTCGCGCTTGACCTCGCCCCATGCCGGGGTCTGCAGGAAGCTGACGGATGGACAGGCACGAACGAACGCCAGATGTTCCGCAGCGGAGATGGTACGGACGCGAAGGGCCACGGACGCGAGGCTACCGGTCCCCGGCCGGAGATTTCTCTGGCCCCATGGTCCTTTTGGACGGCTTATGTACCTCGGCCGGCGGTTGATCCACATCAGGTGGATAGACATCTGACAAATCGGGCACATAGCACCTATCGCCGAATGCGCAAGGCCCACGAGGCGAGGCCCTGGAACTGAGGGGAGTGGCCGTGCTGAACCGGAGGCAGATCCGCGGCGCGCTCGCGGCCGGGGGTGCGGTGCTCGCGGGATCTGCCGTTCTTGGCCTGACTCAGCCCGGCGACTCCGGTACGACCGACGTCGTGGCCGCGCCCGCCCAGCTCTCCGTCAGCATCGACGACCAGCACACGGGGACAGCCAGCGGACGGGAGCTGACGTACCGGATCCGCGTCCGTAACAACGGGACGACCCCTGCCTCCGACGTTCGGATCTCGCAACGGCTGCCGGCGGCGCTCGAGCCGCTGTCGGCCGCGCCCGCCGCCACGGTCTCGCGGTCGGAGGTCGCGTGGTTCACCGATGTGCCCGCGGGTGCCGAGGTCACAGTCGCGATGACCGCTCGCGTAGGGCGTACCCACAACAACTACCCCCGGCTGGTGACGACCGGCTGCGTCGCTCCCGATGGGACCACCGAGCCGGCCGTGTGCGGCTCCGACGTCAACGCGCTGCGCACGCCTGCCCGTTCACCGCTGGGCTCGGTGCTGTTCGGCGCCTTCGTACTCATGCTGGCGGCGATCGGAACCGGCCTGTGGCTGTGGCTGCGCCGGGAGCCGGCGAAGCGGCCGGCACGGGCGCGGACCAGGCCGGTGATCGCAGTCGGCTGGAGGGCGCGACCCGGGCAGACGCTCGTGGCGTACGCGGCCGACGACCGGCTGGACGAGCTGGATCTCGTGGACGAGCTGTTCATCCCGTCGCGCGTGCGTGCGGCGGTCGACCGGCTGGCGAACCGGACCATCGGCCACGGAGCGCGCAGCCCTCCACGAGTGCGGCGCCGCTGTGAGCGGCCTTCCATCGCGGCGGTCAACGTCGTACGTGCGATCGCCCACCTGCGAATGACCTCGATCAGGTCGGCCGGGTCTCCGGTGTCGGGTCGAACCCGTTGCCGGTATCGATGAGTACTTGACGAGGCAAGAAAGCAAAAGAGCTACGAAACCTGCCTTCGCGTGCCCCGCGACAGTGCCAGCCAGGGATGGGCCGGCACTTGCGCGGGGCCGCTCAGTTTTGCGGCGAACGAATTTGCGGCGAACGAAGGTCAGCCACCCAGCCCGGATCGCAGCCATGCGATGTCGGCGCCCTGCTCCTCGGCGCCGCCCGGGGTCTCGACGATCACAGGTGCGCCCGCCGCCCGGATCACGCCGAGCAGGTCGTCAGGCTTGATCTCGCCCTGGCCGAGGTTGGCGTGCCGGTCCCGGGCGGAGTCGAACGGATCCCTGGAGTCGTTGCAGTGCACCAGGTCGATCCGGCCGGTGATCGCCTTCACCCGGTCGACGACCGTCGCCAGCTCCTCACCGCCGGCGTGGGCGTGGCAGGTGTCGAGACAGAAGCCGATCTGGTCGCCGCCCTCGGCCTGGCGGATCGCGTCCCACAGCCGGGCGATCGCGTCGAGATGACGGGCCATCGCCTTGTCGCCGCCGGCGGTGTTCTCGATCAGCACCGGGAGGCGCTGGTCGAGCCGCTCGACGGCCTTGCGCCAGTTGTCGAAGCCCGCGGCCGGGTCGTCTTTGGCCAGCACGTGGCCGCCGTGCACGATGATGCCGCGGGCGCCGAGCTCGGCGGCGGCGTTGACGTGCTGCTGCAGCAGCTTGCGGCCCGGGATCCGGATCCGGTTGTTGGTGGTCGCGACGTTGAGCACGTAGGGCGCGTGCACGTAGAGGCCGACGCCGGCCTCGGCCGCCGCGGCCTTGAGCGCCTCGGCGCCGCCTTCGTAGGCGAGCACCGGGCCCTTGTAGTCCTGCGGGTCGCCGAGGAAGAACTGCGCGAGGTCGGCTTGGCGGGCGCGCGCCTCGGCGATCGGGTCTTCTTGGTCGACGTGAGCGCCGATCTGGATGCTCATGCCGTGACTCTACGACCAGCCGCCGACAGCCGTGCCGCGCCCGCTGCCCAGGGCGATATGTACGAACTGTCACGGTTTGCGGAAAAAACTTGATCTTGGCGTGTTTGGTTTGCTTACGCCATGGACATGGTCAGATACTTTCTGTCGTGACCGCACGAGAGCAGCTGCACCGCATCATCGACTTCTTGGACGAGCGTCAGATCACCGCCGCCCTTGGCGTGCTGGAGCCGCTCGCAGACACCGGCTTCGGCCTGCATGCCGCAGTGCCCGAGCCGGCAGGCTGGTCCACTTACGACCTCGGTGACCTCGCCGAGGCTTCCGCACCGGCACGTTGCGCCGGCCGTCATCGCCGCTGGTAGTCTTGGCGGCTGGCCCGGGCATTCGTGCCCGGCCTTGACGTAATCCCTCCTGCCACGGAGAGACCGTGGCCGCTGAGTCCGAAGGAGGTGGAGTTTTCCACATGCGTCGCTATGAGGTCATGGTGATCCTCGATGCCGAACTCGAGGAACGCACCGTCGCCCCGTCCCTGGAGCAGTACCTCGGTCCCGTCCGCACCAACGGCGGTTCCGTAGAGAAGCTCGACGTCTGGGGTCGTCGCCGGCTGGCGTACGACATCGAGCACAAGGCCGAGGGCATCTACGTCGTCCTCGACGTCAACTGCGAGCCCGGCACCGTCCAGGAGCTCGACCGTCAGCTCAAACTCAATGAGTCGGTGCTGCGGACTAAAGTCATTCGCCCAGACGCCCGCTGAGCAGTTCCACCCAGACGGGAGAGTTATATGGCAGGCGAAACCACAGTCACCATCGTCGGCAACCTCGTTGCCGACCCCGAGCTCCGTTTCACCCCGTCGGGCGCGGCGGTGGCCAGCTTCCGAGTGGCCTCCACTCCGCGCACCTACGACCGGCAGTCGGGTGAATGGAAGGACGGCGAAGCGCTGTTCCTGACGTGCAGCGTGTGGCGGCAGGCGGCGGAGAACGTCGCCGAGTCGTTGCAGCGCGGCATGCGCGTGATCGTGCAGGGACGCCTCAAGTCCCGTACGTACGAGACCCGCGAAGGCGAGAAGCGCACCGTCTTCGAGATCGACGTCGACGAAGTGGGTCCCAGCCTGCGCAGCGCGACCGCCAAGGTCAACCGCGCCAGTCGCTCGCAAGGCGACTTCGGTGGCGGAGGCGGAGGCGACCCGTGGCAGACCCCACCGCAGGGCGGCGGCGGTCAGTCCGCTCCGCAGGGCGGTGGCGGCGACCCGTGGGGCGGTGGCGGCGGCGGTCAAGGCGGCGGTGGCGGCTCCTACGAAGAGCCTCCGTTCTAGAGCTAATCCCCAAACCAACTGACCATTCCCGCTCACCAGCGGGGCTCTCTAGGAGGGGAGCACCACGATGGCCAAACCCCCCGTACGCAAGCCGAAGAAGAAGGTTTGCGTGTTCTGCAAGGAGAAGATCTCCTACGTCGACTACAAGGACACGACTCTGCTGCGGAAGTTCATTTCCGACCGCGGCAAGATCCGTGCCCGCCGGGTGACGGGCAACTGCACCCAGCACCAGCGCGACGTCGCCACCGCGATCAAGAACAGCCGCGAGATGGCACTGCTGCCCTACACCAGCACGGCCCGCTGAGAAAGGAGGCCCTGAGATGAAGCTCATTCTGACCCAGGAGGTCTCCGGCCTCGGTGGCCCTGGCGACATCGTCGAGGTCAAGGACGGCTACGGCCGCAACTACCTCGTTCCCCGTGGTGTCGCGATCCGCTGGACCAGGGGCGGCGAGAAGCAGGTCGCTTCGATCAAGAAGGCGCGTGAGGTCCGCGAGGTTCGCGACATCGGTCACGCCAAGGAGATCAAGGGCCAGCTCGAGGCGCTGTCGGTCAAGCTCACGGCCCGCGCGGGCCAGGGTGGCCGGCTGTTCGGTTCGGTCACGCCGTCCGACATCGCTGACGCGGTGAAGGCGTCGGGTGGCCCCGACATCGACAAGCGCCGGATCGACATCAGCTCGCCGATCAAGACGGTCGGCTCGCACCAGGTGGCGATCCGTCTGCACGCCGAGCTCAGCGCGACGCTTTCGGTGGAGGTTCAGTCCGCCGCCTAGGATCCCTCGCGCTTGGTTTGCTTGATCGCGTCTGTCGTTTCTTTCCGGCAGGCGCGATCAGCCTTTTCCAGACCGTGGTGCGTCGGTTAGATGAGACAGTACGCAAGTCACTTCTTTTCACTGGGAGGGAACTGTGCGGCGATCTCTAACCGCATCCATCGTCGCGGCCGCGGCGGCAGTGTTTCTGGTCGCCGCGCCCACGGCCACGGTCACACCGGTCGCCGCTGATCCACAGGATCAGCTCACCAGCGACCTCGACACGATCCTCGATCGCGCCGGCTACGCCGACGGACAGGCCTCGGTGATGGTCAGCGAGGATGACGGCGACGTGCTCTACGCCAAGGGCGACACCGAACGCCTGATGCCGGCGTCCAACCAGAAGCTGTTCACCTCGACCGCCGCGCTCGACGTCCTCGGTCCGGACTACCGCTTCACCACCAGCGCGCTGGGCAAGGGACAGCGGTACGGCTCCACCTGGCTCGGCGACCTGTACCTCCGCGGCCAGGGCGACCCGACCATGCTGGCCTCCGACTACGACGAGCTGGCGGCGCAGGTCGCGGCGGCCGGCGTTCGTAAGGTCACCGGCAAGCTGGTCGCCGACGACACGTTCTTCGACGACTCGCGTTATGGCGACAGCTGGTCGTGGGACTACCTCGACGACTACTACGCGGGCGCGGTGTCCGCGCTCACCGTCGCACCCGACACCGACTACGACGCCGGCACCGTGATCCTCGAGATCAGCCCCGGCGCGGCGGCCGGTGATCCGGCTCAGGTGAAGGTCGTACCCGAGACGTCGTACGTCAAGGTGGTCAACAAGGCGACCACGAAGGCGTCCGGCTCGACGAGCCTCAGCACGAACCGGCTGCAGCTCGACAGCAACGTGATCACGGTCGAGGGCAGCATCGCGGTCGGCGCGGCGACCAGCAAGAACTGGGTCGCGTTGTGGGAGCCGACCGGCTACGCCGCGGACGTGTTCCGGCGGGCGCTGGCGCGGCACGGCGTTCAGGTGTTCGGACGGACCACGTCGGGCGCGACCCCGGCCGGCGCCAAGTCGCTCGCCTCGCATCAGTCGATGCCGCTTTCACAGCTGCTGGTTCCGTTCCTGAAGCTGTCCAACAACGGGCACGCCGAGGTGCTGCTCAAGACGATGGGGCGCAAGGTGAGCGACAGCGGCAGCTGGTCGGCCGGCATCGCGGCGATGACGCCGGTGCTGCAGGGATACGGCGTCGACACCGGCAAGCTGAGGATCCGCGACGGGTCCGGGCTGACCCGGATGGACGTCGTGCCTGCCCGGCAGGTCAACAACCTGCTGATCGGCGTGCGCGGCAAGCCGTGGTTCCAGACCTGGTACGACGCGTTGCCGATCGCCGGTGTGTCCGATCGGATGGTCGGTGGCACGTTGCGGAGCCGGATGGTGGGCAGTGCGGCGGCCGGCAACGTCCACGCGAAGACGGGCAGCCTGACCGGCGTGACCGCGTTGTCGGGGTACGTCACCGACAAGGACGGGCAGCTGCTGGTGTTCTCGATCCTGCACAACAACTTCATCACCACGCCGCGCCCGGCCGAGGACGAGATCGTGATCCGGCTCGCCAACTACACGCGGGTCGAGGGAGCCGCGGTGCAGCCGATGCGGAAGCCGAACAGCAAGTATGGTCCAAGTGACGTCGAGTGCAGCTGGGTGAAGAGCTGCTAGCTCTGCTGGGAGCGTGATGTGTGATGCGCCGCAAGCTCTGGTCGGTTCTCGTTCTGCTTGCCTGCCTGGGGATTGCGGCGCCGCTCACGCCGGCGGTCGCTGACACTGGTGCGCGCGTCGTCCAGGAACGCCGCGTCGACGCGCGCACCATCGACCTGACGATCTCGTCGCCGTCACTGCAGGAGCTGACACCACCGAAGGTCCGGTTGCTCCTGCCGTCCGGGTGGGACTCGCAGCCCGGCCGGCGCTGGCCGGTGCTGTACCTCCTGCACGGCGGCGGCGACCTCGACGGCTACCGCGCCTGGACCAAACAGACCGACGTCGAGCAGCTGACCGCCTCGCGCGACGTTCTGGTCGTGATGCCCGACGCGGGTTTCGTCGGCTACTACTCCGACTGGTGGAACCACCGCCAGGGCGGGCCGCCGGCCTGGGAGACGTTCCACCTCACCGAGCTGCGCTCCATCCTCGCCGACTCCTACCGCGCCGACTTCTCCCACGCGGCGATCGCCGGGCTGTCGATGGGCGGCTTCGGCGCGTTGTCGTACGCCGGGCGCCATCCGGGCCTGTTCCGCGCGGCGGCGTCGTACAGCGGGGTCGTGCACACCCGGTTGTATCCGAGCGACGTGCAGAACGCGCTGCTGCTCACCTTGCACGATCCGAACGCGCTGTGGGGTGATCCGGTGGCGCAGGAATCGATCTGGCGGGCGCACAATCCGTACGACCTGGCGGAGCAGTTGGCCGGCATCCCGGTGTTCCTCGCCTGTGGGAACGGGCAGCCGGGGGAGCTGGATCCGCCGCTGACGCTGCCGACGGACGGAGAGGGGCGCTTCCTCGAGATGGGGCAGGCCCTCGGCGAGCGGCTGCGTTCGCTGGGCGGGAACGTGACCGAGGACTTCTACGGCAACGGGACGCACTCCTGGCCGTACTGGGAGCGCGAGCTGCACCGCTCGTTCCCGATGCTCATGCAGGCGATCGGCGGGTAGATGGGTGGACTGGGGTGCGCCAGCACAGGCGGAGTCTCGGGAAGCCCCGGTTCCGAGCCCCGAGTGTCCGACCCGCCGGAGGCAACCCACAACGGCAACGCGCCGCGAACCAACCCAAGCCCAAAGCAGCCGATCGCGGACGACGGCGGCGACCCAGCGGTGTAGCCAGCCGAGGTGGGCGCGCGGCCACGTGCCGCGCTGCCGGATAGTCCACGCGGCAAAGGCTAGACGGTATGAGGTGACGCCGTTGTGCTGACGGGGTTGCGGGCCGGGGCCTCGCTCACAAGATTCGTGGGTTGCCGGGCAGGGGCCGCCTGCTCGGCCGATCCGACATTTGTGGGAGGCCCCGGTGTTCACCGAGCGTAGGAGTGTAGGGCTGGATGTGCACGCCAGATCGGTCGTCGCGGCGGCGATCGATGGCGTGACGGGCGAGCTTCATCAGGCGAGACTGACTCCCTCGCACCGGCACATCCGGTCCTGGTTGGACGAGCTGCCCGGGCCGGTGGCGGTGGCTTATGAGGCCGGTCCGACCGGGTTCGGGCTGGCCCGGTCGCTGGCCGCGGCCGGGATCGGCTGCGAGGTCGTGGCACCCAGCAAGTTGCAGCGGCCCAGTGGCGATCGTGTCAAGACCGATGCGAAGGACGCGGTGCACCTGGCCCGCCTGCTGCGGCTGGATGAGTTCACCGCGGTGTCGGTCCCGACCGTGGAGCAGGAGACGGCCCGCGATTTGGTGCGTGCCCGGGAAGACTGTCGTGGTGACCTGATGCGGGCCCGGCACCGGCTGTCCAAGCTTCTGCTGCGGCAGGGCATCCTCTACTCCGGCGGACAGGCCTGGACCGGCGCCCACGATGCGTGGCTGCGACGCCAGCGGTTCGACTCACCCGCCCTGCAGCTGGCGTTTGAGTCCGACTACGAGGCCGTGCTGACCGTGCTGACCGTGCAGGCCCGCCGGGACCGACTCGACACCGCGATCGCAGAGATGGCCGCCGACAGCCAATTCACCCCACTGGTGCGACGGCTGGGCTGCCTGCGCGGGATCGGCACCCTGACCGGGTTCGCGCTGGCGGTCGAGATCGGCGACTGGCACCGCTTCACCGGCAACACCATCGGCGCCTTCGTCGGGCTCGTCCCGTCGGAGTACTCCTCGGGCCAATCCCGGGCACAGGGCCCGATCACCAAGACCGGCAACTCCCACGTGCGTCGACTCCTGGTCGAGGCTGCCTGGCACCACCGCGCCCGCTACGTGATCGGCACGACCATGCGTGACCGATGGGAACTGGCTCCACCGGCCGCACGTGCCAGAGGCGATGCCGGCAACCGCCGCCCGCACAAACGCTGGAACACCTTCCGAGCCCGCCGCAAACGGCACGTGATCGCCAACGTCGCCATCGCCCGCGAACTAGCCGGCTGGTGCTGGTCCCTGGCCGTACTCGACGACTAACCACCCAGATCTGGCTCGTCGACCACAGGCGGTGCAAGCAGCGCGTGGAGCAACCCGCGACACAGCTATGAGCAACCCGACCCATCGGGTGACGCTCGACCCTAGACAAGCGGTCCGCTCCTGCCGAACACCCCGTCCCGCGGTAACCAACCCGCGCATATCAGTCTGACCGCGCGTCGCCAAACGACACGCTCACACCGCACGCCGACCACGCCACCAGGCGCCCGCCCCACCATCACGGGACGGGCGCCTCACCCTGCCACTTGACAAGACCGCACTACATATCAGCTGTGGGCCATGTCGACGAAGCGCTGGTAGTGGCCCTGGAAGGCGACCGTGATGTCGGCGGTGGGGCCGTTACGGTGTTTGGCCACGATGAAGTCGGCCTCACCCGGGCGGGACGACTCGCGTTCGTAGGCGTCTTCGCGGTGGAGCAGGATCACCATGTCGGCATCCTGCTCGAGGGAGCCGGACTCACGCAGGTCGGAGAGCATGGGGCGCTTGTCGGTGCGTTGCTCCGGGCCACGGTTGAGCTGGGCGAGTGCCACCACCGGGACCTCGAGCTCCTTGGCGAGCAGCTTGAGGTTACGGGAGAACTCCGAGACCTCGACCTGCCTGCTCTCGACTCGCTTGCCGGAGGTCATCAGCTGGAGGTAGTCGATGATGACCAGGCGGAGGTCGTGGCGTTGCCGCAGCCGCCGGCACTTGGCGCGGATCTCCATCATCGTCATGTTGGGTGAGTCGTCGATGTAGAGCGGGGCTTCGGCGATCTCGCCCATCTTGCGGGCCAGCCGCGACCAGTCGTCGTCGGTCATGTTGCCCTGGCGCATGTGGGTGAGCGGGACGCGGGCCTCGGCGGCGAGCAGGCGCATCGAGATCTCGGTGCGGCCCATCTCCAGCGAGAAGATGACGGCTGCCAGGCCGTTGTGGATCGCGGAGGCGCGGGCGAGGTTGAGCGCCATGATGGACTTGCCGACACCGGGGCGCGCGGCGACGATGATCAGCTGGCCGGGGTGGAGTCCGTTGGTCAGCGCGTCGAGGTCGGACGTGCCGGTCGGGACGCCGGACATCTGCCCGCCCTGCGCGCCGATCGTCTCGATCTCGTCGAGCGTGGCCTCCAGCACCTCGCCGAGCCGGGCGTAGTCTTCCTTGCTCTTCTTGTCGGTGACGCCGTAGATCTCGGCCTGTGCCCGGTCGACCAGCTGGTCGACCTCGGCGTCGCCGGCATAGCCGAACTGGGTGATCTTCATGCCGGCTTCGACCAGCCGGCGCAGGATCGCCTTCTCGCGGACGATGGCGGCGTAGTAGCCGGCGTTGGCGGCCGACGGCACCATCGACATCAGCGTGTGGAGATAGGGCGCGCCGCCGACCTTGCCGAGCTCGCTCTTGCGTTGGAGGTCGGCCGCGACCGTTACGGCATCGGCCGGCTCGCCACGACCATAGAGGTCGAGGATGGCTTCGTAGACAGTCTCGTGGGCCGGGCGATAGAAGTCGATGCCGCGCAGCACCTCGACGACGTCGGCGATCGCGTCCTTGGACATCAGCATGCTGCCGAGCACGCACTGCTCGGCCGCCATGTCCTGCGGCGGCGTCCGGTCGGGTGCGCCCTCGACCGACTGCAGACCGGGAAACTCCGTGACTGTCACGCGCCGCATCCTCCTTCCCCGTGGACCTGCACCTTGCGCAGTCTTCAAACGTACGTTCGAGCCGCTGAGGTGAGATTACCGCTGAGCACCGACATAGCCCAGTTGTGCGGCTGCACGAGACTAGGGCCGACGGAGGGCGGTGCGAAAGTTGGCCTGTTGACATTCTTGTGGACGAATCCTGTGATGTTGTGGATACCGCGCCGTAGCTTGTGAACTAGCCTGGGGAAAGCGTTGTGGAGAACTCGGTGATCTTGTCAAAAACGGCGCTGTGACCTGCGGCGATGGTTTCCACTACCTGTGGGTAAAAACTAGTTTCCGCCTTTTTCGGCCAGCTGGCGACGTGGTCGGATTGTTAAGGACCACTGTAGGCTTCTGGTCCTGACATTGTTACGCCACGACAGCAGGAGCCACAGGTGCCGGGAGGGCTGCGCACACGCGCGTTCCAGCGAGTCCGGAGTCCGTACGACCGCCAGATCTGGGCGCTGGCGCTGCCGGCGTTCGGCGCCCTGGCGGCCGAGCCGGTGTTCCTGCTCGCCGACTCGGCGATCGTCGGCCACCTCGGCACGCCGCAGCTCGCGGCACTCGGCATCGCGGGCACCGCGATCCAGTCGGTCGTCGGTCTGTTCATCTTCCTGGCCTACGCCACGACGGCCGCCGTCGCGCGCAGCCTGGGGGCGGGCGATCAGCGCACGGCGATCCGGTATGGCATCGACGGGCTCTGGCTCGCGGTCGGGATCGGTGCCGTACTCGCGGTGGCCGGCATCCTGGCGGCGCCGGCCGTCGTCACCGCGTTCGGTCCTTCTCCACAGGTGCACGAGCAGGCCGTGACGTACCTGCGGATCGCCGTGCTCGGCATGCCGGCGCTGCTGCTCACGTTCGCCGGCACCGGTGTGCTGCGCGGGCTGCAGGACACCAGGACACCGCTGTGGGTGGCCGGTGCCTCCTACCTCGCGAACATCGTGCTGAACCTCGTCCTCGTCTACGGCGTCGGCCTCGGCATCGCGGGTTCCGCGTGGGGCACCGTGCTCGCGCAGGCAGGCGGTGCGATCGCGCTGGTCGTGGTCGTCGTACGCGGCGCGCGCAGGCAGGGCGTCCGGCTGGTGCCCGACTGGCGCGGGATCCGCACCTCCGCCCATGCCGGGGTCCCGCTGCTGGTGCGCACCGTGACCCTGCGCGTGGCGCTGCTCGTCACCACCTACGTCGCGACCAGCGCGGGCGACATCTCGCTCGCCGCTCACCAGATCGCGTTCACGCTGTGGAACGCCCTGGCGCTCGCCCTGGACGCGATCGCGATCGCCGGGCAGGCCATCGTCGGCAAGGCGCTCGGGGCGGGAGACGTGCCGGGTACCCGTGCGTCCACCCGGCGGATGATCGAGTGGGGCTTGGCCGCGGGCGTGCTGTTCGCGGTCGTGCTGATCGCCCTGCGCCCGGTCTACGCGCCGTTCTTCACCGCCGACCAGGCGGTACGCGACACGCTGGCCGCGGTCGTGCCGGTGCTCGCGGTCTTCCTGCCCGCCTCCGGCGTCGTGTTCGTGCTCGACGGCGTGCTGATCGGCGCGGGCGACGGCCCGTACCTCGCCTGGGCCGGCGTGTGGACGCTGGTCGCCTACCTGCCGCTCGCGTTCCTGGTCTGGCAGGCGGACGCCGGCCTGGTCTGGCTGTGGTGGGCTTTCGGCGGCTTCATGGTGGCCCGGCTGGTCACCCTGCTCGTCCGCGAACGCGGCGACCGCTGGCTGGTCACCGGAGCGACCAGCCGCTGAGCATCAGCTGCCCTCGCCCAGTTCCAGCCGCCGCAACCGGTCGAGCGTGTCGGCGTCGGACTGCTCGAGCACCCGCAGGTAGCACCGCAGCAACGCCCGCTCCCAGGGCGACGGCTCCGGCTCGGTGGAGGCGTTCCAGGTGCCGAGCTGCGACCGTAGGGTCTCCCGTCCCCGCTGCAACCGGCTGTTCGCCGAAGCCACGCTGACTCCGAGGAACTCGGCTGCGTCCCTCGCCGGCCAGCCGAGCAGGTCGCGCAGCAACACCGTCATCCGCTGCGATGCCGGCAACCGCCGGATCGCCAGCAGCCAGGCCCGCTCGACGAACTCGCGGGTCCACAGCGCCGCCTCCGGCTCGGTCCCGTCGGGCCGGCCCTCCGGCGCCGGATCCGGTGCCGCGGGAAACGGCCGCCGCGACCGCGAGGCGAGCTCGTTCATGCAGACGTTGGTCGCGATCCGGTACAGCCAGGTACGGAAGCTCGACCGCCCTTCGAACGTCAACCGGCTCTGCCAGGCCCGGAGCAGTGTCTCCTGCACCAGATCCTCCGACTCGTCGTACGACCCAAGCAGCCGCGAGCAGTGCACCCGCAGCTCGTGCCGGTGCAGGCCGGCCAGCCGGGCGAAGGTGGCCTCATCCTTTGCCGGTGGGCCGTTCACCGCCGGACTCCTTCCGCTGTGTCGCCGGGGGTCGCTCCGGATCGCATCGCCGGGCGGCCTGGAGGTCCAGGACGACGTGCACCTGCTTGCCGATCAACCAGCCGCCGGTCTCCAGCGCCTGGTTGAACGTGATGCCGAACGCCTCGCGGTTGAGCGTCGTGCTGGCCGAGAAGCCGATCCGCGGCTGGCTGGCGTCGCCGAGCAGGTCCGGGCCGGCGCCGTGGAACTCGACCGCCAGTACGACCGGCTCCGACGTCCCGCGGATCGTGAGGTCGCCGTAGAGCCGGAACTCCTCGCCGTTGCGCAGGTCCATGCCGCTGCTGGCGAACTCGAGTACGGGATAGGTCTCGGCGCCGAAGAAGTCGTCCGACCTCAGATGCGCGTCGCGCTGCGCCTTGTTGGTGTCGACGCTCGCGGCCTGGATCGTGACCCTGGCCGCGGAGTCGCCCGGCACCTCAGCGACCGTGATCGTGCCGGCGAAGTCGTTGAACCGGCCGCGGACGGTGGACAGCCCGAGGTACTGCACCTCGAAGCCGACGCCGCTGTGCACCGGATCGATGTCGTAGGTGCCGGGCAGCGGCATCTCCCGGCCCTCGACAGTACGGGTGAACGAGCTGGTCATCGGCGGTCTCCGTCCGGTGTGGTCGCGCTTGCCGCACCAGGATCGGAAAACCGGCCATCGATCCGCTATCGATTCGCTATCGCCCCTCGTCAGCGTTGATCCGGGAACGGATCTCCTCCAGCAGGCTCTGGGTCTTGGCCTGCCGGTGCGCCAGCCCGAGCTCGCCGTAGCGGCGGTGGGCGTTCTCCAGATGCTCGACCGCGGTCGCGGTCTCACCCAGTTCGGTGGCGATCTCGCCGAGCGCCCGCCAGGCATGCGCGATGATCTGGTCCTCGCCGACCCGGCTCGCGGCCTCGACGGTGGCCCGGAACGTGCGCTGGGCGTCGTCGAACCGGCGGTGATGATGCTCTGCCCTCCCGATGTCCAGGAGCACGAACGCCTCGCCGACCCGGTCGCCGATGTCCCGGACGACGTCCAGCGCCTTCCGCAGGCTCGCGAGTGCGTCGTCGATGTCGCCCATCTGGCTGTGGAGAGCACCGAGCTGGGTCAGCATCATCGCCTCGCTCCGCACGTCGCCGGCGGTGCGGACGATGTCGAGCGCCTCGCCCAGCATCGAACGTGCGGTGTCGAAGTTGCCGTCGTAGATCTCGCAGCTGGCGCGCTTGCGCAGGGTCTGGGCGTACCCCACCTCGTCACCGACCGCACGGAGCAACTTGCCCACCTCACGCAGCTGCCGGAGGCAGCTCTCGGTGTCTCCGAGGATGCCGGCGGCGGTGGCCTGGTGGTTGAGGGATCGTGCGAGGCCGTGGTCGTTGCCCATGGCCCGGAACTCCCGCTCGGCCTGGGCCGCGTACCGCAGCACTTCGTTCGGCCGGCTCTGGGCGAGGTACATCGCGCTGAACGAGTGCAGCATCCTGGCGCGGCCGAGCCGGTTGCCGGCCTGCTCGACGGAGCGCAGCGCGACCTCGTTCGACTCCAGCCAGTCGTCGAAGTGCCCGAGCTCGAACAGCGTCGTCGCGCTGGCGACGATGTTCCAGCAGGTTTCGTCCAGCCCGGTGTCGGCAGCCTGCCGGATAGCCGCGACGATGGCGCTGCGTTCGCGTTCGAGCCAGGCGTATGGGTCGCCGCCCATCAGCTCGGCGAGCGACACGTCGCTTGGCCGCCACCTGGGCGCGGAGCCGTGCAGTGCCCTGAGCGCACAGCTCTTCGCCACCAGATGTGCCTCCTCGACCAGGGTCAGCCAGCCGCCCAGCATGCGTTCCAGAGCCGAGCGCCGGTCGTCGTCGGGTTCGTCGGCGGCCAGCCGTTCGCTCGCGTACACGCGGACCAGGTCGTGGAACCGGTAGCGCGGACGCTGGTCCGCGTACGTGACGACGGTCAGCAGCTGGGCGTCGACCAGGTTCTCGAGCTTGTCCTGACCGGTCGCGAAGTCGGTGTCCAGCAGCGCGGCGGCGACCCAGGCCGGGAAGTCGGGAGTGGGTACGACCGCGGCCAGCCGGAACAGCCGTTGCTCCTGTTCACCGAGCTCCCGGTGGCTGAGGTCGATGGTGGATCGGAGCTCCTGTCCGTGCAGGCTGAGCTCGTCGAGCCGGTGGACCTCGGAGGCGAGCCTGCCGACCAGTTCCCGCACCGGCCAGTGCCGCTTGCCGGCAAGCCTGGCGCTGGCCAGGCGCAGCGCCAGCGGAAGCCCGTCGCAGAACCGGACGAGCTCGGCGGACGCCTCGGGCTCGGCGTCGATTCGTTCCGGGCCGGCGACCTTGCGGATCAGTTCCAGCGCCGCGTCGGAGTCGAACACGTCGAGGTCGATGGAGAGCAGACCCGGCAGGTTGCCGAGCCGTTCGCGGCTGGTCGCGATCACCGCGCAACCGGCACTGCCCGGCAGCAGCAGCTCGACCTGCTGCTCCCTGGTGACACCGTCGAGCACCACGAGTACGCGCCTGCCGGCGAGCAGGCTGCGGTAGGTGGTGGCGCGCTCGTCGACGTCGTCGGGGATCGCGAGGCCGGTCAGGCCGAGCGCACGCAGGAACCGGGAGAGCAGCCGGGCCGGCGCCTCGTCGCCACCAGCCGTGCGTAGGTCGACGTAGAGCTGGCCGTCCGGGTACGCATGGGTCAGCTCGTGTGCGGCGCGGATCGCCAGGCTGGTCTTGCCGACGCCGCCCGGACCGGAGATGCCGACGACCGGGACGGCGTACGCTGCGGGCGAGCCGGCCTCAGGCGACAGTTCCGGATCCAGGGCCTGCCGGATCGCCGCCAGCTGTTCCTCGCGTCCGGTGAAGTCGGTGAGGCCGGCGGGCAGCTGGCGTGGCGTGGTCCACGTGGTGCCGGGCGGCCCGGCATCAGGCCGCCCGGGAGGCGCCGCCTCCGGCTCGGGCTCCGGCTCAGCAGGCGGATCGAGGGACGGGTCGCGGGTCAGGATCGCCTGCTGCAACGCGCGCAGCTCGGCACCCGGCTCGACGCCGACCTGCTCGGTCAGCTGGTCCCTGGCCTGGCGGTACGCCGAGAGGGCGTCCGCCTGGCGGCCGGAGCGGTAGAGCGCGAGCATCAGCAGGCCGTGCAGGCGCTCCCGGAGCGGATGTTCCTCGACCAGCGCGAGCAGCTCGCCGCTGAGCTCGTGGTGCCGGCCGAGGTCGAGATCGAGCCGGATCCGTTCCTCCAGTGCGACCAGCCGATGCTCCTCCAGCAGCGCGACGTCGCCGCGTACGGCCGCCGCCGGAACGCCGGACAGCGCGGGTCCACGCCACAGCTCGAGCGCCGAGCGCAGGGTTTCGGCCGCCGCCCTCCGCCTGCCAGCCGACGACTGCGAACGGGCGAGCGCGACGAGCCGGCCGAACTCCTCGGCGTCCAGGTCGGCGGGCGGGATCTCCAGCACGTAGCCCGGCTGACGGGACCGGATCGCCCACGGCAGGCCGGCCCGGTCGAACAGCTTGCGCAGCGCCGAGACGCAGATCTGGATCTGGCTGCGTGCGGTGGCCGGCGGCGAGGTCTCCCACACGGCGTCGATCAGGCGCTCGATCGGAGTGGTGCGGTTGGCGTTCAACGCCAGCACCGCCAGGACGACACGGTTACGCGGGCCACCGATGTCGATCGACCGCCCGTCGCTCAACAGCTCCGGCGGTCCGAGCAGGCGCAACCTCATCAGACCTCACACGTACCGGCCGCCGTACGTTCGCGGCGGTGGGGCCACAGGATAGACGGCCGCGCTGGCGTGGCGCTGGCGCGAGATCAGCCTCGCGGCACGACGAGCGGGAGCACCGTGGTGAGGTCCACCCAGTCCGAGCTCACGACCGACGCGTGCTGCCGGGCGAGGTCGTCGACCCGCTGGGTGGCCTCGGCGACCGTCGGGTTACGGCTGTCGATCGCGGGCGCGACCGCGTGTGCGTCGGTCATCACCACGAAGTAGTGGTTGTCGTCGTACCAAGCGAGCCCGGTGCCGGCGAGCCAGGCGCGGGCATCGCCGTCGAAGACCACGAACCACGGCCGCAGCGCCGCTTCGTACTGGTCGCGTGGATCGCCCGGTGCCACGCCGTGGACCGTCGGGAAGACCTGCGCGTCGCCGAGCCGGCCGGCGTTCCGCAGCGCCACGAGGTAGCGCGCGTACTCGACGTCGGTCCGCAACGTGTCGGTCGGGTTGCCCTCCTCGACCGTTCCGGGGATGACCTCGACGAACACCTTGCCGCGCAGAGCGTCACGGCTGGGCCAGTTGTCGGCCCTGGCGGCGGCGTCGAGCGTGGAGTACGAGCCGAGCAGGTCCGCCGGCCGGAAGACGTGCCCGGCCAGATGTGTACGGATGCCGGCGTCCAGCTCGTCGGGCCCGCGCCCGCGGTTGTCGGAGAAGCCGGGCTTCATCTCCAGCTTCAGCAGCACCGGTCCCCGGTTCGGATGGGCGTCGAGCCAGACCCGGATGTCGTCGAGGCAGTGCTCGAGGTTCTTGTTCCGTCCACCGGTGTAGAGGTCGGCCGGCGAGCTCGCGGCGACGCAGTTGTTGTCGTTGCCGAACGGGTCGTCGTGGCTGACCTTCCACTCGCGCGTGATGATGTTGGGCCACACGTCGAGCTCGATCATCGACGTACCGTTGTCGAGCGCGCGGGCCAGATAGTCGTACGCGCCGGGGTCGTAGGTGTTGTGCACGCCGACCGTCGTCGAGCCGGAGAGCTTCGCGGGATCGGCGGCTGCCGGGACGGCCGTGGAGGCCGCGAGCAGTCCGCCGATCGCCAGCGTCAGTGCTGCCGGGGAGAGTCGCACATCTCCGTGCTAGCCGATGGGCGGCCCGGTGGGAACGGCCATGGCAGCAAGACGGCAGCAAGCTGTCAGTCGTTGACCTGGCTGCGGTTCTTGAAGACCAGGTCCTCGTAGTCGGGATGCTTGGCGATCCAGTCGGCGATGAACGGGCAGATCGGCAGCACCTTCGCATCGGCTGCCCTGGCATCGTCGAGTGCCTTGCGTGCGATCGCCGAGCCGACGCCCTTGCCGGAGTAGATCGGGTCGACCTCGGTGTGGGTGAACACGATCATCTTCGGTGTACGGACGTACTCCGCGAACCCCGCGATCTCGTCGTCTACGCGCGCTTCGTAGCGCGCCGCGCCTGGGATGTCGACAATCGTCGGATCACCAGACATATTCGCCCTCCTTGCCACGGCTCTCGCCGTCCCCGTTGCCTGCCTACGTCCTACTCTTCCAGCACCGCCGTCAATCCAGCCCTGCGTCGTGCACCAGGATCGCGGCCTGCACGCGGTTGGTCAGCCCCAGCTTCGCCAGCGACCGGCTCACGTGGGCCTTGACCGTCGCCTCGCTCATACCTAGTTCGCGCGCGATCTCCGCGTTGGACCACCCCCGCGCCACTCCTTTGATCACTTCGTGCTCGCGTTCGGTCAGCTCGGTCAGCCGCTTGCGGGCGACCTGGGCCACCGACGTCTCCCGGTCCGCGAACGTGCTGAGCAGCCGCTTGGTGATCGTCGGGCCGAGCATGGCGTTGCCGGCCGCGACCGTGCGAACGGCGGCGGCGAGGTCGCGCGGCGGCGTGTCCTTCAGCAGGAAGCCGACAGCGCCTGCCCGCAACGCCCGGTGCACGTACTCATCCTGGTCGAACGTCGTGAGCATCACAACCTTCGGCGGGGCCGGGAGCTTCCCGAGTTCGACGGCCGCCGTGAGGCCGTCCATCCCAGGCATCCGCACATCCATCAGGACGACCTCGGGACGGTGGCGGCTCACGGCCGCGATCGCCTCGGCGCCGTCGCGTGCCTCGGCCACGACCACGAGGTCACCGGCGGACTCCAGGATCATCCGCAGCCCGGACCGGACCAGGCTCTCGTCGTCGACGATCAGGACGCGGATCATGCCGGCTCCTCCACAGTGTCGGCCGGAAGCCGGGCCAGTACCAGGAACCCGCCGTCCGGCTGTGGGCCGGCATCGAGCTCGCCACCCAGCAGCTCCACTCGTTCCCGCAAGCCGACCAGCCCGAACCCGCTCGCCGGCGGCGCCTCGACCGGCCGGCCCGGAGCGTGGTTGCGCACCATGACCTCGAGCATTCCGGGCAGGTAGCGGACCGCCACCTCGGTGGGCGAGTCTCCGGCGTGCTTGTGGACGTTGGTCAGCGCCTCCTGGACGACGCGGTACGCCGTCTGCTCGACGATCACGGGCAGCCGCCGCGGGCTGCCCTCGTCCTCGCGTTCGATGGGGATGCCGGCCGCGCGTGACTGGCCGAGCAGGCGCTCCAGGTCGACGAGGACGGGCGGTGGGCTCAACGCGGAGTCGGCGACGGCATGGGGCGAGCGCAGCACGCCGAGCACGTCGCGCAGGTTGGCCAGTGCCTCGCGTCCCGTGGAGCGGATCAGGCCGGCCGCCTCGGCCGTACGTTCGTCGGGCGCGCTCACCTCCAGCGCGCCGGCGTGCAGCACCATCAGCGACACCCGGTGGGCCACGACGTCGTGCATCTCGCGCGCGATCCGGGCGCGTTCCTGCTCGCGGGCCTGCTCGGTACGTGCGGCCTGCTCACGTTCGAGACGCTCGGCGCGTTCGTGCAGGCCGGCGACGACCTCGCGGCGGGCGCGGATCCACAGGCCGGCGACCATCCCCAGCCCGATGGTCAGCAGCACCATGAAGATGACGTTGCCCGCCTCTTCGGCCCGGTCCGGGCCGTCGAACGGCACCGGAACGGGCAGGCGGGACGCCACGACGAGGACCACCGTCGCGATCACGGCGTACAAGGCGAGGTGCAGGCGCCGGCGCAGCGACGTACCGGCGTAGTAGGACGCGAGGAACGACGGCGCCCAGAACGTGAACACGACGAGCGCGACCGTCGCTGTCGCGAACAACGGCCAGCGCCAGCGGCGGGCCAGCCCGGCCGCGACGGCGATGAGTGTCGCCATGCCGAGGACAGCCGGGTGCGTCCAGTCGTCGAAGCGCTGGATGCCTGCCAGTGAGATGAGTGTGGCCGACCCGCCCGCGAGCCACGGCGCGACGCGATGGAACAGCCGGCTGGCCCAGCCGAGAACTCGGCCACGGACCAGCACGGTCTCCGCGTAGGTTTCGCCGGCACTCACATCACGAAGCGTAGGTGGCGATCCGGGATCTGCCCTAGGCCGATCGTTACCGGACCCCCTACTTAAGTCGAAGTCCGCGGTCGACTCGTGGCCGAGGCGCGATCGACGTGCCGCACCGATGGTGGTCTCATGTCGACCGAAACCATCCTGCAGGTCGTCCACGACGTGATGGGCTCGCCGTGGATCTACCTCGCGATCTTCCTGCTGGCCGCACTCGACGCGTTCGTTCCGATGGTGCCCAGCGAGACGGTGGTCATCACGGCCGGCGTGTTCGCGGCCACCGGGCAACCGAGCCTGCCGCTGGTGATCCTCACAGCGGCGCTCGGTGCGTTCATCGGTGACCACGTGTCGTACCTCGTCGGCCGGACGGTCGGCCGGCGACTGCTGCGGAGGATCAAACCGGGCACCCGCAGGCGAGCCGCGTTCGACTGGGCCGAACGCGCTCTCGCCGAACGCGGCGGGCTGGTGCTGGTCGTCGCGCGCTACATCCCGGGTGGGCGGACCGCGATCACGTTGACGATGGGGTCGGTCGGCTATCCACTGCGGCGGTTCACGTTCTACGACACGATCGCCGCCGTCTCTTGGGCGGTGTACGGCGCGATGGTCGGGCTGATCGGCGGAGCGGCATTCGAGAACGACCCGATCAAGGGCGTCGTCCTCGGTGTGGGCCTTGCGATCGGCGTCACCCTCCTGGTCGAACTGGTCCGCTACCTGCTTCACCGTCGTGTGCCGAAATCGACGTTTCCCATGAAACAACGCGAGGAAGAGGTTGTTAGTTCATGAAGCGCACATTCGCCGGATTGGTCGGCCTGGCCGCGCTCACATCCCTGCTGGCGTTGGGGACTCCGGCTGCCGAGGCGACGCAAGTACGGCTTGCGCTGCCTGAGCCGACCGGTCCGTACTCCTTGGGCAAGCACGACCTGCTGCTGGTCGACCACAGCCGGCCGGATCCGTGGGTACCGGCTTCCGGCGATCGCGAGCTGCTGGTCTCGGTCTGGTACCCAGCCGCGCTGCCCGTGGGCCCGCGGGCGGAGTACATGACCGCGGCGGACTCCGAGCTGCTCCTGAAGCGCCAGGGCGTGACCGGCGTCGATCCCGCGGTGCTGAGCACGACGCGGACCACGGCCAGGATCGATGCGCCACCGCTGCCCGGGCGCGGCGGGCGGCCGCTCGTCGTCCTGTCACCAGGCTTCTCGATTCCGCGCACGACGTTGACCGGCCTGGCCGAGGACCTGGCGAGCCGTGGGTACGTCGTCGCCGGCATCGAGCACAGCTACGAGGCCGACGCGGCCACGTTCCCCGACGGCGAGGTGAAGACGTGCGTGGCCTGCGACCTGGCCGAGTCGGGCACGCAGGTCGTGGGCGGACGGGTGGCCGACGTGTCGTTCGTGCTGGACGAGCTGGAGCGACGGCCCGTCGGCAAGCTGGTCGACTGGCGGCGGGTCGGGATGGCCGGGCACTCGATCGGCGGTGCGACGGCCGCCGCTGTGATGCGCGCGGACGACCGGATCCGGGCCGGCGTGAACCTGGACGGCACCTTCCATCCACGGCTGTCGGAGAGCGGCGGGCTCACCCGTCCGTTCCTGCTGATCGGCACCGAGGCGTTCCACCGGCCGGGCGGGATCGACCCGTCGTGGAACGAGGACTGGCATCTGGTCACCGGCTGGAAGCGCTGGCTGACGGTCGCGGGCACCGGGCACTTCGCGTTCAACGACCTGCCCGCGCTCGCCAACCAGCTTGGCATCAGCGATCCGGAGGCGCCGCTGCCGGGTGCGCGGGCGATGGAGATCACCCGGGCGTACGTCGCGGCGTTCTTCGACCACCACCTGCGCGGGCGGGCTCAGCCACTGCTCGACGGGCCGTCCGAGCGGTACTCGGAGGTGAAGTTCTGGTAGGGAGCTGTGTATGCAGCCTCTGATCCGGCCGGCGACGGCCGATGACGCCGAGCAGGTGCGCGACCTGCAGCAGGCGCTGGACACCGAGTCTCGTTTCATGTTGCTGGAGCCGGCCGAACGAGACCTGGATCCGGCGCCGCTGCGGCATCGGCTGGGTGAGCAGGAGAGCGGCCGGATCCCGGCGTTCACCTACGTCGCCGCGGGTGACGGCGAACTCGCCGGCTATGCCGACGTCGACGTGCTGCCGTACGCCCGCGCCCGGCGCACCGGGTACGTCGTGATGGGCGTGCGCTCGGCGTACGCGGGCCACGGCCTTGGTGGCGGACTGCTCGGCGCGGCCGTCGAGGCGGCCCGGGAGCGGGGGATGCGGCGGCTGGAGCTGACCGTGATGACCCACAACCAGCGGGCGCTGGGGCTGTACCTCCGTACCGGCTTCGTGGTCGAGGGCCTGCGCCGGGCCGCGCTGTCGGTCGACGGTGCCGATGTCGACGAGTACTACATGGGCTTGCTGCTCTGAATCGCCGCGTCGGCGGCCACGATCAGGAAGTTCGGCATTCTCACGTACGCCTCGAGCGCCGGGTGATCGACCAGAGCCGGATCGAGGCCGGGCTCGACGACCTCGCGCAACGTGCAGCCGAGCGCGGCCAGCTCGTTGAGGTACGCCGAGAGTGGCCGGTGGAAGTCCGACGCTCCGGCGCCGGCGACCTCGTACTCCTCCAGGTAGCGGTCGACGCGGTACTCGCCGTGTTCGCGCCACGTCGGGTAGAGCATCTCGAACGCGGGATGCACGATCGCGAAGACGAACCGGCCACCGGAGCGAAGCGCTTCCACGCAGGCGCGGACGGCGGGCTTCCAGTCTGGGATCGCCATCAGCACCATGGAGCAGACCACGGCGTCGAACGGCTCGCCGAGGCCGGCCAGGTCAGTCAGGTCAGTCAGGTCGGCCTGGACGTACGTGACGCCCTGCCGCAGCTCGGCCTCCTTGTCCCGCGCGAATCCGCACATCGTCGCCGTGGGCTCGACACCGACGACCCGCGCGCCGCGGCCGGCGAGGAGCCGGCTGAGGTAGCCGTTACCGCTGCCGGCGTCCAGGACGCGCTTTCCGGAGACGTCGCCGAGCAGCCTGAGCACGTGCGGATTGACCAGGTGCCGCTTGGAGAAGTCACCGTCGTCAGCGGTCTCCTCCATCGAGTCGATCGTCGTGTTGTCGTTCCACTGCCGGATCGCGGCTTCGTTCGTCCAGCCAGAGCTCATCTGGACGACACTAGGTTCCGCGCCGCCGAACGTCGCGGCATTTTCCGGCCGGCCATCGGGCGTTCGACCAGGACGTAGGTGAGGGCGGCCGCGGCCAGCGTGGTGAGGACGACGGTGATGGTGCGGGGGAGACCGGTCAGGTCGAACGAGCCGGCCAGGGCGAGCAGCGGGTAGTGCCAGAGATAGATGCCGTAGCTCAGCCGCCGGCCAATCCAGGCGAGCGGCGGCCAGGCGAGGACCGATCCCCAGCGGGCGCCGGTCACGAGGCCGGCCAGCAGCGTCGTGGTCAGCAGGCCGGCGACGAGGAAGCCCCAGGTGTAGACGAACGGTGTGGACGGCGTGCGGCCGGTCACCGGCACGAACACCGCGAACGCCAGCAGCGCGGCCGCCGCCGGAGCGGACAGCCGGCAGCCCCAGCGGGTCAGCCCGGCCGCCACGGCAGGCGAGGCCCGGTGCAGCAGCAGCGCCAGCAGGCAGCCGAGCAGCAGTTGGTCGGCCCGGGTGTCGAAGCCGTTGTAGATCCGGTGGGCCGCCTGCTCGTCCCACAGCAGCAGCCGGATGGCCGTCGGCAGCAGGCAGAGGCCGGCGGTGATCGCGATCAGCGCACGGGCGGTCAGGCGGGACAGCAGGAACCGCAACGCCACCGGCCACAGCAGGTAGAACTGCTCCTCGATCGCCAGCGACCAGGTGTGGCCGAGCGAACCGGTCAGGTCGGAGTACGTGCCGGGCTGCGCGGCTCGCACGAGGTTCACCATGTAGGTCAGCGCGAGCAGGGCCGCGAGCCACTGCCCGTCCCACACGACGACGAACCCGGCGACGAGCAGAAGCGGTGGCAGCAGGCGGCGGAAGCGGCGGACGTAGAACGGGCGCAGGGTGATCGTGCCGGTGCGGTCGTGTTCGCGCAGCAGCAGTTGCGTGATGACGAAGCCGCTGATGCCGAAGAACACGTCGACGCCGATCGAGCCGCCGGGAATCGCCTGTGGATACAGGTGGTACGCCAGCACGGTGAGCGCTCCCACCGCACGCAACCCGTCGAGCGCCGCGTACCGGCCTGGCTGGTGGGTGCGGGTCCCGGTCGTCGTCATCGCGGTCCACGATGTCCGGAATGCCTGTGTGTTCCCCGGCCGCCGGCTGGGCGCCGGCTGTGGGACCGGGTTCGACACGACCAGGCCGAAGTGGCAAACTCCGGGAACCGTGACGACGCCTTATCCCCAGCAACCCCAGCAACCGCATCAACCGCCGCAGCAGGTGCAGTTCAGGCTCGGCACGGCCAAGCTGAACAAGAACTTCGGCGTCGCCGGGGCCGTCATCGGGATCATCGTCGGCGTCGTCATCGCGGCGGGCGCGCTCATCTCGGCGCTGGCGCAGAGCATCGTTCCGATCGCCCTGGCCGCGCTCGCCGCCGTGATGGTCATGCTGCGCCGGATCCTGCGGCCCAGGCGGAGCGGAGTGATCGCCAGGCAGGCGATGGGCAGCATCACGATCGGTACGCAGGGGATCGCGATCGCGAACGTCCAGGGCACCACGAACGTCTTCCCCTGGGAGGAGATCGAAGCGATCGGCGTGCTGAGCTGGAAGGACAACATCGCGTTCCGGAGCAGCTCGCCGCGGATCGCCCAGATCCTGCCTCCGATGCGGCCCGGCGTTCCCGTCTACCTGCCGATCTCGCTGCTCTACATCGAGGCGCCGCGGGAGGAAGTCGTGGCGGCCCTGCAGTACTACGCCGGTGGCCGGTTCGCCGGCGCCGGCCTCGACAAGGACACCTTCGGCCGCTGATGGGCGACGCTCAGTCCGGCGCCGGCTCGATCCCACGCAGCAGTGTGCGTACGACATCCCTGGCGAACTGCTCCAGCGGCTGCGGCGTGAAGTCCGTCCCCATGAACGAGCTGATGTAGGCCCGCTGGAAGCAGGCGCCGAGCAGCAGTTGAGCAGCCGCCTCCGGCCGGGCCTGCTTGCTCAGCCGCCCGAGCTTCTGCTCCGCGCGCAGGTACGCCGCGACTTCCTGGATGCCGCGCTGCGGCCCGGTGCCCGCCGCGCGCTGCAGCTGCTGGTGCTTGTCGAGCAGCGCCGGCTGTGAGAACAGCGAGCCGCCGATCGGGAGGCTGAGCTCGAGGAACGGCACCATCGCGACGACGATCTCCTCCAGGTGCGCGCGTACGGTCGACTGCCCCGGCCACTCGGGCAGCCGCGCGAACACTCCGACGCTCGCGGGCATCTGCTCGCGCAGCGCGGCCAGGAACAGTTCGTCCTTGTCGCGGAAGTGTTTGTAGAGCGTCGCTTCGGAGTAGCCGGCGGCGCGGGCGATCTCCTTCGTGGTGGTGCGGGCGAGGCCTTGCGTACGCATCAGCTCGACCGCGGCCGCGAGGATCAGGTCCCGGGTGGACTGCGCCACAGCCGCTCTCCCTCCATTTCAGGGCCTTCTGCTTGACAGGTGGTGAGTACTCACTCATCATAGAGGTTAGTGAACACTCACTAACCAGAAGGAGTGACTCCCTGATGAGTGACGCCAACAAGGCAGTGATCCGCCGGATCTACGACGAGGCGCTGAACCAGGGCAGGCTCGAGCTGGCCGACGAGCTCGTCGACGACTCGTTCCGGCTGCACGACTTCGTGCCGACGCCCAGACCGACCGGTCCGGAGGCGCTCCGGACCATCATCCGCCAGCTGCACACGGCGTTCCCGAACGACCTGAGGTTCACCATCGAGGACCTGGTGGCCGAAGGCGACAAGGTCGTCGTGCGCTGGACCCAGCGCGGCACGCACGAGGGTGAGTACTTCGGCGGCATCCCGGCGACGGGCTTGAAGATCGAGCAGCAGGCGATCGTCATCTACCGCGTCGCCGACGGCAAGGTGACCGATCTCTGGTCGCTGGTCGGCCAGGTCGACGCGGTGCAGCAGCTGCGCGAAGCCGCGAACGCCGCTGCCTGAGCTCCACCGGCGTTAGGGTCGGGCATGACCTCCGAACGACGGGCGCTCGACGAGCAGTTCGCCGGCGACACGCTCGACCCTGACGTCTGGCTTCCGTACCACCTGCCGCACTGGAGCTCCCGCGCCCAGTCCGCGGCCACCTACTCCGTCAGCGACGGCGAGCTGCACCTGAGCATCCCGCCCGATCAGCCGTTGTGGTGTGCCGACCTGCACGACGAGCCGGTCCGTATCTCGTGCATCCAGAGCGGGTGCCTCAACGGGCAGCAGCCGTTCCGGCCGGGACTCGGCATCCAGGAAGAGCAGCCGGAGTTCCGGGGATACACGCCGCTCTACGGCAACATCGAGGTGCGGATGCGCGGCACGGTCACCGCGCGGTCGATGTTCGCGTTCTACCTCTCCGGCATCGAGGACCAGCCGGACCACTCCGGCGAGATCTGTGTCGCCGAGATCTTCGGCTCCGACGTAGGGCCGAGCGGGGCGCACGTGGGGATCGGCGTGAAGAAGCTGCGCGATCCCATGCTGGCCCAGGAGTTCTCCGCCGATCCGCTGCCGATCGACGTCAGCGAGTTCCACACCTACGGCGTCGACTGGCGTCCGGGCGCGCTGGCGTTCCGCGTCGACGGTGAGGTCGTACGCCGGGTCGCGCAGGCGCCCGACTATCCCGTGCAGCTGATGCTCGGCGTGTTCGACTTCCCGGAGCAGGCGCAACCCGACGACATCGCGACGCCGGAGCTGGTCGTCTCGCACGTCCGCGGCCAACCCCTGAGCTGAGCCGCTCAGCTCGCCTGATACTTGAGCCAGGTCTCGATCCCCACCAGGGCGGACCGCTTCAGTGCCTCGGGTGCGCCGGAGTACTCGATCGAGGTCCGGGCGATGCCGGCGAGCTGCTCGTCGCTCAGGCCGAGAACGTCGCGGCCGAGCTCGTACTCGCCCAGCAGGTGCGAGGCGAACAGCAGTGGGTCGTCGGCGTTCATCGAGCACCGCACGCCGGCCTCCAGCAGCCGCGGCAACGGGTGCTCGTGCAGTGACGCGGCCACCGCGAGCGCGACGTTGCTGGTCGGGCAGACGTCCAGCGCGACATCGCGTTCGACCAGGAACGCCAGTACGGCTGGGTCCTCGGCCGCGCGGACGCCGTGCATCAGCCGGCGCGGCCGCAGCGTGTCGACGGCTTCCCGGACGCTCGCAGGTCCCTCCAGCTCGCCGGAGTGCGGCACCGACAGCAGCCCGGCCGAGCGTGCGATCGCGAACGCTTCGGCGAACTGTGCGGGCGCGCTGCCGGTCTCGTCACCGTCCAGGCCGAGCCCGACCACGCCGGAACCGGCCAGCTTGGCCGCCATCCGCGCGGTGACCACCGCGTCGTCCGGCCCGAGCGTGCGGTTGACCGCGACCACCAGTCCGAAGCCGATGCCGACCTCCTCGGCCGCTTCGTGCCCGGCCGACAGCGCCAGCTCGACGCCGGCGTCGATCCCGTCGTCGGGTGCGCGCCCGAGCAGGCCGGTCTCGAGCGAGGGCTCGATCCAGACCGCGCCGGCGCGCGCCGCGTCCTGAACGAGCTCGCGGGTCACCCTCGCCAGCGCCTCCGGCGTCCGCATCGTGTCGACGACCGCCGAGATCGTGGTCTGGAAGTGGGTGAACGAGGTGTACGGCGGCTCCGGCATCGGCGCCGGCAGCCCAGCTGTCTCGGCGATCGCGACGTAGGTTTCGGGGCGCGCGGCACCCGCCAGATGCACGTGCAGGTGCGCCTTCGGCAGGGCGGACAGGTCTCGCGTCGGGTCTCCCATGGAGATGAGTCAATCAGGTGGCGTGGATGCGTAGGCTTTCCTGCACGGCATCAGCAGGGAGGAACCGATCGACGTGGGTGTGAACGATGGCGGCTACCTGAGGTATCCGACGATCAGCGGAGACACGATCGTCTTCGTGTGCGAGGACGACCTGTGGAGCGTCCCGGCCGGCGGTGGGCGGGCCTGGCGGCTCACGGCGGGCGTCGCGGCCGCAACCCGGCCATGCCTGTCACCTGACGGCTCACAGCTGGCGTTCGTCGGCCAGGACGAAGGGCCCGGCGAGATCTACGTCATGCCCGCCGAGGGCGGGTCCGCGCGCCGGCTCACCTACGACGGCGCCGGTTGCGTCGTACGCGCGTGGACCGGTCCGGACGAGATCGTGTTCGCGTCCAACGTCGGACGCCCGTTCACCCGCGACTGGCGGCTGCACCGCATCGGCACCGACGGCGGGCTTCCCGTTCAGTTCGACCACGGCCACGCCGACGCCATTTCGTACGGCACGAACGGCGCCGTCGTCCTCGGCCGCCACACCGGCGATCCCGCGCGCTGGAAGCGCTATCGCGGTGGTACGGCCGGCGAGCTGTGGGTCGACGCCGACGGTTCGGGCGAGTTCCGGCAGCTGGGTGCCGACCTGGCCGGCAACCTCGCGAGCCCGGTGTTCGCCGGCGAGCGGATCTTCTTCCTGTCCGACCACGAGGGCATCGGCAACGTCTACTCCTGCGTGCCCGACGGCTCCGACCTCCGCCGCCACACCGACCACGACGACTACTACGCTCGCGCGCTCGCCGGCGACGGCAGCCGGCTGGTCTACCAGTGCGCCGGCGATCTCTACCTCCTCGATCCGGCCGACGAGCAGCCGCAGCGGATCCAGGTCGAGACCGGCAGCTCCCGCACGCACCGCAACCGGCAGTTCGTCTCGGCGGCCGAATACCTCGACAGCGCCACGCTCGGCCCGGAGGGCAGCGACCTGGCGATCACCACGCGCGGCAAGGCGTTCTCGCTCGCTCACTGGGAGGGCCCGGTCCGCCAGCACGGCGAGCCCGACGGCGTGCGCTACCGCCACCTCACCTACCTCATCGACCACAAGCGCCTGGTCGCCGCCGCCGGTGACGACGGGCCGCAGGAGCGGCTGGTCGTGCTCACGGCCGACGGCAGCGCGCCGCCCGAGTGGCTCGACCTCGACACCGGCCGCGTCCGTGAGCTGGTGCCCGGTCCACACATCGACCTGCTCGCGATCACCAACCACCGCTGCGAGTTGCTGCTCGCCGACCTGACTGGCGACGAGCCGCAACTGAAGCGGCTCGACAGCAGCACGCAAGGCCCGATCCACGAACCGGCCTGGTCACCGGACGGGCGGTACCTGGCGTACTCCAAGCCGATCGGCCCCACGCGCCGGGCGATCATGGTCTGCGAGATCGAGTCGGGTGACCTCCACCAGGTCACCGAGCCTGTGCTCAGCGACAGCTCGCCGGCGTTCGACCCGGAGGGCAAGTACCTCTATTTCCTCGGGCAGCGCGACTTCAGCCCGGTGATGGACTCGCTGCAGTTCGGCTTCGGCTTCCCGCTCGGCAGCCGGCCGTATCTCCTGACGTTGCGCAAGGACCTCCTCTCGCCGTTCGTGCCGGAGCCGCGTCCGGTCGTCAGTGAGGCCGCGGCCAAGCAGAAGAAGGCCGAGGAGGAGCTCAAGGAGGAAGAGGAAGCCAAGAAGCCCGAGGCTGAGAAGGACAAGCCGGAACCGGTCGAGATCGACTTCGACGGCATCACCGACCGCGTGCTGCGGTTCCCCGTTCCGGAAGGGCGCTACCTGCAGATCGCCGGTGTGAAGGGCAAGGCGCTGTTCTCCAACGTGCCGCTGCACGTCGACAACGGCGACGACGAGGACGACTCGCACGGCGGCCACGCGGTGCTGGAGTCGTACGACTTCGAGTCCCAGAAGAAGGAACGCCTGGTCGACAAGCTCTCGTCGTTCGAGCTCGACCGCGGCTGCTACACCCTGCTCTACACCTCCGGCAACCGGCTGCGGGTGCTGAAGGCCGGCGACAAGCCGTCGGAGGACGGCGACGAGGCGAGCCGGGCGACCGGCTGGATCGACCTGTCGCGGGTGAAGGTGTCGGTGCGGCCGGGCGCGGAGTGGCGGCAGATGTTCCGCGAGGCGTGGCGGCTGCAGCGTGACCACTTCTGGGTCGAGGACATGTCCGGCATCGACTGGGACGAGGTCTACAAGCGCTACCTGCCGCTGGTCGATCGGGTCGCGACCCGATCGGAGCTGTCCGACCTGCTGTGGGAGCTGCAGGGCGAGCTCGGCACGTCGCACGCCTACGAGTACGGCGGTGCCTACCGGCCGTCGCCGTACTACCAGCAGGGCAGTCTCGGCATCGACTGGGCGTACGACCCAGAGACCGAGACCTACCGCATCGCCCACATCGTGCGTGGTGACGTGTGGAACGCCGAGGCGACCTCTCCGCTGCGGCGGCCGGGCGTCGACGTCCGGGTCGGTGACGTCGTGCTGGCGATCAACGGCCGGACGCTGAGCCGCGACCAGCTGCCCGGCGATCCGCTGGTGAACCAGGCGGATCAGGAGGTCCAGCTGACGATCCGGCGCGACGGCGAGGAGCCGCGTACTGTCACCGTCCGCGCGATCGGCGACGAACGCGACGCGCGCTACCGCGACTGGGTCGAAGGCAACCGCGCGTACGTCAAGGAGAAGACCAGCGGCCAGGTCGGTTACCTCCACATTCCCGACATGGGATTCGGCGGGTACGCCGAGTTCCACCGCGGCTTCCTCACCGAGTTCGACCACGATGCGCTGATCGTCGACGTCCGTTTCAATGGCGGCGGTAACGTTTCACAGCTGCTGCTGGAGAAGCTGGCCCGTCGGCGGGTTGGTTACGATTTCACGCGGTGGAATGAGCCGGAGCCGTACCCGCTGTACTCACCGCGTGGACCCCTGGTGGCGCTGACCAACGCCGAGGCCGGCTCTGACGGCGACATCTTCTGTCACGTGTTCAAGGTCTGGCAGCTCGGCCCGTTGATCGGCAAGCGCACATGGGGCGGCGTGATCGGGTACTCTCCTCGCGCGCGGCTGGCCGACGGCACGGTCACCACCCAGCCGGAGTTCTCCTTCGCCTTCGACGACGTGGGCTGGAAGGTCGAGAACTACGGCACCGACCCCGACATCGAGGTCGACATCACGCCGCAGGACTACGCCGCGGGCCGCGACACCCAACTCGACAAGGCGATCGAGGTCGCCCTGCAGCGGCTCGAGGACAACCCGCCCCACCGCCCGAACCCAGCCGACCGTCCGGTGCTGACTGCGCCGTCGCTGCCGCCGAGGCCGCAGCTGTCCTGATCGGACGTGATCGCATGAGCTGGGCACCGGATCGCGACGGGTTACGCGGCAAGGTCGCCGTGGTCGCCGGCGCGACCAGGGGTGGTGGCCGCGGCATCGCCGCCGCACTCGGCGAGGCCGGCGCGACGGTCGTCTGCACGGGACGCAGCAGTCGTAAGGGTTCGGACACCTCCGACTACGACCGCCCCGAGACGATCGAGGAGACCGCCGAGCTGGTCACCCGGCTCGGCGGTACCGGCGTCGCGGTCCAGGTCGACCACCTCGACTCCAGCCAGGTCGAGCAGCTGGCCGGGCGGGTGCGGGCCGAGCACGGCAGCATCGACGTGCTCGTCAACAACGTCTGGGGTGCCGAGCGGCTCAAGGGTGGGCCGGCGGAGTGGAACACGCCGATCTGGGAGCACGACCTCGACCGGGGCATGCGCATCCTCCGGCTCGGAATCGACACGCACCTGATCACGTCACATCACCTGCTGCCGCTGCTGATCGGGCGGCGGGGCGGCCTGCTCGTCGAGATGACCGACGGCACCAGCGACTACAACGCCTCCACGTACCGCATCTCGGTGTTCTACGACCTGGTGAAGGTGGCGGTCAACCGGCTGGCGTTCTCCCAGGGCCATGAGCTCGCACCGTGGGGAGGGACCGCGGTCGCGCTCACTCCTGGGTGGCTGCGTTCGGAGATGATGCTCGACAACTACGGCGTCACCGAGGACACCTGGCGCGAGGCGCTGGAGCCGGATCGCGCCGACGGCCTGCCGACGGCGCCGCCGGGGTTCGAGGAATCGGAGTCTCCGCGCTACGTGGGCCGGGCGGTGGCCGCGCTGGCCGCCGACCCGGACCGGGCCAGGTGGAACCAGCGCTCGGTGACCTCGGCGGAGCTCGCCAGGGAATACTCCTTCACCGACGTCGACGGCCGGCAGCCCGACACGTGGGGCTCGCAGTGAGCCGGCCGTGCGCCCGGCGAGCCGAGCCTCGTACTTTCGGCTGAGCTGATTCGCGCCGGATATACGTACGATGAGCCCGTGAACGCCTTGCTGCGCTCGGTCTGGGCCGAACCCCGGCCGCCCAGTCCGCGGCCACGGTGGTGGCTCGACTGGGTGCTGGTCGGCGCGCTCGTGCCCACAGCCGTGTTCGAAGGCGTGGTCCGCACCGACGTTTCCTACCGCGTTGCGACGATTGTGATCGCTGTCGGATTGATCCCCACCCTGCTCTGGCGGCGGTCGCATCCGCTGCTGGTGGTGGCGATCGCGTTCGGCGTGTGCGGGCTCTCGCCGTTGCTGATGAACGGCACCCAGCCCGATCTCAACACGTTCGCGTTCATGCTGCTGTTGCCGTACGCCTTGTACCGCTGGGGATCCGGCCGCGAGATCGTGATCGGCTCGGTGATCGTCCTGGCCAAGCTCGGTTTCACGCTCGCGCTCGACCAGCTCGGCCCGATGGAGACGTTCGGCGGTGTGGGCGTGCTGACCGCGGCCGCGGCGGCGGGAGCGGCGCTCCGCTACCGCGCCTCTGCCCGGCAACGCCAGTTCGAGAAGGTCAAGCTGCTCGAGCGCGAACGACTGGCTCGCGACCTGCACGACACCGTCGCCCATCACGTGTCGGCGATGGCGATCCGGGCGCAGGCCGGGATCGCGACCGCGCAGCTCGAGCCCGGCGCGGCGGTCGACGCGCTCCGGCTGATCGAAGCCGAGGCGTCCAAGGCGCTGGCCGAGATGCGCGGGATGGTTCGCCTGCTCCGTAAGAACGAACCCGCCGATCGCGCGCCGAGTCCAGGCGTCCGCGAGCTCGAGCTGCTGGCCAGTCCCAGCGGCGATCCGCATGTGGGCGTCGACCTGGCCGGCGATCTCGACGACCTCCCGCCGCCGGTCGTGACCGTGCTCTACCGGCTCGCGCAGGAAGCGGTCACCAACGCGCGCCGGCATGCCCGGCACGTCACCCGGATCGACGTGAGCGTCGCCGCCGACGACCGGTCGGTGCGCCTGCGCGTGACCGACGACGGCGAGGCGACCACCACGCGGTCGCAGGGGTCGCCGGGCTTCGGCCTGATCGGCATGACCGAACGCGCGGGTCTGCTGGGCGGCACCTGCGAAGCAGGCCCCGACCCCGACCGCGCACGTGGCTGGACGGTGAGCGCGGTGCTGCCGCGCACCGGCACCGGCCTGGCAGCCGGCTAGGCCGCCGCCGATGAGCATCCGCGTGCTGGTCGCCGACGACCAGGAGATCGTCCGCACCGGCCTGACGATGATCCTTTCCGCACAGCCCGGCATCGAGGTCGTCGGCTCGGCTGCCGACGGCAAGCAGGCGGTCGAGCTGGCCCGGCAGCTGCGCCCCGACGTCTGCCTGTTCGACATCCGGATGCCCGGCCTCGACGGCATCGAGGCGACCCGCCTGCTGGCCGGACCCGACGTCGAGCATCCGCTCGCGGTCGTCGTGATCACGACGTTCGACCTCGACGACTACGTCTACGGCGCGCTGCGGGCGGGCGCGAAGGGCTTCCTGCTGAAGGACGCCGGCCCGGAGCTGCTCGCGCAGGCGATCCACGCGGCGGCGGGCGGCGACGCGCTGATCGCGCCCAGCGTCACCGCCCGGCTGCTCGAGGCGTTCGCCGGTGCGGCGCCCGCGGCGAGGCCCGCTCAGCCGATCGAGCCGCTGACCGAACGCGAGGAGCAGATCCTCGCCGCCGTGGCCCGCGGCCGGACCAACAGCGAGATCGCCGACGAGTTCTACGTCACCTTGTCGACGGTGAAGACCCACATCGCCAGCCTGATGGCGAAGCTCGGCGCCCGCAACCGCGTCGAGATCGCCATGTGGGCGTACGAAACCAACCGGGTGAAGCCCGCCCGCTAGGTGCGATCGGACAATCCTCCAAGCCTCAGCAGCAGCCAGATGCTTTACAAAGTAGCTTTGCAGAAGCTCCATCGCCGTCGTGCCGGCTCGGCTTCCAGCTGCCCGACGGTGGCCCTGTGCTGGCCACGGCCGGGATCTGCCTGCTCGCGATTGATCGCAGTGGCTGCGGGCAGAGCACGCCGTGTCCTGGCCGGACGGTCCGACCGTTGTCCGGTCCGTCGTCGGTGGTCGACGGCGGACATTGACGCATGTCACCACACCCCACAGCCGAAAGTACGCCCGGATCGCTGTCCTTGTGGTGCTGCGATCCCGGCTCTTCGTCCGATGTGCCGGGACCTCCCCGATCGCGACGATCGGTGGCATGACGACGACAACACCGACCAGGCCAAGCACCCGGCGACGCGCACCGGGGTGGCTCGCGCCCGCAGGACTGCTGGTGCTCAGCTTCGTCCCCGTGGTGGGGGGCAGCTTGCGGCTGACGGAGCTGGCCGGTGGTCCTGCCGCGCTGCCGGACGTCGACCGGTTCGCCGGACTGTCCCTGCTGCTGACGGCGCACATCGTCGGCGCCAGCGTCTACTGCGTGCTCGGTGCGTTCCAGTTCCCGGCCAGGTTCCGCGGGAAGCACCGCGGCTGGCACCGGATCGCCGGGCGTGTGCTGGCCGGCTCCGGGTTGGTGGCCGCGCTGGCCGGGCTGGGGCTGACGTTCGCCGCAGGCCCGGTACCCGGTGACGGCGTGCTCCTGCAGGCGATCCGGCTGGTGGTCGGCTCGTTGATGGTGTTCTCGATCGTCGTCGGCTTCACCTCGGCCCTGCGCAGGGACTTCCGTAACCACCGCGCCTGGATGATCCGCGGCTACGCGATCGGTCAGGGCGCGGGCACCCAAGGTTTCACCCAACTGCCCTGGATCCTGCTCGTCGGCCAGCCCCTCGGGCTCAGCAGGACTCTCCTCCTCGCCGCCGGCTGGGCGATCAACCTCGCCGTGGCTGAACTGATCATCCGAAGGAGTTCTCGATGAAGGCAATCGTGCAGGACCGCTACGGCTCGCCCGCCACGCTGGAGCTGAAGGAGGTCGGCAAGCCCACGCCGGCCGGCAACGAGGTGCTCGTCCGGGTCCACGCCGCCTCGGTCAACGCCTACGACTGGCACTTCATGCGCGGCGACCCGCTGCTGGCGCGCCTCATGATGGGCTCCCTGTCCAAGCCGAAGCAACCGATCCGTGGCCGCGACTTCGCCGGCACGGTCGTCGAGGCCGGCGCCGGCGTGACCCGGCTGCGACCGGGCGACGAGGTGTACGGCGACTCGTTCCACGCGAACGGTGCGTTCGCGGAGTACGTCTGCGTACCGGAGTCGATGGTGGCCCCGAAGCCCGCCAACCTGAGCTTCGAGCAGGCCGCGGCGGTGCCGCTGGCCGCGAACACCGCGCTGATGGGGCTCCGCGACCTGGCAGAGGTACGGCCGGGTCAGTGCGTGCTGATCAACGGCGCCTCGGGCGGCGTCGGTACGTTCGCCGTCCAGCTCGCGAAGGCGTACGGCGCGGACGTGACGGCGGTGTGCAGCACGCGGAACCTCGACCTGGTGAAGTCGCTCGGCGCGGACCACCTGATCGACTACACACAGGACGATTTCACACTCGACAAGCAGCGCTACGACGTCGTGTTCGACCTGGTGGCCAACCGCCGGCTCCGCGACCTGCGCGGCTGCCTGTCACCTGCCGGCACACTCCTGCTCAGCGGTGGCGGCGTCTTCGACGGCGGCAGCCTGGTCGGCCCGATGGGCCTGGTGATGCAGGCGCAGCTGCTGGCCCGGTTCGCCCGCCAGCGCCTGCTCGTGCTGAGTGAGCAGCCGAGCAGCGCGAACCTGTCGGTCCTGCGCGAGCTGATCGAGGCCGGCGACGTCAAACCCGTGATCGACCGGACCTACTCGCTCGCGGAGGTGCCGAAGGCGATCGAGTACGTCGAGACCGAGCACGCCCGCGCGAAGGTCGTCATCGCGGTCATTCCCAGTTGACCGAGACCCGCCCCGCGGTCGAGCCGCAGCATCGCTTGTAGGCGATCTCCGAGCCGCACCAGCACGGCGCCTTCCGTTCCGGCGGCCACTCGACGCCCCTGCCCTGCCTGGCCAACTCGAGCGCGTAGCCGGAACGGGCGCCTGGCCCGGTGGGATCGAGGCCACGCTCGGAGGCGTAGGCGCGGAACTCCTCGAACGTCGCCGGAACGACCACCACCTTGGCGCTCTGGGTCGCGCGGTAGGTCGCGAGCGTCGCCGCGACTTCGGCGCGATGGCCGTCCCAGGTGCCGCCGTAGCCCTCGGCGAGGCTCGGCCACTTGGCGGCGAACGCGCCGAACGCCGGCTCCGGCCAGTAGAGCACCGCGATCCGATGGGACTTGCTCGGGTGGGCGTGGTCGTCGGCCGCGGCCGGGGTACGTTCGTCCGGTTGCGCGGCCGCTTGCTGCTCGGCGGCTGCCACCTCACCGGCGAGCTCGTCGAGCGAGTCGGGATCGAGCTTCAGCCCGGCCCGGATCCGCCGGCGCTCGGCGAGCATCGCATTGCGCAGCTGGACGTCCAGCGGGTCGGCGGTGCCGTCGCCGGGCAGGCCGAGCCCGTCGATGGCCTCGGTCAGCCAGGTGACGGCGGTGTCCGGGGCGCCGACCTCCTGCAAGGTCTCGGGTACGAGGGTTGCCGCCTCGAACGACTTGCCCAGCAACGGGCGCAGCTCGGCGAGGATTGTCCAGCCCTCGTCGGCCCGGTCGGTCTCGATCAGCAGCTTGGCGTAGAGCAGCCGCGGGTAGATCCGGCCGTCACCGGCGGGCATGCGGGCAAGAGAGAGTTGACAGCAGCGCAGGGCCTCGCCGAGGTATTCGGCATGGCGGTAGAGCTCCGCGGCCATCACCAGCGCTTCTACCCGGTCGACGTCGGCAGCGAGGTCTTCGACGCGGACGGCCTGGCGGATCCGATGGGCGATCGGCACAGCGTTGCGGGCTCGCATGCCCTTCCGGTACAGCTTCGTCAGGCCTGCGAGCTCCAGCTGGCGGTCCCACGGAATCCATGCCACAAGGCTTTGACCTTACTGCTCGGGCGCTGGTTCCGTAGGTCGTGTTTCATAAATAGGGCCGGTGAAGCGCGCGGCGCAGCCGCGCCGCGAGTCAGGCGACATTTATGAAACACGACCTAGTCCCAGAGCGCGCTCGGCCAGTTGTGCCAGATGTACCGGTTCGCGCAGGCCGGCCTGGCGTACCTGGGTCCGGCAGCTGAACCCGTCGGCCAGCATCGCGGTCTCCTCGGGCGCCTCGCGGACGGCAGGCAGCAGCATGCGCTCGCCCGCGGCCATCGACACCTCGTAGTGGCCCTTCTCGAAGCCGAAGTTGCCGGCCAGCCCGCAGCAGCCGGAGTCGAGCACCTCGGCCTCGACGCCGAGGGCCGACAGCACCTGCCGGTCGGGCCCGAAGCCCAGCTCGGCGTGCTGGTGGCAGTGCACCTGCACCATGGCTTTCTGGCCCGGCTGCCGTACGTCGAACTCGTCGGCGTGGCCGGCGAGCAGCTCGGCGAACGTCTTGGTCTGCGCCTTCAGCTTGGCCGCGGTCGCGTCCTCTGGGAACAGTTCGGTCAGCTCGCCCCGGAACAACGACGTGCAGCTGGGCTCCAGGCCGACGACCGGCACGCCCTGGTCGAGCCAGGGCTGCAGCGTGCGAAGCGTCTTGCCGAGCACGCGCTTGGCCTGGCCGAGCTGGCCGGTCGAGACCCAGGTGAGGCCGCAGCAGACCGCGCGGTCCGGCACCTCGACCCGGTAGCCGAGCGACTCGAGGACCGCCGTGGCCGACAGTCCGATCTCCGGGTCGAAGTGGTTGGTGAACGTGTCCGGCCACAGCAGCACGCGTGGCGCGTCGGGCGGCAGCGGGCGGACCGGACGCGTGCGGAACCGGCGCCGGAACGTGCGGGCGAGCAGCAGCGGGATCTCCCGTTCCTGCGCGATTCCGCCGACCTGCTTGGCGACCGTGGCCAGCGCGGGGTCACCCACCAGGGCGTTGACCAGTCCGGCGAACGGCGCCGCGAGCCGGAGCCACGTCGGCAGCCAGCCCATGGAGTAGTGCGAGGCGGGTCGCAGCCGGCCCTTGTAGTGCTTGCTGAGGAACTCCGCCTTGTACGCGGCCATGTCCACGTTCACCGGGCAGTCGGTCTTGCATCCCTTGCACGACAGGCAGAGGTCGAGCGCGTCCTTGACCTCCTCCGAACGCCAGCCGTCCTCGACCAGCTGGCCGGAGGCCATCTCGAACAGCAGCCTGGCCCGACCGCGGGTGGAGTGCTTCTCCTCCCTGGTCACGCGGTAGCTCGGGCACATCACACCGCCGTCGGCGGCGACGCACTTGCCGACGCCCATGCAGCGCCGGGTGGCGCCGAAGAACCCGTCGGCGTCGTGCGGGAAGCTCAGCGTGGTGCTGCCGTCGATGGTCGGCGTGCCGAGGAACACCCGCAGGTCGTCGTCGATCTTGGCCGGGTCGACCACGCGGTGCGGGTTCATTAGGCCGTCAGGGTCCCAGGCGGCCTTGAACTCGTCGAACGCGCGCAGGATCTCCGGCGGATACATCCGGTCCAGCAGCTCTGACGTGGCCTGCCCGTCACCGTGCTCGCCCGACAGCGAGCCGCCGAAGCTCGTGACCAGATCGGCCGCGTCTTCCATGAACCGCCGGAACCCCTGGACGCCCGGCTTGGTGAGCAGGTCGAAGTCGATCCGGACGTGGATGCAGCCGTCGCCGAAGTGGCCGTAGTAGACGCCCTTGCGCCCGTGGTCGGTGAGCAGCCGGTCGAAGCCGCGGAGGTACTCGCCCAGCCGCTGCGGCGGGACGGCCGCGTCCTCCCAGCCGGGATAGGCCTCGCGACCGTCGGGCAGCCGGGTGGTCGAACCGGCGCCTTCCTCGCGGATCCGCCACAACGCCTTCATCTGAACGGGATCGCTGACGACCAGGCCGCTCGCGCCATGGCCGGCCATCACCTTGGCGATCGTGCGTGCGCGGTCCTCGGCCTCCTCGGTCGTGGCGCCGCCGGTCTCGACGTACAGCCAGGCCCCGCCTGCCGGAAGCGCGTCCAGCACGGGGTTGCCGGGGTTGCGGGAACGGACGATGCCGACGATCTGCGCGTCGACGCTCTCGATCGTCAACGGGGACAGGTCGAGCAGCGGCATGACGTTGTCGGCCGCGACGAACTGGTCGGGAAAGCCCAGCACGGCAAGGGCCCGGACCGGCGGCGAGTCGACCAGCCGGACGTCCGCGGACAGGATCGTCGCGCACGTTCCTTCCGTACCGACGAGGGCGCGGGCCAGGTTGAAGCCGGCGCCGGGCAGCAACTGGTCGAGGTTGTAGCCCGAGACGCGGCGCGTGAGGTCGGGGAACGCTGAGCTCACCAGGTCGCCGTAGGTGTCGCGCAGTCCGCGCAGCGCGCGGTAGAGGTCGCCGACCCGGCCGGGCTGCTCGCACAGCCGGCGCAGCTCGTCGTCCGGTGTCGGTCCGACCGTGAGCCGGGTGCCGTCGGTGAGCAGGACGTCGAGCGCCTCCACGTTGTCGACGGTCTTGCCCCACGCGACCGAATGCGAGCCGCAGGCGTTGTTGCCGATCATCCCGCCGAGCGTGCAGCGGCTGTGCGTCGACGGATCGGGCCCGAACGTCAGGCCGTGCGGCGCCGCGGCCTTGCGCAGGTCGTCGAGCACGGTACCCGGCTGGACGGTGGCCCGTTTGGCATCGGGGTCGATCGCGGTGACCGCGTCGAGGTGCCGGGTGAAGTCGAGGACGAGTGCCTCATTGATCGCCTGCCCGCTGATGCTGGTGCCCGCACCGCGCGGCAGCAGCGGCACACCGAGCCGCTGGCACGCGGCGACGGCGGCCAGCACGTCGTCGACGTCCAGCGGTTGCACCACGCCGATCGGCACGTGCCGGTAGTTGGACGCGTCCGCCGAGAAGACGGCTCGGGTCGAGGTGTCGAACCGGACCGAGCCGCGGATCTGCTTCTCCAGCGCGTCTCGCAGGGACCTTCGATCGCTCACAACTCCTGGCACAAGAGACGAGCTTACGAGCCGGCTGTGTCCATCCAGCCCCCACTCCTACTCGGCCCTGGTCGCCAGCAGCGCGTAGAGCAGGGGTATCCGGGGTGCCTTGTCCGGAAGTCGCCACCAGCCGCGTTTGGTGCGGTGCATGGTCGGCCACCGCTGCCAGGGGATCTCGCCGGTCTCGCGCAGCCGGTCGATCCGGAAGCCGGCACCGAGCAGGGCGGTGACCAGCTCGCCGATCCCGTGCGCCCACTCATAGCTCACGGTGGCGGTCTGCAGGGCTGGCCCGTCGGTGTAGGTGCGGTCGGAGTCGCGCCGCCGGGCGCCACGTCCCGCGAGGTAGTCGGCGCGCAGCGACAGCCGCCCGCCGTCCTCGTCCGTGTTGTCTTCCGGGCGAGGTGCGGTGCCGAGCGACATGAGCAGCGGATGGAACTCCACGACGTAGACCCGGCCGCCCGGCCGCAGCAGCTGGTGGACGACACTCGCCCACCGGTCCAGGTCCGGCACGTAACACAGCGCCCCCTTGCCGGTGTAGACGACGTCGAACCGCTGCGTGCCCAGCACGTCGATGGCGTCGTGCACGTCGGCCTGGACGAAGCCGGCCTCCAGGCCCGCGTCGGCGGCGAGCTCCCTGGCGGCCTCGACCGAGGCAGCCGAGATATCCAGCCCGGTGACCCGCGCGCCTCGCCGGGCGAGCTCGATCGTCTCGGTGCCGAGGTGGCACTGGAGATGGAGCATGTCGCGATCGGCCAGCTCGCCGAGGTCGTCCCACTCGTAGTCGGCGAACCAGTACGCCGCCTCGCGCCGGTAGAACTCACTGGCCGTGTGCACGGGAACGCGGGCGTCCCAGTTGGCCTGGTTCGCTTCGATCATCTGGCGCTCGCTGGGCATGGTTTCAGGATCGCAGCCGGATCACCAGCCAGGTGAGGCAGGCGAGCGTCGCGGCGCCGAGGCCGGTGAACCCGACGCCGGACCAGCCGAGGTGCTCGTACAACGTCGCGCCGAGCGCCGCTCCGGCCGAGCCGCCGACGAACGCCAGGACGACGAACACGGTGTTCAGCCGGGACCGGGCGTCCGGTCGCAGCGACATCACCCGGGTCTGGTTCGACACCATCGCCAACTGCAACCCGGCGTTGAGTACCGCGATCGCGAGCAGCGAGATCGCGAGCGCGTGCTGTGCGAGCGTGAAGCCCACCGCCGCCAGCCAGATCAGCCCCGCGCCCGCGCCGGCGACCGGCAGCGGCCCGAACCGGTCGGCGAGCCGTCCGGCCAGGGGAGCGGTGCCCGCACCCACCAGGCCGACCAGGCTGAGCAGGGCGGCCTGACCGGCGTGGAAGTGGTACGGCGGCCCGGTGAACAGGAACACCAGCGTCGCCCAGAACATCGTGAACGTGCCGAACACCACGGCCTGCAGCAGGCTGGCGTGGCGCAGCGCCGGCTCGGTGCGCAGCAGCTCCGGCAGCGAGCGCAGCAGCCGGGCGTAGGACGCTCCCGTTCGCTTGCTCTCCATGGGCAGCAGCGCGACCGTGACCAGCCCGATCGCGGCGGTGGCGAGTGCGGCGATCACGTAGCTGGTCCGCCAGCCCGCTTGCTCACCGATCACACCGCCGAACGCCCGCGACCCGATGATGCCGACCACCACGCCGGTCTGGGCCGCCGCGATCACCCGGCCGCGATGCTGAGCCGGCGCGATCTCGGCCGCCAGCGGGATCAGCAGCTGGGGAATCACGGTGAACGCCGAAGCCAGCAGCACCGCGCCGAGCAGGACCGGGAGGCTGGTGGCCCCGCTGGCGAGGCCGAGCGCGCCGACCGTACCCGCCAGCAGCGCGAGCAACAGCGGCCGCCGGCGTACGACATCGCCGAGCGGGAGGAACAACAGCACGCCGAGCGCGTACCCGAGCTGCCCGAACGTCGCGACCCACCCGGCCGCGCCGGCGGAGACGCCGAGCCCGGCCTGGATCAGCGTGAGCAACGGCTGCCCGAGATAGATGTTGGCAACGGTCACGCCACAACACACGGCGATGACCGGGACCAGCAGCCTGGGCAACGCGCCGGCCTGCCCGGCGCCAACATCGGCCGTCCGGGTAGCCCCGGCGGAAGCAGCGGAAGACCCGGCGGGGGCACCCGGACCAGCGGAGGCAGCGGAATCGACCGAATCCGTGGCATCCGCCGAGGTCAGGGCGTCAGACCTGTCGGTGGAACGTGTGACGCTAGTCAAGGGGGTGACTCCCATCTAAACCAACTAGTTGGCTTCGACGCTAGCTCCGGATCTCGCCAGATGCAAACCATCCAGTTGGTTTACTCCGCTGTTACACTGAGGCACATGGCGTACGACGCGGAAGCGACCAGGCAGCGCATCCTGGCCGCGGCGACCGAGGAGTTCGCCGAGCGCGGCATCGCCGGTGCTCGCGTGGACCGGATCGCCGCGAAGGCGAAGGCCAACAAGCAGGCGATCTATGCCTACTTCGGCAACAAGGAGGCGCTGTTCTCGCGCGTCCTGCAGAACGTGATGGGCGAGCTCGCCGCGACCGCACCCGTCGACGCCGCCGACCTCGGCGGATACGCCGCCCGGCTCTACGACTACCACCGTGCGCACCCGGAGTTCCTGCGCCTGCTGCTCTGGGAGGCGCTGGAGTACGGCGACCGCGAGGTGCCCGACGAGGCCGACCGCACCAAGCACTACGAGCAGAAGGCCGGCGCGATGGCCAAGGCGCAGCGCGAGGGCCTGATCGACGAGGAGATCGACCCGTCGGTCCTGATGCTGTTCGTGATCGGCCTGGTCAACTGGGGACGCGCGGTGCCGCAGGTACGCCGGATGCTCGGCGCCGACCTGTCACCCGAGCAGGCCCGCCGGCAGATCGCGACCGCCGTTGCCCGGCTCGCCAACCAGGACGCTCAGTGACGCTCCTCCTCGGCCGCGGCGACCTGACCGAACTGCTCGCCGTCGACGAGTGTCTGGCCGCGATTCGCGTCGGCTTCGCGGCTGCCAGGAGCTCGATCGAACCGCAGCGCGTACGCACCGACCTGCCCGGCCAGGCCGGCACCGCGACGGCGCTGATTCCCGGGCTCGTCGACGGCATCCCGGCGTACACGGTCAAGGTCAACGCGAAGTTCCCCGCCGCCTCGCCCGCCCTCCGCGGCATCGTCTGCCTGCACGACCTCTCCACCGGCGAGCTGCTCGCCGTGCTCGACTCCGCCACGATCACCGCCTGGCGAACGGGACTGGCCGCCGCCCTCGGCACCCACCTGATCGCGCGGGCAGGCGCGCGATCCGTCGGCGTGATCGGCGCCGGAGCCCAGGCCGAGCTCGTGCTGAAAGGACTGGCCGCCCTGCGCCCGATCGACGACCTGGTCGTCCACGACCTCGTGCCGGAACGCGCGACCGCGTTCGGCGGCGACCCGGTCGCGACATCCGCCGAGGTCGCGCGACGCAGCGAGATCGTCGTTCTCGCCACGTGGTCTCGCTCGCCACTGCTCGCCGCCGCGGACCTCCGTCCGGGCATGCACCTCACGTCGCTCGGAGCCGATGAGCCGGGCAAGGTCGAACTCGCCGCGGACCTGTTGCGGTCCGCGACCGTGCTCGTCGACGACGTACGCCTGGCCACGGCCGTCGGAGCGATCAGTCACGCCGACGCGACGCTTGCCGAGGTGGTTCAGGGCAAGGCACCGGGGCGTACCCGCGACGACGAGATCACGGTGTACGCCCCGGTCGGCCTACCCTGGCAGGACCTCGCGCTGTCCTGGCTCGCCTATCAGTCGGCAACCAGGCAAGGCAGCGGCAGCACCTACGACTGGCTGGCCTGACCCGCGGCCCGGCACAGCCGCAGCACGTTCGCGACCACCTGGTGACCGGTACGCCCGGCCGCCGTCAGGATCGACTCCGGGTGGAACTGCACGCCCCACCGCCGCCGCTCCGGGTCCTCGATCGCCATCGCCACGGTCTCGCCGCTCGCGTCCTGCGTGACCGCCGTGACGCGATATCCCTTCACCTGCTCGGGCCTGGCGTAGATCGAGTGGTACCGCGCTCCGGTCAGCGGGCCTTCGAGCCCGGCGAGCAGCTCGCCGCCGAGGACGTCCACCGAGCCTGGCTTGCCGTGCGCGGGCGCGGGTAGCACGCGCAGCTCACCGCCGTCCGCCTCGACCATCGCCTGCAGGCCGAGGCAGACACCGAACACCGGAAGCCCGCGCGCGTCCAGCGCCCGCAGCAAGCTCTCCGCGTCGAAGTCCGCCGGCCGGCCGGGTCCCGGCGACAGTACGACGAGGTCCGGGCGGAGCTCGTCCAGCAACGACTCGGGAAAGCCGAACCGGTGCGTCACGACGTCCGCTCCGTGCTGGCGGAAGTAGTCGGCGAGCGTGAGCACGAACGAGTCCTGGTAGTCGACGACCAGCACCCGCATCCCCTTGCCTGGCTGGGCAGTCTCGGCAGAGGCGGCGACGTCCGGTGCCGCCGCACCCGACACGACGTCGAGCAGGGCCCGCGCCTTGAGGTGCGTCTCGCGTTCCTCCTCATCCGGTTCGGAGTCGTGGAGCAGCGTCGCACCGACCCGGACAGCGGCGATCCCGCCACGGATGTTGGCCGTACGCAAGGTCAGCCCGGTGTTCATCGACCCGTCGAAGCCGACGAACCCGACAGCCGCGCCGTACCAGCCGCGGGGTGTCTCCTCGTGGTCCTCGATGAACTGCATCGACCACTGCTTCGGTGCGCCTGTCACCGTGACCGCCCACATGTGCGTGAGGAACGCGTCGAACGCGTCGTACTTCGGCCGCAGCTCGCCCTCGATGTGGTCGACGGTGTGGATGAGCCTGCGGTAGAGCTCGATCTGCCGTCGCCCGATCACGCGCACCGAACCCGGCCTGCAGATCCGCGACTTGTCGTTGCGGTCGACGTCGGTGCACATCGTGAGCTCGGACTCGTCCTTCACGGAGTTGAGCAGCGTGCGGATCTGCTCGGCGTCGCCGAGTGCGTCGTCACCCCGGCGGATGGTGCCGGCGATCGGACAGGTCTCGATCCGAGATCCCTGTACCCGCACGTACATCTCAGGCGAAGCGCCCACGAGGTACTCGCCCTCGCCGAGGTTGAACAGGAACTCGTACGGCGCCGGGTTGTGTGCCCGCAGCCGCTCATAGAAGGCGGCCGGCGAGTCGCACGGCCCGTGCACGACGTGGCTCGGCGTGACCTCGAACAGGTCGCCGCGCCGGAACTTCTCCTTTGCCTGCTGGACGATCTCGGCGTACGCGCCGGGTACGGGCGGTTCCGGCAGGTTGCGCGAGGCGACGACCGGCGTGTCAGGCGTCCGGCGTGGCAGGCCCTCCGTCGTACGGTCGCCGGCGGCGAACTCGTAGTCGTACCGCGTGCACGTCTCCCGCTTCCGGTCCAGCACGACGATCTGGTCGGGGATGTGGAGCACGAAGTCGCGCTGCTGCTCCGGCCGTTGGTGTCTCAGGCGTACGGGCTCGAACTGGAACGCCAGGTCGTAGCCGTAGGCGCCGAACAGTCCGAGGTGGTCGTCCTGGTCGCTGGCGAAGCAGTCGGCGATCGCGCGCAGCACGGAGAAGACCGTGGGCTGCCGGGTGCGGTCCTCCTCGGCGAACGTCGCGTCCTCCGCCGCCGGCACGTACACCTCGAAATGGTCCTCGGTGACGGCGTCGAGCCGTCCGGCGCTGTCCACCGCCTCGGCGAGCGCCGGAACCAGCACCCGGCCACGACTGTTCAGCGCGCGTACCGTGACCGTCCGGCCGCGGGCGACCAGCTCCAGCGGCGGGTCGACGTAGCCGACGTGCCAGCGGCTGTACCTGCCCGGGTAGTCGACGCCGGAGCTGAGCACGCCACCACGCCGGTGGTCGAGGTCGGCGGTCAGCCGGCTGAGCTGCTCGGGTTCGGCGGCGCCGGCCGTGCGGTGCACGGTGATGCCGCCGCCGGTGACGTACCGGATCGTCTGGCCCATGGGGGTTGGCTCCTGTCTGGTCAGCCGCACCGGACGGGCCTCGGGCGTGGAAGCACGAAAAAGACCGCCGGTGACGGCGGTCTGGTTTCGCTTGGAGAGCGCGGAAACGCGGCAGCCGCCTAGGGGCGGCGCCACCACTGAAGCTGGAGTGGAGCCCGGAAGCGGGCACTGTTCCGCGTACGCATGGGGCCCATCTTACTGCGCCCGGCTTAGTAACCCATGGAAGCTCGTGTTGTCGCGCGGACGGAGGCTCCGACGAGCTGGTTGACCAGGCCCTCCCGCAACCCGGCAGTTACCAGCTCGCGAGCCGGCGGCATCCCGAGCTCGCGCATGGCAGCGCTCACGGTCTCGGTCGGCGTGGCGTACGGCCACACGCCGGCGACGATCACGTGCACGGCACCGGCGAACAACCACGCGTCCTGCACTCCGAGGTTCGGCAGCTGCCGCCGCACCAGCTCGGCGAGCCGGTCGGTGTTGTGGTTGGTGGTCTGCTTGAAGCCGAGCGCGAACTCGTGGGAGATGTTGCGTTCCAGCACGCCGGCCATCTGGCTGGCCAGGTCACACAGCAGCGGCCGGGCGAGCACAGTGCCGGCGATCGTCTCGGCGACCCAGGTCTCGCGGGCGTACGGGCGAGCCGGGTCGGCGGGCGACCCGGACAGCGCCGCCTCCAGTTCGTTCAGCCAGTCCGTCCAGTCGGCGGCGAGCAGCTCGAGGAAGATCGCCTCGCGGCTGTCGAAGTAGCGCAGCACGTTCGACTTCGCCAGGCCCACCCGGTCGCTGAGCTCGCGCAGGCTGATCTCCGCGGCCGGCCGTTCACTCAGCAGCACGCGGGCGGTTTCCAGGATCGCGCTGCGGCGGGCCTCGACCTGCTCGGGGCTGCGGGCGCGCTGGAAGCTCATACTCCAAAAATATCAGACCGCCGGGCTCTTGTTAAGAGACCATCAGTCTGTTAGCTTGGTGACGGACGATAACAGCCCATCGGTCTCTTGGAGTGGAACATGGCCCGCTCGACACCCGACATCGCAGTCCCCGACCTCACCGGAAAGCTCGCTGTCATCACCGGCGCCAACAGCGGTCTCGGCTTCGGGCTCACCCGTCGCTTCGCCCAGGCCGGCGCCGAGGTGATCCTCGCGGTCCGCAACCAGCAGAAGGGCGAGGCCGCGATCGCGCAGCTGCGCGCCGACGTTCCGGCCGCCAAGCTCGGCCTCCGGCAGCTCGACCTCGCGTCGCTGGCGAGCATCGCCGCACTCGGTGAGCAGCTCAACGCCGAAGGCCGGCCGATCGACTTCCTGCTCAACAACGCCGGCCTGATGATGCCGCCACAGCGCGCCCTCACCGAGGACGGCTTCGAGCTGCAGTTCGGCGGCAACCACCTCGGCCACTTCGCGCTGACCGGGCACCTGCTGCCGTTGCTTCAGGCGGCCGGCACGTCGCGCGTGACGACGATGAGCAGCGGCATCGCGCGGATGGGCCGGCTCGACTTCGACGACCTGCAGAGCGAGCGTTACCAGCCGCAGCGGTCGTACGGCACGTCCAAGCTCGCCAACCTGATGTTCGCCCGCGAGCTCGACCGCCGCAGCCAGGCTGACGGCTGGGGGATCCGCAGCACCGCGGCACATCCCGGCGCGACGCGGACGAACCTGCAGACCACCGGCCCGACCCACGCCGGAGCCCGGCCCGGCCAGCTGGCCAGGATCTTCCAGCTCACCTACAACTGGCGCTGGATGTGGCAGGACGTCGACACCGGCTGCCTGCCGGCGCTCTACGCCGCGACCAGCCCGGACGCGGCCGGCGGCGGCTACTACGGACCGGACGGCTTCGGCGAGCTGACCGGCGGCCCGGCGCCGGCGAAGGTTCCGCCGCGGGCGGAGAACCAGGCCGACGCCGAACGTCTCTGGGCGGAGTCCGAACGCCTGACCGGCGTGCAGTTCCCCGCCGCGTAGGCCGGCTACTCGACCGCGAGGCCGAACACGCTCACGATCGTGTAGATGCCGAGGACGCCGATCGCGACACTGCTGATGACGAGCAACGCGTTGAACACCTTGCCGCCGTACAACCGGCTGTCCACCTCGGCCTTCCGCAGCCACCACATGGCGACGACGACCGCGAGCAGGAAGATGCCGGTCATCACGCCGCCGACCTGCACCATGACCACCGGCGAGGAGATCACCAGGAACGCCGCACCCCAGATCAGCGGCAGCGCGACGATGAAGCCGCGGATCCACTTCTGCCGGGTCACCGGGTCGCTCCAGTCGACGAGGCCCAACGTGGCGAGCACGTTGACGTACATCCGCGACCAGCTCGGGATCGCCGCCCACAACGTCGATCCGAGCACCGCGATCGCGCCGACCAGGAAGCCGATCGTGGCCCACTCGCCGAGCGTGTCGGTGTACATCCGGCCGAGCGTCTCCAGCATCTCGTTGCCTTCGGGCTTCAGGCCCTGCGGATGCAACACCGCCGCGCCCATCAGGTAGAACGCCAGCGTCGCGAACGTGTAGATCACCCAGGACAGGACGCAGTCCTTGTACATGACGCGAATCCAGCCGTTGGCGCGCCGCACCCAGGCCTCGCTGCCGTCCGGCGGTCCGGCCCAGCGCGCGTAGCCCTTCTCCACACACCAGTACGTGTAGAACGTGATCTCGTCCGCGCCGACGCCGGTGATGCCGAACATCGCGACGGCCGCACCGACCGCGGCGGCCGGCAGCCGGAACTCCAGGCCGGACAGCAGCTCGCCACCGCCGTACGCGAACGGCGTGAACGGCAGGCCGAACGCGATCAGCACGGTGACGATCGAGAAGACCACCACGAGGCAGAACGCACCACGCTCGATCAGGCTGTAGCGGTTGGCGTACAGCATCACGATGCTGACCGCGACGACGACGACCGTCCAGATCGTCAGCGACGTGGTGCCGAGCGGATCGCCGCCGATCGGCAACAGGATGCTGAGCGCGGCGGCGACCCCGCCGACGATTCCTCCGAGCTGCAGGATCTTCGACAGCGACAGGATGATCCACAGCACGTTGACCCAGCCGATCCGGCCGAACTTCGGCGGGACGTCGTTGTATCCGGTCAGCGCGGGCTTGCCGGTCGCGATCGTCCAGCGGGCCAGCTCGATCTGGACGGCCACCTTCACCGTGGTGGAGATGATGACCATCCACAGCAGGACGAAGCCGATCTGGGCGCCGAGTGCCGTGGTGGCGATCAGCTCGCCCGAGCCGACAATCGAGGCACTGACGATCAGGCCGGGGCCGAGATAGCGGAGGCTCGCGCCCCAGCCGGTCGGTGGTTCCTTGACACCTTCGGGTGTGAGCCGGTACGGATCCTGCACAGCCGCAACGGCGGCTGGTCGGTCGCTCGTCATCGGGCACCTCCGGTTTGTGACCAGGGTGCTTACCGAAGGAGCCGAGGTCTACCCATTTCGGCCGGATTCGGTCACTGCCGGCTGAGGGCACGATCCCCGCTCTATCCATGCGCCGCACGGAACTCGGTGAACGGCGTGCGGTCGAAGATGAAGCGGTTGTAGGTGATCCGCCCGTCGCGCACCTGAACGTACTCCGCCGCCGGCGCGCTTTTGGCCGGCACTGTTTCGGTGTCGTACATGAGGATCGCGCTGGTGTCGTCGCCGAACGCGGCGATCAGCTCCGCCCGGATCAGGAATCGCCCGGCGAACGGCCCGAGAAACTCGCGGTACCCGTCGAGGCCCACGATCCGGCCCGCCGGTGCGTCCAGGACGACGTCGGGGTCGATGTGGGTCAAGGCGGCGTCGAGGTCCTTGGCCGTCCACGCGTGAAAGTAGGCGAGGGCGGTCTGCAATGCTGTGTTCGTCATGCAGGTTGAGACACCAGGACCGCTCGGATCGGAACGGTCGGACTTCGATCAGCGAGTCGGGGCCTACCGCCGCGAGTTGTTGCTGCACTGCTACCGCATGGTGGGCTCACTCAGCGACGCCGAGGACGTGCTGCAGGAGACCCTGCTGGCGGCCTGGCAAGGGCTGCCGGGCTTCGAGGGCCGCTCCTCGTTGCGGGCGTGGCTCTACCGCATCGCCACCAACCGCTGCCTCAACCTGCTGCGCGACAACCGGCGGCGCATCCCGGCCGAGCCGCTGCCGCCGTTCGAGCCGCCCGAGCCAACCCGCCGCGCCGACCTGCCGTGGCTGCGACCATTCCCGGACGCGCTGCTGCCGGAGGACCGTTACACCGCGCTCGAGTCCGTCGAGCTCGCGTTCGTCGCCGCGCTCCAGCGGATCCCGCCGCGGCAGGTCGCCGTCGTCGTGCTCTGTGACGTCCTGGGGTACTCCCTCGCAGAGGCGGCGTCGATGCTCGACGCGACATCGACGGCGGTCAAGGGCCTGCTGCAGCGAGCCCGAAGCGCCTTGCGGCAGAGCGCCACCGCGACGCACCGGAGTCCCGGCACAGTGCGGGAGCAGGAGGTGGTCCGGCGGTTCGCCGAGGCGTTCACCAAGGACGACATCGACGGCGTACTCGACCTGCTCACCGACGACGCCTGGCTGGCGATGCCGCCCGCGCCGCACGAGTACGTCGGTGCGGAAGCGATCGCGGCGTTCCTGCGGGCAAGTACGGCCTGGCGGGTCGGGGAGAACCTGCGGATCGAGCTTCGACCCACGCGAGTCAACGGCCAGCCGGCGTTCGACTGCCTTCACGTCGGCGCCGAGGAGTATCCCGCCGGCACGATCGTGCTCACCCTCGCCGGCGCCCGGGTGCGGGGGATCACGCGCTTCCTGCCAGTCGGCTAGCCGAAGTCGGTCTTGCGGATCAGGGCATGGATGCCGGTCGTACGGTCGACCACCTGCGACACTTCGAAGTCGGTCGCGGCCGAGAGGTAGGCGTAGGCGACGGCCTTGGCCATGCCGAGTTCCTCGTGGAGGAACGCCAGTGCGTTGCGTACCGCCGTCTTCATCGCGAGGTCGAGCGACGTCTGTTGGCCGCCGACGGGGCCGTCCGGGTCGGACAGGCCGATCGGGATCCAGTAGTCGTCGGTCTCGGCGAAGGGGTACGAGAACGCAGCCTCCGGTGCGGCGCCGCCCGGCCGGATCACGGTCAGCCGGAACGTCGCGCGGAGCGATGCCTCCAGCGCGGTCAGCGCCACCTCCCCATCGCCCTGGGCGAAGTGGGGATCACCGGCGAAGAACAACGCGCCAGGCACCTGCACCGGCAGGTAGAGCGTCGAGCCCACGCCGAGCTCGTTGATGTCGATGTTCCCACCGGCGATCGTCGGAGGCACCGAGTGCACGCGATCGGACGTGTCGGTGGCCACACCCATCAGGCCCATGAACGGTGCGAGCGGGAAGCGGACCTCTCCCTTGCCCGCCGGCAGAATCCCGCGGCCGTGCCGGACGGGTGTGAAGACCGAGATGTTGTCGAACGCGTTGAGGTACGGCCGGCTGGCCGGGTCGTCCACGAAGCCTTCCGGATACTCGCCGGGCAGTGCGCCCTTGCCGTGCCGGTTCGAGATCACGCCGTACGGCACGCGAGGGAGCAATTCCAGCACGTCGATCCGGAGGACGTCGCCGGGCCGTGCGCCGCTGACGGCGACCGGGCCGGTCACCACGTGCGGGCCGTCGGCGTCGAAGTCGTGTACGAGCGGGGATGCCGCGATCGCCCTGGCATCGGCGAGCACCTGGTCCTCGGGTACGCCGTGGTCGCCGAAGTAGGTCACCGGATCCCTGCCCTGGTCCTCGAGGATCCCCTCGTGCGAAACGGTGTCGATCGTGACGGTCGACCCGGACCGGATCGTCAACACCGGCTTGCTCACTCGGTTGGGCAGGAACCCCCAGCTCACCGTCTCCGGCGTCGACGGCAGGTACGCTCCAGGCCGTCGCCCGTTACCGGGTTGCAGGATGGCCGGTGTCTCCGGTGCCGGCCCCGCCGCGGCAGGTGCCGGCCCCGCCAGCTCGTTCGCGGTCATACCGGTCGCGCCGAGTGCGGCGCCGGCCACGAAGAGATCTCGTCGTCCGATCATGCTGGCACGCTAGGCACGGCCGATTGCGTGCGTGTTGCGCCGGGATCACAAGGCTCGAACCTCGACGGGCCTCGGTGGGTCTCAGTAAGTCTTGTAGTAGATCAGCTCGCCGGCCTCGCCCAGTGCCGCTCCCTCGCTCGGCACGAACAACGTCACGACGAGCGCCGGCCGGCCGTCGGGCGCGCGTAGCGCCGTGACGCTCGGGTTGGCGAACGCCGTGCTCCCACCGGCGGTCCGGATCGTCGTCTGGTCGGCGTTCCCGGTCTGGTAGTCGTAGACGAACGTCCGCCAGGAGCCGAAGTCACCCTTCACGAACTGGCCCTCGATCAGCCCGAAGTCGTAGCCACGGAAGTGGACCGCGTCCCGGTCGCCGATGTTGCCGCCGACACCCCAGTACAGCAACGCGTTGTCGTAGTTCGGCTGCGCGGAGGTCGACCACGAGGAGAAGTTGGTGAGCCTGCCACGCTGTTGCCGGTCGCGGTCGCAGTTCCACCAGTAGTGCCCGCCGACGTCGATGACGGAATGGTCGATATCCGGGGAGAGCGTGACGGAGTAGATGTTCGGCGTGCCCTCGGCGCACGACGACAGCGAGAGTGGCGCGTCGAACCGCCGCGAGACCGCGCCGTTCAGCAGGTCGGCCCGGTTGGCGAAGTAGCGGAACGCGAAGTGGTTGCTGGGCTCCTGCTCCCACGCCATCACGTAGCCACCGTTGGAGATCTGCGTGATCGTCGGCTGGGAGGCGCCACCACCGGTTCCGCTGCCGGCGAGCTCGCGCACCCAGCGCCAGTTGAGGAGATCGCTCGACGTCGCGAGGTTGACCTTGAAGCGTCCGTCGGTGTGCATGTGGTGGTAGACCGCGAGGTAGCCACCGGTCGAGTCCTGGATGATCTTCGCCGTGTCCATCGTGTGGCCCGCGTCGTCGTGCGCGGAGTAGCGCACACCGTCCGCGCTCACAACGTTCTCCACGATGCCGCGTAGTTCGGCCCGCGCCGGATCGGATGGCGCCGCCGCCGAGGCGGGGGCGGCCAGAGCGGCGCCGGCGAGGACCGAAACGCCCAGGCACACAATGAGTCTCCGCATGCCGATATCGTGAACGTACGGCACGGCGCTGTGAAGCGATCCGGCAACAAGTGGTCAGCCCGGCAGCCCGACCGTGACGTCCAGCCCACCTGCGGGCTGCGCGACGGCCTGGATCCGCCCGCCGTGCGTGTGCACCACGGAGCGCACGATCGACAGCCCCAGCCCGACGCCGTGCCCGTCGGAGACCCGTGCGTCGCCGAGGCGGTGGAACGGCTCGAACAGCCCGTCGACCTCGTACGGCGGCACGTGCGGCCCGGTGTTGCGTACCCGGAGCTCCACCCAGCCCGGCTCCTCCGCGGGTCCGGTCGTCACCATGACCGTTCCGCCGGGGACGTTGTGCCGGACGGCGTTCTGCACCAGGTTCATCGCGACCCGTTCCAGCAGCGACGGATCTCCGGTGGTCGGGGCGGGCTCGGGTTCGGCGTCGACCACCACACCGGTCTTGGCGGCCTCGGCCACCACCTCCTCGACCGCGTGCGCCGCGATGTCGGACAGGTCGACCTCCCGCCGCTGTGGCGAGAGGTTCTCGCTGCGCGCGAGTACGAGCAGGCCGTCCAGCAGGCGTTCGCTGCGGTCGTTGGTGGCCAGCAGCGTGTTGACGACCGACCGCATCTCCGGCGACAGGTCCGTGGTGGTGCCGGCGACCTCGAGCAATGTCCGGTTGACGGCGAGCGGCGTGCGCAACTCGTGCGACGCGTTCGCCACGAAGCGGCGCTGGCTGTCGAACGACTTGTCCAGCCGCTCCAGCATCGCGTCGAAGGTGTCGGCGAGCTCCTTGAACTCGTCGCGCGGCCCGGGCAGGTTGATCCGTTCGTGGAGGCTGCGATCGGCCACCCTGCGGGCGGTTTCGGTGATCTTCTGCACGGGCCGCAGCGCACGTCCCGCCAGCAGCCAGCCGGCACCGATCGCCGCGAGCGCGATCACGCCGACCGCGAGGCCGGACTGCCGCAACATCGAGCCCAGCGCGTCGTCGCGCTGCCTGTCGAGCGCGGTCACGGCCTGTTTGATGAATTCGTTGCGCTGCTCGGCGGTGAAGTCCTCCGACGTCATCCGTTCGATCGCCTTCGGATAGTTTCGCGCCAGTACGGTCAGCGCCGAGCTTTTTCCGGTCGGGAAGCTGTTCTCGAACGCGGTGTAGAAGAACACGGTCAGCAGCGAGCAGGCGACCAGGAACAGCGCGGCGAACAGCAGCGTGAGCTTGACCCGCATCGTCGGGCCCAGGGCTCTGAACGGCGATCTCATGGGATCCGGTACCCCGCTCCCAGCACGGTCTCGATCGGACAGGGGTCGCCGAGCTTGCGCCGCAACGTCATCACGGTGACGCGTACGACATGGGTGAACGGGTCGATGTTCTCGTCCCAGGCCTTCTCCAGCAGCTGTTCGGACGAGACGACCGAGCCGTCGGCCCGCATCAGCTCCTCCAGCACGAGGAACTCCTTGGCTCGTAGCGTCAGCGGCCGGCCGTCTCGCGAGACGGCGCGGCGGGCCGGGTCGAGCCGGATGCCGGCGCGTTCCAGGACGGGCGGCGCGGGCTCGCGCGAACGCCGGCTCAGCGCCCGGATCCGCGCCACCAGCTCGGTGAACGCGAACGGCTTGGCGAGGTAGTCGTCGGCGCCGATGCCGAGCCCTTCGACCCGATCGTCGAGCTCACCGGCCGCGGTCAGCATCAGGATCCGGACCGGCGAGCCGGTGTCGACCAGGTGCCGGCATACGTCGTCGCCGTGGACTCGTGGCAGATCGCGATCGAGCACTACCACGTCGTAGTCGTTGACCGTGAGCCGTTCCAGCGCCGCGTCGCCCTCGTAGGCCACGTCGACGGCGAACAGCTCGCGGCGCAGGCCCTTGGCGACCGCCTCGGCGAGCGGTCGCTCGTCCTCCACTACCAGTACGCGCATGCCCCCATCCTCGCCCGCCCGCCGTCACATGGAGGTAAACGCGCGGTTTAACAGTGGTTTGACGCCGTCCCCGGTCGAATCGGCCTGCACAACCAATCCGATCCGATGGAATCCGATGAGACAGGAGACGACAGATGAGGCGGCAGTTGAGTTCCGCCGTACTGGCCGTGCCGCTGGTTCTCGTACTGCTGGCCGGCTGTAGTGCCGGCACCGACGGCGACCCGGACGTCGCGTCAGCCGACCAGGGGGCCACGACCAGCGCGAAGCCGACGACCAGTGCGGAGCCCGCGAGCGACCCGGACGAACGGATGTTGCAGTTCACGGAGTGCCTGCGTGATCACGGCCTGAACGTCAAGGACTACGACCCGAACGATCCCAATCCGTTCGGGGACCTGAAGGACGTCGACCCGAAGAAACGCCAGGCGGCGATGGACGAGTGCCAGAAGTACGCACCCGGCGGCAAGCAGGGCCCCGGGCTTTCGGAGGAGGGCAAGGCCCAGATGCTCGAGTACGTCAAATGCCTGCGCGGGCAGGGCCTGGAGATCGGCGACCCGGACCCGAACACCGGCATCCCTCCGATCGCGGACCTGAAGAAGATCCGGCAGGGCGGCAAGGACGTGAAGAAGGCGCAGGAAGCCTGCCAGGACAAGGCTCCCAAGGCGGTGATGGGGAAGTGAGCGACACCGACCTGAACTCGGAGGTGAAGCAGTCCCGCCCGGCCGAGCGCCGCCGGCGTCGCGGTGTCCGCAAGACCGCCGTCACGGTCGTCGTGCTGGGTGCGCTGGGCGCCGGTGGCTGGTACGCCTACAGCCAGGGCTATGTCGACCAGCTGGTCGAGCAGCTGCGCGACGGCGGGCAGGCGGCCGCGGCACCCACACCGACGCTGCCGCCGGAGACGACCACCGTGACCAGCCAGACCCTGCAGCGGACCGAGGAAGTCGAAGGGACGCTCGGCTACGGCGACGAGTACGAGCTCAAGAGCTCCAAGCAGGGCGTGGTGACCAAGCTGCCGGCCGAGGGCGCGACGGTCAGCCGCGGCCAGGCGCTCTACTGGATCGACAACCAGCCGGTCGTCCTGATGTACGGCGCGCTGCCGCTCTACCGCACGCTCGCCGACGGCGTGGACGACGGCCCGGACGTCCAGCAGCTGGAGGAGAACCTCGCGGAGCTCGGCTACGACGGCTTCACCGTCGACGAGGAGTTCACCGAGAACACCGCCGACGCCGTGGAGGAGTGGCAGGAGGACCTCGGGCTGGAGGAGACCGGCAGGGTCGACCCGGGCCAGATCGTCTTTCTCACCAAGGCCGTCCGGGTCGCCGACCAGCTGGCGAACGTCGGCGACCGCGTGGGCGGCCCGGTGCTGAAGTACACCGGAACCCAGCGTGTCGTCTCGATCGACCTCGACGTCGACAACCGCGGGCTGGTAGAGAAGGGCGACAAGGTGACCGCCACGCTGCCCGACGACACCGAGCTCAAGGGCACGATCGCGACCATCGGCACGGTCGCGCACACCTCGGGCGGCGGGCAGTCCGGCGAGGAGGAGACGTCGACGATCGACGTCACGGTCACGCTCGACGACCCGAAGTCGACGGCCGGCTTCGACCAGGCTCCGGTCGACATCGAGCTGGTCAGTGACAGGCGGGAGAACGTCCTCACCGTTCCGATCAGCGCGCTGCTGGCGTTGCGGGAGGGCGGTTACGGCCTGGAGGTCGTCGAGGGCGGCAAGTCGAGAGTCGTCTCCATCGAGGTCGGGATGTTCGCCGACGGCCGGGTCGAGGTCAGTGGCCCCGGCATCAAGGAGGGCGTCAAGGTCGGGGTGGCCAAATCATGAGTGAGGCCGTGAGCCAGCCGGTGAGTCGTCCCGTGAGTCGTCCCGTGAGTCGTCCCGTGAGTCGTCCCGTGAGTCGTCCCGTGAGTGTCGTGGAGTTGCGCGACGTCTGGCGTACCTATGTCGGCGTACAGGCGGTTCGCGGTGTCTCGTTCGCCATCGAGTACGGCGAGTTCGTCGCGATCGTCGGGCCGTCCGGCTCGGGCAAGTCGACGATGCTGCACCTGATGGGCACGCTCGACCGGCCGAGCAAGGGGGTCGTACGCGTCGACGGCCACGACATCTCCGCGATGTCGGACCGCAGGTTGTCGGCGTTGCGTGCCCGCCGGGTCGGGTTCGTCTTCCAGCAGTTCTTCCTGTCCGTCGGGCAGTCGGCGATCGACAACGTGGCCGACGGCCTGATGTACAGCGGGGTGCCGTTGCGCGAACGCCGGCGCCGCGCGGAGGCCGCGCTGCTGCAAGTCGGTCTCGGGCACCGGCTCGACCACCGTCCACATGAGATGTCCGGTGGTGAACGCCAGCGGGTGGCGATCGCCCGGGCCGTCGTCGGGCAACCGCCGTTGCTGCTGGCCGACGAACCGACCGGGAACCTCGACAGCCACTCCGGCGAGGAGGTCCTGCGGTTGCTGAACGAGCTGCACGCGAACGGCACGACGGTCGTGGTCATCACCCACGACCACGACGTCGCCGCGGCCATGCACCGGCAGATCGAGATGCGGGACGGCCGGGTGGTCGCCGACTCCGGAACACCTGTCCTGGAAGGAGTCGGACGATGAACCGGCTGAAGGGATCGAAGCTGCGGGCTCGCGATGTGATCCGGGTCGGCGGGCACGGCCTGCGTACCCGGCCGCTGCGGGTCGTGCTGTCCGCGCTGGGTATCGCGATCGGCATCGGCGCGATGGTCGCGGTGGTCGGCTTGTCGTCGTCCAGCCAGGCCGAGCTGAACCGGCTGCTCGCGCAGATCGGCACGAACCTGCTGACCGTCGCGCCCGGCCAGACGCTCGGTGGCGAACAGGCACAGCTGCCGGACGAGTCGGTCGCGATGGTCGAACGGATCGCGCCGGTCGAGCATGCGACGGCGACGGGAACGGTGGCAGACACCCACGTCTACCGCAACGACCACATCCCGGAGGAGGAGACCAAGTCGATCGCCGTGCTGGCCGCCCGGCTGGACCTGCTCGACACGGTGAGCGCGACGGTCGCGAGCGGCCGCTGGCTGAACGCGGCGACGTCGGAGTACCCCGGCGTCGTGCTCGGCCGGACCGCGGCTGAACGGCTCGGCCTGTACAAGGCGGGGCCGGACGTGCTGGTCTGGCTCGGTGGCGAATGGTTCAACGTGGTCGGGATCCTCGACCCCGCGCCGTTGGCTCCCGAGCTCGACAGTGCCGCACTGGTCGGCTGGCCGGTCGCCGAGCAACGGCTGGCATTCGACGGGCATCCGACGACGATCTACGAGCGTTCCTCCGACGCCGCGGTCGAAGCGGTGCAGGCGGTGCTGCCGCAGACCGCGAACCCGGAACACCCCGAAGAGGTCAATGTCAGCAGACCTTCTGACGCCTTGGCTGCCAAGGCCGCGGCCGACGAGACGCTCACCACCATGCTGCTCGGCCTCGGCGGAGTCGCGTTGCTCGTCGGTGGCGTCGGTGTGGCGAACACGATGGTGATCTCGGTCCTCGAACGCCGCAACGAGATCGGCCTGCGGCGTTCGCTCGGAGCGACCAAGGGACACATCACGGTTCAGTTTCTTTCCGAAGCCCTGTTGCTGTCCGGGATCGGCGGAGTAGCAGGAGTCGTGGTGGGTCTCGTGGTTACCGCCGGGTACGCCATGTCGCAGCAGTGGCCGACTGTCGTTCCACCATGGGCGATGGCCGGCGGTGTCGGCGCGACCTTGCTCATCGGTGCGATCGCCGGTCTCTACCCGGCCGTCCGCGCGGCCCGGCTCGCACCCACTGTCGCGTTGGCGACAACCTAGCCAGGACCTGTCTACGACCGAGAACGGACGTAGACATGTCCATCGGGGGCCCGGAGGCCGTCCCCGAGGTGATGCGGTCGACGCGGCCCGAGCGATAGGTGCAGAATGTTCACCCTTGGGGATGTGGGCCTGGGATTGGGCCCTGGGCAATGAGCGCTGCGCTGGTGTGGATGGGATCTGAAGGGTGAGGGTCGTGTTGATTCCGCTGTTCGTCGTTGCCGTCCTGGCTACGGTGGCCGGAGTCGTACTACTGGGACGAACAGATCAGTGGCACGGCCTCGCGCCCTGGTTCGACAGGGGACTGCGTCTGCTCTCGGTCGGGCTCGGTGCGCTGGCCGCGCTGCTGGCGTTCTTCAAGGTGACGGCGAACGGCTTCGCCGTCGTCCAGGTGCTGCTGCTCGTCGGCCTGCCGTTGGTTGTCGTCGTGCTCGCCACGTTTCTGCCGCTCTCGACGCGTGGCAACCAGATCGCGGGCTGGCTCGGCGCTGCTTTCCTGGTGGGCTTCGTGATCGTGCAGGCGTCGGGCGTCGGTGCGTACTTCGTGCTGCCCGCGCTCGTCATGGTCGCGGCGGCGGTGGCCGTGACGCCGCTACCGGTGCATGTCGCGCGCTGGCTGCACGTCGAGCCCCGATAGCGACGACCGCGGGTCGCTCAGGCCAGGCCGTCGAGGGTTTCGGCGAGCTTGGCCGGTTCGGAGAACATCGGCCAGTGGCCGGTGGGCACGTGCGCGAACTCCCACTGCTTGCCGCCGAAGCCGGCGAAGAACGGATGGCCGTCGGCGATCATCTGGTCGACCTGCTCGAGCGGGAACATGCATGTCACCAGCGCGTGCGGGATCGTGTTCCGGGCAGTCTCGTTGGTGTGGACCGGCCGCTGGGCGTTCGCGGCCAGCGGCTGGTCGACCGCCCGGCTCGCGAACGTCGCGCGTTCCTGCTCGCCCAGCCCTCTGATGATCGCCTCGTCGAAGTCCTCCCAGCGCGGCAGCGGACCGCGCCAGCCGTTCTCCGGGTCGTCCTTCATCCGTGCGAGTGCCGCGTCGCGCGCTTCGGGGCCTTCGGTGTCGAGCTGCGAGACGCCGCTCGGCAGCGGGCCGCTCTCGACGTAGACCAGCTTCGCGATCCGTTCCGGGATCCGCTCGGCGGCTCCGGTCACCGGCAGCCCGCCGTAGCTGTGCCCGACCAGCACCACGTCATGCAGGTTCGCGTACTCGATGGTGTTCACGATGTCGTCGACATGGGTGTCGAGCGTCACCTGCGCGCCGGCCAGGTGCACCCGGTCACCGAGACCGGTCAGCGTCACCGGATGAACCGCGTGCCCGGCCGCCGTCAGCCGTTCCGCGACCTGCTCCCACGCCCAGCCACCGAGCCAGTTCCCCGCCACGAGCACGTACGTCGCCATCTCGGAAGTCCTCTCGTTCGTCGTTGATGTCGAGGCTAAGCTTGAATCCGGGCGGATTCGGTCCGCATTGGCTCTGCTATTTACCGACGAAAGATGTGATCTGTGCCGCACTCGGCGTCCCGCGTGCTCGCGATGCTCGAGCTGCTCCAGGCGCACCACCGCCTGACCGGCGTCGAGCTGGCCGAGCGGCTCGGTGTCGACCAGCGGACCGTCCGGCGCTACGCCACCCAGCTGATCGAGCTCGGCATCCCGGTCGAGGCGGACCGTGGCCGGCACGGCGGCTACCACCTGCTGCCCGGATTCAAGCTGCCGCCACTGATGTTCACCGACGACGAGGCGACAGCTGTTGTTCTCGGCCTGCTCGCCGGTCGCGTCGTCGGACTGAGCACGACGTCGTCGACCGGACCGGCCACGGAGACCGCGCTGGCCAAGGTGCAGCGCGTGCTGCCCCGGCCGCTCGGCGAGCGGATCACGGCCGTCCAGGACACGCTCGGCCTCACGCTGCGGCCACGCGAGGGCGTCGCACCCGAGACGGCGACCGTGCTGACGCTGGCCGCCGCGGCGCACCAGCACCGGCGGGTCCACCTGGAGTACGGCTCGTGGCGCGGCGAGCGCACCGAACGCGACCTCGATCCGTACGGCCTGGTCGCCCACGGCGGGCGCTGGTACGTCACCGGCTTCGACCATCGGCGTTCGCAGGTCCGCACGTTCCGCCTGGACCGGATCGCGAGCCTGCGGCTGACCGCCGAGACGTTCACGCCACCCGACGACTTCGACCCGGTGGGCCACGTGGTGACCTCGCTGTCGAACGTGCCGTACGCCCACGAGGTCGAGGTCACGCTGCGCACGACGATGGAGCTCGCCCGGCGCCGGATCCCGCGCTCGGCCGCCCGGCTCACCCAGGCCGGCGACGACTCCGTACTGCTGCGCTCGCGGGCGGAGTCGTTGGACGGCATGGCCCAGCTGCTGGCGGGCCTCGGCTGGCCGTTCGTCGTCCACCGTCCTCCGGCGTTGCGTCAGGCCGTCCGCCGCCTGGCGGTTTCGCTGCAGGCGTACGCCGAAATGCCGGCGACCGACGCATAGTTGTAATCGTGTAATCAACCTTGCGTTCGGGAGGGGACGGCCGGCATGGACGCCTACTCGGAAATCGTCACGCGGGTCGCGGACGAGCTGATCCCAAGAGTCGCGAGCCTGAATGTCCGATTTGAGACATCAAGTGGACGCAACGAGGGAGCGGGCTCGGGAGTGGTGTTCACAGAGGATGGTTATGTCCTCACCAACGGGCATGTCGTGCAACATGCGCGTGAGGGCCACGCAGCGTTCGCCGATGGCACTGAGGCCGCCTTCGATGTCGTTGGTGTCGACCCTCTGTCCGATCTGGCCGTGCTCCGGGTCCGGCGGCAGGCGCCGGACCCGGCACGGCTGGGCGACGCCGACCAGTTGAAGGTCGGCCAGCTGGTCGTCGCGGTCGGCAACCCGCTCGGGCTGGCCGGCTCCATCACCGCTGGTGTGGTCAGCGCGCTCGGCCGCTCGCTGCCGGCCCGCGACGGCCGTACGGTCCGGCTGATCGAGGATGTCATCCAGACCGACGCGGCCCTCAACCCCGGCAACTCCGGTGGCGCGCTCGCGACCTCGGACGGCGAGGTGGTCGGCATCAACACCGCGGTCGCCGGCATCGGCGTCGGGCTCGCGGTGCCGTTGAACGCCACCACCCGCCGGATCATCGGCGAGCTGATGCACGATGGCCGCGTCCGGCGGGCCTACCTCGGCCTGGTCAGTACCCCAGCCCCCGTTCCGGCCGGGCTGGCCGGCAAGCTCGGGTTCGCCAAGGCCCTGCGGATCGCCGAGGTGGTCGGCGGCAGCCCGGCCGAGGCCGCCGGCCTGCACCCCGGCGACCTGCTGCTGGCCGCGGGCGGCAAGCCCACCCGGCGCGCGCAGGACCTGTCGTCGTTGATGTTCGCCGAAGCCATCGGCCACCCGATCGAGCTGACCGTGCTCCGCAACGGCGCCATGGTCGACGTGATCGCCGTCCCGTCCGAGCTGACCGCCCGCCGGCGTTAGCGCCTGGACGGCCGTCCCTCGAACCCTCGGCGGAGGGTCTGCCACCTCGCCGGCCGCGGGTGCCGATCGCGTAATCTGCCGTGCCATGACGAAATCTCCCGTACACGTGACGATCAGCGGCGCGGCCGGCAATGTGGCGTACCCGTTGCTGTTCCGCATCGCGTCTGGTGAGCTGTTCGGGCCGGAGACCCCGGTCGTGCTCCGGCTGCTGGAGATCGAGCCCGCGCTCGGCGCGCTCGAAGGCGTCGCGATGGAGCTCGACGACTGCGCGTTCCCGCTGCTCGCCGGCATCGTGCCGACGGCGAAGCTGGAGGAGGCGTTCGACGGCACGTCCTGGGCGCTGCTGATCGGTGCCATGCCGCGTAAGCAGGGCATGGAGCGCGGCGACCTGCTGTCGATGAACGCCGGCATCTTCGGCCCGCAGGGCCAGGCGATCGCGGCGCACGCGGCTTCCGACGTACGCGTCCTGGTGGCGGGCAACCCCTGCAACACCAACTGCCTGATCGCGGCGTCCAACGGTGCCGACGTGCCGGCCGACCGGTGGTTCTCGATGACCCGCCTGGACGAGAACCGCGCCAAGGCACAGCTCGCCAAGCGCGCGGGCGCCGGCTTCGGTGAGGTCACCAACCTGGCGATCTGGGGCAACCACTCGGCGACGCAGTACCCCGACGCGTTCCACGCCAGGATCCAGGGTCGCCCCGCCCAGGACGTGATCGGCGACGACGCCTGGCTGCGCGGCGACTTCCTCACGACCGTCCAGCAGCGTGGTGCCGAGATCATCAAGGCTCGCGGCGCGTCGTCGGCTGCTTCGGCCGCCAACGCCGTCCTCGACTCCGTACGTTCGATCGCGTTCGGCACGCCCGAGGGTGACTGGACCTCGCTGGGTGTGCAGAGCCGCGGTGAGTACGGCGTCCCGGAGGGCCTGAACTTCAGCTACCCGATCGCCACCGACGGCAGCCAGTGGCACGTCGTCGAGGGCATCGAGCACGACGCCGAGGCGCAGGAGCGGATCCGCAAGACGACCGACGAGCTGGTCACCGAGCGCGAGCTCGTGAAGGACCACCTCCGCTGAGCACTCGTTGGCCGGAGAGTCCGAACAGGTCCGCCGGCTCGGCCAGTTAAGTGGCGGCGGGAAACACGACCTAGCCCGGTCGGCGAAGTGCCGAGCGGGCCAGGGAGAACTCGGCTTCCCAGTCCTCCTCTGCCGGGTCGGTGCCGGCGAGATGGGTCGCGAGCACGGCCAGGTACGCATGCCACCCAGCGGCGTACCCAGGTGCGGGCCGGGCCTCCACGCCGGTCTGCAAGAGCTCGAGCCGGGTTCCGCCGCCGGCTGGAGCGAGCCGCATCGTCACCTCCGACTCGGTTTCCTCGTGGTCCCACTTCCATGACGTGACGAGCAGGTGGTCCGCCTCGCAGGTCCGTACGGTGCCGGTCGCCCTGCCGTTGGTGAAGGTCGCCGTCCAGGCGCTGCCGGACTCCAGCAAGACCGTCGCGAACCAGCGACGCAGCCGCGCCGGGTCGGTGACCGCGGACCACACGTCGGCAGGCGCGGCGGCGTACTGGCGTTCCGCGCGGAGGACGGCCGTCTCGCCTTCCACCGCGACCGACGGCAAGGGCTTGGCGTCCAGCGCCGCCCAGACCGGAGCCAGGGCGGCTTCGTTCGCAGGCCACGAGATCGCTTCGGGGTCGGCGGCGCGGACCAGAGCGTCCAGCCGCTCCAGGAAGTCCTCCCAGCCCGGGCCGTAGCCGGCGGCGCGAGCCGGTGCCAGCCGTTCGTGCTCCAACTCCAGCAGTGTTCCGCCTCCCTCGGCACGGAGCCGCAGCTCGACTTCGGAGTCCGGCTCGCCGGGATGCACCCACTGCACCCGCAGGCGTTCGGAAGGCTCACACACTTCGATCCGGCACTGCACGCGAATCTCGTCCGTCATGTCGACGACGGCGGTGCCGCCCTGCTTCAGTTCTCCGCTCACCTCGGCGAACCAGCGGCGCAGCCGCTCCGGCCGGGTCCAGGCGTCCCACACCTCGGCCGCGGTCGCGGCGTAGTGGCGCCGGATCAGCAGTGCCCTCGCGTCGCCGGCCAGCCGGACGTGCCGGTGCGTGCTCTCGCTCACGATGTCTCCTCTCGTCTGCCCCGCCGCAACTCGGTGTCCAGGGCGTCCAGGCGCTGTGTCCAGAAGCCGCGATAGCGGTCCAGCCAGGCGTCGATCTCCCGCAGCGGACCAGGCTCGAACGCGTAGATCCGGCGCGTGCCCTCTGCTCGTACGGTCGCGAAGCCGTTCTCGCGCAGCACGCGCAGGTGTTGTGACACCGCTGGCTGCGTGATCCCGAACTCGTCCTGCACAACGGCGCTCACCTCACCGGCCGGCAGCTCACCGTCGGCCAGCAGCTCGAGAATCCGCCGCCGCACCGGATCGCCGAGGACGTCGAACGCGTGCATGTCGCCGACTATTTCAGAGTGCGCTTAAATAAGTCAAGCCTTAAGTTCGGCCAGTACGGGTGGTTCCCAGCCGAAGGCCGACCCTGCGGCGTTCGCGAACAACGGCTCCGGAACGCCGAGCGCGATCGCGTTCCGCACCACGCCGACGACCGGGCTCGACGTCTGGAGCAGCCCGGCGAGCCGGCCGGAGAACCGAGCCATCCGCTGGCCACGCGGCCGCCGGGCGGCGTCGTAGGCGGGCAGGCCACCGGCGGCGAGCACCACGGCGTCCTCGATCGCCAGGCACGCGCCCTGCCCGATGTCGGGCGTGACGGCGTGCGCCGCGTCGCCGAGCAGCGCGACCCGGCCGCGGACGAAGCCCGGCAGCCGGGCACGGAGGTAGTAGACGTCGTGCCGGAGCAGCGCCTCTTCGGGCGTGGCCGCCAGCAGGTGGGGGATCGGCCGGTGCCAGCCCCGGAAGCGTTCGACCAGAGGCGCGAGCCGGTGCTCCGGCCGCGCGTGTTCGGGAAGGCTCTCGCCGGCGAACCAGTAGACCTGCCCGTCGTTGATGACCGCGTACCCGAAGCGCAGGCCCTTGCCCCAGGTCTCCGTCAGCACCGCGGGTACGTCGAGCCTCGCTGCGCGATCGGCGGGCACGAGTCCGCGCCAGACGGTGTAGCCCGCGTAGTCCGGCCCGGCGTACCGCGGGAACAGCTCCGCCCGCAGCCGGCTGTGGACGCCATCGGCGGCCACGACCAGGTCCGCCGTCGCGGTCACCGGGCCGCTCGGCGCGTCGAAACGCACCGTCCCCGCCTCCGGGGTGACGCCGACCGCGCGGTGACCCGTGTGCAAGCAGGCGGGATCCAGCCGGCGCAGCAGGATGCGGTGCAGCTCCGCTCGGTGCAGCGCGTAGAACGAAGCGCCGTAACGCCGGTCGATACCGGCGGCCGACAGGTGCGCCAGCCGGCGGCCCGACTGGGCGCGGACCTCAAGGCCGGCTTGGAGCCGGCCCCGCTCCCGCACGTCGTCGCCCAGTCCGAGAACGTCCAGCGCCTTCATCGCATTGGGTGCGATGCCGATCCCCGCGCCGACCGGGCCGATCTCCGGCGCCTGCTCGTAGACCTCGACCTGCCATCCCATGCGCTGGAGCGCGTGTGCTGCCGTCAGCCCGCCGATCCCGGCTCCGACGACGATTGCCGAACCTCTCATGCCGCATCCCTGCCCTCAATCGGTCGTTTGAAACGTTCGCTTGAAACGGACGATATAACATGTGCCGCGTGCCCACCCGAGAGCGGTTGATCGAGACGGCGATCGAGTTGTTCGGCGAACGCGGGATCGCGGCGACGTCGCTGCGCGCGCTGACCGAGACGGCCGGGACCAATATCGCGGCGGTCAACTACCACTTCCGTTCCAAGGAAGGCCTGTTGCGCGCAGTCATCGACGAGACCATGCGTGCGGTCAACGCCGAACGCCGGCGCCGGCTCGACGAGCTCGAGGCGGCGAGCCAACCGCCGCCGGTCCCCGAGCTGGTGCGCGCGTTCGTCGAGCCGGGCCTCCACCCCGACCGTGCGGTCGCGCGCTTCCTCGGCCGGGTGATCAGCGAACCCGACCCTCGGGTCCGGCAGCTGTTCGCCGAGCAGGTCGCCGCGGTCGAGGGCCGGTACGAGGCCGCGCTCGGTGCCTTCCCCTACGCCTGCATGCTCGGGCTGCTGGCCGTCCACCAGTCCGGTGCGTTCGCCGCGCTGGACGACGGCGAGCGGCTGATCGAGTTCATCACCGCCGGGGTGGTCGCATGCGGGTAGCCGGACTGATGTCGGGCACGTCGTACGACGCCATCGACGTAGCCGTCGCCGAGCTGAGCTTCGGCCGCGAACCAGGCGAGATCGAGCTGGTGCCGCTCGGCGCGCTCAGCGTCGACCACGACCCGGCCGTACGCGAGCTGATCGCCGCCGCGTTGCCGCCCGCCGAGGCTCCGCTCGAACTGGTCTGCCGGCTCGACACCCTGCTCGGTCAGGCCTTCGCCGCAGCCGCCCAGCAGGGCATCGACGCGTTCGCCGAGGATCAGGGCTGCGACCTCGTGGTCTCCCACGGCCAGACCGTCTTCCACTGGGTCGAAGCAGGCCGCGCCCGCGGCACGTTGCAGCTCGGCCGGCCCGCCTGGATCGCCGAACGCACGGGCTTGCCGGTCGTCTCCGACCTGCGCAGCCGCGACATCGCGGCAGGTGGTCAGGGCGCACCACTCGTACCGATCTTCGACCTGTTGTTGCTTCCGCCGGCCGGCGCTCCGCGGGCCGCGCTCAACCTCGGCGGCATCGCCAACATGACCGTCATCGCGCCCGGCCGCGACGTCGTGGCCTACGACCTCGGACCCGCCAACGCGCTGATCGACGCGGCGACGACCCGCTTCCACGGCGAGCCGTACGACCGGGACGGCCGGCATGCCGCGGCGGGCACCGTGCACGAAGGACTGCTGGCCGCGCTGGAGGACCATCCGTACTTTCGCCGCGAGGCACCCAAATCCACCGGCAAGGAGCTCTTCAACGCCGCCTACCTGTCCGACCGGCTGGCCGCTTTCGGCGAGCTCCCGCCGGACGACGTGATCGCCACCGTCACCGAGCTCACGGCGCGGATCGTCCGAGCCGACGCGCGTAAGCACGGCGTGACCGAGCTGGTCGTCTCCGGTGGCGGCGCCCGCAATCCGTCCCTCATGAGCCGGATCGCCGAGCACGTCGCGACCAGGCCGATCGACGACTTCGGCATCCCCGGTGACGCCAAGGAGGCCTACGCGTTCGCCCTGCTCGGATTTCTGACCGTCCACGGTTTGCCGGCTGCTGTACCGTCCTGCACGGGAGCTTCCAAGGCTTCCGTGTTGGGCAGCATCACTCCAGGAAAGAACGGCTGGCCACGCCTCGATCCGCCGGGAGTGCCGCCCACCCGGCTGCGGATCGCACCGACAGGCGGGAGAATCGACGCATGACCGATACGAACACCGAGACGACCGCGGCGGAGAAGCCCGAGGATTCGGCGGGGGCAGAGCCACAGGCCGCCGAACCGGCGCCGGCCACAGGTACGACGGGCACGGGGGAGAACGAAGAAGGGGCGCTCGCAGACATCGCGGTGACTGGCCTGGCGACGATGGGGCGCAACCTCGCCCGCAACCTCGCCCGGCACGGCCACACCGTCGCTGTGCACAACCGCACAAAGACTCGCACGGACGCGCTGATCGCCGAGCACGGCGACGACGGGAAGTTCGTTCCGGCCGGATCGCTCGAGGAGCTGGTCCAGTCGCTGAAGCGGCCGCGCACCGTCATCATCATGGTGAAGGCCGGCCCCGGCACCGACGCCGTGATCGACCAGCTGGCCGAGCTGCTCGAGCCGGGCGACATCGTGGTCGACGGCGGCAACGCGCACTACCTCGACACCCGGCGCCGCGAGTCGGCGCTGGCCGGCAAGGGGCTGCACTTCGTCGGCACCGGCATCTCCGGCGGCGAGGAGGGCGCGCTCAACGGGCCGAGCATCATGCCGGGTGGCACGCCCGAGTCGTACGAAACGCTCGGGCCGATGCTGGAGTCGATCGCCGCGAACGTCGACGGCACGCCCTGCTGTGTGCACGTCGGACCCGATGGGGCCGGGCACTTCGTCAAGATGGTGCACAACGGCATCGAGTACGCCGACATGCAGCTGATCGCCGAGGCTTACGACCTGCTGCGCAGCCTGCTGGGCCGGTCGCCGACGCAGCTCGCCGAGATCTTCGAGACCTGGAACGCCGGCGACCTCGAGTCGTTCCTGATCGAGATCACCGCCGAGGTGCTGAAGACACGCGACCCACGTACTGGCGGCTGGTTCGTCGACGTGATCCTCGACCAGGCCGAGCAGAAGGGCACCGGACGCTGGACCGTCCAGGCCGCGCTCGACCTCGGTACGCCGGTGTCGGGCATCGCCGAGGCGGTGTTCGCGCGGGCGTTGTCGGGCCACGCCGAGCAGCGTGACGCGGCCCGGGGCGTGCTGTCCGGTCCGTCGACCGAGGTGACGATCTCCGACCCCGACGCGTTCATCGACGACGTGCGGCAGGCGCTGTACGCCTCGAAGGTCGTCGCCTACGCCCAGGGGTTCGACATGATCCGCGCGGGCAGCGAGGCCTACGACTGGGACATCGACCTCGGTGCGATGGCGACGATCTGGCGTGGTGGCTGCATCATCCGGGCCCGGTTCCTGGACCGGATCAAGGAGGCCTACGACAAGACGGCCGAGCTGCAGTCGCTGCTGCTCGACCCGTACTTCGCCGACGCGGTCTCGCAGGCGCAGGAGTCGTGGCGGCGGGTCGTCGCGGCGGCCGCGTCGGCGGGGATCCCGGTGCCGGGATTCGCCTCGGCGCTGGCCTACTACGACGGGCTGCGGCGGGACCGGCTGCCGGCCTCGCTGCTGCAGGGCCTGCGCGACCTGTTCGGCGCACACACCTACAAGCGGGTCGACGTGCCAGGCGAGTTCCACATTGACTGGTCCGGCGACAAGTCCGAACAGGAGGCGTGAGCGCGTTGCAGATCGCACTTTCGTCGGACCTGTCCGCCGGTGTCGCGACCGTGCTCGCCGACGAGATCCGCAAGCGCGGGCACGAGGTCGTCACGCACGGAGCCTTGAACGCCGAGGAACGCGACGACTGGGCATGGGCATCCGAAGCCGCCGCCCGTGACGTCGCCGAGGGCCGGGCCGACCAGGCAGTCGTGTGCTGCTGGACCGGCACCGGCGCCTCGATCGCCGCCAACAAGGTGCCGGGCGTTCGCGCGGCGCTGTGCGCCGACGCCTACACCGCGACCGGCGCTCGTAAGTGGAACGACGCCAACGTGCTGGCACTGAGCCTGCGCGTGGTGTCGGCTCCGTTGCTGGGCGAGATCCTCGACGCCTGGTTCGAGTCGAAGCCGAGCACGGAGCCGGACGACCGGGCAAACGTCAGCCACGTCGACGAGATCGCCTCGAGCTGACTGCCGTCAGCTGTCGGCGGGAACCCTCGTAGCGGGGTTCCCGTCGACGGCGGCGGACAGCTGCGGCACCAGGCCGTCGACTCGGAGGCGTACTCTTGCCGACATGCCCGGAACCACCCCCGTCCGTTATGCCTATCTAGGCCCGGAAGGTACGTTCACCGAAGCCGCCCTGCGCACGATCCCCGGCACCGACGAGGCCGAGCTGATCCCGTGCGCGACCGTCCCGGTGGCGCTCGACGCCGTACGTTCCGGCGACGCCGACGGCGCTGTCGTACCCATCGAGAACTCCGTCGAGGGCGCGGTTCCGGTCACGCTCGACGAGCTGGCCGGCGGTCACCTGGTGATCACCCGCGAGGTGCTGCTCCACGTCAGCTTCGCGCTGCTGGCCCGGCCCGGCACGTCGCTCGAGGACGTCAAGACCGTCGCCACCCACCCGCACGCGGCGGCGCAGACCAGGCGCTGGGTCTCGGCGAACCTGCCACTGGCCGACGTACAGCTGACCAGCTCGACGGCGGCGGCCGCGGCGGCGGTGGGCGAGCCAGGCTCCACCCTCGACGCGGCGATCGCACCGCCGATCGCGGCCGGCCACTACGGCCTGACCGCGATCGCCGAGGAGATCGAGGACACCCAGGACGCCGTCACCCGCTTCGTTCACGTCGCGCGGCCGCGGCCGGTGACCAAGCCGACCGGCGCCGACAAGACCTCGCTGGTCGCGTTCATCCGCGACGACCACCCGGGCGCGCTGCTGGAGATCCTCGAGGAGTTCTCGGTACGCGGCGTCAACCTGACCCGGATCGAGTCGCGGCCCACCGGCGACGGGCTCGGCCGCTACTGCTTCTCGATCGACTGCGAGGGCCACCTGGCCGAGGCGAGGGTCGGCGAGGCCGTGATGGGCCTGCGCCGGGTGTGTGCCGATGTGCGCTACCTCGGCTCCTACCCCCGCGCCGACGGCACCCGGGTCACCCTGCGCGCCGGCACCACCGACGAAGACTTCCGGGGAGCCGAAGCCTGGCTGGCCGCGCTCAAGGCCGGCCGGACCGAGTAAGAAACCCAGAAATGAACGCCGCGGTCTTCGGGTCAGCGGGATAGAACGCCTCGATCGCGAGCTCCTCCACGGTCACGTCCATCGGCGTGCCGAACGCCGCGCTGATCGAGACGAAGCTCAGCTCGGTCTCGGCGTACCGGTAGCGCAACGGCACCACGATCGATCCGTGGCCGGTCTCGGGCTGCTCGCCACCGGGGTAAGCCCGCAGCTCCTCCCACAGCGTGACCAGCTCCGCCGACCCTGAGCGTTCCGCCTGCCGCCGTAGCCGCGCGAGGATGTGCGCGCGCCACTCGGCGAGGTTCGCGATCCGGCTCGCCATGCCGTCCGGATGCAGGCTGAGCCGCAGGGCGTTCACCGGCGGTTCGAGCAGGTGAGGTGCGGCCCCGGTCAGGAACAGGTCCACGCCCGCGTTCGCGTCGACCAGATCCCAGCCCTGGTCGACGATCAGCGCGGGGTTCGGCTCGTGGGCGTCGAGGAGCCGGCGCAGTGCGCTGGTGACCGCGCTCATCTCGGGTGCGTCCAGCTTCGACTCGGAGTACGCGGGCGCGAAGCCGCCGGCGAGCAGCAGCTGGTTGCGTTCCCGCAGCGGAACTTCGAGGCGCTCGGCCAGGCGGAGGATCATCTCACTGCTCGGCCTGGACCGTCCGGTCTCGACGAAGCTCAGGTGCCGGGAGGAGATCTCGGCGTCCAGCGCGAGGTCGAGCTGGCTGAGCCGCCGCCGCTGCCGCCAGTCGCGCAGCAGCTCGCCGACCGGTCGTTGCTTCGTCGTCACCACGAGCCCGACCGTATGCGACCAGACAGGGCTGGGCCATTACGTCCCACGTAATCGACGGGCTGACGTTCTCCGGCTTGGCTTCGGGTCATGAACAACGATGCGAACGATGTGAACACAGTGGTCGACCGGTACATCCGGTCGTGGAACGAGACCGACACCGAAGCCAGGCGGGCGTTGCTGGCGGAGCTGTGGACCGAAACCGGCAGCTACGTCGACCCGCTGGTCGTCGCGGACGGGCTGGACGCCATCGACGCGACGATCGCGGGGGCGCAGCAGCAGTTCGCGGGTCTGGAGTTCCGCCTCGTGCCCGGCGTGGACGCGCACCACAACCTGGCGCGGTTCAGCTGGGAGCTCGGACCCGCCGGCGGTGAGGCGATCGTGGTCGGGTTCGACGTCGCGGTGCTCGCCGAGGACGGCCGGTTGCGGGCAGTGCACGGCTTCCTCGACAAGGTCCCCGCGTAACGCTTGGCTGAGAAACGCTTGTTGCGAGCACTGTTGATCGGTACGGTGCCGTTCGTGACCGACACAGTGCTCGCCTACGCAGGGATCGCGGTCGGAGTACTCGGACTGCTGGTCGCGGTGTTCGCCCTCATTCGCGCCAATCGCGCCATGTACGGCGCGCCCGGGCAGCTCGTCGACGACGAAGAAGCAGAGCTGGCCCGGCTGCGTTCGGAGCTCGACGGCGTGCTGGTCGGGCTTTCGGAGACGCTTCGTCACATCGCGGTCGTGCGCTACGACGTCGCCGACGAGCTCGACGTCGCGGGCAGCAACCACTCCTGGTCGCTCGCCCTGCTCGACGACGCGGGCGACGGCGTGGTGCTCACGTCGTTGCCCGGTCGCGGCGACCAGCGGACCTACGCCAAGAACATCCGTGGCGGCGAGTGCGACATCGACCTCACCGAGGAGGAGCGACAGGCGGTCGACTACGCCCGTGGCGTCGCTCACGGCCGCTGAGCTCACCCAGGCGGCTGCCTGCTCAGCACGTCGATCAGCTTGCGGTACTCCTCCACGAACCGTTCCATGAACTCCGGAGAGCCCGGATCGGTCTCAGGGCCGAAGATGCTGCGCGCGACGTGTGGCAACGCCACAGGCGCAAGCGCGGCCGCCATCGACATCAGCAGGAAGTACTTCATGTCGAGCTCGGCGGGCAGCTCTCCCGCCGCCTGCCGCCGGCGTAGGTCCTCCACACCCGCGTCCATTCGCGCGGTGCGCGCGTGCGCGCCCGGATCGTCGGTGTCGTAGGTCAAGCCTTCCCAGATCAGCAGCCTGGCGAGCTTCCGGTCCTGCGGTCGCGGCGAGATGAAGCTCGCCGAGAGCTCGCCGATCGTCATGTCCCGCTGTTCGGGAGCGGCTTCGTGCTGGTCCTGCAGCCACTGCTCGGTGATCGCGCGGTAGAGCCCTTCCTTGCCGCCGAAGTAGTACGAGATCAGCTGCTTGTTGGCGCCGGCGCGCGCAGCGATCTCACTGACCCGTGCGCCGGCGTATCCGTGGGCCGCGAACTCGTCGGTGGCCGCTTCGAGGATCCGGGCCTTGGTGCGCTCGGGGTCGCGCTGGCGCCGGGCTGCTGGGGGTTGTCGAGCCATCACGCAAGCGTATCAAACCCTTGGTTGATTGTTTCATCCACTCGGTTGACAGTTTCATCCGTCTGGTTGATACTCGACGGCATGACGAATGAACAACGCACTTCCGTCCTTGTCGTTGGTGGCGCGCTGACCGGCTTGTCCAGTGCGTTCTTCCTGGCCTCGCACGGCGTCGACTGCGTGGTCGTGGAGCGCCACCCCGACCTCCTGCTGCACCCGCGCCTGCGCGGCATCAACCCCCGGACGGTCGAGATCTTCCGGCAGCTCGGCCTGGAGCAGGACATCCGGGCGAACTGCTTCGGCGACCCCGACACCTACGTGTTCCAGCTGATCCGTGCCGAGACCCTGGCCGACGAGGAGTACGGCACGATCGAGGAGGCCGAAGGCGGTGGTGGCCTGAGCGCGGCCAGCCCCTCGCCGTTCGCGCCGATCGACCAGGACAAGCTGGAGATCCTGCTGCGGGCTCACGCGCGGGAACGTGGTGCCGATCTCCGTTTCTCCACCGAGCTGGTGTCGTTCGAGGCTGACGACTCCGGCGTGACGGCTGTCCTGCGTCCGGCCGGCGGCGAGGAGTACACCCTCGCCGCCGACTACCTGGTCGCCGCCGACGGCGCGAACAGCCCGATCCGGAAGGCCCTTGGCATCGAGGTCGACGGCCCGGGCGTGCTCTACAACACGATCACCGCCATGGTCGACGCCGACCTCAACCCCGTCACGCTCGGCCGCGAGGTCGGGATCGCCTACCTGCAGCAGCCCCGGCCGTTCACCGCACTGCTGGCCCACGACCACGAGGCCAGGCAGTGGGTGTTCGCGATGGGCTACGACCCGGAGCGCGAGTCGATCGAGGAGTACACCGACGAGCGGGTCGCCGATGTGGTGCGAGCCGCCTCCGGGCTGCCGGACGTCGAGGTGACCGTGCGGTCGCAGATCCCCGGCACCGAGCTCAAGGTGCTGGGCTTCGCGATCAGCGCCCAGGTGGCGCGGCGGTTCGACGACGAGACCGGACGCGTCTTCCTCGCGGGTGACGCCGGCCGGACCAACCCGCCGACCGGTGGACTCGGCGGCAACATCGGCGTGCAGGACGCGCACAACCTGGCGTGGAAGCTGGCCGCCGTCCTTTCGGGGCAGGCGGGTCCAGAGCTGCTCCAGACATACGCGCAGGAGCGGCGGCCGGTCGCCGAGCTCAGCATGTGGCAGATGTTCGCGCGGTTCGGCTCGCGGATGGGGCAGGGCGCCGAGATCGAGATGATCGACTACGACGCGGTGGCGATGGGCTACCAGTACCGCTCGTCCGCGGTCGTCGGAGCGGCCGAGGACGCCTCGCCGCTTCCGCTGCCGCGGTTGTCCGCCCAGCCGGGCACACGCGCGCCGCACGTGGAGCTCGCCGCCGGCCGGTCCACGATCGACCTGTACGGCAAGGGATTCGTCCTGCTCACCGGCCCGGACGGCGACTGGGACAACCAGGCCAAGGCGGCTGCCGGACAGCTCGGCATCTCGCTTTCGACCCACGTTCTGGACAGCGCGGACGTGCGCGAGCGGCACGGCATCACGGCGTCCGGCGCGGTTCTGGTGCGTCCCGACGGGTTCGTCGCGTGGCGAGCTCCGGACGCATCTGGCGCACCCGGCAGCGAACTGGAGCAGGTGCTGCGTAATCTCCTGTCTCGTGTGGGATAAGGACATCCTCGGCGACGACTACCAAGCTCGTACGCTCGCGTTTCCCTCGGACTACCAAGGCGAGGCGCTCGCGACCCTCGTCAGGCACCGTCCGGCCTCGGTGGCCGGGCCCAGCTCCAGCCGGGCGGTGCTCTACGTACACGGCTACACCGACTATTTCTTCCAGACCCACCTCGCCGAGGCGTTCGCCAAGCAGGGTTACGACTTCTACGCGCTCGACCTGCGCAAGGCGGGCCGCTCGATCCGGCCGCACCACACTCCGCACCACATCCGCGCGATCTCGGAGTACTTCCCGGAGATCGCCGAGGCGGTGCGGATCATCCGGGAGGAGGAAGACCACGACACACTCGTGGTCAACGCGCACTCGACCGGCGGGCTCACGGTCTCGCTGTGGGCCGACAGCGTGCGCGGTCAGGGCCTGGTCGACGCGCTGACGCTGAACAGCCCGTTCTTCGACTTCAACGCCTCAGCCGTGGCCCGCCGGGTGCTGCCGCCGCTGGTCCGGCCGGTCAGCCGCCGCACACCGCTTCGCGTACTCCCGTTGGGCGTCTCGACCGTCTACGGCCGGAGCATCCACGCAGACCACGGCGGCGACTGGACGTACGACCTGGTGCTGAAGCCGCTGGCAGGCGCACCGGTGACCGCGGGCTGGCTGATGGCGATCCACGCAGCGCACCACCAGCTCCACCACGGCCTGGCGATCGACGTTCCCGTGTTCGTGGCGTGCTCGACGCAGACCTACCGCAAGCGCAACGCCCCCGCCGACGCCGCACGCATGGACACCGTGCTCGACGTCGACCACATCGCCCAGTGGACGCCGAAGCTGGGCCCGCACACCACACTCGTCCGCGTTCCCGGCGGCCTCCACGACCTGGCCCTGTCCGCGCGCGAGCCCCGCACGTTCTACTTCGACGAACTCTTCAAGTGGCTCGCGACGTACGGCACCTAGTTTGGTGCGGTCGGACTCTGAAGCTGAGGCCTCTCGGGTAGACGGCTGAGAGGCCCCAGGCCGTACCTCAGGGGCTAACGCGCTCTTGTGCGACTGCCGAAGTAGTAGGCACCGGCACCTATGACCAGCGTTCCTGCGGGATTCAGCAGTTGCTCGAAGAGCGCTCCCGCCTCTGTGGGTGGGAGGCGGAACGCGTTGACGATGGCCGCAAGGACGAGCAGAACGAACAGGACAATGGCCATCCACACCAGCCGTTCGCGTATGCGTGTGTTGCTCTGTTGGATCTCCCGGGTGATGTCGCGCCCCCTCCAAATGACACCGTGAGGGGTCTCTGGGCGCTCGTCTCGATCCAGCGTCCGAGTCTGGTCGGCCTCTTCGTGCTCGAGGCCTCCGGGGGTGATCATCGGGACGTTTCCTCCCGTGCTATCTCGATCTTCGGTTGCAGAGTGCGGGGTCCCTGCGATCCCCGGTTGGTGAACCTGGAGCTCCTCTCCTGTGTTGCTCCCCGAGCGGCCCATCAGCACGGCAGCTTACAGCAGATATACACACAGCGTACGCAAAAAATACGTAATCGATGTTGAAAGCATGTACACTGTGGGTGGATCAAGGGGCGACCGGCGGAAGGTGACTTTGTGAACCGGACGAGCACGCGAGAAGGAAACCGATTGAGCGGCTCTGGCGCTGACTCCGATGGCTACACCAGGCTCTCGGTGAACCTGGCCGCGGAGTCAGCGACCGTCCTGCGAGACCTGGTGCGGCGCCGGCGGGTGACCATCACCGAAGGCATCCGGCGAGCGATCGCGGTCTGGAAGTTCATCGAGGACGAGCAGGACAAAGGAAACCGGATAGCTGTGATCGAAGAGGACGGCGAAGGCAAGACTTCGATCCGAGAGGTCGTCCTTCTCTCCTAACGCCGTCCTCGGTTCGTGGGAAGGGGCTGTGGCGTACTGGCGTGGGCGTTCGCCACAGTCTTTGCCGTGCGACGCCGCACAAAGGTCGCCGGCGCGACGTCGTAAGCCATACTCGCAGGGTGAATGATCCATTCGCGACCACGGCGATCCGCGAGCGCGTGCTCGCGGCCTGGTCCGCCGCGCCCGTACGGTTTCGCGAGGACGCCAACACCGAAGAGGACTACGCGCTCGGAGGTCACCGCGAGCGGCTGCTCGTCGAGCTGGCGCAGAATGCCGCCGATGCCGCGGGACGCGCGGGCGTGCCCGGCCGGCTGCGGCTGACGCTGCGTGAGGGTGACCTGTTCGAGACCGCCGTCCTGGTCGCGGCGAACACCGGCGCACCGCTGGACGCCGAGGGCGTCGAGTCGCTGGCGACGTTGCGCGCGTCCGCCAAGCGCGACGACACCGCGGTCGGCCGGTTCGGTGTGGGTTTCGCGGCCGTGCTGTCGGCCAGCGACGAGCCGATCGTGTTGTCCCGTACGGGCGGAGTGCGCTTCTCCCGCGGCGACACGGCCGAGCTGGTCGCCGAGGCCGCGCAGCACAACGCGGCGCTCGGCGAAGAGCTCCGCCGCCGCGACGGGCACGTGCCTGTGCTGCGCCTGCCGTTCGCCGCCGAGGGCGAGCCGCCGGCCGGCTTCGACACCGCCGTCGTGCTCGCACTGCGCGACGAGCCGGCCGTCGACCTGGTCCGCCGGTTGCTCGCCGAGGTCGACGACGCCCTGCTGCTCGCGCTTCCCGGCCTGACCGCCATCGAGATCGACACCGGCGACGGGATCCGGGAGTTGTCCGGAGCCGACGAGCGGTGGGCGGTGCATCGCGCCGCGGGCATCTGGACCGACGCCGAACGCGGGCGGCTGCTGGCCGACCGTCCGACCGAGGAACGGGCCCGGCTCGGCTGGTCGATGCTGTGGGCCGCACCCCTCGAGTCCGGCGCCGCCATGCCTGCCACCCTGCACGCGCCGACGCCCACCGACGAGCCGGTGTCGTTACCCGCGTTGCTGCTCGCCTCCTTCCCGCTCGACCCCACCCGCCGGCACGTCGCACCCGGGCCGTTGAGCGATCGGCTGGTCGAGCTGGCCGCGGAGCAGTACGCCGAGTTCGTCCGGCAACGTGCCGAGGACGGCGCCGACGTCGTGGCGCTCGTCCCCGTCGGGCTTCCGGCCGGCCCGCTCGACGGCGTGCTGCGCGACGCGATCCTGCAGCGCCTCCCGGGCACCCCGATGCTGCGCTCGGTCGAGGATCCGGAGATCCTGCTGCGCCCGCGCGACGCCGTGACCGTCGAGGACGCCGGCACCGGGCTGGTCCGCGTGCTGGCGCCGATCGTCTCCGGCCTGGTCCCGCCGGCGTCCCGGGCTGCCTACGACGCGCTTGGCGTCCGCCGGCTCCCGCTGGCCGACCTCGTGGACGAGCTGGCCGCCGTCGGCGGCGCGCATCCGCCGCAGTGGTGGCGTGAGCTCTACTCCGCGCTCGACGAGGCGGTCCTCGACCCGCGGCTGCGCGACGCGCTCGGCAGCCTGCCCGTACCGCTCGCGGACGGCCGGCTGGTCCGCGGTGCCCGTGGGCTGGTGCTGCCCACCGACAGCGATGTCCAGGCCGACGCGCTCGGCCTCCTCGCGGAGTACGGACTGCGCGTCGTCCACCCCGACGCCGTGCACGAGACGCTGGAGCGGCTCGGCGCGGTCGCCGCCGACCCGCGCACGTTGCTCGGCGACGGCGCGATCCGTACGGCGGTCCGGGAGTCGGCCGACGACGAGGGCATGACCGATGCCGTGCTCGCGGTGGTCGCCGCCGCGGTCGCGAAGTCCGGCCTGCGACCCGGCGAGCTGCCCTGGCTCGGCGCGCTCGCCCTGCGCGACGACGAGGACGAGCCGACTCCCGCAGACGGCCTGGTACTGCCGGGTTCGGAGGCCCAGGCCATCCTCGATCCCGACGCGTTCGCCCCGGTCGATGCCGGGCTGGTCGAACGCTGGGGCGCCGACGTCCTGCGGGCTGTCGGCGTGATCGGCGGTCTCGGCCTGGTCCAGACGGCCGACGCCGACCTGCTCGACCTCCCCGACGAGCTCGACGACCTGCACGACTTCGATACCTGGGCCGAGGAGCACGGTGCTGGTGCCGGTGGCCTGGTCAGCGAGGTCCACGCGATCCGCGACCTCGACTTCGTCGACGACGAGCAGTGGCCGCGCGCGTTGCGGCTGATCGCGAACGACACCGACCTGCGCCGGGCCCTGCTCGAGCCCGCCAACGTGGTGCTCGCCGACGGCACCGGCCGCCGCGTCCGGTCGTACACCGCCTGGTGGATCCGGTTGCACGTGGAGCTCGACGGCGTGCCGATCGGCGCGCTGGCCGATCCCGAGGCCAGTCCCGCGCTGGCCGCGCTGCTCGAGCCGCCGCCTGCGTGGCTGGCGGAGATCGACCCGGAGGCGCGTACCGGCTTCGGGCTGATCCGCGGTGTCGGCGACCTGGACCCGGTCGGCGTCGGCCAGGTCCTGGCGCGGCTCGCCGATCCCGAGGTCGAGCTGGACGCCGCCGCCATGCTGGCCCTGTGGGACCAGCTCGGAGCCATCGAGGACGCGTTCGCACCGGTCGAGGCGCCGGATCAGGTCCGGGTGCTGGCCGGCGAGGGCACGCGGGTCGTCGACCACGACGAGGCGGTCGTCGTCGACTCGCCGATGTGGCTGCAGCGGACCGACCTCGGCGGTCTCGTGGTGGCCTCCAAGGAGCCGGCCGACCGGCTGGCGGACCTGCTGGACCTGCCGCTGGCGTCCGAGCTCGCAGAGGGTGAGCTCGCCGCGGAGGGCGTGCTGACCGACGTCCCGGACGCCGTACGCACGCTGCTGCCGGAGGCGCCGGAGCACTGGCTCGAGCACGAGGAGCTCGAGGTCGACGGCCAGCCGGTCGACTGGTGGGTCGACGCGGCCGGCCGCCCGCACGCGGCGACGGTCGAGGGCCTGGCGCGGGCTCTGGCCTGGTCGGCGGACCGCTGGACCGACCGCTTCCTGGTCGAGGCCGTGCTCAGCGAGCCCGAACGGGTGGGCGACCTGCTGGCCGACCGCCCGTTCGACTGACGCGCGTTCGGAGCCGTCAGGCGCGGGGCACGCGGACGACCAGTACGCCGGGCTCGATCTCGCAGCGCAGCTGGTGTCCCTCGCCCACGACATCGCCGTCGAGCTGCCGGTTGCAGGCCTCGAGAGCGCGGACGACCACCTTCTTGCCGGTCCAGTGGCTGAGCCGGTCGTCCTGCGCCTTGGACCGGGAGAGCACCCGCCAGGCGAGCTGCGGCCACTCGGTGATCCGCCGCGGCGCCAGCACGACGACGTCGAGCAGCCCGTCGTCGGGCGCGGCGTCGGGGAGCAGGGGGAGCCCGGCGTGCAGCGTGCCGACGTTGCCCACCACGACCATGCGTGCCCGCAGCCGGATCGGCCGGTGGTCGTCGATCTTGATGTCGACACGCACCGCCGGGAACGACAGGTTGCGGCTGAGCGACACGACGTACGCCGGCCAGCCCAGCTTGGCCTTCAGCATCGCCGGGGCCTCGCCGACCACGGCCGCGTCCATGCCGAGCCCGGCCATCACCGCGAACCGGTCGGTCGGCAGCCGGTCGCCGCGGACGCGTACGAGGTCGATCCGCCGGTCCCGCCCGCCGAGCGCGACGCGGATCGCCGTCGCGGGGTCGAGCGGTAATCCGAGGTTGCGGGCCAGCAGGTTGCCCGTGCCGACCGGCACGATGCCGACCGGTACGTCGGATCCGGCGAGCTCGCTGCACACGACCCGGACGGTTCCGTCGCCGCCGGCCGCGATCACCAGGTCGGCCTTGGCGTCGAGCGCCTGCTTGGCCATCGCGTGCCCGGCGTCGTCGACCGTGGTCTCGAACCACAGCGGCTTACGCCAGCCGCGCTCGTCGGCGAGCCGGTTGAGCTGCTGCCGGAACCCGACAGGGTCCTCCAGCTTGGACGGATTGATCACGACGGCCACCCGCCGCCGGCCGTACCCGCGGGCAAGCGCCCGCCGCCGGATCGCGCCGGGAGTCAGGCCGAACGCCAGGCCCATCCCGGCCAGCACCACGATCGCGAACAGCCAGCCGGCCACCACGTCGGACATGAAGTGCAGCCCGAGCGCGACCCGGTCCAGGCCGACCAGCGCCGCGACGAGCAGCCCACAGATCCAGGCCGCGGCCCGCCGCTTCCGGATTCCCCAGTCGCGCTGCACCAGCACCAGGAACGCGCCGATGAACAGTGCGGAGGCGAACGCGTGCCCGGACGGGAAGCCCGAGCCGGCCCGCTCCAGGAACGGCTCCGGCAGCTGGGGCCTCGGCCGTTCGACCGCGGCCTTGACCATGATCTCGACCAGCAGGTTCACGATCACGAGCGAGACCAGCCAGGACGCGACCCGGCGCTCGCCCCGGCGGTAGAGCACGACGGCGACCACGACGGCCAGGCCGCGCCAGACCCACGGGTCGAAGCCGTAGTCGAGGACTTCCAGCACGCTCACGACGAGCGGCGCGGCCTGGAGCAGCTGGTGGAACCAGTCGGCGACCGCCTCGTCGATGGTGGTGACCCAGGACCAGTCGGTGCCGATGCCGACCAGGAGCGCGGCGAACAGGATCCCGGCGGCCGCCATCCCGGCGATCACCAACCGATCCACGACCCTACTCACGATGCAAATGTCTACCCCCACCCGGCGCCGAGGATCCCCACGGGTGCACCCAGTGCACAAACCGGTGGCGGAAAGGTAGGGGCGGACGGCTAATCTCAGAGCCATGATCGACCCCAAACTGCTACGTGACGACCCCGACCGTGTGCGCGAGAGCCAGCGGCGACGGGGCGCCTCGGTCGAGCTCGTCGACCAGGTGCTCGCCGCCGACGAGGCACGCCGCTCGTCGATCGCCACGTTCGAGCAGCTGAGGTCGCAGCAGAAGGCCCTCTCCAAGCAGATCCCCAAGGCGCAGGGCGAGGAGAAGCAGCAGCTGCTGGCCAAGACCAAGCAGCTCGCCGCCGACGTCAAGCAGGCCGAGGCCGCGCAGAGCGAGGTCGAGCAGAGCTACGACCGGCTGATCCGCGAGCTGCACAACCTGGTCGACGAGGACGCGCCGGTGGGTGGTGAGGACGACTTCGTCGTGCTCGACCACGCCGGCCAGCCGCGCGACTTCGCAGCCGAGGGCTTCGAGCCGCGCGACCACGTGGAGCTCGGCAAGCTGCTCGGGGCGATCGACATCGAGCGCGGCGCGAAGGTGTCCGGCAGCCGGTTCTACTACCTCACCGGCGCCGGCGCGCGGCTCGAGCTCGCGCTGATGAACCTCGCGTTCGAGCAGGCGATGTCCTACGGCTTCACGCCGATGATCCCGCCGTCGCTGGTCACGCCGAAGGCGATGGACGGCACGGGCTACCTCGGCCAGGGTGCGGCCGACGACGTCTACCGCGTCGCGCAGGACGACCTCTACCTCGTCGGCACGTCCGAGGTCGCGCTCGCGGCCTACCACATGGACGAGATCCTCGACACCGCGAAGCTGCCGCAGCGCTACGTCGCGTTCAGCCCGTGCTTCCGGCGCGAAGCCGGCTCGCACGGCAAGGACACCCGTGGCATCTTCCGCGTGCACTGGTTCGACAAGGTCGAGATGTTCTCGTTCTGCCGGCCCGAGGACGCCAAGGACGAGCACCAGCGGCTGCTGGCGTGGGAGCGCGAGTTCTTCGACAAGCTCGAGCTGCCGTACCGCGTGATCGACGTCGCCAGTGGCGATCTCGGCGTGAGCGCGGCGCGCAAGTTCGACATCGAGGCGTGGATCCCGACGCAGAACCGCTACCGCGAGGTGACGTCAACCTCGAATTGCACGGAGTTCCAGTCCCGGCGGCTCGGCATCCGCTTCCGCGACGATGACGGTACGCGTCCGGTCGCGACACTCAACGGCACGCTGGTCGCGATGACGCGTCCGATTGTCGCCATTTTGGAGAATCACCAGCAGGCTGACGGTAGCGTTCGGGTTCCGAAGGCGTTGCAGCCATACCTTGGGGGAGCCGAAACTCTGGAGCCGCTTGGATGATCACCAGCCTCACACCGGATGCCAACCTGGACGAGCGTTGGCGGCCGAGGCTGGTGGCGCTCGACATCGACGGCACCCTGGTCGACCCAGACAACAACTATTCACCGGCGGTCGAGGCCGCGGTCCATGCCGTGCTGGAAGCCGGCACCCACGTGGTGCTGTCGACCGGCCGCGGGCTGACCGCGACCCGGCCGGTCGCCGAGCGACTCGGCCTGCCGAAGCCCTACCTCGTCTGCTCCAACGGCGCGGTGACCGTACGCCTGCATCCCGAGCCCGAGCTGCTCGACATCGTGCGGTTCGATCCCGGGCCGGTGCTCCAGTTGCTGCTCGAACGGATGCCCGACGTTCTGGTCGCGGTCGAGGAGCTCGGCGTCGGCTACCGCGTGAACAAGCCCTTTCCGCCGGGTGAGCTCACCGGCCAACTGGTCGTCGAGCCGCTTTCGAAGCTCGTGGCCGAGCCGGCCACCCGCGTCATCCTGCGCGAGCCGTCCAACGAGGCGGAGCGCTTCCTCGACGTGATCGACCGGGTGGGCCTGCACGGCGTGTCGTACTACATCGGCTACACCGCCTGGCTCGACATCGCACCCGACGGCGTGAGCAAGGCCACGGCTTTGGAGAAGATCGCCCGCCGCCTCGGCGTCGGCCGCGCCGACGTCCTGGCGATCGGCGACGGCGCCAACGACGTCGAGATGCTCGACTGGGCAGGCCGCGGCGTCGCGATGGGCAACGCCACCCCGGCCGTCCAGGAGATCGCCGACGCCGTCACCAAGTCCCGCGCCGACGACGGTGTGGCGGTCGAGCTGGCCCGCTGGTTCGACATCCCCGACCCGACGTGACCGAGCCGCCGCCCACGCCGCGGCGGCGATCACCGAGCTCGCTCGGTGAGCCGGCGTCCACGCCTGGTCAGGTGCTGACTGGCGATCCCGATCCCGCAACTTTTAGGCTGGAAGCTGCCGTCTACTTCTAGTCCAATCATCACCGGGACACTGGACCAGAGCCGAAAAAGCACAAAGGGGGACGAACGTGCGATTCGCGGTGCTGGGCTCACTCGAGGTGGCTGATGATCATGGCGAGCCCGTCGTCCTGTCGTCGGCGAGGCAGCGTGGGCTGCTCGCCATCCTGTTGTGCCATGCGAACCAGGTCGTCTCGGTCGACAGCCTGATCGATCAGCTGTGGAGCGGTGACCCGCCCAAGTCGGCGCGTACCAACCTGCAGGTCTACGTTCACCGGCTGCGCCAGGTGCTGGGCGGCGAGCGGATCCTGCTGCAGCCGCCCGGCTACCAGCTGGTGGCGCGGCCCGGCGAGCTCGACGCGCAGGAGTTCGAGGATCTCGTCGCGGCCGGTCAGCCCGCGGAGGCGTTGCGGTTGTGGCGCGGCGATGCCTATGCCGGCCTGACCGAGATCGAGCCGCTGGCCACCGAGGCCGCTCGCCTCGACGAGCTCCGGCTGGTCGCGCTGGAGGATCGGATCGAGGCCGACCTCGACGCCGGCCGGCAGGTCGCGCTGGTCGCCGAGCTGACGAAGCTGACCGCGCGGCATCCCCTGCGGGAGGGCTTTCGCGCGCAGTTGATGCTCGCCCTGCATCGTTCCGGGCGGGGCGTCGAGGCACTGGAGGTCTACCGCGACACCAGGCAAGCCCTGATTGACGAGCTGGGCGTCGAGCCGGGTGCACGGCTTCGCGAGCTGGAGCGGGCGATCCTCAACGACGACCCTTCGCTGCACCAGCCGGCAGCGGCGCCGGCGGACACCGGTGCCGGCGCGGCGGAGCCGGCATCGACCGGCTACAAGGTCGTCGTGCCTGCCGAGTTGCCGGCCGCGACCACCACGTTCACCGGACGGCATCCCGAGACCGGGAAGCTCACCGCGCTGCTGACCAAGCGCAACGCCGCACCGGCCGTGATCGCGATCGCGGGTCCGGGTGGCGGCGGCAAGTCCGCGCTCGCGCTGCACGTGGCCCAGGCGGTCGCCGCCGACTTCCCGGACGGTCAGCTGTACGTCAACCTGCACGGCGCCACGCCTGGCGTGCCTCCGATGAAGCCGCACGACGTACTCGCGAGGTTCCTGCGCGCGCTCGGCTTCGAGGACAGCCGGATACCGGCCGACCCGGACGAGGCGGCCGCGCGCTTCCGGTCTCTCACCGCCGGCCGCCGGCTGCTCGTCGTCCTCGACGACGTGGCTTCCGCCGAGCAGGTCCGTCCGCTGCTGCCCGGTGGGTCCGACTCGGCGGTACTGATCACCAGCCGGACGGTGCTGGCGACGCTCGACGGCGCCCATCACGTCCACCTCGGCGCACTGTCCGACGACGAGGCCGTCGTCCTGCTGGCGAGGCTCGCGGGTACGGAACGGGTCGCCCAGCAAGGTGAGGCCGCCGAGGCGATCGTCCGGCTGTGCGACGGCCTCCCGCTCGCGATCCGGATCGCCGGTGCGCGGCTCGCGGCCCGGCCGGACCTGTCGCTGCGCACGCTCGCCGATCGCCTGTCCGACACCCGGCACCGGCTCGACGAACTCGAGCACGCCGACTTCGCGATCCGCAGCAGCTTCGCCGTGAGCAAGCAGGAGTTGACGCCGGACGGCGCGGCTCTGTTCGTGTTGCTCGGCCTGCTCGACCTGCCGTTCGTCACGGTGCCCGCCGCGGCCGCGCTCGCCGACCGGACGAGCAACCAGGCCGAGCGCGACCTCGAGTGCCTCGTCGAGGCGCAGCTCGTGCAGCCGGACAGCAACCAGCGTTACGTCCTGCACGACCTGATCCGCCTCTACGCCAGGGAGCTGGCCCGGCAAGGGCTGGACGAGGCCGAACAGGATCGCGCGATCCGGCGAACCCTGCACTGCGGCATCGCCACCGCGCGCCGGGCCATCCAGCTGCTCGACCCAGGGACCGAGGCGCGTACGAAGATCGGCACCGACGCCGGCGTGCTGACCCGGCCCGGGCTGAAGCTGGAAGACAGGCAAGCCGCGCTTGACTGGTTCGATCGCGAGCGGGACATCCTGGCCGCCGTCTTCCGGATCCCGGACCTCCCCGTTGGTTACGCGTCCGAGCTGGCCGCCCTGGCCGCCGCGCTGCGCCCGCTGTTCCACACCGCCGGCCGCTGGATGGACCTGGCCGCGATCAACCAGACCGTGCTGCGTACCGCCGGGCATGGCTGCCCGGAGCTCACAGCGCTCGCGCATCGCGACCTCGGATCCGCCTACGGCGAGCTCGGCCGTTACGACGAGGCCATGGTTCACCTTCGTAAGTCCGCCGAGGAGTGGACGGAGCTCGACCATCCCGCCGGCCAGGCCACCGCGCTGGACGCGATGGCGAACGTCGAGGCCGAGCTCGGCGACCACGAGCGGGCGATCCCGCTGTACGACCAGGCCCTTTCGATCAACCGTGCGCTGGGCAAGCGCGACAGTGAGGCGCGCGTGCTCAACAACCTCGGCATGGCCTACCTCAACACGAGCCGGTTCGACCAGGCGAGGTCGACGTTCGAGGCTTCGCTGGCGATCCGCCGCGAGCTCGGCGACGCCCGCGGCATCGGCATCACGATCGGCAACCTGGCCTGGACCTGGTTGCGGGCCGGGTCGCCCGAGCAGGCGCTGCCGGCGTTCGAGGAGGCGCTCCTGCTCTACCGCGAGTTCGGGCTCAGGTTCCCGGAGGCCAAGCTGCTCTGGGCCTTCGGTGAGGCGCTGGAAGCCTGCGGTCACGGCGAGCCGGCCAGGCAGCGCTGGCGGCAGGCGGTGGACATCCTCACCGAGCTGGGGCCGATGAGCAAGGAGGAGGCCGAGCACGTGCTGGCCGAACCGCTGGCCCGGAAGCCCGATGTCCTCCGCTAGCCGGCCGCCGCGGTTCGGTGTGCTCGGCACGCTCGTGGTGACCGGCGATGACGGTGAGCCCGAGGAGGTGTCGTCGCCGAAGCTGCGTACGGTGCTGGCCGTCCTGCTGCTCCACGCCAACCAGGTCGTCCCGGTCGACCGGCTGGTCCATCTGGTGTGGAACGGTGAGCCGCCGAAGTCCGCACGGACCAACCTGCAGGTCTACATCCACCGGCTGCGGCAGACGCTGGGCGAGTCGTCGATCGCCCGCCGCCCTCCCGGCTACCAGCTCGTCGTCCGGCCGGGCGAGCTCGACTCCGAGCGGTTCGAGGGGCTGGTCGCAGCCGGCTCGCCCGCGCAGGCGCTGCGGTTGTGGCGAGGCGATCCCTACTCCGGGCTGGACCACATCGACGAACTGCGGACCGAGGCCGCCCGCCTGGGGGAGCTCCGGCTGGTCGCGCTGGAGGATCGGGTCGACGCCGACCTGGCGGCCGGCAGGCAGGCCGAACTGGTCGCCGAGCTGACGGCACTGACCGCCCGGCACCCGTTGCGTGAACGGTTTCGCGCCCAGCTGATGCTCGCGCTCCATCGTTCGGGGAGGTCCGCCGCGGCGCTCGAGGTCTACCGGGACACCCAGCAGACGCTGGTCGACGAGCTGGGCGTCGAGCCGGGCGCGCGGCTACGCCAACTGGAGCAGGCGATCCGCGCCGGGGACCCCGAGCCGGCGCGGGAACCACCCTCGGCCCAACAGTTGGCCCAGGGGTTGGCCCAGGGATTGGCACAGCGGCCCAACGTGCCGGCCGAGCTGCCACCGGTGTCGGCGATCTTCACCGGCCGGCACCTCGAGGTCGCGAACGTCGCCAAGTGGCTCGGCGAGTCGTGGGAGGAGAGCGTCGGCCGCCGGATCGTGACGATCGCCGGCCCGGGCGGTGCCGGCAAGTCCGCGCTGGCGGCACACGTCGCCCACAGCGTCGCGGAGGCGTTCCCGGACGGTCAGCTCTACGTCAACCTGCACGGCGCGACGCCCGGTCTGCGGCCGCTGGCGCCAGGTGAGGTGCTGGCGCGGTTCCTGCGCGCACTCGGCTGGGCCGGCGCCGACATTCCGTCGGACCTCGACGAGGCGGCCGCGGCGTTTCGTACCCAGACCTCCGACCGCCGGATCCTCGTCGTACTCGACAACGCGGCCGACGCCGGGCAGGTCCGCCCACTGCTGCCGGGCGGCAGCGGGTCGGCCGTGCTGGTCACGAGCCGTACCTCGCTGTCGACGCTCGACGGCGCCCGGCAGGTGCTGCTGGAGTCGTTGTCGGAGGACGAGGCCGTCGTGCTGTTCGCCCGGCTGGTCGGCCAGGAGCGGGCCGCGGCCGAGCCGGAGGCGGTCGCCGAGATCGTGCAGCTGTGCGACCGGTTGCCGCTGGCCGTCCGGATCGCCGGCGCCCGCCTGGCGGCCCGGCCGGGCTGGTCTCCGCGGGCGCTCGCCGAGCGGTTACGAGACACCCAGCACCGGCTCGACGAGCTGCAGCACGCCGACCTGGCGCTGCGAACGAGCATCGCGGTCAGCCGGCAGGGCCTCCGGCCGTCGGCCGCCCGGCTGTACGCACTGCTCGGCGCCCTCGCTCTTCCCGACTTCACCCCGCCCGTGGCGGCCGCGCTCGCGGATCGCCCGCATGCGGAGATCTGGCGGGATCTCGACGAGCTGGTCCATGCGCAGCTGCTGCAACCGGCTGGTGGCGAGCGCTACGCGTTCCACGACCTGATCCGGCTCGACGCGAACGAGCAGGCTGGCCACGCGATCCTGGAGCAGGAGCGCACGGAGGGCGTGCGCCGCGTCCTGCTTCACTACCTCGCGACCGCCCGCACGGCGATGCGGATCTTCGACCCGGGCAACGCCGAGCGGCGGATGGATGTCGGCGTACGCGACGCAGACCTCCGCCGGCCGGGAGCCGGGCTGGCCGGCCACGAGGCGGCCTGGACCTGGATCGACGCCGACCGCGCCAACCTGACCTCGGCGGTCGGCCTGGCCCGGCGCAGTGGTCCTCCCGGCGACCCGATCGCCGTGGCCCTGGCCGCCGCGATGTTCGCCTGCTTCGCCGGTCGTGGCTACTGGGCCGAGCTGATCGCGGCGAACCGGGAGCTGCTCGACCTCGCCGACGCCCGCCCGGCCGAGTTCGTCGAGGTGCACCAGGACCTCGGCATCGCCTACCAGGAGGTCGGGCGGACCAAGCTCGGCATCGACCACCTGGAGCGGCTGGTCGAGACCGTACGAAAGAGCGGCGACCGGCTCTCGGAGGTGACCGGCCAGACCGCGCTCGGCATCGCGTGGCTGCGGCTCGGCGAGTCCGACGTAGCGGCCGGCTACCTCACACAGGCCCGCGACCTGTGCCGGGCGCTCGGCGACCGTAACCGGGAGGCACGCGTCCTCAACAACCTCGGCTCGGTGGCGCTCGTACGCAGGCGGTACGACGAGGCGGAGGCGATCTACACCGACGTGCTCGGGCTCTACCGCGAACTCGGAGACGCGCGAGGTGAGGGGATCGCGCTGCAGAACCTCGGCGAGACACTGCTGCGGGCCGGGCGGCCGCAGGCGGCGGTCGAAGCGCTGCGGTTGTCGGCCGTGCTCCAGCACCAGACAGGGCACCGGGCCAGCGAGCCGACGACGTTGTGGGCGCTCGGCGAGGCCCACCACGCGCTCGGCGAGCTGGAGCAGGCGAGGCAGCGCTGGCGGGAGGCGTTGTCGATCCTGCACGAGGACGGCAACCTCACCGCTGAGGAGATGGAGACGATCCTCGCCGACCCGCTGCCGAACAAACCGCTGCTGCGGCATTGAGTGCGCTGGTACTCTTGCTCGCATGGCGAGTTATCGGCATTCCGTGATGATGCGGCCCCACCAGGGGTCGGATCGGTAGCCGTTCGCGCGCACCAGCCAAGGCCCCCGGTGAGGGGCCTTTTTCGTTGTCTGGGCCGCCCGCCGAGGGCTCCTGATTCCCCAGAGGAACCAAGGGAGCACTGATGGATTTCTACGTCACGACGTCGATCCCGTACGTCAACGCCGATCCGCACATCGGCTTCTCACTGGAGATAGTCCAGGCCGACGCACTGGCGCGACATCGCCGGCTGCGCGGTGACGACGTGCGGTTCCTGACCGGTACCGACGACAACTCACTGAAGAACGTGCAGGCCGCGGAGCGGCAGGGCATCCCGGTCGCCGAGTTGGTCAACACCCATGCCGTCGCGTTCGAGGCCCTCCGTGAGCCGTTGAACCTGAGCTGGGACGACTTCATCCGGACCAGCCACGATCCGCGCCACCGACCCGGTGTCGAACGGTTGTGGGAGGCGGCCGCGGCCAGTGGTGACCTGTACCGCAAGCACTACGAGGGCCTGTACTGCGTGGGCTGCGAGGCCTTCTACGAGCCCGACGAGCTCGTCGACGGGCTGTGCCCGTCCCACGGCACCGAACCGCAGCTGGTCACGGAGGAGAACTGGTTCTTCCGCCTCTCCCGGTACGAGGACCAGTTGCGCGAGCTGTACCGGACCGGGCAGATCCGCGTCGAGCCGAAGGTCCGCGAGAACGAGGTGCTGGCGTTCATCGAACGCGGCCTGCGCGACTTCTCGGTCTCGCGTTCGGTGCGGCGTGCGCGAGGCTGGGGGATCCCGGTGCCCGGCGACCCGAGCCAGGTCACCTACGTCTGGTTCGACGCGCTCGGCAACTACATCACGGCCCTCGACTATGGCGATGGCGACGGCGACGGCTCGGAGGCGCCGGCGTTCGAGCGTTGGTGGACCGGATCCGGCCGGCAGGTGCACGTGATCGGCAAGGACATCGTGCGCTTCCATGCGATCTACTGGCCGGCGTTCCTGCTGTCTGCGGGGCTGCGGCTGCCGCGCGAGATCTTCGTGCACGACTTCCTGACGGTGAACGGGCAGAAGATCAGCAAGTCGCTCGGCAACGTGATCGACCCGGTAGCGCTGACGCGGACGTACGGCACGGACTCCCTGCGCTGGTGGCTGCTGTCGCAGGTGCCGAAGGTCGGCGACACCGACTTCACGCTGGACCGGCTGATCTCGACGGCGAACCGCGATCTGGCGGGCGGCATCGGCAACCTCGCGCAGCGGGTGGCGACGATGGTGCACAAGTACCGTTCGGGTGTGGTGCCGGCGGAGTACGCCGACCTCGGCCTGGACCAGGGCTCCGCGCCGCTGCGGCAGACCACGACCGAGCTGCCGCGCCTGGTGGACGAGGCACTCGCGGTGTTCGACTTCCGTTCGGCTGCCGCCGCGATCGTCAACGCGATCACCGAGGCGAATCGTTACGTGGAATCCGTGGCGCCCTGGATATTGGCGAAATCCGAGCGGACAAATCTCGACGCGGCTCGCGAACTGGATATCGCACTTCGTGTTCTTGTCGACACGATAAGGAATATCTCCAGCGAGCTGACCCCTTTCGTTCCGCAGTTGGCGGAGAAATTGGCCAGCCGGTTCAGGGCCGATACGCTGCCTGCGCCCGAGCCGGTTTTTCCGCGTATCGAGGTGCCGGTCAGGGCTGTGGATGGCGAGTAAGCGACCAACTCCAAACTCCGTTAAGGTTCGTGCCCGTGCGTAAAAAACTGATCCAGGGACACCGTGTCGCCATTGCATTGGCTGCGATCGGTGCGATGACCCTTGCCGGCTGTAGTGGAAACGGTGACGACACCCAGCCGGTCAAGGACTCTGACAAGTCCGGATCTGTCCAGGGGGAAAAGACCGGCGACAAGAAGCCGGCGCCCATCAAGGCTTCGACGGCGGTCGGAAAAGCGCTGCTCAACGACGGCGATATCGGCCCCGACTTCTCCCAGCAGGACAGCGATGACGGTCTGGAAGCCCCGACCAACGACATCTGCGGCAAGACCTGGGCGACCAACAAGCGTCGCGAGGCACGGCAGCAGGACTTCTTCTGGGACAGCTCCGACAAGTCCCCGGATGTCGTGGTGAGCAACGAGGTCGTCGTCTACAAGGCCGGAGAAGCCCCCGACGCGCTCGCGGAGATCAAGGCCGCGGTCGCCGACTGCGACGGCTGGAAGCACGACCAGGGCGAGATGTCCAAGCTGCACGTGGTCGACCCGCCGTCCGACGCGCTGAAGGGCGCGGTTTCCTGGGAGGGCAAGGACGACCGCGACGGCGTCGACTACTCCTACGGCGCCGTCTACCAGATCGAGGGTGACGTGCTCAGTGCGATCTACGTCTGGGCGCGCGACTCCGACAAGGTGGGCGACATGCTCGACGACCTCACGCCGAAGGCCGCCAGCGGGCTGCACAAGGCGCAGGGTTGAGCTGACCGTTGCCCGCACCACCCGCAGTGCCTGAAGTACCCGACACACCGGTACGGCTGATCGCGACCGACCTCGACGGCACGCTGCTGCGCGCCGACGGCTCGGTCTCCAGGCGCACCCGCGCCGCGCTGGCCCTCGTCGAGGAGGCCGGCGCGACGCTGGTGCTGGCCACCGGCCGGCCGCCCCGCTGGATCGAGCCGATCGCCGAGTTGATCGGCCACCGCGGCTACGCCGTCTGCTCCAACGGCGCGCTCGTCTACGACCTGCACGACGGCCGCGAGTTGTCGCGTACGGTCCTGGCGCCGGAGATCGGCCTGGCGGTCGCCGCTGCGGTCCGTGGCGCGCTGCCGGACGCGACGTTCGGCGTCGAGCACGGGCAGTCGTTCGGGCACGAGCCGGCGTACGAGATCGCCGGTGACTACGGCGACCTGTACGTCGGCGCGGTCGAGGAGCTGTTCGCCCGGCCGGCGGTCAAGCTGCTGATCCGGCATGCCGGCTACGACGTCGGCAAGCTGGCCGCGAAGGTCGGGGAGATCGTGGGCGACCTCGCGGAGTTCACCTACTCCAGCAAGGAGCCGCTGATCGAGGTCGCGGTCAAGGGCGTCACCAAGGCCGCGACGCTCGCGCTGCTGTGCGAGCAGTGGGGCATCGAAGCCTCCGAGGTCGCCGCGTTCGGCGACATGCCGAACGACGTCGGCATGCTCTCGTGGGCCGGCACCTCGTACGCCGTCGGCAACGCACATCCCGAGGTGCTGGCGGTGGTCGACCACGTGACCGGCACCAACGAGGAGGACGGCGTGGCGCAGGTCCTGGAGAGGATTTTCGCCTGATGGACCGGCACATCCGCTCGGTCGACGACGTCCTGAAGCTGCTGGACGGGCTGTTCGCGCCCGCGTCGGATCGCTGGACCGAGGGCGGCGCGGACTGGTGGGACGGCTTCTACGCCGACCGTTCCAAGTCGGTGCCGTTCTTCGTCTCCAAGCCCGACGAGAGCCTGGTGTCATACCTCGACCGCGGCCTGGTGAGTCCTGGTGGGCGCGCCCTCGATCTCGGCTGCGGGCCGGGGCGGAACGCGATCCTGCTCGCCTCGCGTGGCTTCCAGGTCGACGCGATCGACCTCTCGCCGACCGCCATCGCGTGGGCCGGGGAACGTGCCCGCGAGGCCGAGGCGTCCGTCCGTTTCGTGTGCGCCGACGCGTTCAGCGGTGCCGGCGAGGCCGCGCTCGACGGCCCGTACGACCTCGTCTTCGACTCGGGCTGCTTCCACCATCTGCCCCCGCACCGGCGGGTCAGCTACCTCGCGCTGCTGTCCCGCGTGCTCGCACCCGGTGGCGCGTTCGGCCTTACCTGCTTCGCATCCGGGGCGATGGGCTCGGAGCTGCCGGACGAGGAGTTCTACCGGGAGGCCGGCCTGCAGGGCGGTCTCGCGTACACCGACGAGTCGCTGCGCTGGATCTTCTCCGAGTTGACCGAAGTCGAGTTGTGCCGCATGCACGACGAGCCGGACGACTCACCGCGCTTCGGCGAGCCGTTCCTGTGGACCGCCTTGTTCCGCAAGTGAATCGGCCCCGCCGACCGTGATCAGCACGGTCAGCGGGGCCGATTCTGCTTGCTTCTAGGCGAATCTAGCGACTTCTACGGCGATCTACTACGGCCGGCCGAGCCCGAAGGCGGTGCGAGCGGCCGTGTCCTCGATGCCGGTGAAGCCCTCGCTCGGCACGAACGTGTCTTCACCGAAGTCGGTGTCGATGTCGTCGGCGGTTCCGCCGATCTCATCCGGCCCGACGCCGAACAGGCCCTTGAACTCGCCGCCCTGGTCCATGATGTTCGGCTGGGCGTCGAACTGGTCGGTGTGCCAGTTACCGAAGAAGTGACCGGCCTCGTGCGAGGCCAGGTTCCCCACCGCCTGCGCGACGAACGCGGTCCGGTTGCTGGCCGGAGTGATGTAGTGGTTGAGCGAGAACTCCAGGCTGGCGCTGTCGCTCACCGCGTCGAGCAGGACCAGCGCGCTGTCCTCGTGCCCGTAGTTGCCCGGGTCGATGTACTGCGCGATGCCGATCGTGTCGATGCCGGACTCGGCGATGGTGCCGCCGATGATGACGCGGCTGACGTTCTCCTGCCCGAACGTGTCGGGGTTGTCGAGCGAGTTCTTCACCTGCACGCGGATCTGCCCGGCGAGACCGGACTCCTGCAAGTCGCGCTTCACGTTCTCCTCGACGGTCGCTGAGATGCGGCGGATCAGCGCGTTCTCGTCGGCGCGAGTGAGACCCCACCGGCCGAGGAACGCACGGAACGGGCTCAGCTCACGTACGCCCGGCCCGCCGAAGATGCCCGTGTTGACCCGGGCGCCGTCGAAGTCGAGGAACAGGGTCTGCACCTTGCTCTCGCTCTCGGCGGTCGGCCGGTAGACCTCGACGGTGGCGTCGTAGCTGCCGGTGCCGCTGGTGAACGCGATGTAGTAGTCACCGGCGGTGGCCGCGACGTGCTCGGTCACCGCGTTGCCGCCACCGGGCAGTGGCGAGTTCAGCGGGTAGAGCGAGCTGGCGTCCTGGTCGGAGCCGTGCACCTCACGCCCGGCCGGGTCGAAGATGGTCGCGCGGGTCGCGCCACCCTTGATCGAGGCCGACACCACGTCGCCCGGGCGCAGCGAGACGGCGTAGTAGTCGCGGTCGACCGCCTGCTGGCCGATCACGACGGAGTAGGTGCCTTCCTCGCCCGCACCATCACCACTGGCGGGATCGGAGGGGTCCGACGGGAACGTGGGATAGCCGGTGACGGCCGCGTAGTAGTCGCCGTCGGCCGTGACGCTGTAGCGCAGCAGGGAGTTGAAGCTGCCACCCGCGTCGTCGTTGAACGCGACCAGGTTGCCCTCGGAGTCCCACAGGAACGCCATCGAGTCGGCGAGCGTCGTGCCCGTGACGTCGACGACGATCTCGGTGCCGGCCTTGCCGGTCAGCTTGTAGTAGTCGAGGTCGCCGGTGCCGGTTCCGGCGCTGCCGTGCGGCCCGTCCCCGATGGTTCCGGTCGTACGGATGGCCGATCCCGCGTCGACGATGCCGGTGTCCCTGGCCAGCGGGATCGCGCCGTCGTCCTCCGAGTTCGGCGAGAGGGTGCGGATGGCAACGGCCTGCGGAGACAGCTGCCCGAGCACCCGGGCCCGGTTGTTCTGCCGGCGTCCGGTGCCGAAACCGTCGACGAACTGCGCGGTCGCGGGCGTGTCGTTGCTGCCGTTGACGCCGGCGGGCTCGTCCTCGTCGACCAGGATCGGCTGGGCCGCGGCCGCGAGCGGGTTGGGCGTCTTCGCGAGCTTCGCGGCGCGCGCCTTGCCCTTGCTGGTAAGCGCCTTCTTCCAGCCGGCGTAGTCGGCGTTGTCAGGGTTGCGCATCAGCGCGAGGTACGGGTTCGGGCCTTTGGGTTTGCCCGAAACGGACTTCGGCGCCTTCTGCAGGCCGGCCTGCTGTGCCAGGGTCGGCGCGGCGTTGGAGGTGGACTGCTGGGGCGAGACGGGGCTAGGTCCCGCGTAGGCCATTGCCGGCACGACAAGCGCGGCACCGAAGATGGCGACTGCTGATATGCGCAAAGAGCGCGCAGAACTATGCATCAGATGGACCCCTCCCATCCGCGGCATGGAGTCGCGGACTCATTGACTGGCGAGTGATATCGCCAGTCACAAGTCCTACGACACAGGGAGGGGCTCTGTGCTGTGTTTCGGGTTTTCTTTACAACGGTGGCCCGAAAGCGTCCGCATCTTTCGATTTGTTGTGGATTAGCGCCAGAGGCCCCGGGTGTCGATGACGGCCTTGCCCGCGAGCTGGTCGGCTCGGACGGCCCGGAACGCGTCGTGGTCGACCAGGACGACGACGATCGACGACTTCTCCAGCGCCTCCTCGACGCCGGTGAGCCGGACGTTCTCGAACGCGCGAAGCTGCGGCGGCAGCGCGTCGACGTGCGGCTCGACGGCCAGGATCTGCACGCCGGGCAGGTTCTTGGCCAGCTCCTCGGCGACCTCGAGCGCGGGGCTCTCACGCAGGTCGTCGATGTTGGCCTTGAACGCGAGCCCGAAGCACGCGATCGTGCCGTCGGCGAGCCCGGCCGCGGCTGCCTTGACCTGGCTCACGACGTGGTGCGGCTTGCCGTCGTTGACGTCACGCGCCATCTTCATCAGCCGCGCCTGCTCGGGGGCGGCCGACACGATGAACCACGGGTCGACGGCGATGCAGTGACCGCCCACACCGGGGCCGGGCTTCAGGATGTTGACCCGGGGGTGCAGGTTGGCCAGCTCGATGACCTCCCACACGTCGATGCCGAGGTGGTCGCTGACGAGCGACAGCTCGTTGGCGAACGCGATGTTGACGTCGCGGTAGGCGTTCTCGGCGAGCTTCGTGAGCTCGGCGGACTCGGCGTCGGTGAGCCGTAGCGCGCCCTGGGCGAACGTGCGGTAGAGCTTCGCGGCGCGCTCGGCGCACTCGCGGGTGAGGCCGCCGACCACGCGGTCGTTGGCGACGATCTCGATCATGATCCGGCCCGGCAGCACGCGCTCGGGGCAGTGCGCGACGTGGACGTCGGGCCGCTCGCCGGAGGCGAGGGCGTGCGGGAACTTCAGGTCGGGACGCAGCTCCGCCAGCCACTTGCTGACCTGGCGGGTCGCACCGGGTGGGGAGGTCGACTCGAGGATGACCAGCGCGCCTCCGCGGAGCATGGGCGCGATCGCCTCGGTGGCGGACTTGATGTACGACAGGTCGGCCTGGTGGCCCTCTTTGAACGGCGTCGGCACGGCGATGATGTACGCGCGCGCTTCCGGCATCTCGGAGCCGGCGGACAACCGGCCCATCGACACGGCACCGCTCACCGCGACCGCGAGGTCGGGCTCGACGAACGGGACCTCACCACGGTTGACCGAAGCGACCGTGTGCTCGTTGACATCGACACCGAAGACTTCGGCGCCCTGGGTCGCGAGGGCGGCCGCGGTCGGCAGGCCGATGTAGCCCAACCCGACGACGGCCACGTCGTACTGGAACTCCGTCACCTGTGTCCAATCCCGTCCGGATAGTGGGTGCCGCCGATTCGTCTGTGCCGCGGCCCTGTGAATTGTCCCTGCCGGGCCCGCCGCCTTTGCGACCGCGTCCCATAGCGAAGCCAGGCGCGTCAGCGTACACACACTCGGTGAACCCGCGGCAAACCTGGCGAGACGTTCCAGTACGGAGCCGACACGAAATGTGAAAGTTCGGCCACAGCTTGTGTCTGATCACGTTACCCGCTAGCATCCTGGCTTCGGATGCGCACGTAAGGCGAGTAGGTCGTCACGGTGGGTGTCCGGAATCCGTATGACAGAGCAGTCCTACAGCAGAACACAAACACCCGATGAGGGGGCTTGATGCTCCAACGCAAAGCCAGCCGCCGCACTATCGGCATCCTGACTTCGGCCCTGGCCGGGTTGGGCGCCTTGGCTGTGGTGGCGCCGTCCGCTCAGGCTATGAACCCGATCGCGCCCTCGGGCTCGACCGGCTCCAGCTTGAACGGCGTTCTCGCACCCCTTGCCTCCCCGCAGGTCGGCTTCATCGCTCAGGCAGCCGGCACGTACGCGTACACCAGCGGCAAGAATGTCGTGCACGGGCCGTCCGCGCAGGTCACGGTTGCCTGCACGTCGGCGACGGGGCAGAAGCGGACGGCCAACGCCGCTGCTGCCGACCTCCGTGGCCTGGGTCGTACCGGCGCCACCGAGACCGTTGCGGAGACGGTTGCGGACGGAGGCAAGAAGTCGTCGGTGTCGTACGCGCACACCGAGGGCGGCCAGTTGCTCAACGGGCTGGTGAAGTGGGGTGCCATCACCTCCAAGGCGGTTGCCACGACTGATGGCTACACCTACACCCCCAAGCACAGCTCGAAGATCGCGAGCCTGACGATTGCAGGCAAGCCGATCAACGTTGAGGCAGGACCCAACACCAAGATCGAGATCAAGCTTCCGGGCGTTGGCTCGATCGGTGAGGTCACGATCAACGAGCAGAGCGCGAAGTGGATCGGCGACGAGTACAAGGTCAACACGACCGCCCTGCACGTCGCGATCCTCAAGGACAACCCGCTGGGTCTGAAGGTCGGCACGCACGTGTTCCTCAGCCAGACCCGCTCCAGCCTGCTGAAGCCGATGCCCGGCTTCCTCGCCGGCGGTGCGTTCGGCACCCGCCTGACGCTGGCCAACGGCGTGGTCAAGCACGGCCCGACCTCTCAGGTCGCGCTGAAGTGCCTGGGCGGCAAGTCCAAGAACACCATTGGTACGGGCGAGGTCGGCAAGGCCGCTCACGCCGGTGCCATCGAGGCGCGGGCCGAGGGCAAGGTCACCACGTCCGAGACTTCGGGTACGTCCCAGGTCTCGATCGCGGGTGCCGATGTGCTCAACAGCCTCGTGTCTGCCCGGGCGATCCGGGCCGTCGCTTCCGTCAAACGTGACGCGAACGGCGAGATCGTGCTGTCCGACAAGGGTTCGCAGCTTGTGGACCTCAAGGTCGGTGGTACCGCTGTCGGGGACCACATCGGGCCGAACACCACGCTCGAGGTCAAGGGTCTCGGCAAGGTCACGCTCAACAAGGTCGTCAAGACCAAGAGCAGCATCACCGTCACGATGATCGAGGTCGTGATCGGTGAGAAGGGCCTGGCCTACCCGCTCGGCACCAAGCTGGAGATCGCCCAGGCTCGGGCTGAGATCCGCAAGTAGCACCCCTAGTCCCCATCGGGGGGACCATTGCGAAGGGCGGCACCCATGCGGGTGCCGCCCTTTGTTTGGCGGAGACTTTGTTCCTGTCAGCGACTCTGCTTGTCAGCGACCGGCGGCGTCGGCGAGCTCGGCCATCCGCTTCTCGGCGTCCGGCTCGTCGCCGAACCGGACCGCAACGGCCTCCGCCCCTGCGGCGGCGAACGCGCCGACCTGTTCCACGACCGCGGCGACCGGTGTCGTACCGGCCGGCCAGTCGATGCGCGTCGTCGCTCGTACCCGGCGATCGGACAGCTCGCGCAGCCGCGCCAGCCGCTCGCCGAAGCCGACCGGATCCAGCGCGAACGCCTGCCACTCGTCGCCCAGCGCGGCCGCCCTTCGCAGCGCGGCGTCGCTGGTGCCACCGACCATGATCGGGATCTCGCGGTCTGGCCGCGGCTCGAACACGCCGGTCTCGTAGCCGTAGTAGCGGCCCTCGAACCGGCCCTCCCTGGAGAAGAGGTGCCGCAGCAGCGCGATCGCCTCGTCCGTGCGCGCGGCCCGCTCCCGGAAGTCGACACCGACCGCGGCGAACTCCGTACGTTCCCAGCCGATACCGACGCCCAGCGTGAGCCGGCCGCCGGAGAGCCGGTCCAGCGTGGCCGCCTGCTTGGCGACGACGAACGGGCTCCGCAACGGCAGGACGAGTACCGACGTACCGAGCCCGATCGTCTGAGTTCGCGCGGCGAGGTACGACAGCGACACGAGCGGCTCGTACACGCCGCCGAACCGTTGGCCGTACTGTCCCGGAGGCAGCAGATGATCGGGTAGCCAGACCTTCCGGTACCCAAGGCATTCCGCCACGACCGCCAGCTCGGCGAGCCGCTCGGGCGGCATCGCGGCCGACTCGTCGGGCAGGACCACCTCGAGGTCGACCGCAGGTGAGGAGAGCTTGCTCATGCGGTCGACGCTAAGGCCTCACATCAGTGTGAAGGTCAAGCGCTCCAGAACGTGATCCGCGGGCCGTAGTCAGCGTCGTTCGCGCCGGAGACCTCGACCGTGATCCGCCGGTCGGAGTAGCGCCGGCCCAGCACACCCCGCCAGCACTCGGCGATCGAGTCGGCCAGCAACGCGAGATCCTGGTCGCTGTAGGGATCGAGGTCGGCGTTGGTGAAGAAGTCGTACAGCGTGATGCCGTTGACCATCTTCTCCGCGCCGTGCACGTCGCCACCGAAGTGCGCGACCCACTTGTCGGCGTTCTCGGCGCTGAAGCGCTCGGTCAGGAAGATCCCGCCGTTGTGCTCGGTCGTCTCGGGGTTGAACAGCCACGCCGACAGCAGGACGAACGGGACCGCCTGGTCCTGGCCGAGGTAGTCCGACGGTGTGAAGCCCGGGCCGCCAGGCTCGAACCCCGCCCGCCAGTTGAGGAAGAAGCTCGGAAGCGGACGCGATCCCTGCCAGGACTGGACTTCGGGTTCGTTGCTCATATGTCAGTACTCGCATCCCAGGGATCGACTGTCTTGTTGGACTGGACGTGGACCCGTCCGTCCGGCCCGGTGTTGTGTGTGTACCGCAACGTGTGCGGGGTGGGGACGCCGCCGTGTGCCGCACCCTGCATGTCGACGCGCGACGTGATCCGGCCGTTGGCATCGTAGGTCGCGTAGTGGCGGACGTTGCCGTTCTCGTCGAGCCGGTACAGCGTGCCGTTGGCTGGACCGTTCTCGTTGGGGAACTTGTTCTTCGCCCGCCCCTTGCCGGTGCCGACGTGCTGCGTCGCATTCGGGCCGAGGTCGTTGGGCTTGAGGTTGTTCGGGCCGAGTGGGGTGTTCGGTCTCGGCGGCGAAGGCGTTGGAGTGGGTGTCCGGGGTGGGGTTGGAGCCGCCCGCCCGGGTCGCCGGCGTCGCACCGGGCGAATCAGGTCGCCAAGCATCTTCTTCAAGAATCCGCCCGCGCCTTTGAGCCCCTTCGCCATGATCACGAAGCCTAGCGGCTGGGGCGATTCAGCGCAGTGTGCGAACGTGCAGACCGATCTCCGGCGGGACGATCACTTCCTGCGCCGCCGCAACCTCCTCCACGGTCAACGCCGCGTCAACCGGGGTGTTGCGCCGGAGTACGGCGAGCGCGATCGGCCCGAGCTCGGCGTGCCGGACGCTGCTCGTGATCCGTCCCACCTCGCGTTCACCCTGGAGCACTGGAGCGCCGCGGGCGGGCAGGCGTTCGGCCGAACCGTCGAGATGCAGGAACGTCAGCCGCCGCGGCGGCCGGCCGAGGTTGTGCACCCGGGCGACCGTCTCCTGGCCGCGATAGCAGCCCTTGGTGAGGTGGACGGCGGTGTCGAGCCAGCCGACCTCGTTGGGGATCGTCTTGTGATCGGTCTCGAAGCCGAGCCGCGGCAAATGAGCGGCGACGCGCAGCGCTTCGTACGCCCACAGCCCGGCCGCGGGCCCGGCGCCGTCGGCGTACGCCGGAAGCGACTCGCGAGGAACGAACAACTCCCGCCCACCGAGCGAGTCGTCCGCACTGCGAACCAGGTGCTCGGCCGCACCGTCGGAACGCGGCTCCCACACGACGGCGTAGTCGTCACTCAGGTCGGCGACCTCGACCCGCAGCATGAACCGCATCGAGTCGAGAAACGCGGCGGCGGCCGCAGCCGTCCCCGGCTCGACGTGCGCCCACGTCGCCGTCCCGTCGTCGACGAGATAGAGAGCGTGCTCGACATGCCCGTGCGGCGACAAGATCAGCGCGGTCGTCGCCCCACCGGGTGCCAGATCCTCCAGAGCCTGCGTGGTCAGCGAGTGCAGCCAAGACAGCCGATCCGGCCCGGTGACCCGCACCACCCCACGATGCGACAGGTCCACGAAGCCGGCGCCATCCTCCAGCTGCCGCTGCTCCCGAAACGGGTCGCCGTAGTGCGCGGCCACCCCGGAGTCAGGGGCGTCACCCGGAACAGCACCGGGCAGGGACAGCAAAGGACTGACGTAATCGCTCACATCTACCGAGCCTACGACGCCACCGGGATATTCCACCGCTCCGCCGCCACCAACCCACCGGACCCCAGCCCAAGGCCGTCAGCCCGATCAGCCGCTGTTGGCCTTCCGCTTCGCACAATCCGCACAGTCGCCCTGCACGGTCAGATGCCGGATGTCGGTCACGAAGCCGTACCGCTCCTGCAGCGCATGCACCAGCGGCTCCACCACATCCGGATCCACCTGCTGCACACGGTCACAGCTCCGACACACCAGATGAGCATGATCGGGCGCGCTGGCCGGATGATACGTCGGCGCTCCGTGCCCAAGATGGGTGTGCGTCACCAGCTCGAGCTCTTCGAGCAGCTCCAGCGTGCGGTAGATCGTCGACTGGTTGACGCCCCTGGCCTTGCTACGAACGGCGGTCAGGACCTCGTCGGGCGTGGCATGCCCCAGTTCTTGGACGGCCTCGAGCACCAGCTGGCGCTGCGGCGTCAAACGGTAGCCACGCGATCTCAGCTCGTGCTGGAGTTCCTGCGGAAGCGACTCGGTCATGACAGACGTCAAGATTAGTTCGCGCGGTCGAGCTTCGCCCACAGATGGGACTGCAGGGATTCGCCCACCGCCGCCATGTCGAACGTCCAGAGCAGCGAGCCCTCGACCAGGCCGTAGAGCCTCTGACCTCCGACGTATTCCTTCGCCGACGTCGTACGGGCCACGACGTCGGTGGCTATCTCGATCTTGGCGCCGTCAACCCGGCCGTACCAGATCTCGGCGAAGCCGGTCGGGTGCGCCATCACGACCTCGAGCCCGCCGTCCGGCTGGGGACGCCAGAAGCCGGTCTCCATCGCCAGCGGGCGGATGGCGGTGCCTTCCTCGTCGATCAGCCAGCTACGGCTGGTGTAGTAGAGGAACGGCTTGCCGTTCTGGCTGAACACGACCTCCTGGCCGAACTCGAACGGCTCGATCGTGGGGTACTCGCCGCGCCCGCGGCCTTCCCAGCGGCCGAGCAGGAACGCCAGCGGCATGACGGCCGGGTCAAGATCGTCTGGGATCTGGAATGGAGCGCTCATCGGCCCTCACTCTAGTGCGCTCAGTGTTCCCCAGGTCACAACCGGGCCTACCGCTGCTCAGCAACCGTCCGTAGACTCCCTTCCACGGCATATGCACAGTAACCGTCCGGGACAACCACGCGTCTTGTCTATGCGTCAGTGTTATCGGGGCTGGTCCTCGAAGGCACTGGCCACCGACCCACGGGGAGCACGTCGCCCGAACCAACCGAAGGCGCACGAGGGACTTGATGAGCAACTACTACCGCACCGACGACGAGCCGCGGCCGCTTTACCGGCGCGACGACGGTAACGACGACGGCTACTACTACGACGACGACCAGACCGCGGCGGAGGCTTACCCTCCCGCGCCCGCGCAGCGTCGGCGCAAGCGGAACAAGACCAAGACCGCGCTCCTCATCGCCCTTGCCTCGCTGCTGATCCTGGCCGGCGGTGGCGTGCTGACGATCTACCTCTGGTCGGAGAAGGTCGGCAACCAGGTCCAGCGTTTCCAGGCCTTCGACGGCATCGACGAGTCGAAGCGTCCCAAGGAGGTTACGCAGGGTGCCGGCGCCGGAGCGATCAACATCCTGCTCGCCGGCACGGACGCCCGGGAAGACGCTGATGGTCAGACGGTTGACGACCTCCAGAAGAGCGGTCAGCGTTCCGACACCATCATGATCTTGCACATCACCGGTGACCGGAAGAACGCCTACCTGATCTCGGTCCCGCGCGACACCTGGGTCACCATCCCCGGCCGGAGCGGCAAGAACAAGATCAACTCCGCGTACTCCTTCGGCGGGCCGAAGCTCTACGTCGAGACGCTCGAAGAGTTCACCCACATGCGGATGAAGTACCTCGCGGTGATCAACTGGGCCGGCTTCCGCGACCTGACCGACGCGCTCGGCGGCGTCGAGATGGACTTCCCGGAGAAGACCCGCTTCGCCAGCGGCAAGTACTACGGCCCTGGCAAGGTCACGTTGACCGGTGACGAGGCGCTCGACTACGTACGCGAGCGCAAGCACCTCAAGGAGGGCGACTTCGACCGCGCCCGCCGCCAGCAGAACTACCTCCGCGCGCTGATGGTGCAGACGCTCTCGCGGGGCACCAGCCCCAGCAAGATCTTCGGCGTCCTCGACGCGGTCACCAAGAACCTCTACGTCGACGACACGCTCACCAACGGCAAGATGCGCGAGCTGGCGTTGCAGATGCGCAGCATCCGGGGCAGCAACGTGCACTTCATCCTCGTGCCGCGGGCCAACCCGGCGACGGGCATGGAGGGCAGCCAGTCGGTCGTCTACTCCGACCCGGTGAAGACCAAGGAGTTGTTCGACGCGGTCAAGACCGACAAGATCGACGCGTGGCTGGCCAAGCACGGCGGTAACGACAACGTGCTCGGCGAGAAGGTGCGCTAGCTCTCGCTCTTCGGTTGGAGCTCGGTACGAACGGCGGTGTGTCGCGAGGTTCGCGGCGCGCCGCCGTTCTGTGTGTCAGGGCAGCAGCTCCAGGCCGACCTCGAGCGCGGTTTTCGCCCGGGTCGCCTTGTCTGCGTCGCTGTCCTTCAGTACTTCGGACGCGATGTGCTGCGTGATCACCGCGAGGAACGCGTGCAGCCGGTCGCGATCGGACGGGTCCTGCGGCAGCAGGGCCTTGTGGAGCTCACCCATCCGCGTGCGGAACTTCTGCCCGAGCTCGGTGGACTTCAGGCCGCTGGGGTTCTGCTGGAAGAACCGCATCGAGCCGATCTGCTGGCCGACGACCTCGGCGTAGCGCTCCAGGGTCTCCCGCCTGGCCTCCGGGGTCGCAGGCTGCTGGCCGGCCGACGCGATCACGTCGTCGACCTCGGCGAGGTAGTCGTCGACGATCGTCCAGACGATCTCTTCCTTGGACTTGAAGTGGTAATAGAGAGCGGCCTTGGTCACACCGAGCCGGTCGGCGATCTCGCGTAGCGAGGTCTTGTCGTAGCCCTGCTCGTTGAACAGCTCCGTCGCGATCGCGCAGATCTGCTCCCTTGTGTGGCCGCTCGCACCCCGAGCGCGACCACGCGGTCGCCCGCGGGGCTTGCGTTCCGGCTCCGCCATCACCAGCTCCTCAACCTTGACCGCCGTTTGACGGAATTTACTTGACGACAGGTTAGTTTTGTACTTACCGTACGGCAAGTAAGTCTACTAACCTGCCGGCCGGTAAGGAAGCCTTCACCGGCTGCGAACTACAGTGAAAGTTTGGGAGGGAGCACCAATGTCGACCGCAACGCCGGCGACGGCTGCTGACGCCGCCGCGGCCAGTCGCCAGATCAAGATCGTGTTGCCGGGCCTGTTGATCGCGATGCTGCTGGCGATGCTGGACAACCTGATCATCGGGACGGCGATGCCCCGCATCGTCGGTGAGCTCGGCGGTCTCGACCACCTGTCGTGGGTGGTCACCGCGTACATCCTCACGATGACCGTTTCCACGCCGCTGTACGGCAAGCTGGGCGACCTCTTCGGCCGGAAGCGCCTGTTCATGGGTGCGATCGTGCTGTTCCTGCTGGGCTCGGCGCTGTCCGGCGCGTCCCAGACGATGATCCAGCTGATCGGGTTCCGGGCGCTGCAGGGCCTGGGCGCCGGTGGCCTGATCGTCGGCGTGATGGCGATCATCGGTGACCTGGTGCCGCCTCGCGACCGTGGCAAGATCATGGGCTACACCGCCCCTGTCATGGGTGTGGCGACGATCGGCGGCCCGCTGCTCGGCGGCCTGCTGACCGACCACCTGTCGTGGCGCTGGGCGTTCTACATCAACCTGCCGCTCGGCGCGATCGCCCTGACCGTCATCGCGTTGACGCTGCACCTCCCGCGGCACAAGATCGAGCACAAGATCGACTGGCTCGGCGCTGCCGTGCTGACGATCGGAGCGGCCTCGCTCGTCCTGGTGACGAGCTGGGGTGGCAACCAGTACGACTGGGGCTCGTGGCAGATCATCAGCCTCGCGATCATCGGCGTCGTCGCGACCGTGGCGTTCCTGCTGGTCGAACGCAAGGCGCAGGAGCCGATGATCCCGCTGCGGCTGTTCAAGGACCGCAACTTCAGTGTGGCGACGTCGCAGGGCTTCCTGGTCGGCTTCGCGATGTTCGGTGCGATCACGTTCCTGCCGCTGTTCCAGCAGACCGTGCAGGGTGCCTCGGCCACCAACAGCGGTCTCCTGCTGCTGCCGATGATGGTTCCGATGCTGATCCTCGGCCCGATCATCGGTCAGATCATCACCCGCACCGGGCACTACCGGACCTTCCCGATCCTCGGTGGCGGAGTCCTGGCCGCCGGCATCGCGCTGATGGCGACGATCGACGTCAACACCAGCAAGTTCACGCTCGGGCTCTACATGGTGGTGCTCGGCATCGGCATGGCGATGCTGATGCAGCTGACCATGTTGCTGGCCCAGAACGGCGCCGAGCCTCGGGACATGGGTGTCGCGAGCAGCACGTCGACGTTCTTCCGCTCGATCGGTGGATCGTTCGGTGTCTCGCTGTTCGGCGCGCTGTTCGCCAGCCGCCTGAACGACGGCCTGGCCGGGATCCCCGGCATGGACAAGGTCGAGGGAGCCAGCAGCGGCAACCTCGACCCGGCCCAGCTGGCCCAGATCCCGCCGGCGATCAAGGAACCGCTGCTCACCGCCCTGGCCGACGCCACGCACTACGTGTTCGTGTGGGGCCTGCCGTTCGCGGTGGTCGCGTTCCTGATCGGCTTCCTGATCAAGTCGGTGCCGCTCCGTACGGCCGCCGGCGCGGCAGCCGCACCGCCGGCGGCACCGGCGAACGGTGAGCAGCAGCAGACGCCGCTCCCCGAGACCGGGCTGACCCCGCTGCCGGAACCCACCGAGCCCACCCGCATCAACGGCCGCGAACGCGGCTGACAGCCGGCAACAAACAACCGGCAACAAACAATGAGGACGCCGTACGCCAGGCAGGCGTGCGGCGTCCTCTGCTGTCGCGCCACCGCCCGGCCCGGCACCGGTGGCGAGTGCACAGCTGCGCGGACGTGCCGGGCGGATCGTGACCTGTTCCTCCCGGCGGCCTGGCTGTGCGGCGCGGCGGGGCGTCCAGGTGGCGGAGGATCGCCGCCGCTGGTGTTCAGACGATCGGCGGGCGACCGAGCTTGGTCATCCGCCACACCGTGCTCCACCGCATCGGGCGGCGTTCGCCGCAGGCGGTGCGGCAGCCTTCGAGGAAGCCGGCTGCCCACGCGCGCAGGCCGGCCAGCGGCGGGCGGCGCAGCAGCGTGATCAGCGTCCACACGCCGAGGTAGACCGGCACCAGCACGACCGGCAGGTGACGTCGCGCCAGCCAGACCCGGTTGCGGGCGATCCACCGGTAGTAGACCGCGTGCCGGGAGGGTGAGGTCCGCGGGTGGCGCAGCAGCAGGTCCGGCCGGTAGTCGATGCGCCAGCCGGCGTCCAGCGCCCGCCATGCGACGTCGGTTTCCTCGTGGAAGAAGAAGAACTGCTCCGGCCAGTCGCCGGTCTGCTCGACCACGTCCATGCGGATCGCGTTGCCGCCGCCGAGGAACGTGGTGACCTCCGACGGTCGCAACGGGTCGGAGGCCCGCAGCCGCGGGACGTGCCGGCGTTGGGTGGTGCCTGTCTCGTCGGCGATCCGGAACGTCAAGATCCCAAGCGTCGGATCATCAGCGAAGGCCGTGCGCACCTTCTCCACGGTGTCGCGGTCGGGCAGCAGGCCGTCGTCGTCGAGGTAGATGACGACGTCGACGTGTCCACGCAGCGCGGCCAGCCCGGCGTTGCGTCCACCTGGCAGCCCGATGTTCTCGGGCAGCTCGACTCGTTCGGCGGGATCGGGCAGGCCCGCGAGCGACGTGCCCTGGCCGACGACAACCACCCGCGGCGGCGGCCCGGCCTGCGTGAACACCGAGTCCAGCAAGGCGGAAAGCTCAGCCGGCCGGTTTCCCATCGTGACGATGACGACGCCGAGCCGGGGCGTCGCGTGCTCGTGGGGTACGGCTCGCACAGTCGATGGTTTGGTCGCGAGCTGTCCGTGCGGCACGAATTGACCTCCTCAGCACGTTACTCAACGGTCGCCAGTGTGGTGAACGCAATGAGAACGCATGGTAGCCAATCCGGATCAAAGCCCGGTTCGGTACGTCGGCCGGGGGGTGACGGATTACGGTGCGGGCGCGTATGATCACAATGCCGTGCAGGGAGAGGCTGCTCACACGGTTCTACGCACGCCCAAAAAACCGCCGTCGGCGACCCCTGGCCCAGAACCAGAAGGCACCGACGGCGGTTTTTGGCTTGCGAGGTCCTGTCGAGGGTGGAACCTCGCCGATCGCCCCTAACGAGCACCGTTGTGAAGTGGTCGAAAGCAACGCTACTGACTCAATGTCGCATCCCTGTCGCAATCCTTCGTGAATTTCGGCTAGCCTCTGCGTGCTGGGCAACGCCGTCGCGCTTATGGGCATGGGTGCGGTTGGGGGCACCAAGAATGCAACGACAACAACACATCGGGCGTACTGGAGAGTATCTTTCCGTACTGCTCGAACAGCCCGGCCTGTATCGCAGCCGGTGGGAACGCCGCGCGCAGCGGCTGAGTCCGGGCGGGCAGATCAACACCGACGCGGTGGCGCGCGTGCTTGCCGACCACCTCGTCCGGGAAGGCGACACCAGCGGCACCGACTACCGAGGGCTGAACGACACCGTTCGCCGAGCGCTCCGCGGCGATGTCCTGAGCGCCGGAACGCTGAAGCTGTTCGTCGACGCGTTCGCCATGGACGAGCCGGACGCGGCGCGGCTCTACGCCTTGTTCAACGGATACACCAGTTCCAGAGTGGTTTCCGGATCGTGGCAGCTGCCAGAAGGCGTTGCCGGCAAGCTGGATCCCCGTGAACGACGCACCATCCAGCTGATCGAGTCGCATGTCCTCGGTGCCGACGGACGCCCCTCCACCCACGAGACCCGCCACGTCATCGAGGCCGTACGCGACGGCGTGAGCAACCACCCGATCCGGTTCGACACCGAAGATCTCGAGCTCGAGATGATCTGGGGTGGCGTCGCCAGCGAGATGTACCAGTTCCCCGACGGCTATTTCGGCGTCGATGTCACGCTCACCGCACCGCTGGCAAAGGGCGAAACGGCGGACCTGCACTACCGCATGAATTTCTTCTACTCCACACCTCCACCGACCGAGCTGCGCCGGGGTGCGGGCACGCAGCCGATCCGGAATCTCAGCCTGCGCGTGGAGTTCCACCCGCAGCGAGTGCCGAACAACATCTGGTGGGGGGTCTGGAACGACCTCAACTCTCCGCCGTTGCGCAAGGAGTCGGTGCGGCTCGACACGCGGTTCTCTGCTCATCGGATGGTCGAGGAGCTCCGCCACGCGATCGTCGGGTTCGTGTGGGAGTGGTAGGCCGAGCGTTCGGCCAGGTCAGCGGTTTCGGGCTGCTTCGTACATCTCGATGTACTTCTCGACCGGGATTTCGGCGATCACCTCACCGACCAGGTCGAGCGGCAGGTCGTCAGCCCGCTTGAAGCGCACGCAGCTCTTGCCCATGTCGAGCTTCTTGCCGGTCTTCGCCCAGCGATCGCGGAACGCCGCCTCGCCGCCCGGGTTGCCGTAGACGCCCATCAGGTAGAGCGAGAGGTAGTTCTTCTGCGACGCCAACGCAACGTATTCCAGCGGCTTCTTGTTGTAGGTCTTGGGATATCTGCTCAGCGGAATGGAGTACGTCAGCATGCCGTGCTCGATGCGCTCCTGGTAGCCGCCCGGCAGGTTGGCCAGGACGGTTTCCCGGACCGTGTCGATGGTCTCGCGCCGGTCTGCCGGAAGCGCGGAGAGGTAGTCCTGGACGGCCTTGGCATCAACGTTCTCGTCCATGAGCGTGACGATATCGCCGATAGGGTCGGGATATGCCGAGCCGCATGATTTCACCGGACCAGAAACGATACGAAGCCGACCCGGACCGGATCGCGATCCTGCTGCCGGGTGGCGGCTGGTACACCAGCGCCCGGCCGCTGTTGCACTTCGCCCGTGGTGTGCTGCTCCGGCACGGTTGGACCGTGCAGGAGGTCTGGTGGCGGCCGCCGATGGAGAGCTGGAACGGCCTGGACCAAGCCGAGGAATGGGTCGAGGCCGAAGTACGCCAGGTCCTCTCGGCGGAGTCTGCAGGCCGGGTGCTGCTGGTCGGAAAGTCGCTCGGAACGTTCGCGAGCCGGCTGGCGGCCGAACGCGGATTGCCCGCGATCTGGCTGACTCCCGTCCTCAACGACGAGCGAGTCGTCTCGGCGCTGACCGCTGCGACGGCACCGGCCCTGCTGGTGGGCGGAACCGCCGACAGTATGTGGGTTCCGGAGGTGGCGCGCGGCTCCGGTCACACCGTGCTGGAGATCCCGGACGCCCACCACGGCATGGAGATAGACGACGATCCGGTCCGTTCGGCCGGCATCCTGCGGGAGGTCGTCGTCGCGATGGACGAGTTCGTCGCCGCGCTCTAGGCCGGCCCGCCATGGAAGGGGAGTCGAGGCATCTCGCGGGCGCCGGCGGACACCTACTGAGCTGCTCCGGCATCGTCCACGCCCGAGTTGCAGCCGGATGACACGCTGACAGCATGCAGGTGAGCTATGCGACGCTGGCGGGGGATCCAGGCGTCGAGAACGAGGACTTCGTTGCCGCGTCCACGACAGTGGCGGTCGTCCTCGACGGGGTGACGCCGGTCGATCGCGCCGACACCGGATGCCGGCACGGCGTCGCGTGGTACGCCCGTACGGTCGGCGCGCAACTGCTGGCCACGGCCACTGCCACCTCGCTCAGCCTCAGCGAGTGCCTGGCCGGCGCGATCGCCGCGGGCCGGCGGGCGCACCAGGACACCTGCGACCTCGACCACCCCGACAGCCCGGCGGCGACGGTGGCCGCCGTCCGCCTCAACGGTGACGAGTCCGCCGACTATCTCGTGCTCGCCGACTGCACGGTCGTCCTCGACAGTGGTGCCGCCGAGCACCGCGTCGTCACCGACAGCCGGCCGGCCGACGTTCATCGCTCGTTGGTCCGGAGCGGCGGCAAGCGACTGCCGGCCCGGCAGTACCGCGCGACCTACCGCAACCAGCCCGGCGGCTACTGGGTCGCCGCGGGCGATCCGGCCGCGGCCGCCGAGGCGCTCACGGGCACGGTCGCCGGGGTACGCCGGATCGTGGCCACCTCCGATGGTGCGAGCCGCCTGGTCGACCAGTTCGGCCGGCTCGCCTGGCCGGCGGCGCTGGAGGCGATCAGCGAGTCCGGCCCGGGCGAATGGATCGCACGAACCCGTACATACGAGTGCGAGCTGGCCAATACCGGCTCAGCCCCTACCAAGCCGCACGACGATGCCACAGTTGTTCTGCTCACCGAGGTAGGGAGAGGGTCGCGATGAGCTTGCCGAAGACCGACGTCGAACGTTTCGCGTTGATCAGAGAACAGCTTTACACGCCGGTTCTCGGCGACATTCTCGATGAGATCGGCCGCACCCACCAGTTCCTGCCGCAACAGATCCAGCCGATCCGCGACGACATGACGCTGGTCGGGCGCGCGATGCCGGTGTTGTGCGCTGACGTGTTCGGGCCGCAGAAGAACCCTTTCGGCCGGCTGACGGAGGCGCTGGACGCCCTCCGCGAAGCCGACGTCTTCCTGGGCCGGATGGCCAAGGCACAGTGCGCGCTCTGGGGCGAGATCACCACGGCGACCGCGAAGGCGCGCGGAGCGGCAGGGGCCGTGATCGACGGCTTCCACAGGGACACGCCGAAGGTGCTGGAGCAGGACTGGCCGGTGTTCAGCCGCGGCCGGTACGCCCAGGACTCCGGCAACCGCTCGACCGTGCTCGACTTCGGGGTCGCGGTCGAGGTCGACAACGTGCTGGTCCGGCCCGGTGAGCTGGTGATCGCCGACCTCGACGGCGTGCTGGTGGTGCCCGCCGATGTCGAGGACGAGGTGCTGGATCGCGCGCTCACGAAGGCGATGGCGGAGAACACCGTGCGGCAGGCCATCGAAGCCGGGATGTCCAGCACCGAGGCGTACCAGACCTACGGCGTCCTCTAGACGATCTATTCCAGGGGGTCGCCTGACGCGCGACGCCTGGCATCCACGCTGGCTGCGTTGTCGTCGATCGCCGGAGGCCCCTCCTGACTCCTCCTCCGCCTTGCCAGCGCGGCGCCATGCGCCGCGCGCTTGACCGGCGACCCCCTGGAATAGATCGTCTAGTGCGATCCGGCCCGGCGACCCAGCTGCCTAGCGGCAGACCGTTCCGCTGCACTGACGGCGTAGCAGGGCGTCGATGACGATGCGTTCCATGTCCTTCGGCGAGCGGGCCTGGTACGCCACGCCGCCCGCGGCGTTCGCGATCTGGCCGAGCGTACGCACGTCGGCCGTCGGGCCGATGCCGATCAGGATCATCGAGACCGGAGTGGCCGGGTCGGTCGCGCGTTGCAACTCGTTCAGCAGCCGCTGCTTGTCGATGCTGCCCGGGTCGTCCTCGTTCTTGCCGTCGGTGAGGAGCACGATCGAGTTGATCCGGCGATCGTCGTAGTCGTTGATCGCGGTGCGGTACGCCGCGAGGACGGTGTCGTAGAGGCCGGTTCCGCCGTGTGCGTCGCCCACCATGCGATCCAGCCCGGTGACCAGCTTCTTGCGTTGCTTGGGCGTGCTCGTCTCGACGGGCACGTACTCCACGTAGTCCCGGTTGCCCTGCCGCTTCACCGAGAATCCCCACAGGCCGATCTGCGCGGAGTCGGGGAAGTAGCCGAGTGCTGTCTGGGCCGCGTCCCTGGCCAGCTGGATCCGGTTGCGGCCCTCGTCGGCAGGGAACTTCATCGAGCCGGAGAGGTCGATCACAGCCAGCATGCGCGTGCCGATGCTCATCGCGGCCCAGCTGCGCATCACGTCGTCGGCGTCGGTCAGGGAGGAGTACGACAGTTGCTTCAGTGTGCCGGCATCCTGCGTGCCAGGTGGAGCGGCCAGGCCGCGGAAGTCGCGGAAGCCGGCCTTGTGGAGCACCTGCCGGCTGGCCGCGGTGTCGACGTGCCGCATCAGCTCGTTGCCGGCCTGGATCAGCTTGTCCTGGTTGGGTTTCTTGTGCAGGACGCCGATCAGCGGATAGTCGAGCAGTACGGTGCCGGCCTTCGGCATGATCTCGGTGAGATCGACCTGCTTGTGCTGTGCGGTGAAGCTCAGGAACTGCTGCTCGGTCAGGGGAACGGGCCGGCGTAAGCCACCGTCGCGGGTGGCGTACTCCAGCTCGTCGGAAAGGTCGTTGACCTTGTTGCCGAGCAGTCCGTAGACGTTGGCACCCACCCGCCTGCGGGTTTGCTCTTCCTGCTCAGGGCTGAGCGCGGCGCCGCCGGTGATCGTACGTTTGATCGCGATCAGCGTCGCCAGGCCGGCGGCGGAGTCCTCCGGGTCGGCGACCGCGATTCCGCCTGCCTGGGCGAGGGATTCCCAGTTGCCGGCGGCGGGTCCGAGCTTGTCGGCTGTCTCCTGCTTGGCGGCCAGCACCAGCGGGCTCGCGGCGACCGACGGGCTGAGCGCCAGGATCCGGCTCGGCTGGATTCCCGCCCGGCGTACCCACTCGAGGCTGTCCGGCACCCAGAGGTCTGCGTCGGTCTGGCCACTCTCGGCCGAGAGCGTCTTGAACATGTCGACCGGCCGGACGCGCTCGATGTCGAGCGCGAGGCACTTGCCGTCGACGTTGGCGGTTTTGTCCTGGGCCAGCCGCGCCGCGATCGCCTCCAGCGGCTCGGCGATCTCGGGTGCGGCCGCGACCTTGACCGGATAGGAGCCCGTGCATTCGACCGTTGGCTTGTTGTCATTGGCCAGCGTCAACTGGCGTACACCAACAAAAGAGAGAATTGGTACAGAAACGACGAGAAAGATAACCAGCAGCGTGCGCCCTGTGTGCGGGCTTTCTCCGTCGGTGGCGTGCCGCCCAGGCATACCTAGCCCTTCCCTCCCACCCCTCCACTGCTGGATCTTACTCAGGAACCACGACGGATCCAGAGAATGTGGAAAAGGACCTCAGGCAAGCGAAAAACGTAACGCCGGCGTCATGTGCCGGCGCCGGAATGCTGGACGAGGGCGTACAAATCGGCAACCCTGTGGACGGATAGTCGCCGAAGGAGCACGAGGATGAACGCACGTACGCGAGCCGGGTCCGTCGTCGTTGTCGCCATCGCCGCCTTTACGCTGCTGGTTCCGGCCGGTCTGGCCTCCGGCCCGACAGGCCGGACGCTCACGGCCGACGACCTGTGCGGCGCCCAGTGTCACGACATCCTGCCGCCGGGGCAGAACGGCAACATCACGTTCACCGAGCTCCTGCTCTTCCAGCTGCTCGGAGTCCGGCCGGCTCACAGCAGCGACCAAATCGACCGGTACGAGAAGCTGGTGTGGGGTTATACCGGATTGACCGACAGCCAGATCACCTCGTTCTTCAACTCGGCTTCGTTCGGCGTTCCCAGTGACCAGGTCGAAAGCGTGCTGCGGCCGCGTTCCGACGTGACGATCGTGCGCGACAAGGCGACCGGCGTACCCCACATCACGGGAACCACCCGGTCAGGAACGATCTTCGGCGCCGGTTTCGCCGGCGCGCAGGACCGGCTGTTCCTGATGGACGTGATGCGCCACGTCGGCCGGGGTCAGCTCACGCCGTTCGCGGGCGGCGCCGCGGGCAACCAGGAGTTCGAGCAGCAGCAGTGGCGGATCGCGCCGTACACCGAGGCCGACCTGCAGCGGCAGTTCGACCGGCTCGACGACCTGTACGGCACCGAGGGAAGCCGGCTGCAGCAGGACATCCGTGACTACGTCGACGGCGTGAACGCCTACATCGCCCGGGCCCGGCTCACGCTGTCGCTGCCCGGCGAATACACCGCGATCGGCAAGCCCGCGGGCCCGGATCGCTGGCAGCCGACCGATCTGGTCGCCACGGCGTCGCTCGTCGGCGGCATCTTCGGCGGTGGTGGCGGGCGCGAGGTCGTCTCGGCGATCGCGCTGGTCGAAGCGCAGGCGAAGTACGGCGCCGAGCGTGGCACCGAGGTCTGGCGTGCGTTCCGTTCCGCCGACGATCCGGAGGCCGTCACCACCGTGCACGACGGCACGACCTTTCCCAACGGGCGTACGAGTCCGGCTGCCGGCACTGTGCTGCCCGACCGTGGCAGCGTGGCCGCCGAGCCGGTGGTCTATGCCGCGACGGCGTCGGTCACCGCTCGGGAAGGCACGGTGCCGCGAGCCGACACCGGCAAGCGGGCGAAGTCGAAAGCCGAAGTGGGGAAGGGAATGCTGGACGGCGGCATCCTGCCCGAAGGGCTCTACGACTCCGCTGGGCGCGGCATGTCGAACGCCCTGCTCGTGTCCGGTCAGCACACCGCCAGTGGCCATCCGGTCGCCGTGTTCGGCCCGCAGACCGCGTACTTCGCGCCCCAACTGCTGTTGCTGCAGGAGCTCTCCGGGCCGGGCATCCAGGCCCGTGGCGCCGCGTTCGCGGGTGTGAACATGGGCGTGCTGCTCGGCCGTGGCGTCGACTACGCGTGGTCGGCGACGTCCGCCGGGCAGGACATCACCGACACGTACGCCGTCGATCTCTGCACCACCGACGGCTCGGCCCCGACGCTCGGTTCGGACCACTATCGCTTCCGCGGGCAGTGCCTGCCGATGGAGAAGCTCGAACGCCACAACGCGTGGACGCCGAGCCTCGCGGACTCCACGCCCGCGGGCTCGTACACGTTGCGGACGCACCGCACCAAGCTCGGCCTGGTGACCTCGCGTGCGACGGTCGGCGGACGGCCGGTCGCGTTCACGTCGCTGCGCAGCACGTACTTCCACGAGCTGGACTCCGGGATCGGGTTCAGCCGGTTCAACGCGCCTGACCAGATCCACTCGCCGCAGGAGTTCCAGCAGGCGGCGGCGACGATCGGGTACGCGTTCAACTGGTTCTACGCCGACGCCGGCCACATCGCCTACTTCAACTCCGGCAACAACCCCGTCCGGCCGGACGGCGCGGACCCGAACCTGCCTACGCTGGCCGACCAGCGGTACGAGTGGGCCGGCTGGAACCCCGACACCAACGACGCGACCTATCAGCCGTTCGCCGAGCATCCGCAGGTGATCGACCAGGACTTCCTCTCGAGCTGGAACAACAAGCAGGCCCCGGGCTACCAGGCCGCCGACGGCAACTTCTCGTTCGGCGCCGTGCATCGCGGTGACCTGCTGGCCGACCGGATCGACGCGCTGATCGGCGCCGGGCCGGTCACGCGGTCCGGGCTGGTCTCGGCGATGGAGGAGGCCGGGCTCGCGGACCTGCGCGGCGAGGATGTCCTGCCGTTGCTGCTCGACGTGCTCTCGACCGAACCGATCGACGATCCGGAGCTCGCGGCCGCGGTGGCGAAGCTGCGCGCGTGGTCGGCCGCCGGCGCGCTGCGCACCACAGCGGGACCGGGCGCGACCGCGTACGAGCACAGCGAGGCGATCGCCTTGCTGGACGCGTGGTGGCCGTTGCTCGTGCGGGCGGAGTTCGAGCCGGCGCTGGGCGGACCGCTGTACCAGGCACTGACCTCTGTCGAGCCGGTCGACGAACGGCCGAGCCACCAGGGATCGGCGTTCCAGCACGGCTGGGGCGGCTACGTCAGCAAGGACCTGCGGACGCTGCTGGGCCGGCCGGTGGAAGGCGGTCTGGCCCAGCCGTACTGCGGCGGCGGAGACCTGGCGGCCTGCCGGCAAGGACTGCTGGACAGCCTGGCGGCAGCGCTGGACGTGCCGGCGAGCCAGACCTATCCCGCCGACGCTGACTGCGCCGCCGGCGACCAGGTCTGCCACGACCAGGTGATCCACCAGCCCGTGGGTGGTGTGACGCAGCGGCGGATCGCATGGGTCAACCGGCCGACCTACCAGCAGGTGGTGGAGTTCGCGGCACACCGCTGAGCCGCCGTCTGCCACGCACCGTCGCGAGCGTGAACGCCTCGTCAAGCTGGTGCTCAGGCGCCGCCGACCGGGTCCGAAAGCCGGGCTGGCCTGACGACCAGATCGTCTGAGCGGTGCACGGTCACCATGATGTTCCCAAGTTGTCCACACCTGTGCGATTCGGCGTTTCCGCAGGTCATGCCAATCGTCAGGGGATGGCGATGATCATGATCCACAGTCTTGTCCCCAGGGCATGCACAACCACTCCACAACCCTGTCCACCGTTTTCCCCGGAGTTATCCACAACTGTGCACGAAGCTCGGGCTGTGGATGACGGTCGCGCAAGCGGTTACGTTCCGTAGCCTAAGCCGCCAGCAGATGGTCCGATTAGTCCCGATACGGTGTGTACGTGTCTGGTCTCATAGAGCAAGGTGTCTGTTGGCGGGAGGGCACTCCACCGCCGACTCTCGACGTGGTGCAGGTCTACGGCTGGCTGTTCGATGTGCACGGCCGGGTGTTGATCCAGCAGTCGTCGACCGGGTTCCACCTGCCCGGTGGTTGTCCGCGCCCTGACGACCGCGACGCCCATGCGACGCTCGTCCGCCAGGCCGAGGAGGAGTCGCGAGCCGACGTCAAGGCGTCGGCGATCCTCGGCTATGAGGAGACCGAGGGCTCCGGCGGGCGTCCGGTCGCGCTGGTGTGGATGGTCGGCCGCCTCGGCGGCCTGCTGCCGGATCGCTGGGCACCGGGCCGGCCCCGCCCGCAGGCCCGGCGCTTCACCGACCTCCCCACCGCCATGCGCCTGCTCGGCTGGGGCGAGCCGCGCCAGCTCACCGGCCGGTCCGCCGGCCAGGCCGCGATGCGCATCTGGGGCCTGCCGGTCCTCGCGCCCGCCGCACCCGACGCCACAGTCTGAGCGGACGCCGCGACCAGCTCTCCAGCTCTGGCCCAGCGGCGCGGCGGAAACGCAGCCCGGCTCAGGAGGACGGGGCGGCTTGCCTTCGGAAGCCCGGGGAATGGTCCTTCGCCGCCGGTGGGCGAGACGCGGCGGCGAGGGCGCGAGACCAACGTCCGGACTTCCGAAGGTTCTCAGATGGTTCGCGCACCCACGCGGTCCGGATGGGTCGAGCCGCCAACAAAGATCGCGCCGGTGGTCAGTGGCCGCGGAACGCCTCGGCCAGCCACCAGGCGCCACCATCGCTTGCCAGCTTGGCGTCGACGACCAGTGGGCCTTGCGGCGGTCCGGCCAGCCAGTCGCTCACGGCGTCCAGATCGCTTGCCTTTCGTACGGTCAGTCCGGAGCATCCGAATCCACGCCCGATCGCCGCGATGTCGGTGTCGGGGAAGCGCACCGTGGACAGGTCGGCAGCCGGATCACTGGGTCCGAAATGGTGCACCTCGGCGCCGTAGGCCGCGTCGTTGTAGACGACCACGAGCAACGGCAGGCAGAGCCGCGCCGCCGTCTCGAGGTCGGCCACGCTCATGTGGAATCCGCCGTCGCCGAGCGCGGCGACCGGCAGCCGCGACGGCTGCGCCAGCGCTGCCCCGATGGCGGTCGAGAGCCCGAGGCCGATCGACTGGAACGCCTGGGTGAAACAGAATCCGAACTCGTCGGGCACCGAGAGGTACGCACTCGGATAGCCCATGAAGTTGCCGGAGTCGACCGCCACCACGCGTTCGGCCGGCAACAGCGAGTCGAGCCGGACGCTGAGCGTACGGGCGTCGATCCGGCCGTCGGCCGAAGCGTCGTCGAACGGTACGTCGCGCCAGCGTCCTTCCACCGCGAGCCGTTCCCGGACCGGCTCCTCGCGGTAGCCGGCGTCCGGCCGCGGCCCAGCGGACTCCAACGCCGCCAGCACGTCGGACGCCGTCAGTGCCACGTCGCCGACCACGCCGAGGTCGATCGGCCGGTGTGCCCCCAGTGCGGCGCTGTCGACGTCGACCTGCGCGACGCGGGCCGACGGCCCGATCAGCCGGCCGTGCCGCATCGTCCACATGTTCAGCGCACAGCCCCAGCCCACGATCAGGTCGGCGTCCGAGATCAGCGACGCCGCCAGCGGTGTCGCGAACCCACCAGAGATGCCCAGCGACCACGGATCCCCGTGGAACAAGCCGTTCGCCACCGCGGACGTGGCCAGCAACGCTCCGCTCGCCGCCGCGAGCGAACGCAGCTCCGCGCCCGCGTGGCGCGCACCTCGTCCGGCGACGAACACCGGCCGCCTGGCGCCGAGGATCAGCGAGACCAGCGAGTCGACGGACTCCGGGGCCGGCCGGGGCAGCCACACCAACGGCGGCGGCACGGGGTCCCAGCCATCCGGACCGTCCGCCGCCTGTACGTCGAGCGGCACGCTGAGCACCACCGTTCGCCGCTCCTGCACAGCCGTCCGGCAGGCCCGCAACGTGTCAGCCGCCGCCGACGCGGCCGAGTGAACGCGTTCCGGCACCGCGCCCACCGCACGCGCCACCGCGTCCTGGTCGATCGCGAAGTTCGACAGCACCGCCGACCCGGCCGTGTCGGCCGCGAGCACCAGCAGAGGGGTACGGCTCTTGGCCGCCTCGGCGATCCCGGTCAGTGCGTTGGTGAGCCCGCAACCCTGGTGCGTCGACACCACGCCGAGCCGGCCGCTCATCCGGGAGTACGCGTCGGCCATCGTCGCCGCGCCGGCCTCGTGCCGGCTCGCGACGTACGGCACACCGTGTGCGCGCAACGCGTTGGTGAACGCGAAGTTGCCGCTGCCCACCACCCCGAAGGCGTACCCGGCGCCCTGCGCCGCGACGATCCGGCCGACCAGCTCAGCGACGTTCATCCGCGCCCTGCCTTCCTCACCGCTCGACCAGAGCGAGTACCCGCGCCGGGCTGCCGGAACCACCGACGATCGGCAGCGGAGCGACCACCAGCACCGTCCCGGTCGCGGGCAGCGCCGCGACGTTCTGCAGCTGTGTCAAGCCGTACTTGCCGGCGCCCAGCATGTACTCGTGGCAGGGGAACGCCGGCGTGAAGCTGTGCGCCGCACCGGCATCCGTGCCGACCGTCTCGACACCCACACCGACGATCGGAGTCTCCTGGGCCAGCCACTTCGCGCACTCGGCGGAGATGCCGGGCGTGTGCGATCCGGTCTCGTCGGCGTTCAGGAACTGGCCGGAGTCGTCGGACCGCGAGTCCCAGCCCGTGCGGAAGAGCAGCCACCCGCCGTCGGGCAGCGGACCGTGGGAGGCCTCCCAGTCGCGTACGTCGTCGATCGACAGCAGGAAGTCGGAGTTTTCCGCCACCCGATCCGACACGTCCAGCACGACAGCCGGTGCGACCAGAGCCGACAGCGGGATCTGCGACACGTCCAGGCCGGACTGCCCGGAAGCCCAGTGCACGGGAGCGTCGAAGTGGGTTCCGGTGTGCTCACCGGTGTGGATGTTGTTCCAGTACCACCGCGGCCCTCGCTCGTCGTAGCGGCTGATCTCCTCCAGAGTGAACGGAATCGTGTTCGCGAAGGGATCCGGAAGCTGCAGGATCGGCGTCTCTTTGGAGAGCGAAGCGGTGAGATCGACGATCTCGATGTGCTGGGAACGGACAGCGGAAAGTAGTTCGGTCAGCATGCAGCCGACAGTACGCTGCCTCTACGCGCGCAGTTGGGAAAGACAGCGAACGAACGGGGACGAGGGGAAGGGGGCGGGGGCCTGATCTGGTTAGGTCTGCTCGGGCCGTTGCTGGTGAGCTCCGGCGGCCAGAGCGAGCCCACGGTGGAGATCGGCGCTGCCAAGCAGCGCACGGTCCTCGCCATGCTGATCGTGCGCCGGAACACGCCGGTTCCGGTCGACGACCTGATCGACGAGCTGTGGTCACACGACGCGCCGGAGTCCGCGATCGCCAACGTACGCACGTACGTCTCCGCGCTGCGTGGCCACCTTGGCGCGGAACGCGACCGGCTGTCGACGCTCACGGGCGCGTACCTCCTGCGCGTACACGACGACGAGCTCGACGTCGTGGCGTTCGAACGAGCCGTGGCACAGGCGACCGCCGCCGCCAAGGCCGGCGACCCAGCGACGGCCGCTGGCCACTACGCCGCCGCGAACAAGCTGTGGCGCGGCCACGCGCTGCAGGACGTACCGCTCGGTTCCAGCCTGCAGGCCTACGCCGCCGCCCTGACCGAGAGCTCGGTGACCGCTCGCGAGGGTGCCCTCGACGCGCAGGCGGCAGCCGGCGACCCGGCCGGAGCGATCGCCGGCCTGCGTGGCCTGGTCGCCGACCACCCGGGCCGCGAGTCGGCCTGGCACCAGCTGATCCGCCTGCTGGCCGACTCCGGCGACCGCGCCGCAGCACTCGACGCGTTCCAGCGGGCGCGTCGCAGGCTCGCCGACACGCTCGGCCTGGATCCCGGGCCCGAGCTGCGAGCGCTGCACGCGGAGATACTGAACGGTCAGCGCGCCGGCCGGCCGCGGGCCCGTGAGGTTCCCGCTCAACTGCCAAGAGACGTACCCGGATTCACCGGCCGGACCGACGAGCTGGCCCAGCTCGACGCGATCGAGAGCAGCGGCGCCCCGATCACCGTCCTGGTCGGTACCGCGGGCGTAGGCAAGTCCGCATTGGCGGTGCACTGGGCGCATCAGGCCCGTGGCCGTTTTCCCGACGGTCAGCTCTACGTCAACCTGCGTGGCTTCGGTCCCGGCATCTCGGCGATGAGCCCGGCCGACGCCATTCGCGGGTTCCTCGACGCCCTCCTCTACCCCCAACCACCACCCCACTCAGTCGAGCCGGGCCGGATCCCGGTGAGCCTCGACGCGCAGGCGGCGCTCTACCGCAGCTTGCTCGCCGACCGGAAAGTCCTTGTCCTGCTCGACAACGCTCGCGACGCCGAGCAGGTCCGCCCGCTCGTGCCGGGATCGCCGGGCAGCCTCGTCCTCGTGACGAGCCGGCATCAGCTGACCGGCCTGGTCGCGACCGAGGGCGCTCGGCCGATCACGCTCGACCTGCTGCCCGCAGCCGACGCCCGGGAGTTGCTCGCTCGCCGGCTCGGCGCGGAGTTCGATGACCGGCTGGCCGCCGAACCCCGTGCCGTGGAAGAGATCCTGACCCGATGCGCCCGGCTTCCGCTGGCGCTGGCGATCGTCTCCGCCCGTGCCGCCACCGAGCCGGCGCTGCCGCTGGCGAGCATCGCGGAGCAGCTGCGCGACGCCCGCCACGGACTCGATGTTCTGGACAGTGGCGACCTGGCCGCCGACATCCGTGCGGTGTTCTCCTGGTCCTACCAGCAACTCGGCCCGGAGGCCGCCCGGACGTTCCGCCTGCTCGGAACGCATCCCGGTCCGTACGCCACGGTGCCGGCGATCAGCAGCCTGACCGGACTCGAGTCGCCGCCCGTCGCCGAGCTGACCCGGGCGCACCTGCTGACCGAGGTCGCCCCCGGCTGCTACGGCTTCCACGACCTGCTGCGCGCGTATGCCGCCGAGCTCTGCGAGCGGGAGGACAGCGCCGCGGACCGGCAGGCCGTCAAGCAGCGGATGCTCGACCACTACCTCCACAGCGCCTATCGCGCCGACGCCTTGCTGGGATCGACGCGACCACCGATCGAGCTCCCCGCGGCTGGGCCCGGTGTCGTCCGGGAGCCACTGGAGGACCTGGAGTCCGCGCTGGCGTGGTTCACCGAGACGCATCCGACACTGCTCGGACTGGTCGAGCAGGCCGGCTCGGAGGGTTTCGACAACCACGCCTGGCGACTGGGCTGGACGCTCACGACCTATCTCGTACGGCGCGGCCACCGGCACGACCTGGCGGCGAGCCAGCGAGCGGCACTGGCCGCGACGCAACGGCTCGGTGACCGGCACGGCGAGGCACACAGCCATCGTCAGCTGGCGCGCGCGTACACCCGGCTGGGCCGGTACGCCGAAGCGGACGGCCATTACAGAAGGGCCTTCGAACTGTCCGGCGAGCTCGGCGCGCCCGCCGACCAGGCGCAGGCGTGCCTGGGGCTGGCCGGGTTGTTCGAGCGCCAGAACCTCCAGGCGGAGGCGTTACGAGAGTCGGAGCTCGCGTACGAGTTGTTCCGTACGGCCGGTGACCTGACCGGGCGGGCCAACTCACTGAACTCCGCGGGCTGGCACTGCGCGCTGCTGGGCGACTACCACCAGGCGCTGGAGCGGTGTGGGCGAGCGCTCGACCTGCTGCGCGAGGTGGGCGACCGGCACGGGCAGGCGCTGACCTGGGACAGCCTGGGCTACGCCCACCACCATCTCGGCGACCATCAGCAGGCGATCGAGTGCTTCCAGCAGTCGGTCGGCCTGCTGCGCGTGATCGGTGACCGCGACAGCGCGGCGGGCGTGCTCGACCACTTCGGCGACGCCCACGCGGCCGCCGGCGACCCGGCCGCGGCGAACCTCCTCTGGGCGGAGGCGCTCGAACTGCTCGACGAGCTCGAGCGGACGTCGGAGGCCGATGCCGTGCGCGTGAAGCTCGCCGCGAGCTGAGCGCTGAGCCCGATTCTGTGCTCGGTTCCGAGCCTGATCCTGGGCCCTGGCTGGCAGCTAGCTGCCAGCGGCTCGCCTGCCGCATCCCGCTGTATGTCGGCTGTATCCCGTGCTCCCCGGCCACTCCCTAGGTTTCCACTCGAACCAGTACCGAGGGAGGACGGATGGGTTTCAGGAGATGGGCGGGGGCCCTGGTGACGGGGGCGGCAGTCGTCGCGCTGGCCGGCTGCGGCCTCGTCGATCCGCAGCCGGACGCGGGCAACGCGCCGGACAACGCGGCAGAGCAGGGAGCGCCAGGCGCCGGCGCCAACGTCGATGGCGTCTCGGCGGCAGGTAAGGGCGGCAAGATCACCCGCAGCACGGTGATCAAGCGGGCGCAGTCGTGGCCGGCGGCCGAGGTGCCGTACTGCCTGGGCTATCCGCTCTCGCAGTGTGTCGGGAAGAACTACACCAACGCCTACGGCTCGTATCGCGCCGACTGTTCCGGCTTCGTGTCGATGGCGTGGAACCTCAACTCGTCGCTCACGACGTCGTCGCTGCCGAGCGTCGCGACGCGGATCAACAAGAGCCAACTGAAGGCCGGCGACATCCTCAACAAGTCCGGCGTGCACGTCGTGGTCTTCGAGAAGTGGGCGAACTCCGCCAAGACGTCCTACTGGGCGTACGAGCAGACGCCGCCGCACGCGATCCACCACAAGGTCCCGTACCCGTACCACAACGGCGGCGCGGGCTACCTGCCGTACCGCTACAGGAACATCGTCGACGACGGCGCCGCCACCGGTGGTGCGAACGCGAAGAGCGTCAACGCCGATGCCTACGGCGACATCGTGTCCGTCGACTCCGCGCGGGCGATGTGGCTGTACCCCGGCAAGTCGTCCGGCACGTTCGGCAAGCGCGTGCGGATCGGCCAGGGCTGGACCACGGCCTACAACCGGATCGCGGTCGGCGACGCCAACGCCGACGGCCGCGGTGACCTGTTCGCGACCGCGACGGACGGCAAGCTGTACTACTGGCAGCGGACCGCGAAGGGCTTCTCCAACCGGATCAACGTGGGTGCCGGCTGGAAGAACATCCGCTGGTTCGCGGTCGCGGACGTCAACGGAGACAGGCGTTCCGACCTCCTCAGCCTGAACGGCGCGACGCTCTACCTGCAGACCGGCAAGGGCAACGGCCGGTTCAACACCGCCAAGCCGCTGGGCAAGGGCTGGTCGAAGTACAACCGGATCGTCGCAGGCGACGTCAACGGCGACGGCAAGGCCGACCTGTACGCCACGACGTCGGGCGGCGAGCTGCACTACTACCTCGGCAAGGGCACCGGATCCTTTACGTACAAGGGCCGCGTCGGCACCGGCTGGGCGGCGAACAGCCGGATCCTGGCCGTAGACGTGAACGGCGACCAGAAGCTGGACCTGCTGGGTGTCCGTTCGAACGGCGCGATGTACTACTACCGCGGCTCCGGCACGGGCGGCTTCGGCAAGGCCGTCCGTCTCGGCAGCGGCTGGAGCGCCCTGCGAGTCGCCACCTGGTGACCCGCGTGAACTGACTGGACCACACACAACCCCCGGCAAGGATCGCCGCGCGGCCCCTGGCGCGGCGATCCTTGTTGTTCGGGGTTTGTTCGGGGCCGGCGGTTCTGTCCGATTCCGGAAAAGCCCGCTCGCGGGCTTTGGGACCCGACCGCACCGGCCTACCGTCGAGGGTGGGAAGCGTCGCGCGCCCTCAGCGGCAGGAGCCCGGCATGACCCTAGATCCATCCGCTGCACGCGACTCGCAGTCCGTGGTAGGCACGGGCGAGCACAACAAGCAGGTTCGCCGTGCCGCGCTCGCCTCGGCGATCGGCACGTCGATCGAGTGGTACGACTACTTCCTCTACGGGACGGCAGCCGCGCTGGTGTTCCCGCAGGTGTTCTTCCCGAACGCCTCCAACTACGTAGGCCAGCTCTCGTCGTTCGCGACCATCTTCCTCGGCTTCGCCGCCCGTCCCATCGGCGCGGCCATCTTCGGGCACTGGGGTGACCGGCTCGGCCGGAAGGCGATGCTGATCGTCACGCTGCTCCTGATGGGCATCCCGAGCGCGATCATCGGCATCCTGCCCGGCGCGGCGTCGATCGGGAACCTGGCGCCGATCCTGCTCATCCTGATGCGGATCCTGCAGGGCATCGCGATCGGCGGCGAGTGGGGTGGCTCGGTGCTGCTGTCGGTGGAGTGGGGCGACCAGAAACGCCGCGGGCTGATGGGCAGCTGGCCGCAGATCGGCGTCGCCGTCGGCCTGATCCTCGGCAACGGCCTGCTCCTGCTGTTCAGCCAGCTGTCGGACGAGGCGTTCCTGAGCTGGGGCTGGCGGATCCCGTTCCTGCTCAGCCTGGTCCTGGTCGCGACCGGTCTCTACATCCGGATGCGCATCCTCGAGACGCCGATGTTCTCCAAGGTCGTGTCGAGCGAGCGGGTTTCGAAGGCGCCCGTCCTCGAGGTGCTGCGGAAGTACCCGAAGGAGATCGCGCTCTCGGCGCTGGTGCGGATGTCGGAGCAGATGCCGTTCTACATCGTGACTGTGTTCGTGCTCACCTACGTGGCGGACAAGGGCTTCACGCGCAACTTCGCCTTGACGGGCGTGCTGCTCGCGTCCTGCCTGGAGTTCATCCTGCTGCCGTACTTTGGTCACCTGTCGGACAGGGTGGGCCGCAAGCGCGTGTACATCGCGGGTGCCGCGCTGACCGGCGTGTGGGGCTTCCTCTACTTCGCGGCGCTGGACAGCGGCCAGGAGTGGCTGGTGTTCGTCGGCATCGTGCTCGGCCTGCTCCCGCACACGATCCAGTACGGAACGCAGGCGTCGCTGATCGCGGAGAGCTTCCCGACGCATCTGCGTTATGGTGGCGCTGGACTGGGCTATCAGCTGGCCTCGTTGGTCGCAGGCGGTCCGGCAGCGTACGTCGCCGCCCTGCTGGTGCACAACTTCGACACCGGCTACGCGGTCGCGGCCTACATGCTGTTCGGAGCGGTGATCAGCGTGATCGCCTGCTGGCTGCTGCCAGACCGCGCGAAGGCCGACATCGACGACGACCGGACCTACGGCGCGGCACGTACCTGACTGACTGACTGGAGACCGATGTCAGACGAGCAATCCCTGCAGGGCCGGCGTGCGCTGGTCACCGGTGGTGGGTCCGGAATCGGACGGGCGACGGCCCGCCGGCTGGCCAAGGCCGGCGCCGAGGTGGTCGTGCTCGACCGGGCCGATTCCGGACGCGAGGTGGCCGCCGAGGTCGGCGGCACCTTCGTGCAAGCCGACCTTGCCGATCTGGACGCGGTCGACGCGCTGGGGCTGGGCGACGAGCCCGGCATCGACGTGCTGATCAACAACGCCGGCGTTCAGCACATGGCACCGATCCAGGAGTTCCCGCCGGAGAAGTTCTCCTGGATGCTGCGCATCATGGTCGAGGCGCCGTTCCGGATCCTGCGCCAGGTGCTGCCGCACATGTATGCCCAGGGCTGGGGCCGGGTGGTCAACCTCTCCTCGATCCAGGGTCTGGTCGCCTCGCCGTACAAAAGCGCCTACGTCACGGCCAAGCACGCGGTCGAGGGCCTGTCGAAGGTCGTCGCGCTGGAGGGTGCGGAGCACGGCGTCACCAGCAACTGCATAAACCCGTCGTACGCCAGAACGCCTTTGGTGGAAGGCCAGGTTGCCGACCAGGCGGTGCAGCACGGCATCCCCGAGGAGCGTGTGCTCGAGGAGATCATGCTGCGGTCGGCGGCGATCAAGCGGCTGGTGGAGCCGGAGGAGATCGCCGAGATGATCGCCTACCTGTGCGGCCCGCACGCGTCGTTCATCACGGGCTCGCACTTCACGCTCGACTGCGGGTGGACTGCTCAGTAGACGCGGCAACGAGCTCGACGTACCCGGCGCCGGTCTGGTCCGTGACGAGGCCGGCGCCGAGCGCGAGGTCGGCGAGCTCGGCGTAGGTGCGTTCCTTTCCACCGACCAGGACGAGCATCATGAGGTTGGCGCTGCCCGCGACCTTGGCGGAGTGGTCTTCGTAGAGGTGTCCCACGACGACGACGCGTCCGGTCGTGCCCGCCGCCTCGGCACAGCGGCGCAGGATGGCGGTGGCTTCCTGGTCGTTCCAGTCGTTGAGCACGCCTGACAGCAGGTAGACGTCCGCGCCTGCCGGCAACGGGTCGAAGAAGCTTCCCGGCGCCAGCTCGAGCCGGTCGTCGGCCTCGACGGCGGCCAGCCGGCCGGGCAGGTCCACCAACGTGCCGCGCAGGTCCGGCTCGGCGTCGAGCAGCTTGGTCAGCAGCCCGCCGTCACCACCGCCGACGTCGACGACCTGCCTGGCCTGGCTCCAGTCGTATGCCTCGACGAAGCTCGCGTGCCGCTCGGCGTGCCCGCCGGTCATCAGCTCGTGGAACTCGGCGTCCAGCTTCGGGTCGGATGTGATGTCCTCCCACCACGGCCGCCCGTACACCGAGGCGTAGCACGGCCCGCCGGTCCGGATCGACTCGAGCAGGCCGGTGTACGTCAGGTCGATCCGGCTGCCGATGCCCGTCAGGTCGAGCCAGCCGCGCACGCCGTTCGCGTCCAGCAGCCCGCGGCCGAGGTCGTTCAGCGCGAAGACGCCAGGCTCCGGCGCCTCGAACACTCCGACGGACACGAGATGGCCGAGCAGCCCGGCGAGCGCGTCAGGGTCGGTCTCGGTCCGGTCGGCGAGGTCGGCCAGCTGCGTGGTGCCCGCCTCGAGGTGATCGGCCAGCCGGAGCGTCGCGGCCACCCGGATCGCCATCGGCGTGAGCAGCCCTGCCAGGTCCTGAATTCGTGCGGCAGCATCGTCCATGCCGCGAATCTAGCCCTGCCCGACTCCGATGGATTGGAGATTTCGGAAGGCGTCGTCCAGACTCTTCCGCATTGACCTACCCGCCGCCGTCCAGGTCGGTTCGCTGGCGCAGGACGCGCAGGCCGTGTGGCGTGAGGTCGACGTCGTAGAGCTTGCCGCGGGCGTTGTTGAACGGCCGGTGCAGCACCATCATCAGCCGCCCGTCGAACGTACGGAACAGCATGCCGTGCCCGGAGTCGTCGCGGACGACGGGACGGTGCTGCTCCCACGGCCCCCGCAGCCGGCCGGAACGCGAGACCGCGAACGTCTGCACGTAGTCGCCGCCGATGGTTCCGCCGTCGCCCGCGCGGTTCTTCTCATACGTCGACCACAGCATCAGCAGCGCGCCGCCGGGCAGGTGATAGAGCTCGGGGCCGTCGGTGACGTACGGCGTGAGCTGGTGCGGTACGCCGCCGGGGATCTGCTCGGTGAGCCAGAAAGCGTCGGATCCCTTGCAGATGAAGATCGGGTCGCCGACGGTCCCCGACAGGTCGTCGGTGAGCCGGATCGCCTCGATCGTGCCGTCGATGCGCTGCAGCCACTCGTGTGCGTAGATCATCCACGGCTGCCCGTCGCGGTCGACGTACAGCGTGCCGTCGAGTGTCATGAAGTTCTCCGGCGGAGTCGGCCGTGAGGCGTCCAGCGGGACGAACGGGCCCAGCAGCGAGTCGGAGACCGCGACGATCGTTCCGCGCATGTAGTTCGGCAGCTGGAACGGCGTGCCGTACTGGTTCGGCGGCGGGATCGGCAGTGTCTTGCTCTCGTCGTGCAACGTGGTGAACAGGTAGTACTTGCCGCGGTACTCATGCACCTCCGGTGCCCAGCCGCCGCGTTTCGCCCACAGGCCGGGATGGTCTGCTGTCAGGAACACGACCTCGGGCCGCAGCCAGTCCCGGAGGTTCTGGCTGCGGTAGACCATCGTGCCGGTGTCGGACGTGCCGGAAACCGAGCCAACGTTGGAGGTGTAGAGGTGGTACGTGCGGCTGGCCCGGTCCGCGACGATGTACGGGTCGTGCAACGGCATGTCGGGCAGGCGGAGCATGTCAGCGGCCTCGGCTTTCGCGGGAGTGGGTGTGCCAACCGACGTGACCGCAGCAGCCGTACCGGATGCGGCGAGGAACGTACGCCGAGAATGTGTCATGACCATCAACGTCTGCTCGCGTACCGGCTGTCGTCAAGCTGTTGGCGCTGGCCACTTCTGGGCCGGCTACCGACGTGCGACGGCCCGGAGCCTGGCGAACTCCTCGGCCAGCGTTGCCAGTGTGTAGTGGGCGTTCAGCCCGCTGGGGTTGGGCAGCAGCCACACCTTTGCCGGCCGTAGCGGCTCCGGTGTGTCCGGTAGCGGCCCGACCTTGGCGTTCGGCATCTCGAACGCGGTCCGGAACGCCGTCACGCCAACGACCGCGACCCACGCCGGACGGTAACGCCGGACCAGCTTGCCCAGTTGCATCCCGCCGGCCCGCAGCTCGTCCTTGCCGAGCTCGGCGGCCTTCGCCGACGCCCGGGCGACCAGGTTGGTGATCCCGATGCCGTACGCCGGCAACTCGTCCTGCTCATCGGGCCGCAGCAGCCGAGGCGTCAGGCCGGCCTTGTGGAGCGCAGGCCAGAAGCGGTTGCCCGGCCGGGCGAAGTGGTGGCCGGTGGCCGCCGACATCAGTCCGGGGTTGATGCCGCAGAACAGGATGTCGAGTCCGGGCGCGATCACGTCGGGGATCGTCAGCTCGCGCGGGTCCGCCGGTTCGGTCACCGGGCCATGGTGCCAGCAGGCGGGGGGACTTCTGCTTTCCGGCCAACGGGATTTCATCATCTGAACACGTGGTGGGCTGCCGGCGCTGGCGTTTCGTACCAGGCTGTTTGTATGTTCTTCCAGGCCGGTGTTCGACAAGGGCGAGTTTGTACCTCCCTGTCACACTAGGCATCGAGAGACCACGTTGATGTCTGACCACGCACCTGCGTCTGTTTTGCCGGGAGACAGAAATGCCTGAAGCGCAGCAGGGGCACGACGATGCTGAGCCGAACACGATGAGTGTCGCTCGCGTCTACGACTACCTCTTGGGTGGCACCAACAACTACGCGATCGACCGTGCCGGCGCCGAGCACATCAAGGCGGTCTTTCCGGAGCTCGAGGACTGGGCCTGGTGCAACCGTGGATTTCACCAGCGCGCCGCGCGCTGGCTCGCCACCGAGACGGGGATCGACCAGTTCATCGACATCGGGTCCGGGCTCCCGACCCAGAACAACACCCACGAGGTCGTGCAGCTCGTCACTCCCGACTCCGAAGCCGACGGTGTCGACCTCAGGGCTCGCGTCGTCTACGTGGACCATGACCCGGCGGTCGTCACACAGGCGAAACGGTTGCTCGGCCAAGCTGACAAGACCGCCTTCCTGCTCGGAGACTTACGTAAGCCCGACGAGTTGCTGAATCATCCCGAGCTCCGGGAAATGATCGACTTCGACCGGCCTGTCGCATTGCTGTGCACGGCCGTCGTGCATTTCGTCGCCGACGAGCACGATCCGTGGGGACTGATCCGGCGTTACGTCTCGGAGCTCGCCTCCGGCAGCTATCTCGTTCTGTCGCAGGGCACCTACGACAAGCAGGCGCCGGAGACGGTGGAGCGGGCGGTCGGGCTCTACCAGAACGCCAACGAGCAGCTGCACCCGCGCTCGAAGGACGACGTGGAGCGCTTCTTCGAAGGGCTCGAGATGGTTCCGCCGTACCCCGGCGCCAAGCCCGAGGTGTGCTTCGGCGGGCTGTGGGGTGCGGACGACCCCGAGCTCGCCGACGACGAGGCCTCGCGCGCGTTGTACGGCGGTGTCGGCCGCAAGCCCTGAGCGGCGTCACCACTCGACCGGCAGCTCCGGCGTGCCGTAGACGGTGGTCATCGTACGGAACTTCACGTCGTCCAGCGGGATCGCGAGCCGCAACGCCGGGAAGCGCTTCAGCAACGCCGGAAACGCGGTCTGCAGCTCGAGCCTCGCCAGCGGCGCGCCGAGGCAGTGGTGAACGCCGTGCCCGAACGCCACGTGCGACTGCGGCTTGCGCGTGACGTCGAAGCGGCCGGCGTCGTCGTAGAGCTCCTCGTCGCGGTTGGCCGACGGCAGCGAGACCAGGACGTACTCGCCGGCCTTCACCTGCTGGCCGGCGATCGTGAGGTCCTCGGTCGCGGTGCGGACCACGGCGCTCTGCGCGATCGTGAGGTAGCGCAGCAGCTCCTCGATCGCGGGCGGCACCACGCGGGGATCGTCCCGCAGCGCGGCGGCCTGGCCGGGATGCTGCAACAGCAACAGCGTGCCGAGCGCGAGCATGTTGGCCGTGGTCTCGTGCCCGGCGAACAGCAGCAGCCGGCCGATGCCGGCGAGCTCGGCGTCGGAGAACTCCTCGCCGTGCTCGCGGACCAGCATGCCGAGCATCGCGTCGTCGGGTTTCTCGCGCTGCTTGGCTACGAGTTTCGTCATGTAGACATGGAGATCGCGGTATCCCGCAAGTAGCTTCTCACGTGGCTGCGTGAGGTCGGCGATCAGGCTGCTGAGCGCCTTGAACTCCTCGCGGTCGGAGTACGGCACGCCGAGCAGCTCGCAGATCACCAGCGCGGGAATCGGGAACGCGAAGGCCGGCACCAGATCAACGGGCGGACCGGCCTGCTCCATCGCGTCCAGGTGCTGCTCGACGATCTCCTCGATGCGCGGCCGCAGCCGGTTCATCCGTTTGACCGTGAACTCCGCGGTCAGGACGCGCCGGAAACGCGTGTGGTCGGGCGGGTCGAAACCGATGAACGCCCCGGGCTCCTGCGCGGCCGCCTGTCCGCTGCCCTTGACCATCGGCATCCGCAGCAGCCAGGGGGGCGTTTGCGCGTTGCTGAATCGCGTGTCGCCGAGGACCTGGCGCGCGTGGTCGTATCTCGTGACGAACCAGACCGAGACCTCGCTGGGCAGCTCGAGGCGGGTGACCGGCGCTTCCTCACGTAAGCGGCCGATCTCCGGCGCCGGATCGAATGGGCAGGCCGTGTCTCGGCGATACGGCAGCGGAACCTGCGGAGCCTCGGCCATACGTGGATCCCCTCGATACTCACCCTGGCTCGGTCCTGGCCATTCCGCCTCACTGTAGGCCCGATTCGAGCGGGATGTCAGCTAGTTGACGTAGGAGTTGAGACCCACTGCTTCGACTGGCTAGAGTCACCACACATGACATTGGCCGCCGCCGCGTCGCGGGTCGCAGTCGCAGGTCTCCTGGTCGCAGCCATCTCCGCTTCGCTTCCGGCATTCGCCGATGACGCGGGCGAGCCGGTTTGCCGCACAGTGGAACGTCCGGTGTCGGTCACCCCGTCCGGCAGTGTGACGGCGAAGATCTCCGGAACACTGTGCACGCCTGCCTCCTGGTCGGGGGGCGAACGCCAGATCGACGTGCTCGTCCATGGTGGGAGTTACAACCAGACCTACTGGGACTGGCCGCAGCAGCGTTCGACGTACTCCTATGTGCGGCGGGCGCTGGCCGACGGGCGGGCGACGTTCGCCTACGACCGGCTGGGTGTGGGGAAGAGCAGCCGGCCGCTGAGCGCGCTGGTCACGGTGCAGTCGGACGCGTATGTGCTGCACCAGTTGATCGGGTGGCTGCGCAGCAAGGACCACTACTCCGTCAACGTGGTGTCGCACTCGATCGGTGGGATCGTGGCGATCGAGGAGGCCGCGAAGTACAACGACGTGGATCGTCTGGTCGTCACCGGGATGCTGCACGGCGTCGGCATCGGCGTGGCCGGGGTGGGAACGTTCGTGAACTACTACCCCGCGACGCTGGATCCGGCGTTCCTCGGTTCGACGCTGGACGCGAGCTACGTGACGACGCTGCCGGGCGCACGTGGCTGGTCCTACTACAACACCAAGACCGCGGATCCGTCTGTCATCGCGTACGACGAGGCGCACAAGGACGTCACGACGCACGCGACGCTTGTGAGCACCGCGGTGGCCGATCAGTTGCCGGCGCCGCTGAACAGCACGAGCCGCGTGCGCGCGCCGGTGCTCTCGATCGTCGGGCAGCAGGACATCATGTTCTGCGGGGTGTTGCTGAACTGCCGGAGCGACCGGGCGGTGCGGTTGAACGAGGCGCCGTACTTCTCGCGGGCTTCGTCGTTCACCGCCGAGACGGTGCCGGATACCGGCCACAACCTCGCGTTGCATCCGTCGTCGGGCACGTCGTACCGCATGATCTCCGACTGGATCGAGTCGCACTAGCCGCTGGCACGGTCACGGTCCGGGGAGACGAAGGCTGTGTCCACGTAGGGCTGCTCACCTGTGGCGACTTCGGCGAGGAGTTCGCCCAGGCCGGCGGCGTGCTTGAACGCGTGGCCGCTGTCACCGCCGCCGATGATGAGGCGGGCCTCGTTGCCGGGGCGGCCCAGCAGGAACTGGCCGTCCTGGCTGTCGGTGATCATGCAGGTGACGACCTGGGTGGGGATCGGGTTCAGGCCGGGCAACGCCTTGGCCACCAGCCTGGTGACCAGTTCGTGGTCGCGGGGTGAGGTGGTGCGTTCGATGGTGTCCGGGTCGATGGGCGGGAAGGTTTCGTCGCGTTCGGCGCCGACCTTGACTCCGTAGGTCTTGCCGGCGCCGTGGCCCCAGATTCCGTGGCCGTCGGCGAACTGGCGGATGAAGGCGGGGAATCGGCTCAGGGCGAACTGCGGGGCGGCCGATGCGGAGGCTGGGGCGAACCAGGTCATCGGTGTCCGGATCGGGGCCAGGGGCAGGCCCGGGACCAGCTTGCCGAGCCAGGCGCCCGCGGTGACGACGGCCTGCTTGACCGTGAGGTTTCGTCCGGCGGTCCGGATCACCGCGCCGGCGCCGGTCGAGTCGATCGAGGTGACGCGGGTGCCGGTGAGGATGGTTGCTCCGGCGGCCTGGGCGGCCTTCGTCGCCGCGGTGATCGCGGTTTCGGGGTGGACGATGCCGGCCTCCGGGTCCCAGACGCCGATGTCGTCGTCGGCGAGGTCGGCGTGCTGAGGGAAGCGCTCAGTCAGCTGGGCGCGAGTCAGGCGTTCGACCGGCAGGTCGTGAGCCTGCGCGGCCGCGAGCGTGCCGGTGATCACGGCGCTGTCAGGTGCGCCGATCATGATGCCGCCGCAGGTCTCGAGGATCGGCCCGCCGGCGTACGGCTGCAGCTCTTCCCACAGCTCGCGGGATCGGCGGGCGATCGCCGGGAGCGTCGGATGCTCCATGCAGGCGACGCGGAACAGGCGTGTCCGCCCGTGCGACGAGCCCTGGTCGTGTCCCGGCGTGAACTGTTCGATACCGATCGCCCGTACGCCGCGGGCTGTCAGCCGCCACAGGGCGTGCGCGCCCATCGCGCCCAGCCCGACGACCGCTACGTCCGCATCGAATGCTGCCAATGTCATCACTCCTCACCGGCCCTTCTTACGGTCCGGTCTGCAATCTCCTCGACGAGTGCGACCCTATGCCGGAGGGTGTGGGTAGACCGCAACGTAGGACAAGCGCAGGCCCCTCGCCGTCCCGTAACTTGCTGCTCGGAAGGAGGCGGCACATGGGCATCGACTACGAGGCGATGGTGCGGCAGGTCATCCTCGAGCTGCAGCAGCGGCTGGACGACCCGCCGACGTTCCGGGAACTCGCGGCCGCGTGCTACCTGTCGCCGTATCACTTCCACCGGATCTTCCGGGCGATCACCGGCGAGTCGCCGGCTGAGCTGAGCCGTCGGCTGCGGCTGGAGCGTGGCGCCTGGCAGGCGCGCAACACCGCCGACCCGATCACCACGATCGCGTTCGCGTCGGGGTACGCCACGCACGAGGCGTTCACCAAGGCGTTCCAGGCCGGCTTCGGCTTGTCGCCGTCGGCGTTTCGCATCGCCGGCCGCAACTGCCCGGGGATCCGGGCGCCGAACGGCGTTCACTACCACCCGGCCGGCGTGGCCAGGTTTCACCTACCGAAAACCTCAGGAGTACCCATGCAGGTGGAAGTCGTCGAACTGCCCACGACCCGGCTCGCCGCCGTCCGGCATCGCGGGCCCTACTTCCAGATCGGTTCGGCGTTCGGGACGCTCGAACAACACATCGCCAAGCTCGGGCTCCCCAAGGAGCCGGAGACCTTGCTGGTCGCCGTCTACTACGACGACGCCGACTCCAAGCCGGCGGCCGAACTCGAGTCGGTCGCGGCGATCAGCGTCGCGGACGACGCCGACATCGGCGAGCTCGAGGAGACGAGCCTGCCGGCCGGAAAGTACCTGCGTGCGCAGTTCGTCGGCCACTACTCCGGGCTGCCGGCCGCCTGGCAGCGCCTGTACGCCGAAGTCATCCCGACCAGCGGCCACACCCTGCGCGACGGTGTGTGCTTCGAGGCCTACCTCAGCGACCACGCCACCACCGCCCCGGACGACCTGCGCACCGATCTGTACGTACCGATCGCCTAGATCGTCTGGCCGTCACCGAGGAACTCGAGCGTGCGGGCGGCCTGCCGACGGGCCGGATGACGGAGCTTGCGGCGCAGCGACCAGAACAGCTGCTCGGCTTCGACACCCGGCCAGTCGTCCGGCAGCAGGATGAGCGGCAGCCGTGGGTCCTCGCGGATCAGAAGCAGCCACTCGGCTTCGAGCACTACTTGCTGGGCCAGCGCGTCGAGATCGTCCGGGTGCTCCCAGCGTTCGACGAAGCCGCGGTAGGCCTTGCCCAGCTGGTCGAGGTCCCATGCCTGCCGGACGAGCACCCGTGGATCGGATGGTTCCTCCGGCTGCGCGCGGAACAGCCGGACGTAGTCGATCAGCCCGAGCTCGGCCAGCTTCTCGCGGACGTTCCCCGCGGTGGGCGCGATCCAGAGGCCGTTCTGCAGCAGGCCGAACCCCGACCACGCCAGCTGTGACCGCAGCGTGTGCCGGTCCGCGCGACGGCTCTCCGGTACGGAGAACGCGAGCAGCGTCCAGTGCCCGTCCCATGACCGGTTGACCACATCGGCGTCCAGGCGCGCGGCTCCCTCGTGGAGGACGTCCTCCGCGAGGGGTGTCAGCCCGACGTACGCCCGCCGTCCCTGGCGGTTCGTCGTCAGCAGGCCGCGGTCGGCCATCCGCGCCAGCGTGGTCCGGGTCGCGGGCTCGCCGGCGCCGAGGCGGTCGAGCAGCTCGATCACCGAGCCGACCGCCACAGCGTCGCCCGTCCCGCGGACGTGGGCGCCGAAGAATGCCAGCAGCAACGACTCCGGCCGCATCTCGTGACCACCTCCACCAGCAACATTATGCAACTCCTTGACGGCCGTCACCTGTCTGCCTAACCTCAGGGACACACATCCTGCGAACCCTCGGTACGAGGGAGGCAACATGCCGGCAGAGTCACGTACGGCGAGTACCGCTCGCGAGGTGCGTCGGGTGGCGTTCGCCGGCGCGATCGGAACCGCCGTCGAGTGGTACGACTTCTTCATCTACGGCACCGCGGCCACGCTCGTCCTCGGCCGACTGTTCTTCCCGTCCGCCTCGCCACTGGCCGAGACGCTCTCGGCGTTCGCGACGTTCTCCGTCGGTTTCCTCGCACGTCCGCTCGGCGGTGTGGTGATCGGGCACTTCGGCGATCGCCTCGGCCGCAAGACGATGCTGGTGTGGACGCTGCTGCTGATGGGCGTCGCGACCACCGGCATCGGGCTGCTGCCGACGTACGCCCAGGTCGGCGTGCTGGCACCGATCCTGCTCGTGATCCTGCGGTTCGCGCAGGGTTTCGCGCTCGGCGGTGAGTGGAGCGGCGCGGTGCTGCTGTCGGTCGAGCACGCGCCGCCCGGCCGGCGTGGATGGTTCGGCAGCCTCGTCGCGCTCGGCCTTCCGGCCGGGATCATCCTGTCCAACACGGTGTTCCTCGTGGTGTCCGCGACGACGAGCGACGCGGCCTTCGCCAGCTGGGGTTGGCGAGTGCCGTTCCTCGGCAGCGCACTGCTGGTGGCATTCGGCCTGTTCGTCAGGCTGCGCGTGGCCGAAAGCCCGATCTTCGTCGAGGCGCGCCGAACGCAGTCGACCCGGCGGCTGCCGATCGCCGAAGTGCTGCGTCGTGACTCGCGTACCATGCTGCTGGCCGCCGGCAGCTACCTCGGGCTGAGCGGCCTCGGCTACCTCGTCATCGTCTACTTCGTCTCGTACGCGACCGGCGTCCTTCGGTTGCCGCGTACCTCCGTCCTGCTGCTCGTCATCGTCGCGTCCGTAGCGCAGACCGTCTCGATAGTGGTGTTCGCCCGCTGGTCGGACCGCCTGGGCCGGCGCCGGGTGTGGCTGTGGGGCCTGGTCGCGCTCGCCCTGTGGTCGGTGGTGTTCTTCCCGCTGGCCGACACCCGGTCGTGGCCGCTCCTCACGCTCTCGCTGGTCGTGATGATGGCCTTGCACGGCACCTATCTCGGTCCGCAGCCCGCCGTCTTCTCCGAGCTCTTCGACACGACGGTGCGCTACAGCGGCTCGTCGGCGAGCGTCCAGCTCGGCACGATCCTCGGCGGCGGCCTGGTGCCGTTCGTCGCGACCGCGCTGTACGCGGCGGCGGGATCGTCGTGGCCGCTGACGGCTTACACGATTGGGCTTTCCGTCGTCTCGCTGCTGTGCGTACTCGGCCTGCGCGAGACCTACCAGCGTGACCTGACCGGCAGCCTGCCCCGGACACCGGTCAAGCCATGAAGGAGTGGGAGTAACCATGCGCACGCGACGCGCCGTACTCACCGCGACGTTCCTGCTGGCGACGGCGTTCGTCACGCCGCCTGGCCTGGCGGCGGCCGGGCAGGCCGGAGTTGTCCGGCACACCGGCACGTTGCCGAACGGAACAACCTGGATCGCCGACATACCGCCGGCGTGGAACGGCACACTGCTGCTGTACAGCCATGGCTACAACCCACTGCCCGCGAATCCGCCGCAGGACGCACCGAGCCCCGCGGTCGCGGATGCCTTGCTGGACAGGGGATACGCGCTTGCCGGGTCGTCGTACTCGCGGTCGGGCTGGGCGCTCGGCACAGCGGCTTCCGATCAGCTCGGCACGCTGGAGGCGGTCGCGGAGCTGGCCGGCGAACCCCGGCAGGTGATCGCGGTCGGCACGTCGATGGGTGGGCTGGTGACTGGTGTGCTTGCCGAGACCGCCGGACGCCGGGTCGATGGCGCGCTGGCGACCTGCGGCCTGATGGGAGGCGGGATCGACCTGCTCAACTACCAGCTCGATGGCGCGCACGCGGCGGCGCGGCTACTGCTCGCCGGCCAGGACGTGAAGCTGGTTCGGTACGCAAGCGCGGCGGAGGCGGCCGTGTCCGCCCAGCAGTTGGTCACCGCGCTCGACACGGCCCAGGCCACGCCGCTCGGCCGCGCGCGAGCCGGGCTCGTCACGGCGTTCTTCCAGGAGCCGGACTGGGCCGCCGGCTCGCCGGCGCCGGGCGACTCCGATGCCGAGGCACAGCAGCTGGGCAGATATCTCAACCTGCGTGGGATCCTGCCGTTTATCCTGCCGGCGCGGTACGACATCGAGCAGACCGCCGGCGGCAACCCGGCATGGAACGTGAGCGTCGACTACCGCACGCTGCTGGCCCGGTCGGGGAGCCTCCCGCTGGTGTCGGCGTTGTACCGGCGGGCAGGTGCCGGCGCGGACCTACGGGCGGACCTCAACCTGCTCACGCGTACCGCCTCCGTCGCGCCTGACCCCGGCGCGGTCCGGTGGATGTCGGAGACCTCGGTGCTGCGCGGCCGGCTCGCCGTACCGACTCTGACCCTGCACACCACCGACGACAACCTCGTCCCGGTCCAGCACGAGTCGGAATACGCCGACGACGTACGTGCGGCTCGGTCGGCGCCGCTGCTACGGCAGGCCTACACGCGGCACGCCGGCCACTGCGCGTTCACCACCGCCGAACTGGTCACCGCCGTAGACGTCGTACGGCAGCGGGTGAGAACCGGCCGCTGGGCCGGCACGACCGGACCCGAGCATCTGCAGACCCGTGCCGAGTCGTTGGGCCTCGGCCCGGCCGCGTTCGTCCCCTTCCACCCATCCGACTTCACCGGCGACCGGCGGCCGCCTCGATGATCTCGACGGTGGTCTCGGCGTTCGGGATCGGGAACGACAGGGCCTCGGCCTCGATGCTCTCCAGGAGGGCGTCGCCCGCCGTGGCGTAGCGGTCGGGGTTCAGCTTGACCACGGTCCGGCCCGCGCGGCGGCCCCAGCGGCCGGCGACTTCCCCGTCGACCACGAGGGGATGCGGGTGGTGGCTGTCGTAGGTCGACCAGTCGATTCGGCGTTGCGGAGCGACGAACACGCCGGTCTTGTCGACGCCGAACAGCCGGGTCTCCTCGACGGGCAGCAGCCGGACGCCGCGGGGGAGCTCGGCCGTCGCCAGGGCCGGCTCGTCGGACTCGAGGATCCAGGCGCGCTGGCCCTCGACGTCGACCTCGAGTAGTTCGCCGGCCAGCTGTTTCCAGGTCTGCCGTGCGTCCGAGACGCGTTCGATGCCTGCCCACAGAGCGAACACCGCGGGCGTCGTCGGGCCGAAGGCGTTGAGATGGCGGCGGCACAGCTCGGCACGGGCGACGTCGAAGTCGATGCCGGGGCGCGGCACCTCCCAGAACCAGATCATCGTGGTGTCCCAGCGGATCGCGATCCGGCCGCTGGCCGCCGTGCCGCGCAGGATGCCGCCGAGACCTGCCGGGACGTCCGTACGGCAGTGGACGCCTTCGCCGACGACGCCGAGCGCGCGCCTGGCCTCCTGGTCGATCGCCTGCCGCTGCTCCGGATCACCCGGCAGCCGGCCGATCGTGAAGACACCCCAGTCGGCGGCGGGAATGACGTGGACCGCGGCTCGCGGGCTGTAGGTCTGCATCAGCCGCTCGTCCTCCCACGCACCGGGCTCGCAGTCGTGGACCCGGGCGTGCAGCGAGAGCAGCGCCGACCGGGGCGCGGAGTCCTGCAGGGAGAAGCGCGCGGCCTGGTCGTACGCCTTGGCCGGCAGCCGTTCGACGAGGTCGTTGACGCGCAGGCGGTACGCCACCGCCTGCGCGCGGCTCACCGGCATCGCTGTGCTCATGCTCGTACGCTAACCGCCAAAGTGGACACCGGCTGTCATATCTGGTCCGGGTGCTGCGGCGATCTCCAGGCCGGCGAATTCCCCACTACTGCTCGCGATTCTCCGCGCGATCGCGCAGGATGTCGGCGGTCCGGGCGTCGACCGGCAGGAACGCCTCCAGCCGCAGCTCGGACAGTGTGATGTCGGTCGCGGTCGCGAACGAGGTGAGCGTCGTCATCAACTGGAGCTCGCCGTCGTTGGTCGCCAGGCGCAGAGGGACCGCGAAGCCGAGGTAGCCGTTGCCGGGTGGATCGTCCGGCACGTACCCCTGTAGCTCGGCGAGCAGGTCGTCCAGTCGCGGGTCCGGGCGCTGGCGGCCTCGGCTGCGCAGGCTTTCGAGGATGTGCCGGCCCCAGTCGGCCAGGTTGCTTACGCGCGGCGCCATGCCGTCGGGGTGCAGGGCGAGTCGCAGCACGTTGACCGGCGGCTCGAGCAGCCGGCTCGCCGCGCCCTCGGTGAGGACGTCGATGGCGCTGTTGGCGGCCACCAGCTCGCCGTACGGCCGCACGACGAGCGCGGGGTAGGGCAGGTGGCCCTCGAGGATGCGGTCGAGGGCCTCGCGTACGGGTTGGAGCACGGGACCGTCCAGTTCCGCTTCGGTGAACGCCGGTGCGTACCCGGCCGACAGCAGCAGTGAGTTGCGGTCACGAAGCGAGAGCCCGAGCGACTCCGCGAGCCGTACGACGATCGCCCGGCCCGGGCGGGACCGGCCGCGTTCGATGAAGCTGAGGTGCCGCTGGGTGGTGCCGGCTCGCAGGGCGAGCTCGAGCTGGCTCAGCCGGCGGGTGACACGCCAGCGGCGCAGGTCGGCCGCGAAGCCGTTCTCGGTGTGGACGATCGTGCTCACGGATGTCTTTGTACCCGCCGGTGCGCGCGCCGGCCATTCCTCGCGAGGTATCGAACGCCGTCGGAACGGCTTGACGGCGACGGCTCGTTTCAGACCGAAGCCGTGCTGAGCGGCAGCACCTGGACCGCCCGGCGCGGCAGCACGACCCTGTACACCGCAGCAGCATGCTCTCGGCGATGCCGGCAGCCGTGAACGGCCTGACCGCCGGCAGGACGTCGAAGCAGCGTGTGGTTGTCCGCGGCTCCGGCTCCGGTGACCAGGCACCGGTCTACTCCCGCGGCACCCGCGACATCGAGGTGCAGCACCTGACGCTGACCGGCGCGCCGTTGTCGCTGAACGTCTGCCCCTGACCGAGGAGGCCGCGCGCCCGCCAGGGAGAATGTCCGCGTGGAGCTGATGCATTCGGGCAAAGTACGCGACATCTACGCCGACGGCGACGACCTGATCCTGGTCGCCTCCGATCGGGTTTCGGTCTACGACGTCGTGCTGCCGACGCCGATCCCCGACAAGGGGAAGATCCTCACGCAGCTGTCGCTGTGGTGGTTCGACCGGATGGCCGACATCATGCCGAACCACGTACTGTCGGCCACCGACGTTCCGCCGGAGTTCGCCGGCCGCGCGATCCGCTGCCGGCGGCTCGAGATCGTGCCGGTCGAATGCGTGGCGCGCGGCTATCTCGCCGGCTCCGGCCTGGGCTCGTACCGCGCGACCGGCAAGGTCAATGACGTGGAGCTGCCGCCCGGGCTGCTCGAGGGCAGCCGGCTACCGGCACCGATCTTCACACCGACGACGAAGGCGCCGGTCGGCGAGGGTCACGACGAGCCGATGACCTACGACGACGTCGTGTCCGAGATCGGCGCCGACCTCGCCGAGCGGCTTCGCGACAAGACGATGGAGCTGTACGAGCGGGGCGCCGAACTGGCCTTGGAGGCAGGCGTCGTGCTGGCGGACACGAAGTTCGAGTTCGGCCTCACGCCGACGGGCGAACTGCTGCTCGCGGATGAGATCTTCACGCCGGACTCCTCGCGCTTCTGGTCGGTGGACGAGTGGGAGCCGGGCCGGCCACAGCGTTCGCTCGACAAGCAGATCGTCCGCGACTGGGCGACGGGCACGGGCTGGGACAAGAAGGAGCCGGGCCCGGACGTCCCCACGGACGTGGTCGTGGCGACTCAGGCCCGCTACGTCGAGGTCTACGAACGACTCACCGGTGGACTCTGGTTGCCTCCGGTCTAGCCCCAGGGCCGTGTAGTTACGGCCCTGCGGTTGGTTGTCCAGGTGGCTCGCCGGTGAGGATCTGTGCTGGTAGGCGATCAGCTGCCTCCGGCCCTCGAACACCTCGACGAGCGGCACCGCGCCGTTCTCTCCGACCAGCTGGATCCGCGGTCGACTTCGACCATCGGCAGCCTCCGCCGGGCCGCCGCGATCGCGTCGCCTTCGCGGGTGTGCGCCTTCTCGCGTACCAGCAGCTTGTCGAGCTCGGCCTGCCATGCCGTGCGGTCGACGATCTCGGGCAGCGGGTACGAGGCGGTGCTATCGTTCATCGGTTCACCTCTCCTGTCCTGCGGGCGGCTGGCGAACTGCGGTGCCGCCCCTGTGGTGCTCACCGATGAGGCGCTGGTGCCTGACGTGCCGAGTTGGCCGAAATGAGCGGTTCCTGTAGTTCGGTGACCCATTGGGCGGTGTCGTTGGGGCATTCGAGGTACAGCTCGCGCGCCGGTCCGGTGGCGTGGTGACCGTTGGCGTCTATCCAGCGGGCCAGGGCCTGCCATGCGGGCAACACCGCGTCCATGGAACCGCGGTGCACCAGGGTGGCGTGGTCTGCCGCGGGCAGGTCGGCAATCGAAAGGCCGTTGAGGTCGGTGCCGTACTCGGTGGCGACCGGGACGGCGGCGTGCACGACTACCGGTCCGTCCGTGCCCTCCGTACCGGCTGGGTTGGCCGCCTTCTCGTAGTAGCAGGTGAGCCGGCCGACCGGGGTTACCTCGGCAGCGGGCAGGCGGCGGCCGAGTTCGGCGCATAGGGGGTGAACCACTGGGCCGATGTCGTCGGGGTGGAAACTGTCTGCGGTGGTGGACAGTTCCGCCAGCCGGGTGGCCGGCAGATGCCTGATCACCACCTCGTGCGCCGGCAGCCGGCCGTCCAGTTCGATAGCGCGGAGCCTGGCCTCGACCTGGGTCAGCCGTTGCGTCGTTTCGGCGACAGCGGCTTCGAGGTCGGCGCGGCGCAGGGTGAGCATGCCGCGTACCTGTTCGACGCTGACCTGCTCACCCAGCATCGCTCGCACCTGTTCCAGCGTGAAGCCGAGATCCTTGAGCGCGACGATGCGGTTGAGCTCGGACAGCTGCGCCGCTTGGTACCCCCGGTAACCGGTTGACGGGTCGACGTGGGCGGGTCGGAGCAGACCGATGGCGTCGTAATGGCGCAGCGTGCGCACTGATACCCGGCCGTGCCGCGCGAACTCTCCGATCGCGAACATGACTCATCCTGTCACGTCGTCGGCCGGGTCATCGGTCATGCCGCGGCCAGAGGTGGTGGGGCGAACCCCCCGACGACCTCGGCGGCCAGCTCGGCGAAGGTGATCGCGGTGTCGTCCTCGTGCCGGGCGCCGACGATCTGCGCGCCGACCGGCAGCCCGCCGGGCGTACGGCCGACCGGGGCACTGAGCGCCGGCAGGCCGGCCAGCGAGGCGTGCGCGATCCAGAACCCCAGCTCGTGGTGCGCAGGGAGGTCGTCGTGGGGGAAGGCCGCGGAGAACGCGGTGGGGCAGACGAACACGTCGACGTCGGTGAAGTAGCGGTCCCACGCGCCGCGGGCGGCCATCCGCCGATGGTGCTCCCCGACGACCTGTGACAATGTCGCGAAGTCGGTGTCGCCGCCGTAGAAGGCGAAGAACTGGGAGACCTGGAACCCGAACGACTCCCCTTGGCCCACCGCGTCCACGTCCTTCGGCCAGCCCTCTACGATCGTCGCACCCGCCGCACTGATGGCGTCCACCGCGTCCGACAACGCGGCCCCGACCTCTGAGGTGACGGCACCTGCCGGGTGGTCGAGCACCACTCCGACCCGGAAGTCGGCCAGTTTCGCGTGCCGTGCGGGGGCCAGCCGCCAGGTGTAGGCGTTGGATTCTGCACCGTCAGGACCGGCGGTGGCGCGCAACGCGGTACGTAGATCGGCGGCCGACCGGGCGAGCGGACCGACCACCGACAGGTAGGCCAGGTCGCTGGGGTCGGCTGGTTGACCCGGTGGGTGGAACCCCGCCAGGGGAACCGTGCCGGCGGTGGGCTTGAGCCCGTACACGCCGCAGAAACTGGCTGGGATCCGGATCGAGCCCGTGAGGTCGGAGCCGTACTCCAGGAAGCTCAGCCCGGCGGCCACCGCCACCGCGCCACCACCAGTCGAGCCGCCGGGTGTGCGCGTGGTGTCCCAGGGGTTGACGGTCCGGCCGTACAGCGGGTTGTCGCACTGCCTGACGTCTGCGAGCATCGCGGCCACGTTGGTCGTGCCGAACAGGGTCGCCCCAGCTGCACGCAGCCGGGACACCACAACGGCGTCACGGTCGGCGATGAAGTCGGCGTATGCCGGGTTGCCCCAGGTGGAGTGCATCCCGGTCACCTGGAAGCTCTCCTTGACCGTCATCGGTACGCCGTGCAGCGGCCCGGCCTGCCTGCCCGGGCCCACGGCATCCGCAGCCGCAGCGGCGCGAAGCGCGGCCTCGCGGTCGGTCTGCACCACCGCGTTCAGCGTCGGGTTGAGCGCGTCGACGCGCGCGAGCACCAGCTCGGTCAGCTCGTGCGCCGACAGCTGCCGCGAGCTCAGCAAGGCCGCGGCCTCGGAAGCGGGAAGGAACAGTGCATCGGTCGTGTCAGTCATGGCACCGGTCTACGGCCTGACACAGTGTCAGGGTCAACATCCCACCAGGTTCAGACGCCCGAGCCGCAATGCCACAGGTCGCTTTGCCGGAGCAGCCGGTACGCCGCATCCTCGCGGGGCCGCGTTCATGCTTCCGTCGCGGCAACGGCGTGCACGAGTGGTCTGGGACGGCGGTTCAGCTCCCGGACGCACCACCGGTGAGCCACCCGTGCGGCCTTGGGTCTAGCCCGCCGAGGTTGATCATGTGTCACAAAAGGACGCGATCGATGTCGGGCATGTACCCACCCGGATTGGCGAACTCGATCGTGTTGTCGCCTGCCTTCAGCTCCACCGGCACGACGACCTCCTGCACGCTGCTCCAGTCGTTGTCGCCGGTGCCGTGGAAGTTGACCCAGTACGCCGTGCCGCCGTCAGCCGTGCCATTCATGGTGACCGTGCCCTGCCGGCTGGAGTCTCCGTCTGTGTAGGCGATTCGCAACAGGTACGTACCGTCGGCCGGTGCCCGCAGCCCGTTCATCGTGAGCGTTCCGCTGCCGCCGAGATAGCCGACCTTCCGTCCACCCGAGCAGGCCGAGCAGTCGGACAGCGTGGCCTGCCCGCCGAGCACGCCGTTCTCACCCTCGTACGCCGAAGGCCCACCGGCGGCCGGCGTCGTCAGCCGCACGGTCGCGCTCGCCGCTGACTGGTTACCGCCGGAGATCGCTCTTACGGTGAACGAATATCCGGTCGCCGGCCGGAGACCGGAGAGCGTCGCGCGGGTGCCGGACGTACGCGCGACCTGCTTGCCGTTGGCGTACACGGCGTACTCCACGCGCGCGCCGCGAGACGCGTCCCACGCCAGCGAGACGCTCGTGTCGGTCACTCCGGTGGCGTGCACGTGCGCCGGCCGGGACGGCGAGTTGAGCTCGTCGTTCAGCGGCGTGACTCGCAGCAGCCGCGTGCCGTGCACCGGAACCTCGGCGCCGAACTCCTCGCTCGATGTGCCGACCGTACGCCCCTGCCACACATCGCGAATCCGCGCCGGACCTGTGATGCCGAGCTCGTCCCACTTCGCCGTGACGCGCGCCGGCTGGTCGCCGAGGTTGAACAACGCGACGACGTAGCTCCCGTCGGCCTGTCGGCTCGACCACACCTGCCGCAGCGAGGACTGGCTCGACGGGCGGGCGGGCCGCCCGGCCTGGTCGATCGCGATCACCTCGCGGTTGGTCAACAGCGAAAGCCCGAACGGGTCGAGTTTGGTCAGGTCGTCGCCGGCGAACAGCGGAGCCGCCTGGATCGCCCAGAACGTCAGGTAGCTTCGGCGTTCGTCGTCGGTGAGCCCGTCCATCGCACCCACGCCGACGTTGACCGCGTCGAGGTTGTTCCAGTGGCCCGGCCCGGCATCGTCGATCCACTGCACGACGTCCCACCAGCGCTGCTTGACGGACGCGTCCCAGCGCACCAGCGTGTCGCAGTAGCACTCCACGTCGGTGTCGATTCGCCAGCCGTTGGTGTAGCGCTTCCAGTCGCCGGCGTAGCGATGGCTCAGCGCCCACGAGATCGTGTAGAGGATCGGCCGTCCGGTGTCGCGCAGCGCACGCGACCAGGCCGCGACATCCGCACGGTTGTCGTAGGTGTCGCCGCCCTTGAACGAGCCCGGCCCCACGCCGTCCATCTTCACGAAGTCGACGCCCCAGCTCACGAACAGGTCCGCGATCGAGTTGGCGTACTCCTGCGCACACGGGTTGGTGTAGTCGATCTTGTAGGCGCTGTCCCAGCCGTTGGTCGTACGCAGGTCGGGATAGACGATGTCCCTGGTGAAGCAGGCGGTCGTGCCGTAGATCGGTGTGCTGCCTCCGTTGTAGGCGTCCGAGCCGATGCCCACGACGGTGTAGATGCCGAACTTCAGGCCCTTGCTGTGGATGTAGTCGCCGATCGACTTCATGCCGTTCGGGAAGCGTTTGGTGTTGACCTTCGGCCGGCCGTACTCGTCGGCGCCGTCCTGCCAGCCCGCGTCGACGTTGATGTACTCGTAGCCGTACGCCTTGAGCTTCGCGGCCATCGCGTCGGCCTGCCTGCGGACGTTCGCGTCGTTCAGCCAGCTGCCCGGCCCGTCGGGGTTGGTGCCGGGGTAGGTGGTCGCCTGCAGGCTCCAGCTGCTCCAGCCCAGGTAGGGCTTGTCGCCGAGGCGCGCGGATGCCGGAGCCGCCACCGCTGTTGCCTCCTCCCGCTCCCCGGTGGCCTGCCCAGTGGTGTGCACCGTGCCGAGCGGGGCGAGTGCGGCGGCGAGCAACGCCGTGGCCGCGATGCCTGCCGTCAATCCCATGGTGCCCTTTCCCTCCCTGCGAAGGCCGCTGCCCTACTTGTACTTGGCCTCGTATGCTTCCTGGTTAGCTCTGACGTAGTCGGCGAGGCCCATCTGGTCAAGCGTTTCGGTGTACGTCTTCCAGGTCTGGTCGTCGCCGATGTCGAGCTGTCCCGTCGTGAACTTCGCCAGGCTCTGCGTCACGTAGTTGTTGATCGTCGTCGACAGCTCGCCGGAGCGCGCGGCCTGGTCCTCGTTCATGTAGAGCGGCGGCAGTTGGAGCTTCTTGTCCTGCCGGTACGGGTGGTACGCGCGCTTCGTGTTGTCGTACAGGAGTTTCTCGAACGTCGGCAGCTTGGGATCGACGGCCTCACCGAGCCGGAAGTCGTTGGACGCGTACGCCATGCTGTGCTGTCCCCACCATTTGCCGTTCGGCGGCGGCCAGGTGCCGACGGTCGACCAGACGGCCGGCTTGCCGTTGATGCCGGTCTCGCCGGGCTTGGCCCAGCGCCAGTTCTTCCCCGGCTCGCCGTAGACGTCGCGCATGTGGGCCTGCAGTTCGTACTGCCCGTCGCCCCAGAGCAGTGCGACAGCGGGGTTCTCGCACGCCCGCGTGACGACGAACTGGCCGGTGGTGACCGAGCCGTAGTAGTTCCAGGGCGCCGTGCGCGTGCCGTCCGGGCCCTTCAGCGTCGGCACGGCGACGTAGTCGTGGAACCGATCGCCCGGGTCGTCGTCGTTGATCGTGAGGAACGCGCCCCAGTAGAACGCGCGGACCGCGCCGAGCACGACGTCGCCCTTCTTGTTGCCCTGCCGCTGCAGCTGCTCGGCCGACTGGGTGAAGCTCTCCTTCGCGATCAGGCCCTGTGAGTACAGCCGGCTGAGATAGCGCAGGCCCTCCCGCCACTCCGGCTGGTTGAACGTCACGTCGACGTCGCCACCGTCGCCCAGCACCAGCCAGGGCGTGCCGGGGTTGTACATGAACGAGCCCATGAAGTACGAGTCGTACGACGTGTCCTTGTCGGTGGTGAGCGGCACCTCGTCGGCCTTGCCGTTGCCGTTGGGATCGCCGGTCCTGAACGCCTTCAGTACCTCTTCGAACTCCTCCAGGCTCTGCGGCACGTCCAGGCCGAGCTTGTCCAGCCAGGGTTGGTAGATCCACATCCGGTTGCCGGCGTTGCAGTGATAGCAGTCGTTGACGTACGGCAGCGTGTAGATGTTGCCGTCGGTGGCACTGATCAGGTGCTTGGTCTCGGGATAGGCGTGGAAGATCCGCTTGATCTCGACACCGTAGTCGTCGATCAGCTGGTTCAGCGGGAGGAACAGCCCTTGCGAGCCGTACAGCTGCAGTTGGGCGTTGGAGAAGCCGACGCTCATGAACACGTCGGGCAGGTCGCCGGACGCGATCATCGCGTTCACCTTGGTCATGGTGTCATCGCCGCCGGCGACGACCTGGTAGCGCACCTTGACGCCGGTTCGTTTCTCGTACCACGAGGAGAACGCGTTGCGGTTCCAGTCGCCGACGGCCGGGTCCTGCGGCACGACGACCCGCAGCGTCACGTTTCTGTCCTTGACCACGATCGGCCCTTTGTCGGCTGCGACCGGGCCGACATAACCCTGGGGATAGGCGACGGACTTGTCGGGCGTGGTCTTCGGCCCGCCCTTGACGGCCGCGTCGTCCCCGGCTGCTTTCGCGCCCGCGTCGGAACCCGAGTCGCTGCAGGCGGCCAGGACCGGCCCGATCGTCGCGGCCGACAGCCCGGCGCCGACGGCCCTGGTCACGAAGTCGCGCCGGGTCAGGCCACGCCGGGGCGGTTGGGTGTGAGTCATCGCTGACCTCCTTCGTCCCCGTGCGTCGTGCCCAAAGCTTCATGCATCAGACTTAATGCGTCAAGTATCGTGCACGATCTATCGAGTCAGGTACGCTCAGGGGCCATGGCCAACACCGCCGATCCCGCCGAACGGCTCGTCGACCACCTGCCGTACGCCCCGCGCCGGCAGATGCTCGGCAACGAGGTCTACGAGAGCCTCAAGGCGCTGATCATGAACCACGTGCTCAAGCCCGGCGCGCGGCTCAACATCGACGCGTTGACCAAGGAGCTCGGTACGTCGTCGACGCCCGTACGCGAGGCGCTGGCGCGGCTGGAGTCCGACGGTCTGGCCACCAAGCTGGCGTTGCGGGGCTACTCCGTCGCACCGGTGCTGACCGGTGACGAGATCGCCGAGCTCTACCAGCTGCGGCTGCTGATCGAGCCGTGGGCGGCCGGCGAGGCGGCGACACGGGCGACCGAGGCCGACGTCGAGCGGCTCACCGAAGAGCTCGCGACCTGCCCGGACGCGCCCGAGGGCGAGGCTTACGAGGCCTACCGCGACTTCAGCGCCCACGACGCCCGGCTGCACGACCTGCTGCTCGAGATCGCCGGCAACGAAACCGTGCGGAGGGCGTTCGCGCGCACGCACGCGCACCTGCACCTGTTCCGGGTCTCGTACGGCAAGGACCTCGGCCTGCATGCCGCGGCCGAACACGAGGCGATCGTCGAAGCCGTCGGCAGGCACGACCGCAGGGGCGCGACCGCCGCCATGCGCCGGCACCTCGAGGCCGCCCGCGACCGGCTGGTGGGTGAGGCATGAGCAAGGTGATCCGGGCCGAGGCATTCCTCGTCGACCTCGAGGTTCCGACACCGCGCTTCGACGCGGTGCAGTCGTTCGAGAAGCAGGAGACGCCGTTCGTCGAGATCGAGACCGACGACGGCTTCCGCGGCCTGGGCTACAGCTACACGATCGGCAAGGGCGGCCGGGCCGTCCTGTCGATGCTGCGCGACCATCTGCTGCCGCGGCTGGTGGGCAGGGACAGCCGGACGATCGAGGCGATCTGGGCCGACCTCCACGGCTCGACGCGGGCGACCAGCATCGGTGTGCTCACGGCGCTGGCACTGGCCGCGGTCGACACCGCGCTGTGGGACGTGCGTTGCAAGCGAGCGGGAGAGCCGCTCTGGCGGCTGGCGGGTGGCTACCGGCACGAGGTCCCGCTGTACGACACCGAGGGCGGCTGGCTGCAGCTTCCGGTGGACGACCTCGTGTCGTCCGCGGTCGTTGCGAAGGAGGCCGGCTGGGCGGGCGTGAAGCTCAAGGTCGGCAAGCCGCGGGTGGCCGAGGACGTCGCGCGAGTCGCCGCCGTACGCGAGGCCGTCGGCTCGGACCTGGAGATCATGGTCGACGCCAACCAGTCGATGTCCTGGACGGATGCCGCTCGGCGGGCGGCGGCGTTCGAGGCCTTGGACGTGGCGTGGTTCGAGGAGCCGCTGCCGGCCGACGACGTGTCGGGGCACGCGCTGCTCGTCCGTTCGACGTCGGTGCCGGTGGCGGTGGGCGAGTCGCTCTACTCCCTCGGCCAGTTCCGCTCCTACCTGGAGGCGGGCGCGGCCGGCATCGTCCAGGTCGACGCGGCCCGGATCGGCGGGATCACGCCGTGGCTGAAGGTCGCCCACCTGGCCGAGGCGTTCAACGTCCCGGTGGCACCGCATTTCCTGATGGAGCTGCACGTCAGCCTCGCGGCCGCGGTGCCGAACGGCACGTACGTCGAGCACATCCCCCAGCTCGGTGCGATCACGACCAGCCCGATGCGCGTCGTCGACGGCCATGCGGTGGCACCGGAAGCGCCCGGCCTCGGCATTCCGTGGGATCTCGACGCGATCCACGACCGCCGGGTGGCCTGAGGGCGACTACAGGCAGAACGGATGGGCCGCCGGGTCGGCGTAGGTGTTGCCGTGGCCGGTGTAGATCCCGCCGAGCTGCAGAACGCGGGGGATCACCTCTGGGGCACCTTCGGGGAACCGGTAGTCGACGTGCAGCTGCGCCGGGTACGCCGGATCGGGCCAGCGGGCGGCCGGGAACCGCGCGTGCTGGAACGCGAGGTTCGGCAGCTCGTCGTCGGCCAGGTCGATCTCGACCCACTCCGGTTCGTCGGTCCGCCGTTCCTTTACGCCGAGGAAGCCCTGGTAGAAGTCCGCCAGCGCCCGCGGGCTGAAGCAGTCGAAGACCAGCCGTCCCAGCTTCGGCGCGTCGACGGACGCCGACGGATGGAGGCAGAACGGATGGCCGGCCGGGTCGGCGTAGGTGCGGAACTCGCCCTGGTCCCGCAGCGGCGTCGCGCCGGTCGCGAGCACGTGCTCGCCCGCGGCCTCGACATCGGGGACGAAGACGTCGAGATGCATCTGCTGTGGGTACTCGGGATCCGGCCAGCGTGGCGGTCGCTCGTCGGACCAGCCGTCGCCATCGAGCGCGAACTGCAGCTTGCTGTCCGGCGGCCGTTTCGCGAGCTTCAGCCAGCCCCACGGCTCGAACTCCTCGAACCCGAGCAGCTCGCCGTAGAACGTCGCGAGCACGCGGCGCCCCTCCTTGCCGTCGATCTCGGCAGGAGCGCCGATCGTGATCGTCATCGCGTCGCTGTCTCGCAGCCGGTGCGCCATGGCCGCCATCGTTCACTCGCGTCGCGCACCGCGTCAAGCAACGCGGTCGGGCTCCCGGCCGTCCTCGAGCGGCAGCTGGGCCAGGTCCGCGGTCGCGGGTACGAGCTCGGCGTCCGGCGTCTCATCCGGGTGGCGCAGCTCGTCGATGCGTACGAGCGCGACGCCCGCCACGATCAGCGCACCGCCCGCCAGCTGGATCGGCAACGGCAGCTCGCCCAGCAGGACCCACGCCACCAGCACCGCGAACAGCACCTCGGTGAGCCCGACGAACGAGGCCACCTTGGCGCCGAGCAGCCGGGCGGCGCCGATGCCGGTGACGTACGCGACCGCCGCCGCCACCAGAGACAGCCCGACGACGGGTACCAGCCACGACGTACGCTGCCCGGCGATCTCGACCGCTCCGAACGTCGCGTGCATGGGCATCACGCCGAACGCGCCCAGCATCAGCAACGCGACCGCGCCGATCGCCATCCCGCCGCTCGCGACCACCACAGGCGGCAGCGTGTCGTCGCTCCTGGACGAGAGCACGAAGTAGGTCGCCAGTCCGACCGCTGCGCCGAGGCCCCACAGCACGCCGACCGGGTCGACCCGAGCGCCGCCGAGCAGGTCGAGCACGAGGACGAGGCCGAGGATCGCGAGCACCGAGCCCACGATCGTCAGCCGGCGCGGCCGGTGTCCGTGCCGCAGCCAGAGCCAGCCGACGACGAGGATGATGCCGAGGTACTCCAGCAGCAGCGCGACGCCGACCGACACGTGCTGGACCGCGTTGAAGAAGAACAGCTGGCAGCCGGCCACGGCGACCAGGCCGTAGACCGCGACCATGCCGAGGTTGCGCCGCAGCACACCCCATCGTCCGCGCAGCGAAACGGCCGCCGGCACCGCCAGCACGAGGGCGGCGATGCCGATCCGGATGGCGACGGCCGCCCCAGGTGTCCAGCCGGCGGCGGTGAGCGAGCGCGCGAACGAGCCGGACGTGCTGAACGTGAACGCCGACAGGACTGCCAGGCCGAGCCCGGCCCTGGCAGCATGCTTCTGACGCATCGCGATGCCCCTCGGACGATGGCGTGTAATAAGTCAAACGGTGCTACGCTCATGACAGTACAAGTCGAGGATGACACCAGTCAAGATGCTTTTTGCCCATGACACCGAAGTCGCGCTGGCGGCTGCCGCGGCGCTGGTCAACACCGCCGACGGCGACGAGGAACACCTGCCCGACGTCGAGGCGCTCGACGAGTTCGTCCGTACATGGGGCTGGACCGGCAGCCGTGAGCGCACGGATGCCGAGCTGCGCGCCGTTCACGAGCTGCGCCCGCGGCTGCGCGAGCTGTGGCACGTCAACAGCGAGCAGGTCGTCCGGATCGTCAACGAGCTGCTCCGCGAGGCGAACGCGCTGCCGCAGCTGGTGAAGCACGACGAGTGGGACTACCACCTGCACGCCACGCCGCCGGACGCGCCGCTGGCCACCCGGATGGCGGTCGAGGCGGCGATGGCGTTCGTCGACCTCGTACGCGGCCAGGAGCTCAGCCGGCTGCGCACCTGCGAGTATCCCGGCTGCGAGAACGTCCTGGTCGACCTGTCGAAGAACCGCTCGAAGCGGTTCTGCGAAGCGGGCTGCGGCAACAAGGCGGCCGTGGCGGCCTATCGCGCGCGGAAGGCGGCCGCGAGCGGCAAGCAGTAGGGCTGGCCAGCCGAAACCGGCCAGGGCGCTTGGTTTGGTTGACACCCTCTTCGATGCTGAAGGCGTGTCGATTCAGATCAAGCTGGCCGACGTGCTGCCGGCGAAACCCAACCGGATGTGGGATCTCTGCCGTCAACTCGGCGTGAAGTACGCCGTCTCGGGCGTCCCCGAAGGGCCGGGACTTCCGCCGGCCTGGGACTTCGACCACCTCTTCCGGCTGAAGCAGAGCTTCGCCGACGGTGGCTTCGAGCTGTCGGTGATCGAGTCGGCGCCGGCGTCGATCCAGGAGCCGATCAAGCTCGGTGCGCCCGACCGTGACGTCCACATCAACCACTTCTGCCGGCTGATCGAGAACATGGGCCGGCTCGGCATCTCGGTCATGTGCCACAACTGGATGGCGGGCCTCAGCTGGCAGCGTACGTCGATGGCGCTGCCGTGGCGTGGCGGTGCGAGCGTCACCGGCTACGACCACGCGGCGCTCGCGACGGCGCCGATGACGCAGTGGGGCGAGATCACCGAGGAACAGCTGTGGGACAACATGCGGTACTTCCTCGAGCGCGTCGTGCCCGTGGCCGAGCGGGCCGGCGTACGGCTCGCCGTCCATCCCGATGACCCGCCGATCTCGCCGATCCGCGGCATCGCGCGCATCCTCACCAGCCCGGAGGCGATGAAGCGCGTCATCGACATGGTGCCGAGCCCGAACAACGGTGTGACGTTGTGTCAAGGCACCGTTTCGTCGATGGGCGTCGACATCCCGTCGGCGATCCGGCTGCTCGTGGGCACCGGCCGGGTGTTCTTCGTCCACTTCCGCGACGTGCAGGGCGGGCCGGAACGCTTCGTCGAGACGTTCCAGGACGACGGGCAGACCGACATGGCGGCGGCGATGCGCACGTACGCGGAGCTCGGCTACGACGGCTACATGCGCGTCGACCACGTACCGACGATGGCCGGCGAGGAGAACGGCCGGCCTGGCTACGAGACGCTCGGCCGCCTGTTCGCGATCGGCTACATCCGCGGCCTGATCGACGCGATCGACCAGGAGAGCGCGGCGTGAGCTTCGCCGGCCAGGTCGCCGTCGTGACCGGGGGATCGACGGGCATCGGACGGGCCGTCGTCCGCCGGCTGGCGGAGGGCGGAGCCTCGGTCGTCTACTGCACGCACGACGAACGTACGCTCCCGCCCGGCTCCGAACGGGACGACCGCGTGACCGGCATGGTGGCCGACGTCCGTTCCGAGGCAGCGATGCGCAAGGTGGTCGAGACGGCCGTCGAGCGCTATGGCGGACTGGACGTGCTCGTGTGCTCCGCGGGCATCCAGACCTACGGCACGGTCGAGGACACCTCGCTCGAGGACTGGCAGGCAGTGCTCGACGTCAACCTCACCGGCATGTTCCTCGCGGCGAAGTACGCCGTACCGCATCTCCGCGCCCGCGGCGGCGGCGCGATCGTCAACATCTCCTCCGTACAAGGCCACACGCCCGCGACCCGAGTCGTCGGCTACTCCGTGAGCAAGGCCGCGGTCGACGCGCTGACCAGATCACTGGCCGTCGACCACGCGGCCGACGGCATCCGGGCCAACAGCGTCGCGCCGGGCCCGGTCGACACGCCGCTACTTCGCAACGCCCACGACCCCGGCCGGTCACCCGCGCCATCTCGGGAACCCTCGCCAGGCCCGCGGCCAAGGATCGCCGCACCGGACGAAGTGGCAGCGGTGGTCGCCTTTCTGGCAAGCAAGTCCGCGTCCTACGTCACCGGCGCCTGCTACCCGGTCGACGGCGGCATGCTGACCGCCCAGACCAACCCTCTCCTCCGCGACGGCTGACCTGCCGGCTCGCCACCAATCCACCGGCCACGCCCGACAAAAGGCAACCGTGCCACTGGGACGGGCCCAGACAAACAACGACACCAGCCCCTGGGACAGGCCCCATCATCCCCGCCCGCGCGAACGCCCCTGTGGCTTCGCCTGCCGCCGCGTCTGCTTGCGCGACTTCTTCTGCTTGCCCTTGCGCCCGTCCTCGGCAACCCGCTCAGCCCGCCGCGCCTCCACCTCATCGAGCCGGGAAAGCAGCTCCGCCGGCACCTCCCGAATCCTGCCGAGCAGCCGCCGCGCCTCCGGCACGTCGATCCGCCCGAAGTAGTCGTACGCCGCGTCCTCGATCGCCGACAGCACGACCGGCTGCCAGACCGCCTGACCGACCAACCGCCCGAGCAGCGCCGCCTTCGCCTCCCAAGTCACCGGTCCGGACGCGCGCAGCAGCCGGCGCAGCCGCCCGTCGTCCGCGCCAGCAGTCACCTCGCGCCAGGCCTCGGCAGACTCCTCTTCCCCGCCCTCGAACGGTCCGCACCACAGCCAATAGAGCACCGGATCGTGCAGCCGCTCGTCCGCCTCGTCCAACAGCGCCCGCAGCTCACCCCAGAACGCCGGGCCCACACCCCAGTAGCCGACGTACGTCAGGTTCGCGTAACAGGGCATCGCCCGGTACAGCTCGAACGCCAGTGCCAGGTCACCTTCAACCACATCGGCCAGCTCGTGCGGCAGATCCTGGAGCCCGTCCGGCCAGGGCGGATCCCGGTCGAGCCGGGTGCCAGTGCCGGCCGCCGTCGCCCAGGCGTTCTCGCACGCCGCCTGGAACCGCTCGACCCCGACGGCCTCGGCCAGCTCACCCAACCGCATGTCCAGACGGTATGCCACCGCGTCACGTTCCAGGAAGCCACCTTGGACACCGGCCAACAGCACCGCTTCGACGGGCAGTGGGTCGTGTTCACCGGCGAGTTCCCCGGCGGCCCGTTCTACCACCCAACCGTCGTTCTCGGGTTGGTGGAGCCGTTTTTACGGCGACCTCACGCAGTACCGCGTCGGCAAGGTCCCCGGCGACGAGCGGTTCCTGGCCGGCGCGCACAAGGAAGCAAGGCGATTCGTGGCGGCGGCCGTGAACGTTCCGGCGTTCGAGTTCAGTCCCGCCACTGTCGCGGTCGCGAACTCTTTGCTGGCCGAACCGATCGTCGCGGGCATCGACGGGTATCAGCTCCCGGACGGTCCCGGGTTCGGTGTCGTGGTCGACGAGGGGAAGGTACGGGCGCTTGCGACCGGCAGGCCTGGCCAGGACGCATAAGGTAGCGCTGCGAAGACACGCAAGGAGGACGCGATGGCTCGACCCGCGGGCAAGGACCGCGAACCCGGCGGCACGCAGAGCGTCGAACGCGCGCTGTCGTTGCTCGACGCGTTCACAGCCGAGCATCCGGAGCGTAGGGTTTCCGAGCTGGTCGAGGAGACTGGCCTCGGGCAGTCGACTGTGTCCCGCTTGGTCGGCGCCCTGGAGTCGTTCGGGTTCCTCGCGCACGATCCGCGGTCCGGGCTCTACCGCATCGGCCCGCGCGTGGTCGGTCTGTCCTCGCTCGCGTTGAACCAGTCGCCGGCGTTCCGGCAGGCGCGGCAGGTCGCGCAGAACCTCGCCGCCGACCTCGGGCTCGGCGCCAACGTCGCCGAGCGCGACGGTGCGCGGCTGTTCTACCTCTGCCACTTCGAGGGCCGGCTCGCTCCGCGTTCGTTCACGATGGTCGGCCAGGGCGGCCCGCTGCACGCCACCGGGCTCGGCAAGGCGCTGCTCAGCGACCTGCCGGTCGACGAGGTGGAGGCGCTGGTCGGCAAGACCTATCCCACCTACACGCCGAAGACGCTGTCGAGGCTGTCCGAGCTGCTCGACGGGCTGGCAGAGGTACGCAGCCGGGGCTACGCCACCGAGGTCGAGGAGTTGGCGTTCGGCCGAGCATGTGTCGCCGCGCCCGTACGCGACCGGTCCGGGCGGATCGTGGCCGCGCTGTCGGTGTCCGGGCCGCTGTCCGCACTCGACCTGCCCAACCGGCAAGGCGAGCTTGCGATCCGCGTGATCGAGGAAGCCGACCAGGTTTCGACCGCGCTCGGCTACAACGGCGTCAGCCAGGTGCCTTCTCAGGTGTGAGGCGCGAGGCGATCGCCAACGGCACAACGGGGAACGCGAACGGCACGACCGCCGGAGCCCGGAGCACGCACGCGAGCAGGCAGGCCAGGCCGAAGCCGGCCGTGCCAGCAACGTGACGACGTAGCCCGCGCCGACCAGCGCGAGTGCGCGCCCGATCGGAGAGTGCCACGTCCGCCATCGCCGCCAGAACTCCTTCCACAGCTGGGGTGAACGCCCAGCGAGGTAGTCTCGCAGCAGTCCGCTCGCGGCGAGCGTGGCCGGTGCGAGCCCGCCCGCCACGAGCCCGCCAGGACGCCGGCCCAGCCAGAAAGGTGCTCACCTCGACGACGCACCGGCACTCCTCCAACGTGAGACACGCATGCAATATGTGAATAGCGTATCCGGTCCCGATGGCGGATTTCGGTCGACTTTATTTCCCGATACGTGTTGACAGGATTGTGGTCCGGTCCGAATATGACCTGCATGATCGAAGGCCCAGGACCGTACGGCGGTGGCCTGTCCCGCCGTGATCTCCTCCGTGGTGGCGTGCTGCTCGGCGCCGGCGCGGCGTTCGTCCCACTGATCGGTTCGACATCCGCGCAGGCCGCCCTGCTCGCACAGCCCGCTGTGGAGCCGGCTGCTGCCGCGCCGGTCAAGACCCGCACGACGTACTACACAGCAGAAAAGGTCGCCGCGGCCCGGCGCAACATCGACGCCTACAGCTGGGCCGGGCAGATCCGCGACACCGCGGTCACGAGCGCGCAGCCGCTGATCGACGCCGGTGACGAGTGGGCCTGGTCGGCGGTCACCACCCAGGGCCTGCCACGCAGCTACGCCGTCAACCAGACGCTCGGCTCGCCGATCACCGGCACCGAGATCTACAAGTACGGCAACTATCCGTGGCTCACCAAGCCGTACGAGCAGCCGTGGAAGCTCACCGATCCGTCCAGCGACTACGTCTTCCCGACCAACGACTTCGCGTCCTACTACGCGAGCGGGCTGGACGCGAACGGCCAGTTCAGCCGGGCGAACGCCGACCCGCGGTTCCTGGTCAACGAGCTGTATCCCGAGCGTGGCGAGAAATGGGGCGTCGACGACGGCTACGGCTGGATCGACGAGGCCGGGCACAAGTGGACGTTCGCCGCGTACTACAACCACTGGTGGGTCTGGTACGGAACCGGCGCCGTCCTCTACACCGGGCTGCAGGCGCTGCGTGACGCGTACGTCTACACCGGCGACGTGAAGTACGCCCACCTCGGGCTGATCGTGCTGGACCGGATCGCCGACCTCTATCCGTCGATGGACACCGCGCCGTACAAGCGCGAGGACGGCTACCTGCACTCCGACGGCCTTACGGGCAAGGGAAAAGTCATCGGCTCGATCTGGGAGACCGGGCTCGCCCGCGGCATCGTCTCGTGCTACGACGCGTTCTATCCCGCGATCGCCTCCGGCGACGACGCCGGTGTGGTGGAGTTCCTCAACGCCAAGGCGACCGCGCTCGGGCTGCCGGCGAAGGACAGCCCGGAAGCGATCCGGGCCAACATCGAGACCGGCATCCTGCGCCAGGTCTATCCGGCCGTGCAGGGCGCGAAGATCCGCGGCAACTTCGGCATGCACCAGAGCACGCTGGCGCTGGCGGCTGTCGTACTCGACGAACAGGCGTCGGCCAAGGAGTGGCTGGACTTCGTCTTCGCCCCAGGTGGCCTGGTGCAGACGCCCGACTGGCACGTCACCGGCGGCGACATCGGCCCGACGCTGATCAGCGACGTCGACCGGGACGGTTGGGGTAACGAGGGCGCGCCCGGTTACAACGTCCTGTGGATCGGACACATGCAGTCGGTCGCCGACATCCTGGACGGCTACGACACCTATCCGAGCGCGGATCTGTACGACAATCCGAAGTACCAGGCGATGTTCGCCGCTCGGCCGTCGCTGACGATGCTCGGCAGGTACACGCCGTCGATCGGTGACACCGGGCAGACCGGCAAGCCGGGCCTGCTCGGCTCGGCCGTCGACTACGTGACGTCGTTCGAGCGTTATCGCGATCCGGTGTTCGCACAGATGGCGTACTTGCTGAACGGCAACTCGACCGCCAACCTCTACGGCGGGATCTTCTCCACCGACGTCGACGGAGTGCGGCAGGCGATCGAGGAAGTCATCGCCGAGCAGGGACCGCTGGCGTTGCCGAGCCGGAACGACACGGGCTTCGGTTTCGCCGCCCTGCGTGCAGGCTCGGGCACAGCGCAGCGTGGGCTGACGACCTACTACGGACGCAGCGGCGGGCACGGGCACCGCGACACCCTGGTTCTGGGCCTGTACGGCTTCGGCGTCGACCTGGCACCGGCGCTCGGCTACCCGGAGTTCGCCGACAACAACGCACGCCGGCACGAGTGGGAGAGCAACACCGTCGCGTCGAACACCGTCGTGGTCGACGCGAAACCACAGGCGACACAGTGGGTCGGGTGGCCGCGTGGCTTCGCGGCGAGCGACCACGTGCAGCTCGTCGACACCGAGGCGCCGGCGGTGTACTCGCAGACGTCGCTGTACCGCCGTTCCAGCGTCCTGGTGAACGTCGACGCCGAGAACTCCTACGTGGTCGACGTTTTCCGGATCCGCGGCGGGAGCTCGCACCACTTCTCGTTCCACGGCGCGGAAGGTCCGGTGACGACCGAAGGGCTGACGCTGGTGGCCCAGCCGACCGGCACGTATGCGGGTCCGGACATCGAGCAGCCCGACCCCGCCGGCAAGCCGCGGCCGAACGCCTCCGGTTTCGACTGGCTGGGCAAGGTCGAGCGGGCGGCGAAGCCGGCCGCGGGATTCGCCGTCGACTGGGCGATCCGCGACACCTACGGCGTACACGACCCGGACCCGGATCTCCATCTCCGGTTGACGATGCTGACCTCCGTCGAGGAGGCGGCGCTGGCCGATGGCGTGCCGCCGCGGAACAAGCCGGGCAACCCCGCCTCGCTGCGCTACCTGCTGGCGAAACGGGCCGGAACCAACCTGCGCAGCCAGTTCGTGTCGGTGCTGGAGCCTTACGTGGGCTCGCGATTCGTGCGTTCCGTGCGTTCGGTGCCGGTGCGGGCGCTGGCCGGCCGGATCGACGCCGACGATGTGGCGGCGGTACGGATCGAGCTCACGAACGGTGCGGTGGACTACATCGTGCACTCGCTTCGGCCGGACGTGCTCGTGCTGGTGGACGGGAAGCTCACGTTCAAGGGCGCGTTCGGCGCCTGCCGCCTGCGCGGCGGCGAAGCGGAGTTCGCCGTCGCGTCGGACGCGCAGGTGTTCTCCGGCCCCGGCTTCGACGTGTCGGGCGCGGACGGAGCACTGACCGGCAAGGTGGTGTCGTTCACGCAGGAGCTCGAGGTGCCGGCCACCATCGAGCTGGCGCTGGACCGGACGATCTCGGCGAAGCAGGCCGAGGCACTGGTCGGCTCCTACGTCTACGTCGAGGACGATGGCGTGCGCAACGCCGTCTACGAGATCGAGGCCGCGGAGGTCAAGGGCACCAAGGGCTTGGTGCTGCGGACCGGCGTGACGCTGATCCGCGCGTACGCCGACGAGGCCGATCCCGAGGCGGGCTTCCTGTACGACGTCGCGGTCGGCCGCAAAGCCCGGATCCCGTTGCTCCGCAAGGCCTGAGTCCGGCGAGCGGTTGGAGGTATCTCGGCCTGTAAGCCGAGATACCTCCAACAAGTGGGGCCTTACTGCTTCTCGGTGAAGACCACGTAGCCGTCGAGCAGGCGCTGCAACCCGAACTCGAAGATGCGGTCGAGGCTGAACTCGTAGTCGGAGTGGACGAGCCGGTGGAAGCGCGGGTACTCCGCCGGATCCAGCAGCGAGTCGACGTCCTGGGACTCCACCCATTCGTCGGCGTCCATGCCGGTGATGGCCTCCGCCTCGGCTTCGGTCTCGAGGTTGATCGCCGTGCCGCGGACGTAGTTGAAGAGGCTGACGTGGACGGTCAGCGCGGCTTCGAGGTCGAGGTGGTCCAGCGTCTCCAGGATCCATTCGGTGTACGGGCGTACGTTCGGCATGATCTGCGGGCGGGTCACCGACATCGCCGGGGCCAGCCAATGGTGTCGCCGGAAGAGATCCCACATCAGATGTGCGGCGTGCTCGAGCCGCTCGCGCCAGCCTGCCGGCGATGGATCCGGCAGCTCCAGTTCGGCCATGACCAGGTCCATCATCTGGAGAACGAGGTCGTCCTTGTCCTGGACGTAGCGGTACAGCGCCATCGTCGCCACGCCGAGCTCGTGCGCGACGCGACGCATCGATACACCGGCCAGGCCCTCGGTGTCGGCGACCGCGACGGCGGCAACGACGATCCGGTCCAGCGTCAGCGCGTGGTCCGGCGCCGGACGTCGCCGGGCCGGCGGCGACCCGGCCGAGCGTGCCGAGCGCGCCGCCACCACCGTTCCCACGCCGGACCGGGCCTCGGTCAGCCCCAGCTGCCGTAGCTCCGTCAGCACCTTGGTCGCGGTCGCCATCGCCACACCCCACCGCCGGACGATCTCGCGCGTCGACGGAACGCGTTCGCCCGGCTTGAGCTCCCCCGCCTCGATCCGGTGCCGCAGCTCCGACACGATCCGGCCGCTCCGGGTGGCCTCCTGATCGTTCACCCTCGTCCTCCTAGTGCACTAGTGCGGCCAGCTCAGGAGAACCCTAGTGCAGCAGGTCGCCGTATCGACGACCGCACTAGTGCACAGGACTGGGCTTGACCAGCGTTTCGTCTTTACAAATTAACACTTGTGCGTAGTGCGCGTACGGCGTACATTCATCGTCATGACGAACCGAGACATCCTGATCTCCGGCGCCAGCATCGCCGGACCCGCCCTGGCGTACTTGCTACGCGAAGCCGGCTTCAACCCCACCGTCGTCGAGCGGGCGCCGGACCTGCGGCCCGGCGGGCAGACCGTCGACCTGCGTGGAGCCGGTCGCAAGGTGATCGAGCGGATGGGCCTGATGCCGGTCGCGAAGGAGCTGAGCCTCGACCAGAAGGGCCTGGCCTGTGTCGACGACAAGGGCCGCCGGATCGCCGAGGTGCCGGCCGACGCGTTCGGCGGTGAGGGGATCGTGTCGGAGATCGAGATCCTGCGCGGCGACCTCGCCCAGCTGTTGTACGACGCGACGCGGTGTTCATCCAGCCCCCGCGGCCTTCGGCCGCACGGGCCCACCCCACTCCTTCCGCAGACTGAGTACCTCTTCGACGACACCATCACCGGCATCGAGCAGGACGACGACGGCGTGACCGTCACGTTCGAGAACAGCGAGACCCGGCGCTTCGGCCTGGTGTTCGGCGCCGACGGCCTGCACTCGGTCACCCGTGCGCTCGCGTTCGGCCCGGAGGAGCGCTACCTCCGCCCGCTCGACTGCTACACCGCCTGGTTCACCTGCGAAGCCGACATCGAGCTCGACAACTGGTACCTCATGCACAACACTCCCGGTGGCCTGGTGGCCTCCGCGCGACCGGGACGGCTGCCCGGTGAGATCAAGGCCGGCTTGAGTTTCCGCGCCAAGGCGCTGGCGTACGACCGTCGCGACCTCGACGCGCAGCGCAAGCTGCTCGGGCAGAAGTTCGCCGGCGCGAAGTGGGAAGTGCCGAAGCTGATCGAGTCGATGCACACCGCACGGGACTTCTTCTTCGACTCCACCAGCCAGGTGCACATGGACCGCTGGACCAACGGGCGCGTCGCCCTGCTTGGCGATGCGGCGTGTTGTCCGACACCGCTGACCGGTCTCGGCACCAGCCTCGCACTGGTCGGTGCGTACGTTCTGGCCGGCGAGCTCGCCAAGGCCAACGGCAACCATCGTGTCGCTTTCGACAACTATGAGAGGATAATGCGCCCGTACGTCACCAAGAGCCAGGAACTCCCGCCAAGTGGAACGAGCGGCTACGCACCGATGAGCAAACCGGGCATCTGGTTGCGTACGGCATCGATGCGCTGGATGACTCGCTGGCCGATGAAACCGCTCATCGCGGGGCAGTTCGCCAAGGCCGGCGACATCGCCTTGCCGGACTACGATTTCGCGGACGTCAGCTGATCTGGGCAGGCTCTGTCTGCGCGGTTACCATCCAGAAGGTGACAGATTTCGCCGATCGGTTGAAGATCCTGCTCGCCGCGATTCCGGCAAGTGATCACTTTCCGGGCCCCGACGATGTCGAACGCACCTTTTCCAGCCTTGCCGAACGATATCCGAAAGTCGCCCACCGGGCCAGGATAGGAACGTCCCGGCTCGGCGATCCCCTTCACCTGTTGACGATTGGGTGTGGGCCGCGCCCGGCCCTGGTCTACGCGGGCCCGCACTCCAACGAACCGGTCGGCTTCCACACCATCGCGCACTTCGCGACGTTGCTCTGCACAGACGACGAACTGCGGGAAGAGCTCGGCTACACCTGGCACCTCATCAGCTGCATCGATCCGGACGCGGCACGGCTCAACCAGGGCTGGTACTCCGGGCCGCTGACCCGGCGCAACTACGCCCGCAACTTCTACCGCCCGGCGCTCGAACACCAAGCGGAGTGGACGTTTCCGGTCGTCCACGACGGACCCGGCTACTTCGATCGTGTCCTGCCCGAGACCCAGGCACTGATCCGCGCGATCGACGCGGTGCGGCCGGCGTTCATGTGCTCGTTGCACAACGCGGAGTTCGGCGGCACCTACTACTACGTCACCGGCGAGCTCCCGGACCTCGTGCCCGACCTGGCCGAGGTCGCCACGATCGCGGGCGTTCCCCTGCACGCCGGCGACGCGGAGCTGCCGGGCACCAAGCGACTCGGCACCGGGGTGTTCGTCTTCCCTTCCGCGGAAGAGATTCAGGACGCCTACTCCGAACGCGGTAAGCCGGTGTCGTTCGGTTCGGGCAGCCACCACTACGCCAACCGTTACGGCACGTTCAGCCTGATCGTCGAGGTGCCGATGTGGCTCGACTGGCGCTCGGGCGACTCGTGCACGTCTGGGCGAAGTCATGCCGAGCTGCTCAGGGCCGCCGCCGAACTGGTGGCCGACATCGAGCCCGCGCTCGGGCGGCATCTCGATCCGCTGTTCGGCCGGCTGCGTGTGCCCGGATCGCCGTTCGGGTCGGCTCTGACGGAGTTCCGGCGCATACCCGAACGGCTGTCGAGCTCGCTGCGTAAGCAGGCCGAGGACGTCGGCGATGCCGCGGCGACCGTCGCGGAGTACTTCGACATCAGCCAGACGGCTCACCTGTTCCGGCTCCGCAGCTGCGGCACGTCGTTACGGCTGCTCGATGCCGAGCTGGCCATCGGCAACCACGCGCCAGACATCCGGGCCGCGCACGCCGGGCTCAGCGAGCTGTTCGAGCAGTGGGCGAGCGAGGCCGAGGCCGTGGCGCCCGGCGGGCTCGCCGAGCCGGCCCGGCTCGCCGGCGTCCAACTCGGCGCGATCCTGACCACTGCCCGAAAGCTCTGACCAGCGGGCCTCGACGCAAGCGTGTCTTTCGCACTACCCTTATCTGATTATTGGCATGTCCGAAACTCATGCAAGGTCGGAAGGGCTGGACCGAATGACCCTTGGACGCGTCGCCTGGCTGGCGGCCGGCTTGCTCGCCACCTCCCTGATCTCCGCCGTTCCGGCCGCGACCGCGAGCCCGGCCGGTGACCTGGCCGGCCCGGCTGCCGCGCCCGCCTGCGCACTCACCGACCTCGGCTCGCCGATGGCGTCGATCACCGTTCACGAGGGCGGGTTCGGCCCAGGCCCGGACGGCAAGCTGCGCGCGTACGCGGCGGTGTCCGGCGAGAATGCCGCCCTGAACGTCATCGACGCCGAGACCGGCGACCGGATCGACGCGGTGCCGCTGCCCGGCGCGTCCGGCGGCTGGGGAGTCACGGTCGACGACGGCGGCAAGGTCTACATCGGCTCGTACTACAACGGCACGCTGTACTCCTACGACCCCGCGACCGGCAAGGTGACCGATCACGGCAAGCCGGTCGAGTCCGAGGGTTATCTGTACGGGCTGTCGCACGCGCCCGACGGCCGGATCTTCGGCGGCACGACGCCTGGCGCGCACGCGTTCTCCTTCGATCCGGCGACCGGTGAGGCCAAGGACCTCGGCGCGTTCACCATCGACGGCGCGAAGTACGTCCGCGCCACTGCCTACGCCGCGGACACCGACACGCTCTACGTCGGTCTCGGCGCGACCGGCACGCGGCTGTTCGCGATCGACCTGGCCACCGGCGACCGGCGCGAGATCGCCGTACCGGATCCGGTCAAGGGCACGATCGTCTCCGACCTGCGTTACTACGACGGCAAGCTGTTCGCGTACCTCGACGCCAAGCTCGTCGTCTTCAACGCCGCGACCGGCGAGCACCTGCCGCTCACCGACGGCGAGACCGGGCAGCAGGTCGCATCGACGTCGCTGATCAGCCGGGCAGTGTCGCCGCCGAAGAACGGTGTCGTCTACTTCTCCAACTTCGGGCCGGGCACCACGACCCACCGGCTGATGACGCTCGACCTCGACTCGTTGACGTTCCGGCCCGCCGAACGCGCCGACAGCGCGGGCGCCCTCGCCGGCGCGGCGATCGGGTTCGGCTGGGACGAAGGGCCGAACGGTCCGGTGCTGCGCGCGTTCACCGGCAACTACGCCGGCCAGGCGATCGCGTACGACGTGACGACGCACGTGCTCACCAAGCAGACCTACGACCTGCTGCCGACCGAGCCGAACCTCGGCCACGTGATCGCCGGGCTGCCGGACGCCAACGGCGACGCGCTGGTCTACGCGAACGCGTTCCTGAACGGCAACACCGCGACGTACAACCCGAAGACCCAGGCCTCGCAGGGGATTCCGCGCTTCGGTCAGGTCGAGGGCTGGACCTGGCACGACGGCAAGCTGTACTCCGGCATCTACCCGACCGGCACCGTGCAGGTCTGGGATCCCGCCACGCCGACCGTCGCGCCGAAGCCGTTGTTCGCGCTCGAGCAGTCCCACCACCAGAACCGTCCGATGGCCGTCGTGGCGGACTCCGCGCGGCTGTACGTGGGGACGACGCCGGGATATGGCTTGTATGGTGGGGCGTTGACGATCTACGACTTCGACAAGCAGTCGTTCGAGGTGCACCGCAACCTGATCCAGGACCAGTCGATCTCGGCGCTGCTGAAAACCGGCGACGTCCTCCTCGGCGGCTCGAGCGTCGACGGCGGCACCGGCAGCGGCGACCCTCTGGCGACGGAGGCCAAGCTCTTCACCTCCGACCCGGTGACGGGCGCGGTGCAGCGCTCGTGGGTGCCAGTGCCTGGTGCGCACTCGATCAACGCACTGACCAAGACCGCCAACGGCGAGATCTGGGGCCTGGCCGACGGGACGGCGTTCCGCTTCGACCTCGCGAAGGGCCGCGTGACCAAGCGGGTGCAGGTGTATCCGGCCGAGCAGAAGTCCGGCGCCACCGACGGCGAGCTGATCGCACACCCGAACGGCAAGCTGTACGGCGTTTCCCGCAGCCAATCCTTCGTCGTCGACCCCAAAGCCGGCGAGTCGCGGAGGCTGCACACCGGCGTGAACCGGCTGGCCTTGCATCCGGACGGCACCCTCTACACGCTGACCCGCACACCGGGCGGCACCACACAGGACACCAACCGCCTCGCCCGCTTCAACCCCGCAACGACGGGCTGCCGCTGAAGCGGTCGTTCGGCTGCTCTTGAAGGCCTTATCGTTTGCCGTGTGCCGACAACAGGTGGGTCGAGTGCGCTCGGAGCTTGGGTAGCGAACGAAGCCGAGCAACATCGTCACGCCGCCGAGCTGCGGCGGTCGCTGGTGGGCCGCCGCATCGAGGGTGTTCGTTATGTGGAGCTGAGGTATGAAAAGGCCCCCGGCCCGATGTGGCCCGCGGCCGGCTTCGACTCACTCGACTTCGGCCTCGAGCTCGACCTCGACAACGGCGACCTGTGGTCCTGCACCTGGGCGAGCCCGGGCTACGACTACGGCCTCCTGGCCAACCGGGAAACGCCGATCGCCTCGCTGCTCAGCCCGGACGCCGACCCGGCGGTCTGGGATGTCTCCGAGCGCTGGCGAGACCTCGGCCCGGCCGAGATCACCGCCGTCACACCGGTGTGGACCCGGCTCGAAACGCTGTGCCAGGTCACGATCATCCTGCACTCATCCGCCGGCCGCGGGACCGTTCTGACCCTCGGCGCCGCCGACCTCGACGGCCGTTTCGAGCCGAGCGCCGACAACGTCGCCGTCTTCTTCTCGATCGCCGACGCGCAGACCGCCGGAGTCCAGCTCCCCGGCGACACAGACCCCACGCCGTAGTCCGAGGCGTGCTGCGCGAGCGCGGCGTTAGGTGGGGTCGGCTGGGTTCAGCCTGCCCGCGTGGCGATTCCTGGGTACGACAGCACCAGCCCGGCCGCGTCGTAGACGAGTTCGCAGCGGAAGTCGAACGAAGGCGAGACGTAGTCGAAGCGTTGCCGCTCCTGCTCGTCGTCCGGTAAGCGGGTGTAGGTCTGTTCCAGCCGCGACACCGACAGGTCCTCCGCCCGTACGTACGCCGCCGGCGCTTCGGCGGCGGACGAGACCGGGAGGCCCATCCGGTGGACGGGGAACGCGTTGGTCAGCGCCGACGACTCCAGGTCGACGTCGAAGCAGCCGTCCAGCGCCGGCGCTGCCTGGCCGTCGACCAGCCAGCGGCCGTCGCCGGAGGATTCGAGCGTTGTCGAGCGTCGGCCGGACTCGGATCGGCCGATGATGTGGGCGGAGCGGGCACGCCACGACCCGTCCACCTCGATGCGGTATTCCACGATCCACGACCGGCCGTCCTCGACCGCCGTTGTGCAGCCGTCGATCCGTAAGCCGTCGGCGGACTCCCGGAAGTAGACGACCTCGAACCCGTTCCGCGCATCCTCGTGCCGCCAGGCCGCCGAAGCGGGTGGCGTTCCAAAACCCATGAAACGCCACCCTGCCACATTCGCCGGAAGCCCGGCCCGTAAGCCGCACCGATGCCGCCCGGAAGCCGTGCCTACGGCCGGAGCAGCAACGTCCGCGAGGCCCCGGCCGGAAGCGACACCGAGACCCGGCCGTCCGAAGAGATCGGGACATCCGACGGCGAGAGCTCCAGCAACGTTGCCACCTGCGCCGAGGAAGCCGCGAACCCACCCAGCGAAACCGAAGCCGACACCTCCGACGACGCCAGCGACCTCAGCCGCACGGCCACGCCCGAAGACCCGTCCAGCGGATGCCCGAGGCTCGTCAGCACCACGTCCGGATGGTCGACCGACAGCAGGCTCCCCGAGGCGGCCACCGGAGCGGCACCGCCGGACGACGAGCCCAGTGCGAGCACCGCCACCAGCGGATCCGTCAACCCCGCGGCGGTCGCCGGGCCGAGCCGGTGAGGCGGCTCGTCCTGCGACCCGGAGATGGCGTACCGGAACGTCATCTCGCCCTGCTGCTGAGCGGGGAAGTTCGTGTCCCAGATGTTGTTCAGCGCCCACGAGTAGATCGTCGACGGTTCGGGAGTCTCCAGCGAGATGGTCGACGGGAACGGCTGGTACGGCAGGTGGATCTTCTCGAACTGCACCAGCGGCGCCTCCATCGTCGCCCACGCCGTGGTGTACTCGTCGGCGCCGTCGGAGAGCCCCACCCAGTGCCGGAGCGCCCGCATGTGCTGTGGCGCCCCCGGTACGTGCGGCACGTCCCGCCCGTCCACCGAGCCGGACAGCTCTACCGCGGCCGGTGCGGACGCACCCGCCAGCGGGAACGCGAAGTACACGCTCTCCTTCGTCGCACTCGGCTGCTTCGACAGCCGGTTCACGATGTCGACCCGCGGAACCCCACGCAGCAACGAGATCGTCGTCCGGATCCAGTCGACGCCCGGCGCGTGCACCTGGACCTCGAGCTCCTCGCCGAGCGGCGTCGTCATCGCCCGCAGCACCACGGCGTTCAGCCCGACCGAGCGAGACGTGAACAGCGACAGGTCCCGCGCCTGCACCCGGCTCGACAGGTGGTTGACGTGCGGGGCCGTGCCGTACGTGTCGTAGATGTACTCGTTGACACCGGCCAGCGCGTCCTGGTTGACCAGCTCGCGCCCAGACCGCAGGTCGACGATCGACGAGATCAGCGCCTGCTCCGCGTCGTAGGTCACCTCGAAGAACTCGTTCCGCAGCTTCAGCGGCTCCGACCTCGGAACGGAAACCGAAGGCGACGAGACCGCCACCAGGTCGTACCGCGCCCAGCCCATCGCCGGCACGTCGGCGGCCACGAACTCCACCAGCCATCCACGCGGCGACGCCGCCTGCAGCCAGCCTTCCTTCGACGTCAGCCGCGTCGGCACCTGCGAGCCGGTCCGCGCGTCGACGGCCGCCAGCCCACCGGACGCGTGCACCACGCTCTCCGGCACGAACGCCTGCACCAGATCGGTACGCGGACGCCCGGTGTTGTTGTGCACCACCAACGACGTCAGCGCATCCGGCGACGGCACCAGCGAAGCACCGAGCCGCCGCACCGCCGCGTGCATCAGGTCCTGCGCGTCGTCGTACGCCTGGTGCGCGAACTCCGACTTGCGCGCCCACTGCAGCCCGCCCGCGTTCGCGCCGTGCTCGTGGTCGTGCCACGGGTTCGCCGCGCCCCAGGTGTGCTCGTCGAACAGCCCGATCTTGTCGTAGATCCCGTCGACCGTCTCGCGCACCGGATGCGGTTCACCGGACCGCAGGTCGGCCAGCAGGTGCACCGTCTCGCCCGACCGTACGAACGACTGCGCACGCCGGTTGTACCCGAGCGGCCGCGCACCGGACCCCATGCCGTCGGCCCACCAGTCGCCCCAGTCGCCGGTGTGCGTCTCCAGGGACGGACCCAGCAGCCGCTCGGCCTCGGTGAAGAAGCCGGTGTTCGTCGAGGTGACCAGCCGCGGGTACGCCCACTGCTCGTTCCACTGCCGCGCGATGTCGGACGGCGTGATGTTCGGGCAGGCGTTGTCGGAGTGGTCGCCCTGGACCCGCAGGTGCACGATGTCGTGCGGGTAGGGCTGCTTGGTGATCTCGTAGCTTTCCGGGATCCCGGCCAGCCCGAAGACCTGCTCGCTGTAGGGGAACGGCCGGTTGATCAGCGCCGAGAGATACAACGGCAGCAGCTTGAAGGCGCGCTCGTAGGAGTTCGACAACCCGACAAGGTTGCCCTCCATGTACGCCATGCCGTGCGCGCTGTCGGTGAACCAGGTCAGCAGCTTCGAGCCCGCGGCCGTCTGCCACCAGAACGGCCGCCCGAGCTCCTGCCCGCCGACGTAGTACGGCACCGACCGGCCGGCCCAGTTGTGGGCGCAGGAGAGGTAACGCACGCCCGCCTCGGCCAGCGCGTCCACCCAGCCGGGCGTCGCACCGGGAACGTCGGTGTGCATGGCCGACAGGATCGGGATGCCGTACCGCTCGCGCAGCTCGACGGTCGTGCGCAGCAGCCGGACGAGCTCTTCCTGCGACGCCGCCTCTGTGTGCAGGTTGAACGGCATCGCCGCGACCTCGAGCACGTCCTCCTGGGCGAGCCGGGCGAACTCCTTGACCGTCGCCTCGGAACGTTCCGCGAGCCATTCGCGTACCGGGAAGTTCGACTCGATCGCCCACCGGAACCGCGTGCTCGGGTCGGAGCCGTCGCCCTGCCGCCCGAGCTCGACGGCGGCATCGAGGTACTCCAGGTGGTTGCGGAGCACGATGCCCTGCGTGTCGGTGTACCCGATGTCGAGGTGCGAGTGGTGTACGAGGTGCACGGTGAGCTTGCGCTGCGGCACCAGCGTGACCGACCCCGTGTGCGAAGCACCGCCGAGCACGGCCGAGACCTGCCAGGTCTCCCCGGCCGCGATCTCCGGCACCAACAGGTCGAGGTCGCCGCTCTCCGGCACCGGACCGGCCGCCTCGGCCACGACACCGCCCGGCCCGGTCAGCACGATCCGCTCCAGCGGAGCCGAAGCCGGCGCGACGCGCACGCGAACGACCTGCTCCAGGCCGCCACCCGAGGCGTTGCGGAACAGCGGCAGCGAGCTGATCGACACAGTCGTACCGTCGGCGTCGACGGCCACCGCCAGAGTCGCCTTGATCAGAGCGTCGTCGATCGCGTCGCTGCCAGGAGCCTGTCCGCTCTGGCTCAACAGTCTGGTGGTCATGGGGTATCTCTCCCGTGTTTCGGTTCAGCGGTGTTCAGGCGGTCCAGCCGATTCAGGCGATCCGGCCGTAGTCGCGTGGCGACCAGGCGAGTGCGGCGAAGATCTGTACCGCCGCGGACTGTTCGAGGGTCTCCGGCCGGTACGACGGGTCGTACGGCCCGCCACCCGACGGTGGGAAGCGGAACAACCCAAGGCTGGGATCGCGGTTGTTGTCCCAGATGTGCGTGGCATAGCGCTCGATGAACGGCCGGTAGGCGCGATCGGGCGCCACGGACTGCAGAAGCAGCAGGTTCTTGAACAGGATCGCGTTGAAGATGGCGGGCTGGCCGAAGTAGCGGTCACCCTCCGACCAGTACGCCAGCGCGGCCGCCGCGTCCTGCCTGGCGAGCTTGAGGTACACGGGATCGTGCGTGGTGCGGTAGAGCAGAGCACCGGCGCCGATCATCGCGCCGGAGTTGTACGTCCACAACGTCGGGTTCACCGTGCCGTCGACGCCGATGTCGTTCCAGTACAGGCCTTCCGGCGAACGCAGGCACTTGCGGTTCCAGTCGTAGAGCCGCTTCGCCCAGTCCAGGTACGACTTCTGGTGCGTTCGCTCGTAGAGGTGCGCGGCCAGCTCGGCGGCCAGGCCGGTCACGTTCGCCGCCCGGATGTCGGTCCACGTAGCCTCGACCCAGTGCATGCCGCCCGCGCAGGGGAGCGAGGTGTCGGTGCTCCAGCCTCGCTTGACGACGTCGAAGGCCTTCCGGGCGCCCGCGAGCGCGGCCGGATCGTGGCCGGCGGCGTACCAGCGGATGTACTCCAGCCCGACGATCGTGTTGTCGTCGTAGAAGATGTCGCCGCCACCGCCGAGGGGAGCGGGCAGGTACGACTGGTAGCCGCCCAGCCCGTTTCGTTCACCCCAGTAGAGCTCGAGCGAGTCGAACCGGGCGGCGACGTCACCGCCGACGTCGAGCGTGGCGGCCGTTGCCTCGCGCATCGGCCAGAGGTAGGAGTAGGGGTTCTCCTCGGCTGCCTTCGGATAGCGCTCGAGGTAGAGGTTGTGCTGCTCGGGGCCCAGGAACAGATAAGTCTGCATAGCATCGTAGGAGGCCTGCGCGCGTTGTTTCCAAGGGCTTTCGGCTTGTGCGGGCGTGGCAGCGCCGGCACCGGCGACCACGGCGAAAGCGGTCGCGGCCGCGACCAGCGCGCCCGCCCGTCGTACACGTGTGTTCATGAAAGGTCCCAAACGACATCAGGATCGGGCACGGGAATGGAGCTGATCAGGAGCTTGGAGTACTCATGCTGTGGATCGTCGATGACCTGCCGGGTATCGCCGCGCTCGACGATCTGCCCGCGGTAGAGGATGCAGATCTCGTCGCCGATCTGGTACGCCGTGCTCAGGTCGTGGGTGATGTAGAGGAACGAGATGCCGAACTCGTCGCGCAGCCGCAGCATGATGTCGAGCACCATCGCGCGTAGCGACGCGTCGACCATCGACACCGGTTCGTCGGCGACGATCAGCCGGGGTTTGAGAAGGTACGCCCGCGCGACCATCATGCGCTGCCGCTGACCGCCGGACAACTGGTGTGGGTGCTTGTCGAGTACGTCCTCGCCGCGCATGCCGACCATCCGCAGCGCGTCCTCGATCAGCTCGCGCGCCTCAGCCGGACGGTTGGCGAGCTTGAAGCGTTTGATCGCGACGTCGAAGATGTGCCGGATCCGGTAGAACGGGTTGTAGACGCCGAACGGGTCCTGGAACACCGCCTGCACCTCGCGGCGATACTCCAGCAGCTGTCGCTTGTCGAGCTTGCCGATGTCGTTGCCGCGATACTTCACCGCGCCAGACGTGAGCCGGTTGAAGCCCAGGATCGTGTCGGCCAGCGTGGTCTTCCCGCTGCCGCTCTCGCCCGCGATCGTCGTGATCGTGGCAGGCGCCTCGGGCATGACCAGATCCACGTTGTCCAGCGCCTTCGTGGTCTCCTTGCCCTTCTTGTAGACCTTGACGGCATTGGAGACTTCCAGCAACGGCTGCGTCTCAGGCATGGCTGACCACCTCGTCGTCGGTTACGGCGACCAGATGCCCCGCCGAGACTTCCTCCATGCGAGGTGTCGGCCGGGCCTTTCGAAGATCGGGCGTGCGCACTTCGTTCACCACAAGGGGCTTGCGTTCCTTGATGGACGGGATCGAGGCGATCAGGTGCCGGGTGTAGGCGTGCCTCGGGTCGCGGAACAGCTCGCGGACGGGCGCGATCTCGACGATGTTGCCCGCGTACATCACCGCGATCCGGTCGACCAGCTGCGCCTGCAGCGCCATGTCGTGGCCGATCAGCACCATCGAGCTGTTCAGCTTCTCCTTGACGCGCAGCAGGGTCTGGGCAACCGTGCGCTGCACAACGACGTCGAGCGCACTGGTCGGCTCGTCGGCGATGATCAGCGAGGGGTTGAGCGCGATCGACATCGCGATGCAGACCCGCTGCTTCATGCCGCCGGACAGCTCGTGCGGGTAGAGGTCGTAGACCCTCCGCTGGAGCCCGACCGTCGACAGCAGCTCGATGATCCGTTCGCGCAGGGCGGCCTTCGGCTGCCTGCCCTCGTGGGTCTCGATCGCGTCGCGGATCTGGTCGCGGACACGCATCACAGGGTTGAGGGAGTTCATCGAGCCCTGCGGGATCAGCGAGATCTCGGTCCAGCGCCGCCGGCGCAGAGTCGCCTCGTCCATCGCCAGGACGTCCCTGCCGTTGACGCTCACCGAGCCGCCGACGATCCGGCCGGGCGGTGAGGTCAGCCGCAGGATCGCCATCGCCGCGGTCGACTTGCCCGAGCCTGACTCGCCGACCAGTCCGAGCGTCTCGCCGGAGGCGACCGAGAACGTGATGCCGTTGACGGCGATCACGTCACCGCGCGCCGTGCCGTAGTGCACCCGCAGGTCGCGGACGTCGAGAACGGGCTGCTGGGAGCTCTTGGCGGTGTTGGTCTCGGTACTCACTTCTGAGCTCATTTTTGGGCACCCCGCAGCCGTGGGTTGGCCACCTCGTCCAGTCCGATCGCGATCAAGAACAGGCCGATGAAGATGATCATCAGCACGATCGTCGGCAGGCCCCACCACCACCACATTCCGCGCAGGATCGCCGAGCCCTGGATCGCGTTCGAGACCGTCATGCCCAACGTGGGAATGCGCTGCGGGCCGAGACCGAGCGCCTCCAGGCCGACCGCCGCGAGGATGCCGCCGGAACAGGAACCGATGAACGCGGCCGCGAGGTACGGCAGCAGGTTCGGCATCATCTCCCGGAACATGATGTGCGGCGTGGACAACGCGGTGAGCCGGGCCATTCGTACGTAACCCTGCTCGCGCATCGACAGCACCTGCCCGCGGATCACCCGGGTCGGTCCGGCCCAGGCGAACAGCGCGACGATGAACGCCATCGTGCTGACGCTCATCTCCCGTACGTAGGACGAGATGACGATCAGGATCGCGAGCGACGGAATCGTCAGCGCGGTGTCGGAGATCGTCCGGATCACGGCGTCGACCGGCCCGCCGAGATAGCCGGCGGCGAAGCCGAAGGCGATGCCGATCAGCATGCTCGTCACGCCGACGACCAGGCCGACCTGCAGTGTGGTCGGGCCGCCGACGACGAGCAGCGCGAGCATGTCGCGTCCGCTGTTCTCGGTGCCGAGTGGGTGCGCGAGCGTCCCGCCCGCACCCCAGAACGGCGGCAGGTTCAGCGGCGAGCTGGCGGCGCGGGCGAGGTCGGAGTTCCAGAACAGCCGACCGATCAGGGTCAGCACCAGCACGCCGCCCACCATGGCGGCGCCGGTGACCAGCTTGCGGTTCAGCCACGGCGAGGTCGTCCGCCTTGGAACGTTGGGCTCGAGGCCGGCTTGGGTGACGGTCAACGGGTCCATGCGGCGCTACCTCCTCTCGTACGTGATCCGCGGATCGAGCAGCGGATAGATCAGGTCGAGCACCAGCACCGCGGTCACCGTCGTGAGGATGAGGATGAACACGATGCCCTGGATGACGGTGAAGTCGGAGTTGTTGATCGCCTGGTAGAGCAGGGCGCCCATGCCCGGATAGCCGAAGAGGTACTCCACGAGCACGGTGCCGCCGACCACGCTGCCCAGGCCGAGCACGAGGGCGGTCAGCTGGGGGAGGATCGCGTTGCGGACCTCGTACTTGAACAGCACGCGTCCGGGTCGCAGGCCCTTGGCCTTGGCGAGCGTGAGGTAGTCCTCACCGGCGACGGTGATCATCATGCCGCGCATGCCGAGCGCCCAGAAGCCCATGCTGGCCAGCACGATCGAGAGAGCCGGCAGCGTTCCGTGCTGGACGACGGAGTTGATGAAGTCGAAGCTGAAGCCCGGTGCCAGGTCGCTGCGATAGCCGCCCGAGACCGGGAACAGCCCGAGCGTGAACACGAAGACGTACACCAGGAAGATGCCGAGGATGTAGAACGGCACGGCGGTGAACGTCAGCGAGACGGGCAGCAGCGCCTTGAGCAGCCGTGGAGTGCGCACCCAGCCCATCAGTGCTCCGACGATCGTGCCGAGGAGGAACGACAGGAACGTCGCCACCGCCAGCAGCCCGATCGTCCACGGCATCGCGCGGCCGATCATCGAGCTGACCTCGACGGGGAACTGCGAGAGCGAGTAGCCGAAGTCGAACGTCACGAGGTTCTTGAGGTAGCGCAGGTACTGGACGAGCAGTGGGTCGTCCAGCCCGAAGCGTTCCCGCCAGGCGGCGATCAGCTGGGCGCTGCCCTCGACCCGACCCGCCTGCTGGGACAGGCGTGTGACCATCGCGGAGACGGGATCGCCGGGGGCGAGGCGCGGGATGAAGAACATGATGGTCGCGCTCGCCCAGACGGTGAAGACGAACATCCACAGGCGGTGGACCACGTAGCTGACGGTCAGCCCACGCACATCAAGTCCTTCCGATTGGAGCGTGCCGGTTGGGGCGTGGCCGGTGGGGCGTGATACGCGGCCCACCGGCCACGCAGCTCACCCGTTGGCGGGCTTCAGGTTGTGGATGATCTTGTGAGCGTTCGCCCAGTCGAGCGTCGGCTGCAGGTAGTTGTCCTTGCTCGTCGCCCAGCCGGTCCAGTACGTCTCGTCGAAGGCGTACAGCTTGCGGGCGTGGGCGATCGGCAGGAACGGCAGGTCCTTCAGGAACTCCTTGGCCGCCGCGACGAACAGCTGGTCGACCTTCGGATCACCGAGCGGCAGGTTCGCCATCGCGTCGACGCTCTTGGTGTACGCGTCGTTCTTCCAGCGCACGGCGTTGCCGTTGGCCGGCTTGCCGACCGGCACGACCAGGTTGGCGTTGAAGACGTTCATCGAGAACCACGGCTCGCTCACCGAGCCGCAGGCCGACCAGTCGGCGACACCTTCGTACTTGCCGTTGCTGATGTTCTCGCCCCAGGTGCCGAGCGCCAGCTTGCGGCTGGTGGCGTTGATGCCGACCCGCTGCAGCTGCTCGGCGATCACCTCGGCGTACCGCCAGATCTCGATGAAGTCCGTGGGGGCGTCGATCCGCAGCTGGAGCTCTTTCCCGCCCTTGGCGTAGTAGCCCTTGCTGTTCTTCTTGTAGCCCTTGGACTCGATGATCTGCTGGGCCTTCTTGGTGTCGTGCGTGAGGATCGGGAACTCCTCGAACACGCCCTGCGACTCCAGCAGGTCGACGTACTTCTGGATCGGCGGGTAGTCCGGGAAGAAGAACCGCGCCGGCGTGGTCGTGCCCTCGTACGCGATCTTCACGATCTCGTCGCGGTCGATGGCGTAGTTGAGCGCCCAGCGCATCTCGGCGTCGTTCCATGGCGCGACCGCGTTGTTGATCGTGAACAGCCGCGTGCACGGGTCCGGCCAGGCGTACGGCTTGTCCGGAAGCCAGGAAACGATGGCCTTGTTGCGGCCCTTGAGGCTCTCGAACGCGCCCGCTGTGAGGTCGGCGACGCTGTCGAGCTGGTGCTCGCTCGCCCGCGCGACGCGGATGTCCTCGGTCTCGTTGACGACCCACTCGAGCTTCTCCGGCTTGGGCAGCGGCTTGAAGTCGGCCTTCACGCCCCACCAGTCGTCCCGGCGATCGTAGGTGAACTTCGTCGGGCTCGCGGAGGTGAGCTTGTACGGACCGGTGAACACCGGCCACTTCTTCTTCGGGTCGTAGTTCTTGAACTTGATCGGGTCCTGCCCGCTCCAGATGTGCTCGGGCACGATCACGATGCCGCTGTGGATCTTCACCGAGAAGTAGTCGAGCTGGAACCGCGGGTTCGGCTTCTTCAGCGTGAACTCGACCGTCGTCGCGTCGACCTTCTTGACCTGCTTCACCCACTCCTGCATCGGAGCCGCGTTGTTGAGCTCGGTGTGCTTCAGCAGGAGGTTGATGGTGAAAACGACGTCGTCGGCGTCGAAGGCCTCACCGTCGGACCACTTGACGCCGTCCCTGAGCTTCAGCGTCCAGACGTCCAGCCCCGCGTTCGAGGTGAACGTGTCGCCGAGCCACGGCTCGATCTTGCCGCTTTCGTAGTTGAGGAAGAACAGCGGTTCGGCCAATGCCTGGTGGAAGCCCGCGTTGTTGGTGAAGCCCGTGACGAGCGGGTTCCACAGATCCGGAGACTGCACCCGGCCACCGTGGAAGTCGAAGATCGCGGTACGGGACCGCTGGCTGCCCTTGTCCTGTTTCTGAGTGCTCGCGCCCTCGCAGCCCGACACCAGCGCGGCGATGGGAGTGACGGCCAGCGCGCCGGCCGCTCCCACTCCACGCAACAGTGTCCGCCGTGAGAAACCCCGTGTGTGCCCTGTTTCGGGGGCCTTCGTCGTGTCCGACATCGGTCCGACCTTCCGGTGCAGGTTACTGCCCTATGCTGAGGTATCGATAACATACACAGGGCAGGTGGTCGGCACAACCCAATGTTGCCGGGATGTTGCCTGCGGGCTGGCCAAGTGTTGCCAAATGCGCTTGCGGGCTGGCGTAATGGTCAGGCCTTGGGCGAGCCGGTTTCAGGTTTGTGGCGTCCAGGTGTTGCGTACAGCCTGTTGAGCATGCATGGTGTCGTTAACATCAGGGCTCGGACGAAAGGGAGCGAGACGTGGCGGGGACAGTTGCGTACGAGCCAAACCCGGCATATCCACCGCGTGGTGGGAGCGTTTGCCGCGGGTGGCCGGAAGCGGTCGCGGACCTGCCGCGCGCACCGTTCGTGCTGGCCCTGGACGGTCCGGCCGTCGTCGAGTGGCCGACCGTCGTCGACGGCTTGCTGGCCGCTCTCGCGTCGTCCGGCCGGCCGGCGCGTGCGCTCGACCTGCGTGAGCACGTCGCGCCGTGGGAGAAGCTGATCGCGCTCACCGAGTCTCCCGCGCTGCCCGACGACCCGGACTTCGCGACGCTGGCTTCGCAGGACCTGGCGGACCTGTTCGAGTCGCTGCCGGAGGTCGCGGCTTCAGGCTCGGAATCCGTTGTGGTGTTCGGGCCCGGCGCGGCACTGCTCGCGCACGACGTGCTGTGGTACGCCGATCTGCCGAAGCGGTTCGCCGAAGCGGCGGTGGGCGCGGGGACGGCTCGCAATCTTGGCCAGCCTGCCGAGGCCGGTCCGGCGACGACGAAGCGCTTGTTCTACATCGACTGGCCGATCCTCGACCGGCACCGCGACTCGCTGGCCGACCGGATCGAGCGCTGGATCGACACCCAGGACGCTTCCTCGCCTTGCTCCATCGGTGGTGCCGCGCTGCGGGAGACGATGGCTTCGCTGGCAGCGCGGCCGTTTCGTACCCGGCCGACCTTCAACACCACGTCGTGGGGCGGGCACTGGGCGCAGGAGGAGCTGGGGCACAACCCTGACGCCCGTAACACCGCGCTTGGATACGAGCTGATCGCGCCGGAGAGCGGCGTGCTGATCGGCACGGATCCTGCCTGCCAGGTCGAGCTGCCGTTCCAGCTGATCGTGGCGCGGCATCCGTCGGCCCTGCTGGGCGAGCCGGTGCACGCGGAGTTCGGCACGTCGTTCCCGATCCGCTTCGACTACCTCGACACGGTCGGCGGTGGCTCGCTGTCGGTGCACTGCCATCCCCAGTCGGACTACATGCAACGGGTCTTCGGCTGGCCGTACACGCAGCACGAGACGTACTACATCCTGGTCGGCGGGCCGGAGAATCGCGTCTACCTGGGGTTGCGCGGCGACGTCGACCTGTCGGAGTTTCACCAGCGTGCACATGATGCCGACGAGCACGGGGTGCCGTTCGACATCGAGGAGTACGTCCAGACCTTCCCGGCCGACCAGCACCAGCTGTTCCTGATCCCGGCCGGGACGCCGCACGGCAGCGGCAAGGGCAACGTGGTGCTCGAGGTGAGCGCGACGCCGTACCTCTACAGCCTGCGGTTCTACGACTGGCTGCGCCGCGACGCCGACGACCGGCAGCGGCCGGTGCACGTGGGGCACGCGTTCGCGAACCTGAACCGCGAGCGGCGGGGCGATTCTGTGCGTGCCGAGCTGGTGCAGGCGCCGCGCCCGGTGCGTTCGGGCCCGGACTGGGCCGAGGTCACGCTGGGCTCGGCGCCGGACATGTTCTTCGACGTCCTGCGGGTGGAGCTTTCGGCGGGCTCGTCGGCGTCGTCCGACACGGCCGGGCGCTTCCACGTACTGAACGTCGTCGAGGGCGACGGTGTCGAAGTCTCGACGGCTGCGGGCGACAGGCACAATCTTGCGTACGCCGAAACGATGGTCGTGCCGGCGGCGGTCGGTGAGTACCGGCTGCGTGCGCTCGGCCCCGTACCGGTGAAGGTGGTGAAGTCCCTGGTGAAGGAATCGTTGAAGGAAGCTTGAATGGGCAACGCAGTTCCGGTGCTGGAGATCGGTGGCACGCACGTGACCGCCGCGCTCGTCGACCCCGTGGAGGGGACGGTCGGGACGTCGCACCGGCAGGCTCTGGACGCGTCGGGATCGGCGGCGTCGATCGTCGAGACGTTGCTGGAGGCTGCTGCTTTGCTGCCGACGCCCGCCGGGGCGATGTGGGGAGTCGCGATTCCCGGCCCGTTCGACTACGCGAACGGAATCGGGCGGTTTCACGGCGTCGCGAAGTTCGAGTCGCTGAACGGGTTCTATCTCGGAGCGGCGCTGGCGGCCGGGCTGCCTGCGTCGCCGGCGGGCGTTCGTTTTCTGAACGACGCGGACGCGTTCGGGCTCGGTGAATATGCCGCGGGAACGATGGCCGGGCACGCGCGGGTGATCGCGCTGACGCTGGGGACGGGCATCGGATCGGCTTTCCTGGCCTACGGGCAGGTCGTGGACTCGGGGCCGTCGGTGCCGCCGCAGGGCAGCGTGCACCTGCTGTCGATCGACGGAGCACCGCTGGAGGACACGGTCTCGCGGCGGGCGATCCTCGCGGCGTACGGTCGGCCACCGTCCGTCGATGTCGTGGACGTCGCCGCGGCCGCGCGTGCGGGTGAGGCGGAGGCGGCGGCCGTGTTGCGGTCGGCCTTCCACGCGCTCGGAGTAGCGCTGCGGCCGTGGGTTGCGTCGTTCGAGGCTTCACTCGTGGTCGTCGGCGGCTCGATGGCCGGCTCGTGGGACCTGGTGGAGCCGCCGTTGGCTTCGGGGCTGGGTGGTCCCCTGGTCGTCCGGGCGCGGCACGAGCACTCGGCCGGCCTGCTCGGCGCCGGCCTCTGGGCACTGCGGGCCACCCGGACGTCAGCATGACCGAACGCCGCCCGCCCACCATGCGCGACGTCGCCGTGCGGGCGTCGGTGAGCCCCATGACGGTGTCACGGGTGCTGCACGACGACCCTCGGGTTTCTGCTGAGACGCGTGCCCGCGTGCTGGCTGCCGTGGACGAGCTGGGCTACCGGAGGAACGAGGTGGCGCGCAACCTCCGGCTCGGGCGTACGTCGGGGTTGATCGGCCTGGTGGTGACGAACCTCGCCAACCCGTTCTACTCGCAGCTCGCGCTCGGCGTGGAGTCCGTGGCCGCGGCCAACGGCCTGAAGGTCGTCTTGACCAACACCGACGAGGACGTCGCGCGGGAACGCGTCCTGGTCGCCGAGCTGATGGCCCGCCGGGTCGACGGCATCATCGTCGTACCGGCAGGCGCCGATCACGCCCACCTGGACCCGTCCTTGCCGGGGGCGTTGCCGGTGGTGCTGGGCGCCCGCCCCCCGACCAACCTCCCCCTGGACTGCGTCCTGGTCGACGACTTCGGCGGCGCTAGGGAGGCGACGGCCGCTCTGCTGGCCGCGGGCCACACCCGGGTGGGCTTCCTGGGCCTGCCACCATCGGTGTGGACCACGTCCGAGCGCTTCCGCGGCTTCTGCGTCGCACTGGAAGAAGCGGGCGTCGCCCTGGACGAACGCTACGTGCGCCTGCGCCAACGTACGATCCCGGCCGCGGAGGAGGCCGCGCGCGAACTGCTGGCACTGCCGTCGCCGCCGACCGCGTTGTTCTGCGCCAACAGCCGCAACACCTTGGGCGCCTTCCGAGCAGTGAGCCGCCTGGCCCCTTCAACCGCCCTCGCCGGCTTCGACGACTTCGAACTGGCCGACGTCCTGGGCGTCCCTCTGGTCGTCGTCGCCTACGACCCGCGCGAGCTGGGCGCCAAGGCAGCCGAACTCCTGGTCCGCCGCCTCCCCAGCGCCGAGCCCGACCCACCCCAGGTGAGCCGCATCGTCATCCCCACCAAGGTCGTCCACTACGGTGACGTCCCGAAGCAGCACACCTAGCACTAGCCACCCGGAGTTGTCTCGACGCGATCGCAGGGCGAGGTTGACGGTGGTATTCGAAGCCAGCGCACGTCCACAGGCCGGCGCGTGTTTCTTTGCGCGCTTGACGGACCTACGAGTGGTGCGTTGACCAACAGGGAGCCGGCATAGAAGGTCTCCGTTCTCTCACGTTGCGCGAGACGGTCTAGCTGGTCAGGTACGCCCGCGCGGACCGGGTGAAGAGGAGGTATCCGATGGCGATCGGAAGCGCGACGTAGATCAGTCCGACGATCAGCAGGCGGAGCGGCTCCGGCCCTACCAGGACGACGATCGCGACGGCGATCACGCCTCCGAGCAGGAAGAGGGCCTCGAACATGAGCCCGAGGATGCGGGCCCACAAGCGGCCACGCAGGACCATCACCGCGCTCAGGGTGATGCCGGCGACCAGCGCGATCCCCATCACGCCTCCGCCCACGTACGTCTGGGCGCCGCTCTGCCCGTGGTCGGTGACGGACTTGGCCTCGAGGAACAGGAAGACCACACCGGCGGCGAAGATCAGCGCGTGCAGCAGCAACGCGACGCCTGCCGCCAGTACGGTGCCGGGCATGCGCACCGGCCGGTCCGTCGCCGAGGTCTGGTTCGTCATGACGTCAGCATCCTGCCATCCCGCCGGGACCGCTCCCGGCTCGCGGAGGATTGGGTGGATTGTGCACGGCTAGCATCGTTGACCGCGTTCACACCGAGGAAGGAAAGCCGTCGTGGAACCGCTGCAGTCCGGCGATCCAGGCCAGGTCGGCGGTTACGACCTGCTGGCGCGGCTCGGCGACGGCGGCATGGGCGTGGTCTTCCTCGGCCGGTCTCCAGCCGGACGGACCGTCGCGGTCAAGCTGATCCACCGGCGATTCGTCAGCGACGCTGAGTATCGCGCGCGCTTCCGGCGCGAGGTGGCCGCGGCCCGCAAGGTCACCGGCCCGTTCACCGCACCCGTCCTGGCCGCGGGTCCCGACGACCCGTTGCCGTGGCTTGCCACGGCGTACCTGCCCGGCCCTTCCCTGGGTACGGCGCTCCGCATCTACGGCGCGCTGCCGCCCGGCACCGTCCGCCTGCTGGGCGCCGGCCTGGCCGAGGCGCTCACCGCCATCCACCGCGCCGGGCTCGTGCACCGCGACCTGAAGCCCGGCAACGTCCTGCTGACCACCGGCGGGCCGCGCGTGATCGACTTCGGCATCGCCCGGCCGGACGACGCGACCACGCTCACGCAGGTCGGCACGTTGCTGGGTACGCCCGGCTACATGTCGCCCGAGCAGATACGCGGAGGGGCGCTCGGCCCGCCCAGTGACCTGTTCTCTCTGGGCGCCGTGCTCGCCTACGCCACGTCGGGCGCCGAGCCGTTCGGCTCCGGTCCGCCGGCCGAACGGCTGCGCCGTACGCAGGAAGCCCGTGCCGACCTCGCCGGAATCGGCGATCCGCTGCTTCGCGAGCTGGTCGCGGCCTGCCTGCACCGCGAGCCGGGCAGTCGGCCGACGGCGGAGGAGGTACTCCAGCGGCTCGGTCAAGGCACGGCCTCGCTGCACGGCACGTCCTGGCTGCCGCCGGCGCTGGCCGAGCTGGTCGAACGCACGACCGTCGAGTCGCGGCGGCTCACCACCACCACGACCGATCCGCGGCCCGGCCCTACCTCCCGGCCGCCGCCCGGGCCCGCGTCCGTGGAGCTGATGGCCCAGCCCACCGGTGCCTCGGCAGCAGACGATGGCCCGGCGAACGGTGCGCCGGCTCCGCCCGGTCGCGGGCCGCTCGGGCTGAGCCGGCGCGCCCTGGTCGGCGGTGGCCTGGGCGTCGCCGGGCTCGCCGCGATCGGTGGGCTGGCCGCGTTCTGGCCGGACGGCGAGCAGAGCCGGCCGTCCGCGGCGAGTCCGTCCGAGCGAGCGACATCGCCCGCCGGCATAGGCACACGCACGCCCTCCCGGCGGCCGTCCGCCACGACCGAACCACGTCCCACACCGACCGAACCCCCGCGGGCCACACCGGCCTGGCGGACCAAGGTCGGCAGCTACTACCCCGACCTCTCGGTCGCCGACGGCATCGTGATCGCCGACCTGGAAGACGACCTGGCCGGGGTCGATCCGCGTACACGCAAGGTCGTCTGGCGGAAGCAGAAAACGTTCAGCGCCGCGCACGGCGATCGGGTGTACCTCGCCGACGACCAGTTGCGGGTGCGGGCCATCCGGCCCTCGACCGGGGCAACCGTATGGAGCTACTCGCCGCCGTTCGGCCGGTTCCCCGGATTCGACCTGGTCGTCGCCGGATCGCTGCTCTGCTTCGGCAGCGCGGAGATCAGCGCGGTCAGCGCGACGACCGGACGGCTGCGCTGGACGTCGACAGTCAGCGCGCAGCACGGCCTGGCCGCCGGCGACGGCGTGCTGGTCGCGTACACCAGACCGAAGCTGGTCGGGCTGTCCGCCAAGACCGGCGCGCGGCTCTGGACCCACCAGGCACCCGACTCCTTCGGCGTGGAGGTCGAGTACGGCCGGGCGTACACCACGGACGAGTACGGCGTGACGCACGCCCTCGACGTGCGCACCGGCAAGCAGGTCTGGGAGGCCGGCGTCGTGAGCTACGGCATGTGCGGGGGCGGCGGGCGGCTGTACTTCAGCAACTGGGGCGGCTACATCGTCTGCCTGCGACCGGGCGACGGCAAGCAGGTCTGGAAGCGGCGGATCGGCATGGGCGAGGGCGGTGAGTACGGCAGGCTGAGTTCCGTCGGGTTCGCAGAGGGCGTGCTGTACGTCGGGTGCACCGACCGCAACGTCTACGCTCTGGATGCCGCGACCGGCTCGATCCGGTGGACCTACCCTGCGGACATGACGCTCAAGTCCGGGCCGGTCGCCACTGACGGGCTGGTGTTCGCCGGCATCCGGGACGGGTCCGTCCTGGCCCTGAGACCGCCGGCGGCGAGCGGAGGAACGCGTGCAGGCTCTTGAACCCGGCGACCCCAGGTCGATCGGCGGGATCCGCGTGCTCGCCCGGATCGGTGCCGGCGGCATGGCGATCGTCTACCTCGGCCGGTCGGCCGGCGGGCGGGCGCTGGCAGTCAAGGTGATGCACGCCGAACTCGCCGGGCAGGCGGCCCTTCGTACCCGGTTCCGGCGGGAGGTCGAGGCCTCGCGGCTGGCCGGCGGCGGGTACAGCCCGGCCGTCGTCTCGGCGGATCCGCTGGCGGCGCTGCCGTGGCTGGCGACGGAGTTCCTGCCGTCGGTCTCGCTGAGGGACGCGATCCGGGCGTACGGGCCGCTGCCGGTCGGGGCGCTGTGGCCGCTGGCCGCGGGGATCGCGGAGGCGCTGTTCTCCATTCACCGGGCGGGCATCGCACACCTCGACCTGAAGCCGGCGAACGTCCTGCTGACGTTGGACGGGCCGCGGCTGATCGACTTCGGCATCGCACGCAGGATCTCGTCCGACGACGACGGGCCCGGCGGTGCCGGTCGTGCTGGTGGTGACTTCGGGCTGGACGAGCCGGCCGGGTCGCGTGGGTTCATGGCACCCGAGCAACTCGCGGGCAGGGACGCCGGAACCGCGAGCGACGTCTTCTCCTACGGCGCGACGCTGGCGTACGCGGGCACGGGCTCGGCGGACTCTGCCGACTCTGCCGCGACGATCGGCGACGACGTGCTGCGTTCGATGGTGCTGCGGTGCCAGGCCCCCGACCCCGGCGCGCGGCCGACGGTGCCGGAGCTGATCGGACACTTGCTGTCCGTACTCCCTTCGGTGCCGGCGAGTGCCGGACCGTGGCTGCCGCAGGCCGCACAGGCGGAGATCGAGAGGCGCGGGTACGAAGCCGACAACCCGCCGCTGCCGGTGCCGGTGGTGGAGGAAGTGGACCTGCGCTTGGTGCGGCGGCGGTTCCTGATCGGCGCGGGCGCGGTCGTACTGGCGGGAGGGCTCGGCGGCGGCGCGCTGGCGCTCGCGTCGTACCTGAACCGATCTCCCGATCCGTCCGCCGACCCTCGCCAGAGCTCAGCGGGAAAGCGGTCGTCGCCGGCGCACACGTCCAGTCCGACGCCGACGCCGACGCCAACCCCGACCGCCACGCCAACGCCGACGCCGGAAACGCGGTCGCTCGAGTTCTACTTGACCGGCGACACGACGCTGACCACGCTGACGTACACGGTGAACGGCAAGACCGAGACGCTCCGGAACGTCAAGCTGCCGTGGCGCAAGACGGTCCAGGTGCCGGCGCTGCCGCAAAAGTCCACGTGGCGCACGGTCTACCACTTCCCACCCGGCGACGTGCGGCTGCGCGTGCTGGTCGACGGCTTCGAGTCCACCAGCGCCGGAGAAGGTTCGACCAGGGAGCCCGGCAGCGGCGACCACAGCGGCACGGTCTGATCGGGCGTACCTTGTCCTCCATGACGACGATCCAGGCCGCAACCCCACTCGCCACCCTGATCAACGTGTTCACCGTTCGCCCGGAGCGCCAGCGCGAAGTCGTCGACCTGCTCGTCCAGGCGACCGAGGAGACCATGCGCCACTTCCCCGGCTTCGTCTCGGCCAACATCCACGCCAGCACCGACGGCGAACGAGTCGTCAACTACGCCCAGTGGGAAAGCGCCGAGGCGTTCCAAGCCATGCTGGCCGACCCGACGGCTCAGGAACACATGAAGGCCGTCGCCGACCTCACCGAGTCGTACGACCCGCGCCTCTTCACCGTCGAGTCCGTCCACGAAACCGGCTGAGCGCATTCCGGCTCCACCGTTCTGACCTCTGCCTCAACGGCGAAAAGGGCAGGAGCCTCGTCGGCTACCTCGGCACGTGCTCGTAGCACTCCTCTTCACCCCGGTCTGCGCGGGCGTACACGGCCCGGACAAGCCGGGAGGGGTCCCCGCCGGTCGGCGGCACGCTGGCGACATGACGGATCAGGCGCGGGTCGAGCCGCCGCCACGCATGCCGGGGCCTGTGCTGGCTGCGGCGATCGTGGTCTTGCTGCAGGTTCTCGCCGGCTTGCTCGGCGCTGCACCATTCCTGGCAGCGGTGACGGCGGCGCTCCTCTATCTCCAGGACGATCGGAGAACGCTGGTCGCGAGCGGCGCCATCTCGTTCCTGATCGGCGTTCTGCTCGCGGTCGGCGCCGCGGCGATGGGGCGCGGCAGGTACTGGGGAGCCGAACTGGTGGTGTTGCTCGAGATCCTGGTCTTCGTCGTCGGCCTGCTGGGGCTGGTCGTCCTCGCCGGGATCGACGCGCTGGACCCCACAGCCGAGGTCGGGCACACCCCCGTCGTCGTCGGGGTGTCGTCGCTGGTGATTCCGGTCGTCGTCTGTGGACTGCTCGCCACCAGGGTGGCGCGCAACTGGCTCGTCTAGGAGCCCCACTCGCGGTCGCCGCCGGTTTGGGGGAACGTGGTGATGCGCAGCCGGGCGGCACCCGCCGGGATCAGCGTGACCTGCTCGACCGGCGCGGTCGACGCGACCGGGCTGTCCTGCAGCGGCGTGACGACGTTCTCCTCGTCGGTCTGCCAGGCGTCGATCCGCTGCGCCGTCGTGGTGATCCGGATCGGCGCGTTGGCCGGCGTGAACGGGTCGTCGCTGTCGCCGCCGGTGGTGTCGACGGTGAGGTCGCCGTCCGGCACCAGGCCGTAGTTCCACGCCGATCCGGGGTGCACGTCGTACTCCGGCCACTGCTCGGTGCCGCCGGTCCGCACCCAGTTCTCCGTGATCCGCAGCGAGAACGTCAGCGGGCCGTAGTGCACCGAGGTCGCGTTGTGCTGGCGTTCCCAGGTCTGTTTGTGTGCGCGCATCGGCAGGCGCAGCGTCAGCATGTCGCCGTCCGTCCAGGTGCGGTCGACGGTGGCGTACCGCGGCCCGGCGGAGCCCCCTTCCGTAGTGACAGCCTCGCCGTTCACGAGCAGCTCGGCACCCTCGCACCAGGCCGGGATCCGAACGCTGAGCGGGAAGCTCGCAGCCGCCGCCGTACGCACGGTGAACGTGATCGTGTCGCCGAACGGGTACGCCGTCTCCTCCTCGATCGTCACCGACGCACCGTCGCCGACCGTCGCGGTCACCGTCGACGGCCCGTACAGCGCCGCGCACAAGCCGCCGCCGGGCGTGCGAAGCCACATCTCCTCGACGTAGTAGGGCCAGCCCATGCCGTAGTTGTGCGGGCAGCAGCGGTACTGGTCGACGGCCGGCCGGTACGACAGCATCGCGAACTTGTTGTCGAACTGCTCCCGCGTCTTCACAGCGTCGTCGAGGTCGACACAGTTCTGCGCGACGATGTAGTGCAGCACCTTCCCCTGCGGATCGAGCGCCGCGGGCAGCGAGTTGAACGCCAGGTCCTCGATCCGGTCGCCCCAGATCGGGTCGCCGGTGATGCGGGTGAGGATCTCGTGGCTCAGCATGTACTCCACGATTCCGCAGGTCTCGAACCCCTGCCGCGGGTCGTCGTAGCCCTCCCGGGCGTTCTCGTCGCCCGCGAAGCCGCCGCCAGGAAACTGGCCGTACGCCGCCTGCACGTTCTCGTAGTTGCTGTACGCCGCCCGCCGGTGCGCGTCGTCGCCGGTGAGCAGCCAGTACTGCGCCGGCTCCCGGAACCCCTGCGCGATGTTGACGTTGTGCGGCGTCGGCAGGTTGTCGAGCCAGTCGGCGGAGTTGGCGTGGATCTTGTGCACGAGGTCGAGCAGGAAGCTCTCGCCGGTCCGGTTGTAGAGCCAGTAGATCGAGTCGATGCCGTCGCCCCAGCGCCACGTCGCCCAGCCGTCGCGGAAGACCTCCGGGGGTTGGGCGTTGGCGTAGGCGAAGAACCTGCTCAGGAACGTGTCGACGGACTGGTCGCCGGTGTACTCCGCGTAGGAGCGCAGGGCGTAGAGCATCGGCAGGTGCGGCCAGAGGTCGACATGGCCGTTCAGCGACGTGCGCAGGTGCTCCGGGCCGAAGAAGCCGTCGTCGGCCTGGGTGGCGCGGATGCCCTCGATCCACCGGTGGGCGGTCTCGATGGTGTGCCGGTCACCGGTGACGTAGCCGAGGTCGACGTAGCCGCGCAGCCAGTACGTCACCTCTTCCCAGCCGCCGAGCCCGGGATGGATCCAGCCGTTCCCGTCGTACTGCAGGAAGTGGGAGACCTCCGGGTAGCGGCCGCAGAGCCCGTCCAGTTCGTACGCCAGCTGCTTGGCAAGCCAGCCTTGCGGCCGGACCGAGCCGACGGGGACGCGGAGGAAGGCTGCGGGCTTGAGCGGGGCACGGTTTTCCACGTTGTACAACCAATCACACAACGGAAGTCGCGCGCCTCCGGGGCCGCCGCTACTGGCCACCTAGAAGCCGCTGTTTCCCGGCCCGCGCACGATTTCGTACGCGCCGGGGTTGCTCAGCCCACCCGAGCCCGTGCCGCTGACCGTCGTGTAGCTGAAGCTGGCGCTGCCCGTGACGTTGTTGACCTCGATTCCGTACGTGCCGGCGCCGCTGATGGTCACGTGGTCGAACGACAGCCCGCGGATCACCCGGCCGTAGCTCAACAGCACGCCCTGGTACGTGCTGTCGCTGATCAGGTTGCCGGTGATCACGACCGGCGTGGTGATGTCGGCGGTGTCGGCGTAGATCCAGAGCGCGCCGAGGTTCGTCCGCCAGTTCTCCTCGTACCCGCCGGTGCGGATCAGGCTGTTGCGCGCGATCGTCGTCGTACCGCTGAACGGTACCGGCGAGAACCGCGTGCTGACGGCGATCCCCGACGAGGCGGTGACCGTGTCCGACAGCAGGTTGTCCGTCGCCTGGTTGGACGCGCCGCCGTAGAGGCCGATCCCGTTGGCGAGCAGCGGCACCTGCACGGTGTTGAACGTGAACGCCGACCGTGTGACCGCGCTGCCCTGGGAGAACATCGCCAGCGCGTCGTCGCCGGTGTTGCGGATGGTGCTCTGGTCGACGCGGGTGTCGGCGACGTTCGCGTGCAGGTTGACACCATCGGCGAACGTGTCGCGGATCCGGATGCCGACCGCGTAGAGGCCGCTGGTGCCGGAGTCGATCCACATGCCGACCTTGACGTGCTCCAGCCAGAGGTTCTGCAGCGTCGATCCGGTGCCGAAGTTGCCCTCGATGCCGGCGTCGAAGTTCGCGTCGTCGCGGTACGACACGTCGCCGGCGATGGTGAGGTCGCTGATGGTCACGTTACTTCCGGTGGCGAAGAAGCCGCCCTTGCCGTTGCGTCCGCGCAGCGTCGAGTACCACAGTCCGGCGCCGCGGATCACGACACCGGCGACGTTGATCCGGGCGGTGATGTCGAACGTGCCGGAAGGGATCCAGACGGCTTGCCCGGCGGACTTCGCGGCCGCGATCGCCGTGTTGACGGCCGCCGTGTCGTCGGTGCCGTCGCCCGCGGTCGCGCCGTGGTCGGTGATCGCGGTGAAGCCGGCCGGCTCGCTCTCCGCCGGCGCGACCTGCTCAGTGTCGATCAGGTCGATCGTGTACGAGGTCGCGCTGTCGGAGGCGTCCTTGCGCAGCTCGAGCACGGTTCCCGCCGGCCAGTTCCCCGTCAGGGCGCGGGTTTCGGCGTAGAAGTGGTGCGCGGCGCCCTGGCCCGGGTCGTTGGTGTACGGGTAGGCGCCGTAGACCCAGGCGTACTTCGACGACAGCGCCAGGTCCTGCTGGTGCGCGCCGTTGGCGTACAGGGAAAGGGATGCGGAGAGTCCGGCGCCGTCCGCGCTGTCGGGGATGGAGTACCGCACGACGATCGAGTTCGCGGGCTGGGCGAGCGTGATCCGCACGTACTGGCCGGTCTGGTCCAGCCGTACGGCCCGGCGGCCGGACGACTCCGAGGCGACGGTCAGGTACGTCCGGTCCGGGCCGAGCACGGTGCCGTTGGTCGTGGCGCTCTCAGCCTCGTACTCGGTGTACGGGACCGTGGCACCCCTTGTGTTCAAGGCGGTTCCGCCCTCGATGGTGAGGTTGTCGATCGCGACGTCGCCGGTCGCACTCTCGTAGGTGAGGGTGTTCAGCCCTGCTCGCAGCGGCACGGCGAGGCCGGCGCTCTGCCAGCCGCTGCCCGCGGGGAGGGTGAGCGGCGCCTGGACGCGCAGGCCGTTGACGCGGACCGCGAGCGTGCGCGAACCGCCGGTGGTGTTGAGGAATCGCAACGTGGCGATACGTTCGCCTGCCGCCGGCAGGTTGGCGGTGAACACGACGCGGGCGCCGGTCGTGGCGAAGCCGGCGAGATAGCCGGTGCCGGTGAAGCCGCCGGTCGTCCTGTGTACGGAGGGACCGCCGGAGGCGAACGCGGTCTCGGCCTCGTACCGGCCGGCGACCGGCGGGTCGGGCGTTGTCAAGGTGAGGTTGTCGAGGTTGACGTTGCCGGAGTCGCCGCTGTCGAACCGGTACGCCACGGTGTTGGTGCCGGCCGCGAGCCGTACGGTGCTGGTCGTGGTCGTCCAGGTGTCCCAGTTGGCGGTGGGTGGCAGCGTGAGCTGGCCGGTCCGGCCGCCGTCGACGTACAGCGAGAGCGTCATGGGCGCGGTCGTGCCGTTGGCGTAGCGGAGCACGGCGGTCGCGTCGCCGGTGATCTCGGCGCTGACGGTGAACGTGGTGGCGGCGGTGCCTTTGTTGCCGTCGGTGTAGCCCGCGACGAAGCCGCTGCCGGTGTAGCCGGAGTGGTCGCTCGCGACGGTGGCGCCGCCGGAGAGGGCGGCGGCCTCGGCCTCGTACGCCGACGTGGCGGCCGCGGCTTGCTGCGATGGTGGGGCGGTCGGAGCTGCGACTACGGCCAGCGCGATCACCGCCAGCGTGGTCATCACTCGGACGACACGGGCGTTCGGCATCGCGCACCTCCGGTCCTGACGTAAACGATTGCGTACGCAGTGTGGGAGCGTTGTGGTCGGTCGTCAAGCTTGCGATGTGAACGGATTTCGCTAATTGCTGCGCAAATTTACGTTCACCAGTAAGGTTTGCGGCATGACGCGCCGGCGTTCGGTCAACATGGCGGATCTCGCCCGTCGCGCCGGTGTGTCGATCGCATCGGTGTCGCGGGCGCTCAGCAACGCCCCCGGCGTGTCCGACGAGACCCGCCGGCGCATCCGAGACCTGTGCGCCGAGATGGGCTACACCGTCGCGCCCGACGCGTCACGGCTGAAGCGCGGCAAGACCGACCGGGTGGCGGTCGTCGTACGCACGCTCGACATCTGGTTCTACTCCTCGATGCTGCAGGGCATCATGGCCAGCCTGCGGCACGCGGAGCTCGACGTACTCCTCTACCAGGTCGAGACCGAGGAGGAGCGGCGCCGTTTCTTCGACGACCTGCCGGCCCGCCGCCAGGTCGACGCGCTGATCGTCGTCGCGTTCCCGATCAGCGACAGCGAGATGCGCCGCCTCGACCTGATGGACGTCGCGGTCGTGATCGCCGGCGGGGCGCTCGGCGACTATCCCCATGTGCGTATCGACGACGTGCTCGCCGCCCGCCAGGCCGTCAACCATCTCGTGCTCGCAGGCCACGAACGGATCGCGATGCTCAACGCCAACAGCGACTGGACTCTGCAGTACGCGCCGCCGCTCGACCGCCGCCACGGCTTCATCTCCGCCATGCACGACGCGGGCCTGCCGATCGCCCCCGAGCTGATGGTCGACGTGCCGTGGGGCCCCACCGGCGGCGCCGACGGCATGGACCGCCTGCTCAGCATCGACCCACCCCCGACCGCGGTACTCGCCTTCTCCGACGAGGTGGCGATCGGCGCCATGCGCAGCCTCCGCCGCGCAGCGGTCCCGGTACCCACCGGCATGTCCCTCATCGGCATCGACGACCACCCGATGGCCGAGCTCACCGACCTCACGACCGTCCACCAACCAGTCCACGAACAAGGCCAGCGAGCCGGCCGCCTCGTCCTCGACATGCTCACCGGCGCCCCGATCGACGCCACCCACCTCACCCTCCCCACCAACCTCGTCATCCGCAGCACGACAGCACCACCGCGCACCTCAGCCCGCCCGGCTCACTGAGGGGCTGCGTCCGCCAGTTCGGCCCCCTGTGACCATCCGCATCCGGTCAATCTGCGCATATCGACGAAGACGTCGAGTGACCATGTGCGGTCGGCCACAGCTCGCTTACGATCGATGGCAGGTTCTGCAAGGGGAGGAACGTGTGGCGGGGAGCCCGATAAACGGTCGCGGCCGGACGGTGCGGGAGCTGTTCTACGGCCGGCGGTATCGCTTGGACTACTACCAGCGCGAGTACAGCTGGTCCGAGGAGTCAGTGAAGCTCCTGCTCACCGACCTGGAGCGCAGGTTCAAGGCCTGTTGGCAGGAGACCCACGATCGGGAACAGGCCGCAGACTACGACCCGTACTTTCTCGGGCCTTGAACGTAGCCGCGACATCGACGAGATGTTCCCCGAGGATCTTCGCGGAGACGCACTTCCGTACTTCCACGACTGGTTGCTCGATCGTGTCTGTCTGGTCGGCATCGAAGCAGTCGGAAAGGAGAGCGGTTGGGAGATCTTCGAGTCGATGAACGACCGGGGAGTGCGGCTCGGTCCGGTGGACCTGCTGAAGGGCCCGTTACGGCGTCGAGGTCGCGGATCTGCTGGATGTCGGCCTGCTCGAGCCGGGTGCGGAGCTTCGAGGGAAGCACAAGGGAGTTACGCACGATGCGGTGGTCATGGCCGACGGAAGGGTGTGCCTCGCCACTGGTGAGGTGGTCCGGTCGCTGTCAGCTGCCGGGCAGCGGGCGTGCGGTACGAAGTCGTGCCAGGGATGGACGTTCTGGCAGGTCGAGCGCGTGGGCGGGTTCGTCCCGTTGGCGGAGGTTCGTTCGGAGGCGATCGCCAAGGGCTTGGTGGAGGCCAGCGCCTGATGCGCGGCGACGGCCGGCAACGGCCCGCCTACCGCGGTGTGATGTCGGCGACCGCCCCTGCCCGCGCCGGCCGCGTCGGGCCGGAGAACACGACAGGATGGACCGCGTGTACACGCCAACAGCGGACGCTCTCGCTCGTGCGTTCGGGCTCGGCCGGGCGGAGGAGCTCGTTCACGTCAGGAGCGGCGACACTGACACGTGGCGGCTCGACACCAGCGCGGGCCGGTACTTCCTGAAGGGCTACCGCGACAACTCGGCCGGACGGTTCATGGCCGGGTCCCTGCGAGACCAGCTCGAGGCAGCGATGGAGTTCGAGCAGTTGGCCTTCCACGCCGGCGTCGACCTGCCCAAGCCCATCCAGCCGGCGGGGACCGTCAATGGCCGGCTGACGGAGATCGAGGGGCGGCTGTTCCGCGCCTACCGCTGGGTCGAGCATCGCCCACTGCGCGGCGGCGACGACATCGCCGGCTGGCTGGGGCGCACGATGGCCCGGATCCACCAGTTGCGGCCGTTGCCCGGCTCACCGCTGCCCGGCTGGTGGCGCGGCGCGATCCGTTCGCCGGAGGACTGGGAAGAGTGCTTCGCCACCGCGACCGCCCGCGGCAAGCCGTGGGCAAAGCGAGCAAGCGAAATCCTCCCGCACATCCTCGAACGTTCGGCCAGGATCGAGCGGCTGCTCGACGGCACGCCGCCGCCGGACTGCGTGACGACACACGGCGATTTCAAGACCCACAACCTGCTGATGACGCCGGCCGGCCCGCTGCTCGTCGACTGGGACAGCGTGCGCGTCGACAGCGCGGCCCTCGAGGCTGCCCGCGTGGCGTACATCTTCGCGGGCGGTGCCGAGCTCGAGCCGATCCAGCGAGTGCTGCGGGCCTACGTAGACGCCGGCGGCGACCTCGCCTGGGCCGGCGAGGACGCCCTGCTCAGCGTGACGAGGCACGACCTGCAAGGCCTGTACGCACGGATCCAGGTGTCGCTCGGCCGGCAGTCCGTGGAATGGTGGATGGGCGACAACGAAGCGGTGGAGCAGGACATCGCCGACCTGCTCCGGGACCTGCCAAGCCGCACCGAACGCCTGCGCGCGTTGTCGATCCAGCTCTAGCCGGCACCGATCCGCCGCCGCGTACAGTCGTCCCATGGATTACGTGACGTTGGGTTCGACAGGTGTGCAGGTGTCGCCGTTGTGCTTCGGCACGATGTCGTTCGGTGACGAGGCCGACGAGCAGCTCTCGGCCGAGATGTTCAAGCGGACGCGAGACGCCGGGATCAACTTCTACGACACCGCCAACGTCTACAGCCAGGGTGCCTCGGAAACCATTCTGGGCAAGCTGATCGCCGGCAGCCGCGACGAGATCGTGCTCACGTCCAAGGTGGGCTTCCCGATGGGCGCCGACGCCAACGCGCGCGGCCTGTCGCGTCGCAACATCGTTCGTTCCGTGGAGGCCAGCCTGCGCCGGCTCGGCACCGAGTGGCTCGACTTCTACTTCGTCCACACCTTCGACGACCGTACGCCGATCGAGCAGACGCTGCTCGCGCTCGACGACCTGCGTAACCAGGGCAAGATCCTCTACCCCGCGGTCAGTAACTGGGCGGCCTGGCAGATCGCCAAGGCGCTGGGCGTCTCGGCCCGCGAAGGGCTGGCGCGTTTCGAGTTGCTGCAGCCGATGTACAACCTGGTCAAGCGCCAGGTCGAGGTCGAGCTCCTGCCGCTGGCGCAGGCCGAAGGCCTCGGCGTGATCAGCTACAGCCCGCTCGGCGGCGGCCTGCTGACCGGCAAGTACGGCGCCACCAAACGCCCCGACAGCGGACGCCTGGTCGAGAACGCCATGTACATGAACCGCTACAGCAAGGACGGCGACTACGCCACGGCCGAACGCTTCACGGAGTTCGCGCGCGAGCTCGGCGTCGAGCCGGCGGCGCTGTCGGTGGCCTGGGTGCTTTCCCACCCGGCGATCACCGCGCCGATCATCGGTGCGCGCAACCTGTCCCAGCTGGAGGGCTCGCTGGCCGCCGTCGACATCGAGATGACCGACGAGCTGCGCAACCGGATCTCCGCCCTCTCGCCGACGCCTCCGCCCGCCACCGACCGCAGTGAGACTGTCTAGCCTCCGGACGTCACGGCTCGATCAGCCCGGGCCGGCAACGACGTACGCCGTGTTCGCCGCGTAGGTGTCACGGACCCGCGTGCCGCCGGTGACCGCGATGGCGGCACCGGCGACGGCGGCTCGGGCGAAAGGACGCCGAGAGATGGTCGCTGTGGTGTCCTTCCGGGGTTCCTTTCACTCGCTCCGGGTCAGCAGGTGGAGTTGGTTTGGGTGAGGAGGCCCATCCGCCACGGGAGGCGGATGTAGTCGCCGCTGGCACCTGGGTCCATGCCCTGGTAGACGTACTGCAGGTTGCAGGGGTTGATGGTGAGTGTCTGGTCGTTGCTCGCGCGGACCATCTCCCCGTGGCTGATGTCCTGGGTCCAGGCGCCGCCGGGGAACGTCACGTTGTTGCGTCCGGCGAACGGCTCGTTCTCCGTCGCTGCGAGAGGACTCCAGCTTCCGGTGAGGCTGGAGGAGGTGAACGAGCGGAAGTAGCGGCGGCCGCTGGAGCCGATCGCTTCCTGGATCAGCAGATACTGGTTCTGCCCGGAAACCTTGTAGACGTTCGTGGCCTCGAACAGCGCGAACCGGCTGTCGGACAGGACGATCTGGGTGTTGCCGAAGCCGTTCGGATAGTTCGACAGCGAGGTCTGCGCGCGGTAGATGTGTCCGTTGTCGTCACTGAAGAACAGGTAGCAGTTCGAGGCGTCGCAGATCACCCAGAAGTCGATCCAGCCGCCGGGCCCCTTGTTCTGCGTGACGATCGCCGGCTCGGAGGCGATGAACGTACGCGGCGCCGACCACGAGCGCGGGTCCGCGGGGTTGGAGCTGGTTGAGTACGTCGGCGGGCCGGTCTGGTAGACGAGGTACCACAGGTTCTGCGGCGCGAAGTAGAACAGCTGCGGTGCGGCTCGATAGCCCGGGCCGATCGCGGACGCGGTGTCGAGGTAGGTGTGCGTGGCGTTCGCAGCCTGGGACCAGTCGCCGAACGCATACTGCACCAGGCCCCAGCCCGACGGGCTGGCGGTGGTGGCGTAGATCAGCCACTGGTTGTTGTGGCGTACGACCGAGAAGTCCTTCACGGCAAGGGCACCGGAGTGCTGGGAGTCGGGCTTCGGGCCGGCCAGCACACCGGAGGACGACCAGCGGAACGTCGACGGCAACGCCCCACCGCCGCTGGTGCCGAGCTTGACCAGCTGCCACTGCTGGCCGGTGGCACCGGAGTCGGCGAACTGCACGACCCGGGCACCGTCGGTCGTCGCGGAGTTCTGTACCTGCACGGCCTTGCCGCTGTTGCGGTTGATCAGCCGCACATAGCCGTCAGGGGAGTCGGCCAGCCGGAACTGCTGGTTGGCGCCGTTGAGATCGGGCCACTGCACGATGTTGCCGCTGTCGGCGGTCGACCAGTTGTAGACGTCGAGCACCTTGCCGGAGTGGCGCGCCCTGAGGCGGTAGTAACCGCCACCGGAGTCGACGAACTGGAACTGCTGGTTGGTGCCGTCGTGGCGAGCCCACTGTTGCACCTGCGCGCCGTCGGCGGTACTCGCCCCGGACACGTCCAGCGCCTTGCCGCTGTTGCGGTTGACCAGCACGTACCACGCCGACGTGTCGACGGTGGCCGCCTCCGCGGCGCCTCCCGCGCCGACCCCTCCGAGCAACGCGGCGAGCAGCCCGAAGGCCGCCGCGACCACACCCGCCCGGCGCCTGTGACGCTGACGCTGGAGTGGGAATCCAGACATGACGACCTCCCGGCAGTTCGAGAACGGAGTCGAGCTGAGATGGGAGCGCTCCCAAACGCTTCAGCGTCAAGGTATAACGTCAAACATCATCTGTGAAGCCCCCGTCGAACCGCGATCGAACCAAACCGTCGAACCGGGTCGAACCGGGAGGCTAGAAGAAGCGTAGGCGGTACTCGCGGCGGAAGCGCCAGAGCAGGCGGATCGCCCGTTGTGGGGGCAGGCCGTGGTCCATGTACTCGAACATCTCCTTGGTGCGCATGGCCGGCGTGACGTGCCACAGGGCCCGGGCGATCTCGGGCCCAGCGTTCCACATGCGGTGTGGTGTTCCGCGCGAGACGTCGAGGGTGTCGCCGGCCCGGAGCGTTCGCTCCGGGCCGCGGTCGAGCTCGACGGTCACTTCGCCTTCCAGAACCTCGAAGTGTTCGTCCTGGTTCGGGTGGTAGTGGCTGGGCGGCTTCTGGTCGCTCGGCTGCCAGGTCGACTCGATCTTCAGTGCCTCCGGGGTGGAGGACACGATTCGTAGCCTCTGATGATCGCCGAGCCGTAGCTGTTCGTCGCCCATGCACTCACGCTAGTCGCCTGTGAAGGCGGCGGCCATCCGAAGCCAGGGCGCGGCTTCGTCCGGGCGGTTCTGGCGTTCGAGCGTACGGCCGAGCAGCAGGTGGGCGTAGTGCTCCACGGGGTCGCGCGCGAGCAGCTCCCGCAGTTGTTCCTCGGCACGCCGCAGCTGCGCGGAGTGGTAGTACGCCCGGGCCAGCAGCAGCCGCGGCCCGGTCTGGGCCGGGAACTCCTCGACGACGGTGGTGAGCAGCTTGGCCGCGCCGATGTAGTCCTTGGCCTCGAACCGAAGGCGAGCCCGCTCCCAGCGTTCGGCGGTGGTCTCGTCGTGCGGTTCGCCGGCGCCGTCGTCGAACAGGTGCAGAGCGCTCGCCCACCGGTCGGCGGCCGGTTCGCCGTTCGGCTGGTAGGCGTTGAAGTTGTCGATCACGAGACCCCCTTCCACGGTCTCTCGGGTTCCGCCACCACAAACGTGAAACCCCCCGGCGGCATTCCGGCGGCGGGAAGGATCCGAAAGCGGGCCTTGGCAGACCAGGACCGGTCATCGGGCGTGGCTCGCGTTCCGCCCTCGGAGACACTGACGAGGACGGACAAAGGCCGATCCAGTCCACGGAGGACTACCGTGACCACGATCGAACAGACCCCCAGCGTCCTCAGCGACGAGGAGGTCAACCAGTTCTGGGAGCAGGGCTACCTTCTGGTGAAGGGCGTGATGTCCCGCGACGAGGCGGCGTACTACCGCGACTTGATCCTCGACCTGGTGCCGCGCGACCTGCACATCCCCGAGCACTGGCACGTGTCCGGCGGGCGGATCAAGCCGATCTACACGCCGGGCAACCACACCTACGACGGTCCGGAGTTCCTGCCGCTGTTCGCCAACGAGAAGCTGTACGCCGCGGCGGCGCAGCTCCTGCAGACCCCGCGCCTGCGCTCGATGGACGGCTCGATCGGCATCACGATGCGCAACGACGGCCAGCAGGAGTCGCCGCTGAGCCAGACGCTGCACATCGACGCCTCGGTGCCGACCGACGTCGACAACTTCGCGTTCACGCTCGAAGAGGTCCAGATCGGCGGCTGCTACTACTTCACCGACGTCCTCCCGGACGGCGGCGGCATCCACGTGGTGCCGGGCGGTCACCGCAAGGTCGAGGAGGAAGCCCGCGCGAACCCGCAGGGCCGGCACCTCCACAACGACTGGAAGCGGATCACCCACATGAAGAGCATCGAGGTCACCGGCGAGGCCGGCGACTTCGCGCTGCTGCACCACCTGATGCCGCACGGTGCCTCCCACAACCGCCGCCCGACGCCTCGCGTGGCGGAGTTCATGCGCTTCGTCCGCGAGGACCAGACCCACGGCGTCGGCCGGCGCCCGGCACCGGCCTACAGCGACCTCCAGCTCGCCGCGATGACCCCCCTGGCCAGGAAGCTCCTCGGCGTCGACCCCTGGTGATCGCGCGGTTGGGGCGGCCACGGGCTGGCGTGTGAGAGCGCCGCCGCCTGAGTTGACGCGCGTAGGGATGCCCGTATCCGGCTGGGGGTCGACGACGACCTGATCGGCCACGTCGTCGGCTACTGGCCGGAGACTTCCGAGCGGTGGTGAGCAAGCTCCGCGAGCAACGGGATGGCGGAGATCTTGTCCGGCGTGAGCTCGTCCCAGTTGATCCGCCCGGCCGTCCGCGGCTCGCGGCCGGTACGGCAGTCGACGATCCGGTCGGGCGTGACGACCAGATCGAGCAGCGCGTCGTGGTCGACGGCGGGGATCGCGCCGGCCGGGCGGACCTGCAGTTCGTGCACGGTCGTCGCGACGATCGTGTCCTGCGCGATCAGCCCCGCCTCGCTCGCCAGCGCGAACTCCAGGTCGGAGAAGCCGCCGCCCTTGCCGAGGCGCGTGCCGTCCTCGCCGGCGGCGACGCTGCCGGCGACCACCAGGTCGACGGCCTCGAGATCGGCGAGCCGGACCCTGCGAGCTGACCGGCTGGCCCCGCTGATCGACGAGGCCTTACGTGGACTGTCGGCGAGGTGGTCCGGGTCGAGCAGGAAGAACGGTTCGGGCTCGGCCAGCCGCGGGACCGCCATGTAGACGAGCTTGCCGTCCTCCAGCGCACGCTGGCGTACCGGCCACTGCGCGGAGTCCGGATTCGCCTTGATCGTACGGGCGCGCTGCCATTCCGGTGTTGCGCGCAAGCGTTCGGCGGCGGCCTCGGCGCCGGTGAAGTTCGGGATCCGGCCTTCCGCGCCGGGGAATCGGGCCACGCCCGCATCGCGCAACGCCTGCCACACCTCGTCGCGCAGGGCCGACTTGGCCGCGAGCAGCTCGGCCGGACCGCCGGCGTCGCGGTCGTGTCGGGGAGCGGTGCGCCTTGCCATCAGGACGACCGTACCAACGTCTGCAGGTCCCGGAATCGGTCCGAAAATTTCATACCAAGGTCTCCATGCAACTTCGACGATGACCAGCAAGGACGTCAACTAACACCAGGCCAGATCGCCATGGCGCTTCCGAAAGTTTTCCGAGAAGTGTTGACGACGGATGGACCCGGACCGATACTGCTGCCAAAGTCGAAGTCTCGACAGCTCTCACACATCGCTTGGGCGCAACGCCGGCCTCAACAAGGAGGAACAAGCATGCATGTGAACGACGTCGCAGTCCACCCGAACCGCCGCAGCCGCCTCCGTACTCTGATCGGCGCGGCCTGCGCCATCGCGCTGGTCGCGGTCGCGGTGTTGTTCCCGGGTACCGCCAACGCCGCCACCACGATCTGCTCGAACCAGACCGGCAGCAACGGCGGCTACTACTTCACGTTCTGGACCAACGGCGGTGGGTCGGTCTGCATGACGATGGGCAACGGCGGCCAGTACTCCACCCAGTGGAGCAACGTCGGCAACTTCGTTGTGGGCAAGGGCTGGAGCAACGGCAGCCGCCGGACCGTCAGTTACGGCGGCAGCTTCAACCCGTCCGGTAACGCCTACCTGACGCTCTACGGCTGGACGTCGGGCCCGCTCGTGGAGTACTACATCGTCGACAACTGGGGCACCTACCGGCCCACCGGAACGTACAAGGGCACGGTCACCAGCGACGGCGGCACGTACGACATCTACCAGACCATGCGTTACAACGCGCCTTCCGTCGAAGGCACGCGTACGTTCCCGCAGTACTGGAGTGTTCGCCAGCAGAAGCGGACCGGCGGAACGATCACGACCGGCAACCACTTCGACGCGTGGGCCCGTGTGGGCATGAACCTCGGCAGTTTCCGCTACTACATGGTGCTCGCGACCGAGGGATACCAGAGCAGCGGCAACTCCAACGTCACGGTCAACTGACGACACCGGCAACCCGGACTTGGCGCCTGTGGCGTGGCCCCCGCCACAGGCGCCGCGTTCCCCGGCCCGCCGACGCGAGCGCCCGGTAACGTGTGGTGCATGGCAAACGGTCGCGTCCTCGCCCCCAACCAGCGTTCGCAGATCTGGCTCGGCGGCCCCGAACTGCCCGAGCCCACCCTGGTCTTCGAGAGCGACGAGATTCTCGTCGAGGCACCGAACTGGTCGCTCGACGGCCGGTCTCTCCTGGTCAACGGCGACGGCCTGCTGTTCCGCCTCGACCTGGGTGCCACGCGGCCGAGTCTGGAACAGGTCGAGTTCGCCGGCCTCCCGCCGATCAACAACGACCACGTGCTCGACCCCGACGGCGAACACATCTACCTGTCCGCGGCCGACCGCCACATCTACCGCGGCGCGCTGGCGGGCGGCGAGGTCACCAGAGTCTCGCCCGACGACGGCAGATGGCACTTCCTCCACGGCGTCTCGCCGGACGGCAAACGCCTTGCCTACGTGGAGATCTCGGAGTTCAGCAGCCCCGGCAGGCTGGCCGTGGTCACGCCCGGCGCGGCCACCGCGACCATCGTCGACACCGGCGACGCCCACATCGACGGCCCCGAGTGGTCGCCCGACGGCGCCTGGATCTACTTCAACACCGAAGGCTTCACCACCACGCCCGGCCATGCCCAACTGGCCCGGATCGCCGACGCCGGCGGCCCGGTCGAGCAGCTCGTGGCGAGCGACACCGTCGACTGGTTCCCGCACCTGTCGTCCGACGCCAGGCTGGCCGCCTACATCGCGTTCCCCGCGGGCACCCTCGGCCACCCCGCCGACCTCGACGTCGACGTCCGCCTGGTCTCGGTCGACGACTGGTCCACGCCGATCCGGCACTACCCGCTGTTCGGTGGCCAGGGCACCATCAACGTCAACAGCTGGGCGCCCGACAGCACCCGCTTCGCCTTCGCCGCCTACCCGATCGGCTGAGGCCGGCCGAAATACGCTTGCCCGCGTGACCGGGGCCGGTCCATGCTGACAGCGATGTCCACCTCCGCCCGGATCCGCGAGTACCGCGACGACGACGAGGACAGCTGGCTGCGGTGCCGGCTGCTGAGCTTCTTCCGCACGCAGTACTACGACGACGTCGTGACCGAACGACCTCGGTTCGACCGTCCCTCGATCCGGCTGGTGGCCGAGGCCGGCAGCGGGTGTGTCGCGGGGCTGGTGGACGTCGAGATCTTCGGGGCCGAAGCGACGATCGACGTGCTGGCCGTACATCCCGATCACCAGCGGCAGGGCATCGCCTCGGCTTTGCTGGCCGCGGCGACGGCCGAGCTCGACGATCGCGAGGTCGGCACGCTCGACGCGTGGACGCGCGAAGACCCCGAGGCGAACCAGTGGTACCAGAACGGCGGCTTCACCGAGAAGTTCCGCTACGTCCACATCCACAAGACCGCGCAGGACTCCGCGGACGGCTTCGAGACGCCTGACGGGATGAGCCACCCGATCCACGCGTTCCTGCAGGCACCGATCGAGCTCGAGCAGGCGATGCGGGCGCGCTTTCGCCGGGTCTACGTCTGCAGGCAGTACGTCAAGCGGCTACGTGGTCAGGACCGGTAGGAGGTGTCCGGCCGCTCGGCCGAGTCGATCGTGACCCGCCAGCGGCCGTCGCCGGTCTGGGTGACGGTGATGCGGTCCTGCATGTCGGCGACCGGGCCGGAAACCTGGATCGGGCCGACGTTGAGGATCTGGCGGTATTTGCCCTGGGTGTCGATCCGGCCGGCAGGCCGGGTCAGGTTGGCCAGCTGGTCGAGGAGGCGGAGCCGGACGTCCTCGGTGAGCCCGGGCACGCGATCGCTGAGGGCCTGGAGAACGTCGCCGACCTCGCCGGGCGACAGTTCGGAAAGGTGCTGGGCGACCGGCCCGAGCAGGTCGGGCGCCAGCTCGCCGATCGCTTTGAACAGCTCGCGGGTGGCCTCGGACGGTCGTGCGTAGATCTGGATTCCGAACGCCCGCGGGAAGTAGGCCGCGTCGTACTGCAGCCGGTCGCCGACCATCACCTGGTTCCCCTCGAGAGTGGAGCGGGTGAGCGCACCCTTCTTCAGCTCTCCGGGTTTGTCCATCATGTTGGTCGCGGCCGACAGCTCGACCTCGCCGGAGTCGAGCTCCTCCAGTACGGCGGCGTGCTCGGCGACCACCTCCAGCTTCAGCACGCCGGCGATCAGCTCGGAGTCGGCACGCGCCCGCAACGCGACGAGCAGCCCGGCCGCGGTGCGCCCGTTCATCTCGGCGACCAGCCGTTTGGTGAGCGCGCTCGCAGCTGCCAGGAACTGTGCCTCCGAGCCCGCGGACAGGTCGCGGAACAACGCCTTCGCGCCATCCTCGGTGAACCGGCCCGCTGAGGAGTCACGGCTTCTGGCGAGCGCGTCGAGCTTGGTGACGTGCTCTTCCAGGAATGCCTTGACACCGTCGTCGGTCGACCGGAGAACCGCGTCCGTGCTGGCGGCACCTGGGGCAACCCGGGCATAGGTGACATAGTCGAGCTCGAACACCGGCGACCTCCTTGCCGGGAGGGGACAATGACCATTGTGCCGGAATACGACTTCGCCATCCTGTCTCCGCAGGACTTCGAGCTGCTCACGCGTGACATCCTCAACGCGGAATACTCTCTGCGGCTGGTGAGCCATCCAGCCGGCCGCGACCAGGGGATCGACCTGCGTGGCGAGTCTGGTTCGGGCGAGCGAATCGTCGTGCAGTGCAAACACTATGCGAACTCCAGATGGCCGGATCTGCAAGCCGCGGTGAGAAAAGAAACCAAACGCCGACAGCAGCCGGAGTTCGATCGCTACGTATTCGTCACGTCGCAGCCGCTTACCGCTCACCGGCGCGACTGGATCATCGAGGAGTTCGGCCACGTCGGCTTCGACCTGACGTTGAACGACGTGTGGGGACTGGACGATCTCAACGAAGCGCTCGGCCGGCATCCAGAGGTCGAACGCCGGCATTTCAAGCTCTGGCTCGCTTCCGCGAACGTTCTCGAGACGTTCCTCAACGCCGGGCGGCGGCAACGCGGGGAGGATCTGCTCGACCGCGCCGCCCACCACTCGAAGGTCTGGGTGCCGGTTCCGGAGTTCGACGAGGCGCGGCGCCTGCTGAAGGAGCACGGTGTCTGTGTGCTGGCCGGGCCACCGGGAGCCGGCAAGAGCATGCTGGCGCAGATGCTGGTGCTGGAGTCCGCGCGCGAGGGCTGGGACCTGCTGTCGGTCTCGTCGAATATCGAGGAAGCGTGGCAAGGCTTCAGGGAAGAGACCAAGCAGGTCATCTACCACGACGACTTCCTCGGCGACATCGAGCTCGAGCTCGCCAAAGGTGAGTCTGCACAGCTCGTGCGGTTCATCGACCGGGTGAGGCTGCAGCGCGGAAGCAAGCGACTCGTGCTGACGACCCGCGAGCAGATCTTCCGGCGGGCAATGGATGTCGATGATCGCATCTCCTGGCTGGGCTCGCAGCCAGGCGTCGGCGTCGTCAGGCTCGCCGGCTATCCGGCACCGGTCAGAGCGCACGTGCTGTTCAACCACCTCTACTTCTCGGCCCTGAATGCCACCGAGCGCGCCAAGCTCGCCGTCGACAATCGGCTGTTGACGGCCGTCGACCACCCGTCGTACAACCCGCGGCTCGTCGAGCACGTCACCGCGGAGATCACAGAACTCTCGACGGCCGACGACGTGACCGAACGCCTGCTGGCGGTGCTCGCCGATCCGCGCGAGCTCTGGCACGCGACGTTCCGGCGAATGGATCCGCTGCGCCACGACATCCTGCTGGCGCTCGTGACGTTGCCCAACAGCGGCTGCTCGGTCGAAGCACTGCATGCGCTGGTCGACGTACCGGACGCGGTCGCCTGGACGCCTGCCCTGCGAGAGCTGGAGCCGACCTGGCTGCGGTTGCTGGGACAAGGGCCGCGGGCGCACGTCGTGCTGGCGAACCCGGGCTGCGCCGACTACCTGCTCACCGTCCTCGACGACGCGGCCGTAGCCGGTGACGTGTTGGCGAAGGTTCGGAGGCTCGACCAGTACGTCGAGCTGACCTCGATGTCCGGCGTGCTCCATGGCGCTGCCAACCGGCCGAACCTGGCGTACGTACTGAAGCAACGCCGGGAGCAGATCATGGAGCACGCCCGGGAGCTCGCCACGCCGGCCGACGTCGACGACGTGGTGCTGCTCGCCGGCAGCCACGGCTCGGAACACAACACCGGTTGGGTTTTCGACCTGGTGGAACACCATCGCCCGGAAGGCTCCACGCCGACCTGCCTGCGGCTGGCCGAACGCCTGAACGACGTACCGGCCGGCGACCTGGCGCGGCGCGTCCGGCTGGTGCAGGCGCTGGTGACCGAAGGCCTGGCCGCCGCGCGAACGATCCAGGACCTGGACGCGTACGAGGCATTCCCTGCGTCCCTGCTCCCGGATGGCGCGCAGGACCGGATGCGTGAGCGCGCTCAGGGCATCATCCGGGCCGAACTGGACTATCTCACCTACCACTCCGACGATCCCGAGATCCTGACGGCGGACGCACACGCGCTACGGCAGCGGGCCGGCAGCTACGACCTCGACCTCGACATCGCGCCGCTGCTGGACCGTGCCGACGACCTGGTGCACAACAACAACCCCGTGAGCGAGCCCGAACTGCCACCCGGCGACGACGATCCGGCCGCGATCTTCCGGCACCTCGCCGGCTGATCTTCCCGTTCGCCCGCGAACCGCTCCGCGAGCTGGCAGCATGAGCCTTGAGTAGCCCTCGGGTTACGTCGGGGAAGGAACCTCCGGTGGAAGCGGATGCCAGCCGTAGAGGGATGAGCAAGGAAGCCTGGGTCGCAGTCGGCGGTATCGGCGCGGCTGTGGTCACCGGCGTGGTCACACTGTTGGTTCATGTGCTCCCAGCAGGGCAGAACACGCCCGAGTCGGCTCCCGAAGCCTCGGTGACCGTCACCACGCCTCCTCCGGCTACGACGTCCGGCCCGGTGGCCTCGCCCACCACGACCACCGCGACGACCACGACGGCGAGCGCGACCGGTGTGGCCGCCATGGTCGGCCGCTGGGCGGGCACCGCGAAGGACACTGCCGGGGGCACGTTCCAGCTCACGTTGGAGATCACCCGCGCGTGCGGGATCGGCGAGCCGTGCGGCTCGATCGGTGTCTCGCACGTTCCGTGCTACGGCGAGGTCTCGCTCGACAGCCTGCACGGCGAGGAGGTCGAGTTCTCCGTCGACAACTTCGACAGCCGCAGCGACCGCTCGGTCTGCCAGGCCGGCGCGGGCGAGCGCTTCCGCCTGCGGCCCGACGGCAAGCTCGCCTACCGTTCGACATACGAGCCCGTGGCGACCGCCGTCCTTTCCCGGGTGGCGGGCTAGCGCGGTTGCCAGTCACGCTCCCCGTTACGGGCCTGGCCACACGCAGACCCAGCTGGAGCTGATGGGCCCGTCCGGTGAGCCGCCGCTGATGTACATCCGGTCGATCTCGGCGACCGCGACCGACGGGCGGTGGCAGTGGGATGCCAGCGGTGAGGTGCTCGACTTCGAGGCGGTCGGCCGCTATCAGGCACGCCGGATCAGCGACCGTTCGACCGCGACCTGCTCCTGACGTACCTGCGGGCACTCGGAATCCCCGCCGGCGACGACGAGGCGTACGGTCCCGCCGTGCTGCTGCAGCGCCGGTTCCACGGCCGCGCCCGTGAGCAGACTCTCGACGAGGCGCGAGCCGACTACGCCCAGTTCCCGGGCAGCCGGCCGGAGTGACGTTTGGCGGATGTTTGGCGCTTTGCCCTAGGGTGCCGGGTTCGGGGTCTGACCTGTTTCGTCGCACTGGGAGGTGTACGCGCGTGGTGGTTGTGCTTGTCGTGCTGGGTGTACTTGTGCTCGCTGTCGCCGGATTCGCCGTGTGGTTCTTCAAGATCCGCGATCCGCTGAAGGGCGAGGACTTCTACAAGTTCCACGTCGAGCAGAAGTATGGCTGGGAGCTCACGCTGACGCCCGAGCAGGAGAAGGCGTTCATGGCTGGGCTCGAGGCGTTCGACGACAACGAGGGTGGCTGCTATCCCAAGCGGGAGGAGGGAATCCTGCGGGTCTACAGCCCGATGATGCTGATCTCGCTGTTCTCGATGACCGAGCAGTTCGCAGCGATGGGCCCGGCCGCGATGCAGGACCCGGCGCGCGCCGTCCACGAGTTGATCGACCGGGCCACGCAGTCCGAGGGCGACGGAGTTCTGTACTACAACGACGAATGGATGGGCGAGGACGTCGAGGAGATCGACGGGATGGACAAGTACGCCTTCACCGAAGCCGTGATGTCCGCGACGCACGCGCAGGGTGTCGACCACGCGTTCGCCGGAGGCTACGCCGACGAGGACAAGGGCTACGCCACGATGGGCGTGCTCGTCAAGGAGCCTGAGTACGTCAGCCAGATGTACGACGACGCCCTCTCCCACGCCGACGAGCCGGCACCGCTCAACAACCGGCTGGACGTCATGAAGGAAGTCATGCGTCCGGAGAACCCGCAGTACGTCGCGGCGTTCGAGCGGGCCGAAGCGGAGAAGAGCAAGCACATCAACACGCTGATGTTCTGCTTCGAGCGGGTGGCCGACGAGTACCGCGAGGCCAGGCCGCACATGCAGCAGGCGGAGCCGAAGGACGTCCTGTCGGTCGTGATGGCGCGGATGCTCGACCAGGGCATGAAGGGCGTCACCTGGACGCGGCCGCCGTCGCAGGACCAGCACAAGCTCGCGCTCGCGCTGCTCAGCAACCGCAGCTGAGTGAGCGAGCAGTGGGAGGGCGCGGTCACGGTCCGGCTCGCGGCGTTGGCCCGTGAGATCGCGGCCGGCGCGCCGCGCGGCTGGAAGCAGGCCGTGCTCCGCGGGTACGCGACCGGATCGGGCGCCGCCGGCCATCGCGGCTTCTGGTACGCGCCGCGCGCGCTCGGCTCCTACGACCCGGACGCGATCGACGTGTTCGGCGGCCTGCGCGAGCTGCACACCTTGCTGGATGCGGGCGATCACCTCACGGTCGAGCTCGAAGTCGACGCTCGTGGCCGCTTCCAGGCGGTGCTGTCCGAGCGGCTCGACCGGTCGGAGGTGGAGCGGCGGGGCTTCCGGTATGTACTCGATCCGGAGTCCACGCCGCCGCCGGCCGGTGAGCCGCATCCCGGGCCGGACGCTTCGGAGGCCGGCGATCCCGAGGAAGCGGTCGCGCTGCTCGGGACGTTCGTACGCCGGCTCGACGAGGTGCTTGGTTCGGACGCGTCGCTGGAGCTGCCGCCTCCGCTGCCGGCCGCCGATCGGGAGGAGCTGCTTGGCGAGCTCGGCGTGGCGCTGCCGCGGGATCTCCAGGCCCTGTACGCCGCCGCGGACGGCGACGGCGGGCGCGGCCTGTTGCATGGGTACGGCTGGTTCGGCCTGGAGATGCTGGCGGAGCTCGCCGACCCCGGTGCCCGCTGGTGGGTCCGGCGAGGCTGGCGGCGCTACGTCGACGGCTCGTTCGTCCACGAGTACGGCCCCCCGTTGACGATCCGGCGGGTGGAGGACCATCCCGCGTGGATCCCGTTCGCCACCAACACGTTCGGCGACTATCTCGCGGTCGACCTGGCGCCCGGCCCGCGCGGCCGACCGGGCCAGGTGATCCTCGTCGGCCGCTCCCACGACGGTCCGGCCTACGTCGCCGACTCCGTGACCACCTTGCTGCGCAGGCAGGTCTCGGCGCTGACGGATCCCGAATCGTTCCGCCGTGACGACGGCGGCTTGTGGATCAACGCGGGCGACGTGGAGCAGTACAAGCGCTCCTACGACGAGACGTGCGTGCTCTCGGTCACCGGAATGGCCGCGGCGCCGGTGCGCGGCATGCGGCCGGAGATCCGCGAGCTGACGATCTCCAACGCACCGTGGGTCGACCTCGGGCCGGTGCGGCACGCGCCCGCGTTGTGGCAGGTCTCGGCGAAGAACTGCCCTGGCGCCGACCTCTCGCCGCTGCTCGAGGCGCCGGTCGAGGTGCTCGATCTCGACCTGGTGACGGTTGATCTGGCCGGGCTGACAGGGCATCCGACACTGCGGAAAGTCGTACTCCACACCGAGAAACCCGTCGACCTGACGCCACTGCGATCGTGTTTCCGCTTGTACTCGCTCGATCTGTCCGGCGCGCCGCTCGCGGATCTCACCGTCCTGCGCGAGTTGACAGGGCTTCGCCACCTCAAGCTGCGACGCCCGCAGTGGGACTCGCTCCGGCCGGCCCGCGAGGCCCTGCCGCCGGCGCTGGCCGTTGCCGAGCTGGCGGAGGAACCACTGCAGGAACGCAAGCTGTTCTGGTCGTTCGACAAGGCCTACAAGAGCCCTCGCCCGACCCTGGACGACGCAGTCACCTGGGCCGGCCGGCTGGCAGGCGATGCCGCGGACGTACGCACGTTCAAGGGCAGGTTCAGCTAGCTGCCTTCCGCACCAGCTCGGCAACCCTCGCTTCGTCCGCCGGGCTCAGGTCCGTCAGCGCGAACGCGGTCGCCCACATCGTTCCCTCGTCGAGGTTGGCCCGCTCGTTGAAGCCGAGCGTGCAGTATCTCGTCTTGAACTTCGCCGAGCTCTGGAAGAAGCAGACGACCTTGCCGTCCAAGGAGTACGCGGGCTGGCCGTACCACGTCGTCGGCGTGAGGTCCGGAGCGTTCTCCTGCACGATCGCATGAATCCGCTCGGCGATCACGCGATCCTCATCCGGCATCTCGGCGATCTTCTCGAGCAGCTCGGCTTCGCCGTTGGCCTTGCCGGAGCGCTTCGCCTTCGTCTTCAGCTCCTTGGCGCGCTCCTTCATCGCCGCGCGTTCTTCCTCGGTGAACCCGTCGTAGGACTTCCCACCGGCGGCGTTCTTCTTCGTGGCGGCCATCGTGATCTCCCTGTGCGTTTCCTGCTGGACGACCTCAATGCTAGGAAGCATCCCCGTTCGCGGCTTCTCGATTCCTGACCAGTCGCCCGTCTCCTGACGGCGAGCGAGATATTGATCTTCCGGAGCAGCTACCGTGGTTGCATACCGATACTCGGGGTGGGCAATGTCCAGGCCAAATATGGACTGCGCACGCGGTGGGAGGCCAGCGTGGAGCGAGCGAGTGGCGGGGGCGGTCTGCGCGTAACGGACTATCCGGGCCTGTTCCAGTCCGCCGATCGGGCGTCGATCAAGGGACAGACGTCATATCTTCGGTCGTTGAAGGCGCGGCTACTGCTCGGAGTCCTGGCCGCCGCGGCGGCGGCTTTCACTGTGCGAGTCGGGCCTGCCGGCACTGACATCGCCGCCCTCCTTACCGCGCTCGCATTTGTGGGATCGATGGTCATCCATGTGGCCATCGCCACCAGCCGCTCTGGAGCCGCTTGGTACAAAGGCCGCGCACTCGCGGAGTCGGTCAAGACACTGACCTGGCGGTATGCAGTGGGCGGCGCACCGTTTCCTGTCCGGGCCGTCACTCCCGCGGCCGAGGCGGACCGCTTGTTCGTCAAGCGGATGGAAGACCTTCAGCGTGACCTGCCGGAAGTTTCGGCGGCGGCCACGACGGCCGGCGCGATCAGCGAACGGATGCGCGAACTTCGAGGCGCTCCGCTCGACGACCGCAAGCGCGTCTATCTCGACGACCGGATTCTGGCCCAACAGCAGTGGTACAGCGCCAAAGCTCGTCACCACAGCACGCGGGCAGCTGTCTACCGTTCCCTCTCCCTCATCCTGGAAGTCACGGGAGTCATAGCTGCTCTGAGCAAGGCGATCGGGTTGGTTTCGTTTGATCTTGCGGGGATCGTGGCCGCCTCAATTGCGGGAATTGCCGCCTGGGGTGCCGCGCGTCAGCACACGGCGACGACTCATGCCTACGCCGTCGCTACTCACGAGTTGAGCGTGATCTTCGAGTTGCTCCAGTACAGGCACAACGAGCGGGACTGGGCCGCGGCCGTAGCGGATGCCGAGGCGGCGATCAGTCGCGAGCACACGACCTGGCGCGCTTCACACGGGCTCGCCTGAAGGTCCGTTGGCGAGAGGGAGGTGAGATTCGTGAACGACTCGCCAGCCGCTCATTGCCCACCAGACATCATAGGATTAGGTGCTCTGAACATCGACTGCATCGCCAGTGCCTCACGAATGTCGCAAAGCATGGCGGAACGGGTGACCGAATCCACCGCTCGGTTCGAGTGGAATCGCGAAGGCCCGGTTGACCTGCAGACCATCACCGCAGCGATGCAGTTGCTCGGGGCGGCGTCATTGGGCTACTCACTCGGCGGATCCGCCTGGTTGACCATATTCGCCCTGGCCCAGATGGGAGTCGGCGTACGTCTAGGTTATGTCGGCGTGGTCGGCAGGGTAGAAGCACCGGGACTGTCGTTCGTCGGCCAGATGGAGGAGTTGGGCATTGATCATCGTTGGGTCGGCGAGCGCCCGAAGTGGCACTCCGGGCTGTGCCTCTCGTACATCGATGACACCGACCGGGTCATGCTCATCCACCCCGGTGCGAACTTCGAGGTGAGCGGTCACATCTACCGCAACCTCGATGCTCTCGCGGCATACCTCGCGACGGCACGCTATGTCCATGTCACGTCCTTCTTGGACCACGAGACTCCTGGTGCGGTGTTGAAGGTCCTGACGTTGGCGAAGAGGTTGAACAAGCTGCTTCGGGTAAGTTTCGATCCGGGCTTCGACTGGTCCGAGCATCCCAGCCGGGCCGTCGCCGGGATCCTCGCGCTTGCTGACCTGGTGTTCGTCAACTATCGGGAGTTCAAGGCACTGGGACGCTACACGCCCGGCGAGTCCGATGATTCGATCGCGAAGAAGGTGCTGGCCAGATGCGCTGATGGCTGCTCGATCTTCGTCACGAAACGGTATGACTTCGTGGAAGCGTTCCGTGCCGTGCCTCGCGGTGTGATCGCCCATCGCTTCCAGATGCGACGTCCGATGCGGGAGACCGAGCTCGAGGATGCGACAGGGGCAGGCGATGTCTTCGCAGCGGCTGTGTTGGCGTCGCTCACCTCGCGGCGGCTCCAAGTCGAGCTCGGCGCGGTTCTGGGTCTCAGTCTCGCCCGGGAAACCCTGGAGCGCCAAGGTGCGGATCGGCACTCCGCGCTGCCCGATCTCAGCAAGGGATTTCTCCGCCGAACCGAGCGGTTGACAGGACCTGGCGAGCAGCAGTCGTCGAGCGTGTTTGTCATGCACGACGAGAACCACCAGCGGCAAGCGGTTCGACGTTTCATCGAGCTCGACTGTGGCCTGCGCGTCTGTGAGTTGAATTCGGCTGAGGTCGGCGAGGAGGACTGGCCCCATCTGATGCGGGACTACCTGGCCCGATGCAGCTTCGCCGTGTGCCTGCTCAGCTCGGCATCCGCGGCGATAGACGGGCGGGCGAGCGTAGATCAGAACATCGTCCACCAGGCAGGTGTCTTCCAGGGCCGGTACGGCTTCGGTCGCGTTGCGCTGCTTGCCGAGGAAGGGTGCGACACGTTCTCGAACATCGCCGGACTGATCCGGCTCGACTTTCCGGCAGGCCAGGTGGAAAGCACGTTCATAGAGCTGGAGCGCATGTTGCTCAGAGAGGGCATCATGCGGCGTGGAGGTGGTCGGCGTGTCTGAGCTTGCTCTCCGCCTCGGCGGAATCGACTCCGAGAAGTTCGAGCTAGACGTTGTCGGCATCGGGCGTTGAATCTCGACTACATCGCCGGCGCCGGCAGGCTGGAGAAGAAGCGGATGCCTCCGCACTCGTTGGCGGAGCGGGTGCGGCGGATCGTCGAGAACACAGGACAGCGACTAGAACCGGGAACCGAACTGTCCGTGGACGAGCAGGTTATCCACGCGGCTCTCGCCGCGAGCAGTTCGGGTCGCCCGGTTACGTCACTTGGCGGATCCGCTTTCAACGCTATCCATGCTATTGCCCAGACTCAGGTCGGTCTTCGGCTCGGATACGTCGGTGTGGCGGGACGGGTTCCTGTGATCGGGCTGTCGTGCCTGGAGCAGTTCGACGCGCTCGGAATAGATCGCCGGTTCGTCCGCCAGGAGAAGGAGCGCTTGTGCGGCATCTGCTTCTCGTTCACCGAAGACGGAGACCGCACCTTGCTTACGCATGGCGGCGCCAACGAGCTCATGGCCGACTATCTCGACCGCGAGTTCGCCGACCTCGTGACCTATCTGGCCGGTGCCCGCGTCGTCCATGTGACCTCCTTCCTCGACAGCCGGTCGGCTGGGCGCCTGCTCGCCGTGCTGAAGGCCGTGAAGCAAGAGAATCCGGAGACGGTGGTCTGCTTCGACCCAGGACATGTCTGGAGCGTGGACCCCACACCGGAGATAGAAGGAATTCTTGGCGTCAGTGACTATCTACTCCTCAACTATCGGGAGTTTCGCGAGTTCGGTCGTTACGCGCCGGACGCGCCGGACGCGCCGGACGCGCCGGACGCGCCGGACGAGCCGGACGAGCCGGACGAGCCGGACGAGCCGGACGAGGACGTGGCCGCGCGTTTGCTGGAAAGGCTGGGAGGTGGACGCGGTGTGGTCGTCGTCAAACGCCCGAGCGGCATCTGGTCCTATCGCACGGAGGACGACCGCCTTGCCAGTGACTTCTATCCACAGATCCCTCTCGGCGCGGACGACATCGACGATGCCACCGGCGCCGGCGACATCTTCGCCGCCGGTCTCCTGACAGTGCTTGCTTGTAACAAGTTCAAGATCGAGTTGGGATCCTTGCTGGGCATGCGGCTTGCCAGTCACAAGCTTCGCTATGTGGGTACGGCTGGGCATGCGCAGTTCGCCAAGGTCACTCAGGAGTTCATCCGTTCTCTGGACCAGCAGCGAAGCACCGGCCCGTGGCCAACGGGAGTTTTCATCGCACACGGAGCCAACGCCGAGTGGCTCGCCGTTCAACGGTTCGTCGAGGATCGGTTCAAACTTCCGGTCTACTCGTTCGAGAGCTATTCCTGGGGAGGTCGCCAAGTTACGGATGCGCTGTCCGGCTACTTGGAAAGGTGCAGCTTCGCGATCTGCGTACTCACCGCTGAGGATTTCGAGAGTGACGGCCGGCGACTGGCCCGTCAGAACGTGATTCATGAAGTCGGCCTGTTCCAGGGCAGGCACGGCTTCGACAGGGCGCTGGTTCTCGCCGAGGAAGGCTGCGACTTCGTTCCATCGGCCGCGAAGCCCTACACCATCCCGTTTCCCCACAACGGCATCAATCGTGCCTTCTACCGTCTCGACGAGATGATGAGGTCGCTGGGCTTCGGAAACGCCGCCAAGGAGTAGCCCATCGTTCGTCAGCGCTCGGCGGGCTGCCACCACAGCAGGTTGGCCGGTGCGTCGGCGAGGGGCTCGATGATCTCCCAGGCTTCGGCGATCAGGCCGTTGTCGAAGCGCCAGATATCGACGACGGCGATCGCGGGGCCCGAATCGGGGAGGTGGCGGTGGGAGTGTCGGCCAGGCACATCAGCCTGGTCGAGACCGGCAAGACCAGGCCGGGCGCCGAGATGGTGTTGCGCCTGGCCGAGAAGCTCGACGTGCCGCTACGTGACCGCAACCAGCCCCTGCTCGCCGCCGGGTTCGCGCCACGGTATGCCGAGCTGCCGCTCGACGGTGCCGCGCTGGCGGCTGCCAAGGAAGCGAACACCAGGGTGCTGCATGCCCACGAGCCGTATCCCGCGATCGTTCTCGACCGACGGTGGAACGTCGTGCTGGCCAACCGCGCCGCCGGCCCGTTCTTCGCGAGCGCCGCGCCCGACCTGCTGAGGCCGCCGGTCAACCTGGTGCGCGTCGGGCTGGACCCAAGGGGGCTTCGCGCCGCCCGACGTCAACCTCGACGAGATCCCGATGGTGTTCCGCCTCGACCACCACCTCGTTCGCTACTGCGCTCGACATCACGCTGGCCGAGCTCACCATCGAGGCGTACTACCCGGCCGACGACCAGACCGCTGCCTTCTTCACCGGTCCGGAGGACGCCCTATGACCGCCCACCTTCCGCCGTCTCCGCCAGGTGGATCTCGACGTCGGTGCCGGTGAAGACCAGTCCCGCATAGGCGTTGGCCCGATCCGGCAGGATGCCGGGACGCGCGCCTGCGACCTTTCCGGTACGAACGTCGACGACGGCCGGCCCGCCGGGACGGTCGACGTACGCGTAGTTCGCGGCGATCGTCGAGACCGTGCCGCTCCACCGGCCAGGCCCGTTGCCGGGCTGCCGGCGCCACAGCACCTTGCCGGACTTGACGTCCAGGGCGAGCGCGCCGGCCTGCTTCGACGCGCACAGCACGGCGGTGCCGCCCTCGCGCAGCCCGCAGGTCATGTCCTTGTTCAGCCCGGCGTCCGCGTTGAGAGCGGTTCGCCCGGTTGTGGTCTCGACCAGGCCAACCCCCGAATCGTCCTTCACCAGGGTCCAGGGCCCGCCGCCGTAGCCCTCGTCGTACCGGCCTCCGGCCGAGATCGCGCCGGTCAGGTCGGGCAGCGTCCACAGGTCGCGGCCGTCTTCCAGGCTCGCTCCAGAGACGGAGTACGTGTCGTCGCCGTTGTCGCGGAAGCCGACCACGGCGTCCGCGTAGCCGTCGATCAGCTCGAAGTCGGTGCGTTGCCACAGCACGCGCGGCTTGTCCAGGCCGATCACGATCGTGCCGCGCAGTCCGCCGTCGATCGTCCACTGCAAGGCTGCCTTGCCGTCGTACGGCGGCCGCCAGACGGAGGCGCCGAGCCTGCCCTCCGGCTCGCCGTCGACGTCGATCGGCAGCCGCCAGAGCACCTTGCCGTCGGCGGCGCCGGCCGCGATCACCTCGAAGCCGTGCTGCGGCGTTCCGCTGCCCCGCGGCTCGAGCTCGACGGGTACGACGGCGAGCGCGGCCGGCTCACCGTCGATCCGCGTGACCTGCGGCGGCAGCACGCGATACTGCAGTTGTTCGCCCTCGTCCTTGGTCAGCTTCGCGGGCGAGGCGGCCTCGTACAGCGGCTTGTGCCGAGGCTTGATCCGGGTGACGGTCCGGCCGTTGGTCGCGTCGACCATCGTCAGGCCGGCCTCGTCGGCGATCCAGACCGCCTTGCCGTACAGCGTGACAGGCGGCGTCTCCATCCGGCCGACCGGGATCGTACGCAGCGGCTTGAGGTCGAACGCCAGCGCCGGCGGCGCCTTCGGGTCACCACTGAGATCCAGCCGCGGCGCGGTTCGCTCCGGCCGAGCGGGCTCTCGCGCCGGAGCCTCGTCGCCGCTGCAGCCTGCTGCTGCCGCCGTCGCGAGCGCAGCGGTCACCAGGAGCGCGGCCGCGGCTGTCCTGCGTGGCGGGTTTCGCATCGGTCCTCCTCGGCCGGTGCACCGGCCCTCGTACGGATCGAGGGTCCATTGCACCCCAGTCGATCTGGGACCCCTCCCAGCCCGGAGCGGTGGGAGCATGAGGCATGCCAACCAGCGACCACCACCTCAGGTCCACGCCGGACAACCTGCACTGGGGCGGCTTCCCGATCGGCTGGGAGCCGGGGGTCACGATGCGGTCGGGGGAGACCGTACGCGTCGAAACCCTGTCCCAGCAGTGGTTCACCAACCCCGAGGTCGATCCGCGCGACTACTTCGGGATCTTCGACATCTCGCCGGACGAGATCCTGCCTGACGGCCTGGCGTTCTGGGAGACGCTGGCCGAGCGCGAGGCGACCGGCCGGCACTACGGCGGGCACGTCATGACCGGCCCGATCTACGTCGAAGGGGCCGAGCCGGGCGACACGGTCGCGATCGAGGTCCTCGAGCTGGACACGCGAGTGCCGTACGGCTTCAACAACACCTTTGCGGCCGGCGGAGTGCTGGCCGAGCACTATCCGGGTTGGCGCCAGGGCGACACGGGGCTCGGCTTTCCTGCCGGCGAGCCGGCCGGCGTCTGGCGCGACGTGCACGCTCACCTCTACCGGACCGGCTTGCACGACGGCGAGGAGGTCGTCTTCGTCGCCGACGACATCCTCGTTCCCACGCACAAGTTCATGGGCGTGATGGCGGTCGCGCCGCTGGCCGGTGAGTACATCGGCGACACCGAGGACGCTCCGCCGCCCCCCACCGGGGTGCAGAGCTCGACGCCGCCGGGGAAGTTCGGCGGCAACCTCGACGTGCGCGACCTCACCACCGGTTCGACGCTCTACCTGCCGGTCTTCCAGCCGGGCGCGCAGATCTTCATCGGCGATCCGCACAGCTGCCAGGGCGACGGCGAGGTCAGCGGCACCGCCGTCGAGCACTCGATGAGCGGTACGTTCCGCATCACCGTGCGGAAGGATCTCGTGACCGAGCTGCCGTGGGCCGAGAACGCCGGCCACTGGATCGTGATGGGCATCCACTGGGATCTCGACCGCGCGATGCGGATCGCGGTGGAGCAGACGATCGAGTTCCTCGTTGCCACCCAGGGCTTGACAGTGCCGAAGGCCTACTCCCTGGCCTCGATCGCGGTCAACTACCACGCCGCCGAGGTCGTCGACCGTACCCAGGTCGTCACCGGCCACATCCCGAAGCGTGTCTTCAGGCGCCGCACCTGACGAACGGACGTGCGCGCCGGCCAGAACGCGCCGCCGGTGAGCGTCAGGCGACCAGGCCCCGGCGATAGGCGTAGACCACTGCCTGCACGCGGTCCCTGAGCTGGAGCTTGGTGAGGATCCGCGACACGAACGTCTTCACGGTCTCCTGGCTGATCACCAGTCGCTCGGCGATTTCACTGTTGGACAGGCCGTCCGCGATCAGCAGGAGCACTTCCAGCTCGCGAGGCGTCAACGGGGTGTCGCCAGGCGAGGTGCCTTCGGCCGGCCGGATCCGGGCGGCATACCTGCCCACCAGCTTGCGTGTCACCTCCGGATCCAGCAGCGCCGCACCGCCGGCCACGGTGCGGATTCCGTGGAGCAGCTGGGCCGGCGGCGCGTCCTTCAGCAGGAAGCCGCTCGCGCCCGCCCGCAGCGCCTCGTAGACGTACTCGTCCAGGTTGAACGTCGTCAGCACGAGCACCTTCACCGGATGAGGTACGCCGGAGCCGGCCAGCCGCCGGGTCGCCTCGATGCCGTCGAGTACGGGCATGCGTACGTCCATCACCACGACGTCGGGGGACACGCGGCCGGCCAGCTCGATCGCCGCCTGGCCGTCGCCGCACTCACCAACCACGTCGAGGTCGGGCTGGGCGTCGATGATCGTCGACAGGCCGGTGCGGATCAGCAGCTGATCGTCGCAGATGAGGACGCGGATCGGCGCGGTCACGACTGGCTCTCCGCCGGGATCCGGGCCCGTACGACGAAGCCGCCATCGGTCTGCCGGCCCGCACTGAAGTCGCCGCCGAGGACGCCGACACGTTCGCGGAGGCCGGCGAGCCCACGGCCGCTTCCGCCGGGGACTCCGGCCGGCGAACCGGAGCCGTCCGTGCTGACTTCCACGGTGATTTCCCTTTCGCCGTGGCGCACCCGCACCGAGGTACGGCTGCCGTGTGCGTACTTGAGCGCGTTCGTCAGCCCTTCCTGCACGACCCGGTACGCCACGAGGTCGCCGCTGCCGGTTGACTCCGCCGGCGCGCCCTCTTCGAGAAACTCCACCGGCTGGCCGGCCCGGCGGGTCTGCTCCACGAGCGTGTGCAGCCGGCCGACCGGCGGCGTCCTGCCGCCGGAGCCGTGGTCCGGATTCAGCAAGTCCAGCAGGTGCCGCAGGTCCGTGATGGCGCGCCGCCCGGTGTCGGTGACGGCCGTCAGCGTCTGGTCCAGGCGTTCGGGCGCGGCCGTGAGATACCGCGCCGCCTCCGCCTGTACGACCATCGCCGTCACGTGATGCGTCACGACGTCGTGCAGCTCGCGTGCGATCCGGGCGCGTTCGGCCGTCCGGGTGGCCTCGGCGACCAGCCGGCGGCGCTCCGCCTCGGCCGCCCGGGTCGAGCGCAACCAGGCCCCGATGCACCAGGCGACCGCCAGGATCAGGTAGACCGCCACGAACCCGTCGAGGCCCTCGGTCGAGCCGCGCCGGTCGAGTACGACCGCCAGTGCCACGTACGCGGCGGTCAGGATCGCCACGGCCGAGCGTCGATACCGTTCCACGTGCGCGCCGGCACTCAGCACCGCGATCGGCAACGCCGTGCCCGCGACCATGTGATAGCTGAAGAGCTCGGCGACCAGGAAGCCCGTCGACACCAGGGCGAGGCTGACAGCCGGCCACCGCCGCCGGATGGCCAGCGGCAGGCACTCGACCGCGAGCACCACCATCGCCAGCGCGTCGAGCGGCCGGGCCGGCAGGTCGCCGACCTGCGTCTCGTGACCGCGGAGCACCGGCAGGAACGACATTACGACGAGCAGCAGTGCGAGCGGGAGATCCCGGACCGTGACGTCCAGCCGGCGCCACAGCTCCGGGATCCGCCGAAGTCTGGTCACCGGGGAAGCGTAGTGGCGACGTCGGCCTGTGCGACCTCGGCCGCTTGGCGCCTCCGGCCTCCGCGGGGCACCAGCCGGCCGCGCTTGCGGGCCACCAACAGGAACACGACCGCGGCCAGCACGCAGAACACCACGGAGTACAGGCTTCCCTCCGGTCCGAACTCGCCGCCGGTCACCAGCATCGGCCCGGACGTCGCGGCGTCCAGTAGTCCCTGCGGCGTTCCGTTGCCGGAGACCTCGGTGCTGAAGATGCCCGCCGCGGCGAAGTTCCAGCCGAGGTGCAGGCCGATCGGCACCCACAGCCTGCGCGTCGCGACGTACGCGGCGGTGAGCATGCCGCCGGCCTCGAGCGCGATCGCGAGGGCGCCCCACAGGCTGGCGTTGGGGTTCAGCAGGTGCGACAGCCCGAACAGCAGCCCGGTCACCACCAGCGCGATCCACGTACCGGCGCGTTCCTCGACGATCCGGAACAGCACGCCGCGGAACATCAGCTCCTCCGTCACGGCCGCGGCCGCCATGAAGCCGACCAGCCCGACGGCACCCATCGGCGAGCCCAGCCCGTCGACCGTGTAGTTGCCGAGGAACGCGATGTTCGCGATGACACAGCCGAAGATCCCCACGCCGAGCAACGTTCCGAGGCCGACCGCCGGCACGGCGCCCTTCCGGCCCACCTCCGTGACGGGCCGGCGCTCGGTCAGCCGGACGGCCAGCCCGTAAACGAGCACCGCGACCACCGCTGTGCCCACGCCGACGGCGAGCGTGAGCCACGGATTCCCTTCCGCTGCTGCGAGTCCCTGCCCACCGAGGAAGGCGACCGCCATCACAGCGACCAGTTGCAGGACCAGCCTGAGTACGAGTTTCACGAGGGCTCCTTCGCCAACTCCGGGGCCGAGCGCCACGGCTGCGTAGGACGCTACGGATCAAGCGGACGGGAGTCGTCACCTCGCGGTGGACACCTGCGCGTAGCTCGCACGGGGGACAAGGGATCCGGCGGACAGGACGATGCGGGGACTGCTCTGGGTACCGTCCAAGGCGAGCAGTCCCCGCATCCACCCAATCGGCCCTCCGCTTGGGGAGGCGGAGAGGACCTCGGGTCAAAGCCTGGCGTGGCCGGACCACGCTGTCCACACCTCCCCACGACCCGGGACCGATTTCGGCCAAAGCGCCTACTGGTAGACGCGAACGTAGTCCACGTACATCCGGGACGGGAACGGTGTGGTGCCGTCCACCGGCCCGGGGAAGTCACCGCCGACCGCGAGGTTGAGGATGATGTAGAAGGGATGGTCGAAGATCCACGGTCCGCGGGTCGTCTCCGCCGTCGACTTGCTGGCGACGAACACCACCTGATCGTCCAGGCGGAACGTCATGTGCTGGCTGTCCCATTCGACCGACCAGACGTGGAAGCCGGCCGACAGGTCCGCGCCCGTCAGCACCTGGCCGTAACCCCCGCCGCCGTTGTACGCGGGTGCGTGCAGCGTCGCGTAGGTCTGCGTCGTGTTGCGCCCGAGCACCTCCATGATGTCGACCTCGCCGCAGTACGGCCACGGCCGCCCGTTCAGGAAGTCGGCGCCGAGCATCCAGAACGCAGGCCACAGCCCGTTGCCCTTCGGCACTCTGATTCGCGCCTCGATCCGGCCGTACTGCACGTGGAGCTTGTTGCTGGTGTTCATCCGGTGCGAGGTGTACTCCCGGCCGCCCGCGCTCTCCCGCCGCGCCTCGATCACCAGCGAGCCGGTGCCGTCCAGCTGCGCGTTGGCGTTGTCGGTGTAGTACTGCTGCTCGTTGTTCTGCCCTGTCCCCGGATCGATCGTCCACTTCGCCGCGTCCGGCCGGGTGCCGGCCGCGCCGTTGAACTCGTCGCTCCAGACCAGGCGCGTCGCCGGGAACGCCGGGTCCGGCGGCTGCGACGGTGGCGAGGTCGGGTTGCCGCCGGTGCCGTACACCTGGAACTCCCACAGGGAATAGCCGTACGGTCCGGAGCGCGCGGTGCCGTACATCCGCACGTAGCGCCCGGTGCCCGAGACGTTGAGCGTCTCCTTGAAGCCACGCCCGCTGGTCGTGGAGTAGATCGTTGTCCACGTCCCGGCGTTCGGCGAGACCTGGATCTGGTAGGCGGTCGCGTACGCCGGATCCCATTGCAGGACGACCTGCTGGATCGTGGCCGTGGCGCCGAGGTCGACGTAGATCCAGCCCGGATCCACCCAGCCGGTGGTCGCGCTGGTGGCCCAGCGGCTCGCCGGGTCGTGGTCGAACGCCCTCGCCGGCGTGCACTCGAAGCAGGAGCCGTCGTTCTGGGACGAGGAAGCGACCGCGGGCTTGCCGTACGACAGCAGCCCGCTGCCACCCGTCCCGCCGGTGTCGCCGTAGACCTGGAACTCCCACAGCGAAACGCCCCATTGCGTCGCGCGCTGCGTCGCGTTCAACCGGACGTACCGCCCGGTGCCTGAGACGGTGAGGGTCTGCACGCCACCCGTTCCGGCCGTCGTGGTGTGCACGGTGGTCCAGTTCGTGCCGTCGGCCGAGACCTGGATCGTGAACGCCCGCGCGTACGCCGTCTCCCAGGTGAGCACGACCCGGGTGAGTGGCACGGACGAGCCGAGGTCGACCTGCAGCGTCTGTGGATCGCTGAACGCACTGGACCAGCGCGTGCCGAGGTTGCCGTCCACGGCCGCCGACGCCGGGAAGGCGCTCGACTCGGTCGAGGACGCGGTCACCGGACGGCCCTGTGAGAGCAGGGCTTCGGCAGCATCAGCGGTGTCCGCCGGCCCGGTGTTGACGAGGAAGTACGTGCCGAGCAAGGCGGCCAGCGCGATGACGAGGGCCCGTTTCATCGAGTACTCCTTCCTGACGAGGGTCAAGGAGCTGGATAGTCGTTGACGTACACAGGCACACCGATCCGGCTGGTGTCGGCCGCTTCGCCCACGCCGTTGACAACATGGTCGATCGTGCCCGCGCTGAGGTTGACCGTCATGACGTGATGCAGCCGGACGTCCGGCCGCCGCGGCACCTCGAAGCCGTTCTCGGTGTGGATCGAGGGGTTGTTGCGGTTGAAGACGTAGACGCCGGCGCCGTACACCGCGTGGGTGCGCACTCGGTCGCCGACCTTGTAGCCGGCATAGCCTTCGACGTCGCCGTTCATCCAGTCCGCCTGTGTGGGCGGGTCGTACGGCAGCTCGTTCTGGTACAGGATCGTGGTGCCACGCTCGCCGTTCCAGAGCGTGTTGTAGCGCTGGAAGTGCTCGACGAACAGCCCGGTCGCCGTTACGTCGTCGCCGTTGACGACGACGCCGTAGCGACCGGTGTTGGTGGTCCAGCGTTCGGTGTCGGAGAAACCTTCGACGCCGTGGTCGCCGCGCCACACCCAGGCGTGGTCGATCAGAACGTTGTCGCTGTTGACCTCGAGCGCGATGGTCGCCTTGCCGATGTGCGGGCCACCGACGCGGAAGTACACGTCGGACAACGTTGTGGGATCGTCCGGTCGGCTCCAGCCGCGGCCGTGCCTGCTGCCTACGCGCAACAGAACCGGCGACTCGGCAAGGCCGGCGTCGATCGTGACACCGGCGACGACCACGCCCGGCACGCCGGCCACGTCCAGCGGGACGGACCCGTCGACCGCGGTGAGCGTGGCGTGCCCGAGGCCGAGCACCACAGTGCCGGGCCGGCGGACCTCGATGCTCCGCGCGATGTCGTACCCGCCGGGCAGCAGCAGGAGGTGCTTGCCCGCGGCCAGCCGCGCGTTGATCGTACGAACGGAGTCCGACGGCCTGGCGACGAAGAAGTCCGAGAGCGGGATCGAGCGGCCCGGCGTCGTGCCGTTCGCCCAGGTGGTGCCGCTGGTGCTCCGGCGAGCGGCCGGCACCCGCACCTGGTAGCCACCCCTCGCATCGACGTGGAGATAGGGCTTCTCGCGGCTCAGCGGAGTGGTCGGCAGCGTCGTGTACGGAGGGTTGGGGAACGCGGAGTCGTCCGGCGCACCCGTGACGCCCGCGAAGACCTGGTTCCACACGCCGTTGGACCAGCCCGCCACCTCGCTGTTGCGGGTCAGCCACTGCTGCTGCGACCCGCTCACGACGAACGGCATTCGGGAGTCGGCGATGAAGCCGCCGCTGGCGTACTGCGGGCCGGCCGTGCAGTAGTCCATCAGCGACAGGTTGGCGCCGCTGATCGACAGCCGCCGCATCGAGGCCGCCTGGGAGACCGCCCAGAAGTTGGCCGACGCGCGGCAGCCGTCGTCGCCGGTGGTGTCGACCGCGATCGAGAGGTTGGACAGCGTGCGCCAGAAGTTCACCAGCGCCAGGCAGTTGCTGGTGCCGTCGTTCTCCAGGCACCGGTTGAAGACTTCGACCTTGCCGTTGATGACCACATCCGTTGGCGAAGCGCCCAGACCGGCGATCTCGGTGTAGTACCCGACCCTGATCCGCAGCGGCTGCTCAGCCGTGCCGTACGTGCCGGGCAGGAACAGGTAGGCGTGCCTGATGGTGCCCATCTCGTTGTTCACCTGCGCGGCGTTCGCCGCGTCGAGCGTCGCCTGGATCCGGCCGATCGGCATGCCGGGGTCGAACACCGTGACATTCGGATCCAGCTCTGGTCGATCGGCGTGGTGGGCCGCGGACGCCGCGGGCGCGGTGTGCGTCGCGAGGGCGGTCGCCAGTGCCAGCCCGAATGCGATGGAGTGTCCCATGAGTCTCATACGTGCCGTCCTTCAGGAAGCGCAAGAGAGCGCTCTCTCCCATGGGATACGCCTGGGCCAAGCCGCCGTCAAGACCATCGTTGACATTCGTTCGGCATCGGACTAGAGCATCGGAGAGAGCGCTCTCTCACAAGCGCAGGCCCATCCACAGGAGCTCGCCATGACCCGACGCTTCCTGGCCGCCGCCGTCGCGGCCGCGCTGGCCGTCAGTACCGGCGTCAACGCCATCGTCCCGATCCGCGAGGCAGCGGCGGCACCCACGCTGCAGTCGCAGGGCAAGCTGGCGACCGCTTCGTCGGCGGAGAACGCCGGCACGCCTGCCTCGGCGGCCTTCGACGGCAGCACGAGTACGCGCTGGTCCAGCCAGTTCAGCGACCCACAGTGGCTGCAGGTGGATCTCGGCGGGACGGCCACCATCGAGCAGGTCGTGCTGAGCTGGGAGGCCGCGTACGCCACCGGCTTCCGGATCGAGGTCTCGGCGAACGGCTCGGCGTGGACACCGGTCCACTCCACGACGTCCGGCACCGGGGGCACGCAGACGCTCGCTGTGTCCGGCAGCGGCCGCTACGTTCGGATGTACGGCACCGCCCGGGCCACCGGCTGGGGCTATTCGCTGTGGGAGTTGCAGGTCTACGGCACGCTCGGCACCACGCCCGGCGGCACGCCGATCTCGGAGTTCAGACCGGTCGCCGCTTCTTCCTGGGAAGGCGGCAACGCCCCCGCGGCTGCGCTGGACGGTCGTACGACCACGCGCTGGTCCAGCCAGTTCAGCGACCCGCAGTGGATCCGCGTCGACCTGGGCGGCACCGCGGCGATCACCGGCGTGACGCTCTCCTGGGAGGCCGCGTACGCCACCGGCTACCGCATCGAGGTCTCCGCGGACGGCTCCACCTGGACCTCGATCTACTCGACCACCACCGGTCGCGGCGGAGTCGAGACCCTCGCGGTCGCCGGGGCCGGCCGGTACGTGCGGATGTACGGCACCGCCCGCGCGACCGGGTACGGCTACTCGCTGTGGGAGCTCCAGGTCTTCGGCACCGTGGACACCTCGTCGACCACGCCGCCGATGCTGTCCGGACCGACCCGTCCGCCGGCGACCACCGGCCGGTTCCAGCTCTCCGCACCCGCCGACAACGCGTTGGTCACCACGACACGTAGGCCGGCGCTGTCGTGGGCGAGCGTCGCCGGCACGGTCCGCTACCAGGTCTGGATCAACCTCAGCCGGACCGACTACGACTTCACGGCCGCAGGCAACCTGCTCGACCTGTACACCAAGGTCGCCGAGCCGACGGCAACCAGCTACACGCCGACCTGGGACCTGCCCGACCGCTGGACGTACAAGTGGTTCGTGGTCGCGGTCGGCGGCTCGGGCGCGACGACCACCTCGAACGTCCGGCAGTTCGGCATCTATCTGCCGGCGATCAGCTCGGTCGCGGACGGCGTCCCGATCGTCAACGGCAGCAGGGATCTGAACAAGACCGGGACGATCGAGCCGTACGAGGACTGGCGCCGGCCGGTCGAAGCGCGGGTCGACGACCTGCTCGGCCGGATGACGGCGGAGGAGAAGGCGTACCAGATGTTCTACAACGCGCAGGCCTTCCCGCGTTCGGGCTGGCACTTCGGTCCGGCGCAGGCACAGGACCTCCACAACGCGTTGCTCGCCGCGTCCGGCACTCGGCTCGGCATCCCGTTCATCTCGGCCGGCGACACCATCCACGGCTACCAGACGACGTACCCGACGCAGAGCGCGCTGGCCGCGGGGCGCGACTACGCACTGGACTACCGGCTGGGTGACATGCAGCGGCGCGAGCAGCTGGAGGTCGGCACCCGCGGCGTGCTCGGGCCGCTGGCCGAGGTGGGCACCAAGGTGCTCTACCCACGCATCCAGGAAGGCAACGGGGAGAACGCCGACGTCGCCGCCGCGCAGGTGCGAGCGCTCGTCGCCGGACTGCAGGGCGGCCCGGAGCTGAACCCGGCGTCGGTGCTCGCGACCGTCAAGCACTGGCCGGGCGAGGGCGCCGGCGGCGAGGCGCTGATCACCTACGACGCGGTCACGATCAAGTACCACCTGATCCCGTTCCGGGCCGCGATGGAGGCCGGTGCGGTCAACATCATGCCCGGGTACGCCGGCAGCTCCTACCTCGATCCCGGGGGGCCCGGCGCGGGCGACAGCGCGAAGATCCTGGCGTACCTGCGGCAGAACCTCGGCTACACCGGCCTGATCACGACCGACTGGCTGCCCTCCGGCTCCTGGATCGGTGCCGCCAACGCGGGCTCCGACGTGATGGGCGGCGCCGACCCGGGTGCGGCCGGCTTTTCCATAGGCGCGTTCGTCGCCGGCGTGCCCGCGTCCCGGATCGACGACGCGGTGCGCCGCGTCCTCCGGCTGAAGTTCCGGCTCGGGCTGTTCGAGAACCCTTACGGCGACCCGGTGAACGGGCCGTACCGGATGCACACGCCTGCCGATGCGGCGCTGGCCAACCAGGCTTCGCGAAAGGCGATGACGCTGTTGAAGAACAACGGCGTGCTACCGATCCGGATCGCTGCCGGCTCCAACGTCGTGGTCGCCGGCCCGCGCGCGACCGACTCGGCGGCGTGCTGCATCTGGACGAGCTACTTCCATCAGGAGTACGGCTCGAAGAACATCCTCGACGCGATCCGGGCCCGCGCGGCGACCGCCGGTGTCAACGTCTACCAGGACACAGGTCCGGCACCCGCGCTCGCCGTGGTGGCGGTCGGCGAGCCCTCGTACACCCATGCGACCAGCTGGGTGAAGGAGCAGCCGTACCTGCCGGCCGACCAGCTCGCGCTGATCCAGAACTTCCAGCGACAGGGCATCCCGGTGGTCGTGGTCCTGGTCATGCCGAGGCCGTACGTCATCACCGAATGGGACGGCCTGGCCGGCGCCATCGTGGTGACCTACCGCGGTGGCGAGGAGATGGGTCCGGCACTCGCGAGCCTGCTGTTCGGCGACTACGCGCCGAGCGGCAAGCTGCCCTGGCAGTTGCCGCGCAGTCTCGACCAGGTGCTCCGACCCGGTGGATCGGACGTGCTGCCGGATGCGAACGAGCACTGGGATCTGCCGTACGACCTCGGCGCCACTGACGCCGAACGCGCCGCGATCCGGGCCCGGATCGACGCGGGCCAGCCGGTGCCGTCGACCTATGGCAACCCGCTCTATCCGTACGGCGCGGGACTGTCCGGGTGGGGCTGACCGGACAGCGGCGGGACCGATGGACGGAAGGCTACGCTGTGCGGATGGAGCGCTCTCTCGACGCGCCACAGCCGGATCCGCAGCCGGGACGCCCGGCGACTCTCGAGGATGTGGCCCGGGTGGCGGGAGTTTCCCGGGCCACTGTCTCCCGAGTCATCAACGGGGCTCCCACCGTCGACACGGGGCTGCGCCGCAAGGTGGAGGAGGCGATCGAGGCCACCCGGTACGCCCCCAACCACGCCGCTCGCGCGCTGGTGACCAGGCGCACCAACTCGATCGCCCTGGTGGTCTCCGAACGCGAGCGCCGGGCGGTCGCCGCGCCGTTCGTCGGGCGGATGTTCACCGACCCGCATTTCGGGCGGGTGGTCGGCGGGTTGATGGAGGTGCTCCGGCCGGCGGGGATCCAGACCGTGCTGATGCTGGCCGACGACGAGAGCTCCCGCGGTCAGGTCGTGTCCTACCTGCGTCAGGGTCACGTCGACGGGGTCGTGCTGATGTCCTCGCACCCCACCGATCCGCTGCCGGGGCTGGTGGCGGGCACCGGGCTGCCCGCCGTACTCGCCGGCCGGCCGGGCCAGGCGTCCACGCTGCCCTACGTCGAGGTCGACCACCGAACGGGAGTCCGGCTGGCCGTCGACCTGCTGGTGTCGCAGGGCCGTCGTTCGATCGGCACGGTGGCCGGGCCGCAGGACATGCCGGCGGCGCAGGAACGCCTCGAAGGCTTCCGCGCCGCGCTGGCCGCACACGGCCTGCCCGAACCACCCTGGACCGAAGGCGACTTCACCCGCGCGGGCGGTGCGGCCGCGATGCGGCGGCTGCTCGACGACCACCCCGATCTCGACGGCGTGTTCGTCGCCTCGGACCTGATGGCGCTGGGCGCCGTACCCGTACTCCTCCGCGACGGCCGTCGCGTACCCCAGGACGTGGCCGTGATCGGCTTCGACGACAGCGAAGCAGCCGAAGCCTGCGAGCCGGCGTTGACGACGGTCCGGCAGCCAGTGGAGGAGATGGCCGCGGAGATGGCCAGGCTGCTGTTGCGGCAGATCGAGAAGCCCGGCGTGCTGCCGCCCTCCCTCGTCTTCCGTCCGTCGCTGATCGTCCGTGAGTCGGCGTAGGGCCGGGGAGGCATGTCCGGCTGACCGGTACTCAGCGCGGCACGCCGTGGGGTTACTCGTTGTGGGAGCTGTCGGCGCTAGGTCGCTGAAGCGCCTCGGCGCGGTCTCTGGCGCCGAGGCCGCGCAGCATCGGCAGCTTGCCGTCGAGTGCCTTGAAGGCCAGCGCGAGCAGGACGCCGAGGACCAGCACGACGAATGCGTTCCGGATCGCAGTGCCGAGCCCGATGTCGACGACGTCGAGGAACGGGTACGGATACCAGTCGGTGAGGGCGCCGTGGGTGAACGTGTAGACCAGCCAGAGCACGGGCCAGCCGAACGCCGCCCACACGGTGGCCCAGTTCATTCGCGGCCGCGGGCCGAACAGCAGCCACGCGACCAGCGCGGCCCACGGTGAGACGTAGTGGAAGCCGATCGTCGCCACCAGTGCGGCGCCGGTGAGGTGCACCTGCGGCGCGAGCACGATGGCGTACACCAGGCCCGTGATGACGATGCCGAGCAGCGAGTCCAGCCGCACCACCCGCCAGAACCACCCGTCGTGGCGGGGCCGCCAGGCGAGTACGACGGCCGCCGCGAGCACGATCAGGTTGCTCTGGATCGTGAAGTAGCTGAACAGGCGCCACAGCCGCACGCCGAGGCCGACGGACTCGCCGGTGTCGCCGGAGTTGGCGTCGGCGCCGCCGTTGAAGATCAGTGCGAGCTGGATCACCAGCGACCCTGCGATTACGATCGCGATGCCGGCTTGACACCAGCGTGCGACCGGATCGGAGGAGCGGCGGAGACCAGCGGACTCGTTCATCCCGCCATTTTCCCGCCCGACGGATGCATCCGACCGCGCCGCGCCGCAAGCCGTCTCTGTGTCACCACGACAGGTTCCGGCCGTAACGTGGCCGGATGTATCGCCACTGGACCGCAGCTGGACAGCCGGGAGGCACGGTACTTCCATGACACGATTCGCCCGGGTGGCTCGTCGGCCCGTCGCGCTGTGGACCGCGGCGGCACTCGTGTTGGGCACAGTCATCGGCTTGTCGGCGTTCGGCCGTGGCGCTCCCGCCGTCGCGTTCCAGCAGGCCGGACACTGGGTCTACAACGCGACGATCGGCACGGTGTTCCGCGTCGACGGGGGCGGTAAGAACGTCGACTCGGAGGTTGCCGGCGTCCAGGCCGACCCGGGCAGCCCTGTGCTGCAGGGCAGCAGCAACGGCTACGTCGTGGGCCCCCGGCAGGTCACGGTGTTCGGCAAGTCCGATCTCTCGGTCAAGAGCACCATCAAGACCGGGATCGACGAGGAACCGCTCGGCATCGAAGCTCCGGGCGGGCCGTACCTCGTCTACCGCGAGCACGGCCAGATCGTGCGGCTCGGCGACTCCCAGCAGACCGTGACCGTCGGCAGCGTCGTGTCCAGTGCGATCGCCACACCGGACGGCACGCTGTGGGTACGCGGCGCGGACAAGTTCTGCCAGCTCGCTCCCGGCTCGACGGAGCTCGAGTGCCCGCTCGACGCTCCGGCCCGCGACGCCGGCGCCCTGCTCACCGTCGGAGGCGAGCCGGCGTTCGCGAACCTCGCCCAGCGCACCGTGACCCAGCTGGCCGGTGACGACGCCGGGCGTCCCGTCCGGATGAACGTCGACGGGACGTTGCCGGCCACGTCCGTCGTGGCCCAGGCCGACGTCGGCGGCCGGATCCCGATCCTGACCGGCGACCGGTTGCTTCTCGTCGACGCGGCCGGCACGACGCCGGCGACGACCATCCGGTTGGCTCCGCGCCATTACGACGCGCTGGCGGCCACGGGTGCGGCGGTCGCCGTCGTCGACTCCGAGCGGGGAGAGCTGCGTACGTTCGACGCCGACGGCAAGGCCGTCCAGACGCACCGGCTCGGCAAGCACAAGAGCGGCCGCGGGAAGGCGGACGACCACCTGCGCGTGACGCCGGGCCAGGACGGGCGGATCTACATCGACGACGTCACCGGTGCGGTCGTGACGGTGATCGACGGCGACGGCAGCGTGAGCGAGGTGGCCACCGACGGCAGCAACCGGCCGACGTCGCCGGACGCCAAGCAGGCCCCGACGCCCGACTCGACCCCCACGCCTACGACGACGACACCCACGCCGGGCCCGAAGCCGACCACCAAGCAGGAGACGCCCGACCCGTCCCGGACGGACGGCCCGGGCCGCCGCTGGCCGCTCCCGACCGAGGACCCGGATCCGGATCCCGAGCCGAAGCAGACGCCGAAACCGCCGCCGGCGGCCCGGCCGGGCGCTCCTGGATCGGTCTCCGCGACACCTGACGGCTGGAAGGCGACGGTGAACTGGACCGCCGCGCGCGCGAACGGTGCACCCGTCACGAGCTATCTCGTGCGGTTCCGGGTCGCGCCCGGCAACTCCGTCTCCGGCCTGCCGGCCTCTGGCTCGAGGACGGTCTCCGGCATCAGGCGCAGCACCACGTTCACCATGTTCGAGAGCGGCACCTTCTTCTGCTCGCCCCGCTGCGACTACATCTTCACTGTCGCGGCGACGAACCGGATCGGCACCGGGCCGGCCGTGGACAGCAAGGTGGTGACAGTCGGCGGGCAGTCCAAGCCGAGCGCCCCGACCGATGTCGCGGCCGCCACCAAGACCGACGGCTCGGTCGACGTGTCGTGGAAGGCGCCGAGCACCGACTACACCTTGTCCGGCTACAACGTGAGCGGCTCGGACGGCTCGAACACCAGCGTGCCGACCTACTCCACGAGCACCACGCTGAAACCCACGCTGGGCAAGGGCGTGAGCTACCGCGTGACGGCCAAGAACGGCGCCGGTACGTCACCGAAGTCGGCCGCGACCCGCACGGTCTATCCGTACAGCCAGGCGGCCGCGCCCACGGTGAAGGCCACACCGGGCATCGGATCGGTCTCGCTGAGCTGGAACACTCCGAACCTCAACGGCGGCGAGCTGGTCCACTACGTCGTCACCGCGACCGGGCAGCCGGATCGCAAGGTCACCACGAACAGCACGCGCTACACCGGCCTGAGTGCCGTGCCGCTGACGTTCACCGTCAAGGCGGTCACCCGCGAGAAGAACCGGCCGAGCAGTGCGACTGTCGACGGGCAGACCGGCACAGCATCGGCGACCCCTACCGGCCTGCTCGGCGGCGGGCTCGCGCCGGTCCCTCCGGCGCTGACTGTTCCAGCCACAGGAGTACGCCGTGCCCGGCCCAACCGTAAGGACGCTCAATGGTGACGCTCGGTTCGAACGGGCAGCGACCGGCCCTCGACCCGCGGCAGGCGTACGAGCTGATCGCGGCGAACGTCCAGCGCGTGATCAAGGGCAAGCCGCTCGTCGTCCGGCTCGCGATCGCCACGCTGTTCGCCGGCGGTCATCTGCTGATCGAGGACGTGCCCGGGCTGGGCAAGACCAGCCTGGCCCGCGGCCTCGCACGAAGCATCGGTGGCAAGTGGAGCCGGATCCAGTTCACTCCCGACCTGCTGCCCGGCGACATCACCGGCGTCGTGGTCTACGACCAGGGCCAGGGCCGGTTCGTGTTCCATCCGGGCGGCATCTTCGCCAACGTCGTGCTCGCGGACGAGGTCAACCGTGGAACGCCGAAGACACAGTCGGCGCTGCTCGAGGTGATGGCCGAGCGGCAGGCCACGGTCGACGCCGAGACCCATCGCGTACCCGACCCGTTCATGGTGCTGGCGACCCAGAACCCGATCGAGATGGAGGGCACCTACCGGCTGCCCGAGGCCCAGCTCGACCGGTTCCTGATGCGGATCGAGATCGGCTACCCGGACCTCGACGCGGAGGTGGAGGTCGTCGCGCTCGACGGCGCCGGCCTGGGCCCGGACGACCTGCAGCCGGTGATCGATCCGGACACGCTGCGCGGTGTCATCGCCGCCGTCCGATCCGTCTTCGTCGACGAGGCCGTGATGGCGTACGCCGTGCGCCTGGCCGCGGCGACCCGCCTGCACAGCGCGGTGCGCTACGGCGCCAGCCCGCGCGGCAGCATCGCGCTGGTCCGGGCCGCCCGTGCGATCGCCGCCACCGAAGGCCGGCAGTTCGTGACGCCGGACGACGTGAAGAGCGTCGCGCGTCCCGTCCTCGCGCACCGGCTGGTGCTGACGCCGGACGCCGCGCTGGCCCGGCGTACGGTCGCCGACGTCATCGGCGACGTGCTCGAGGAGACTCCGGCTCCGGGCAATCCGGGGCAGCGCGATCGTAAGTGGACGCTGGGCGCGGTGCCATGACGCGCACCCGGCTCACCCCGCGAGCCTGGGGCGTGCTGACCGGTTCGATCGCGCTGCTCGTCGGCGGCCAGCTGCTCGGCTACCCGATCCTGCGCGTGCTGGCGGGTGCCGGCATCGCGGCGGTCGTCGTCAGCTTCCTGACGTTGCTGCGCCGGCCGCGGCTCACGGTTCACCGGGTGCTGTACCCGGACCGCGTGGAGTGCGGCCGGCCCGCACTGGCTCGCCTCGTGGTCCGCAACGAGTCCGGCCGGCGGCAGCCGTCGTTCGTCGCCGCCGACGTCGCCGGGTCGCACGACGCGCAGGTCGTGGTCGAGTCGCTGGCGGCCGAGGGCGTCGCGACGTACCACTACGAGCTGCCGACCTCCCGCCGTGGCCGGTTGACGGTCGGTCCGCTGACCTCGATCCGGACCGATGCGCTGGGACTCGCCTCCTGCCGAGTGACGATCGGCGGGACGACCGCGCTGCTGGTGCGTCCGCGCAGGCACGCCGCGCGGCCGGCGAACGGCAGCTGGCAACGGCACCACTTCGAGGGCCCGGTGTCGGCCGGGCCGCTGCGTGGCTCGATCGACCTGCGGCAGCTGCGTGAGTACACCCTCGGTGACGAGGTCCGGCACGTGCACTGGAAGGCGTCGGCGCGCACGGGCCGGCTGATGGTGCGGGAGTACGCCGATCCGGACCAACCGCGGCTCCGGCTGGTGCTCGACACGCACGCTTCGGCGTTGGACGCCGACGAGTTCGAGGCGGCGGTCGCGGTCGCGGCGTCGGTGCTGGTCGCCTCCGCCCGGGCCGGCCACCGGCTGCGGCTCACGACCACCGGCGGCGTCGACCACGACGTCGAGTCGATCGGTGACCTGCTGGACGAGCTCGCCGAGATCGAGCAGGCGCCGGCGCCGGACCACGACGTACTGGACTCGCTGCTGTTGCCACTCGGCCGGGACGGCGGCGCGCTGGTCGTGCTGACCGGAGGGGCCCGGGCCGGCGAGCTGATGCGGCGGCCGGACCTCCGGTCGTCGTACCGGCCGGTGGTCTGCTTCGACCTGGCACCAGGCGATGGCGCGGACCGGGCCGACAGCGGCGTGCACTTCATCGCCGAGGCCGGCGCTGAGGCGGCGGTCGACGCCTGGAACGTCGCCCAGGCCTGGAACGACGGGCCGGCCGGGGGAATGGGATGAAGCAGAGGGTTCCGATCGTCGGTGTGCTCGCCGCCTGCGTGGTGGCCGGTTCGCTGTTCGCACCGGTCTTCGGTACGAGCGCGGTGCTCTGGCCGGTGCTCGCCGTCGCGCTGGTGGCGTATGTCGTGGAGGAGACGATCCTGCGCCGGCCCGAGCTGGCGCGGTGGCGCGTGCCGCTCACGCTGGCCGGAGGAGTCGTCGCGCTGGCCGCTGTCGTTCCGGGTGCGGCGTCGCATCCGGCCGGCCTGTGGCGCGGTGTTCTGACCGGCTGGCGGCAGACGCTCGAGTCGACCTGGCCGGCAAGGCCCGACCCCGGGCTGGTCACGTTCGTCCCGCTGCTCGTTCTGCTGGCCTGCCTGCTCGGCACGCGACTGCTCCAGGTTTCCCGCGTGTGGGCCCTCGTCCCGGCGATCGTGGTGGCCGGGTTCTCGCAGGCGTACGTCACGGTGTCCGGCGCGGGCGCGCTGCTGGCCGGCGCGGCGTTGGTCGGCTGTTGCTGCCTGGTGCTGGTGCGATGGCCGGGAGATCGGGCGGCCTGGCTGCGCCTGGTCGCCGCGCTGGCGGCGATCGCGGCCGGCGCCACGGCGCTGGGCCTGGGACTGCCGGACCGCACCGCCGCACACCTCGCGCGGCCGAGCCCGCCGGACGTTCCGTCGGTGCTCAGCAATCCGCTGACCGAGGTCGCCGCCCGGCTGCGTTCGCCGGACCAGGTCGTGTTCACCGTACGGGCGTCCGCTCCGGTCGACCGGTGGCCGGTGATCGCGCTCGACCGCTTCGACGGCGCCACCTGGTCTGTCGATCCGAAGTTCCAGCGGCTGGGCCGCGAGCTACCGGTCGATCCGCGCATCAAGGTGCCTGTGGCCACGCGGGCCGCCGAGGTGTCGCTGGCCGGCTGGTCGCTGCCGTGGTTGCCCAGCCAAGCCCGGACCGTTTCCGTCGCCGAGGCTCCGCCGCTGCTCGTCGACCCGGCGTCCGGCACGTTGCTCGCCGACCAGACGCGGCCCGCGCACTACACGGTGACGTGGGCGGACCCGCTGGTCGGCACCGGCCAGCTCGTCTCCGCTGGCGTCGATTCGAACCTGCTCGCCGACTCCGACCTCGGCGACGTGCCGCCGGGTATCGACCAGTTGGCGCGTGAGATCTCCGGTGACCTGCGGCCGTCGTTCCAGATGGCGCTGGTGCTCGAGAAGTACCTGCGGTCGCACTACCGGCTGGCCGCCGGCGGCGACCTGCCGACCGGCCACGGCTACGCCCAGCTGAGCCATTTCCTGTTGCAGAGCAAGCGCGGCACGTCCGAGCAGTTCGCGGCCTCCTACGTCGTGCTGGCCCGGTTGGCCGGGCTGCCGGCCCGGCTCGTGGTCGGGTTCCGGCAGCCGGCCGAGCCGGGTCCGGACGGCCGTTACGTGGTGCGGAACGGCGACATCCTCGCCTGGCCCGAGGTCGCGGTGCAGGGTGTGGGCTGGGTACCGCTGGACCCGACCGGCACGGTTGCCGCGACCTCCGGCGGTGACGGGCTGGCCGACGCGGCCGCGACCGTACGGCGCGAACTGCCTTCGACACAGGAGCTCGAGCGCGAGCACCAAGCCGGACCGCAAGTACCGCCGGAGCAGACGGATGGCGCCGGGCAGACCCGGACCTGGCGGACCGTGCTGCTCGGCCTGGCCGGCCTGCTGGCAGTCGCGGCGCTGGCCTGGCTCGCCGGAGTGCCGTCAGTGAAGGCGATCCGGCGGCGCCGGCGGCGAAACCACGGGACGCTCGGTGCGTGGGCGGAGGCGCGTGACCTGCTGCGCGACCACGGAACGCGGGTGACGGCTTCCGCGACCGCCCGCGACCTGGCCCGGGAGGCCGAGGGAGCGGTGGCGCAGGCGATGACGCAGCTGGCCGGATGCCTGGATCAGGCGCTGTGGTCCGGACGGAAGTCCGATCCGTACCTCGAGCTCGCGTGGTCCGCGGTGGGCCGGGCGCGGGACGGCCTGATCCAAGGTCCGTGGTCGCGCCGGCTCCGGATCCGGCTGCGGATGGCGTTCAGCCCACGCAGCCTGCTCGGCTGATCGGGCGGAGCCGCCCTACTCACACTGGGCGTCGCGGATCGGGCGAGGCTCGGTCTCGAACGTGTTGATGCCGTCGGTTCCCTGGACGGCGAAGCAGTACTGCACTCCCGGAACGACGGGGACGCGGTACTTCGTCCGCTTGTACACGAGCTTCAGGTCGGCCGGCTTGCCCACCTGCGCGACGACCAGCGCGTAGTTCAGCCCGGGAGTGCCGGACCAGCTCAGGTCGACGTAGGTGTCGTGGTCGGCGGGCGGGTTGAGCCGGACCGTGGCCGTCGACGGTGTGGGCGTGGGGGACGGCTGGCGTTGCTGCTGCTGTTGCTGGGCCGACGCGGGCGGCGGCTCGGGCTGGTCCTGCCGGCTGACGAGCGCCAGTACGGCGATCAGGGCCGCCGCGACGGCAGCGCTGACCGATACGAGCAGCCAGCTCCGCAACCACCAGAGGTCGCGCTCCGGCTCAGGTCCGGTGCCGGTGTTGGGCGGTGGTCCCTCGCCATGCGGAGGCTCGGCGCCCGGACCGTACGGAGGGGCCTCGGTGTGAGTCCCGGTGTGGTTCTCGGCGCCGGGCCCGGACTGGAACTGAGGCCCGAAGTGCGGCCCTGGCTGCGCACCGGCCGCGAACGCCGGGTCCGGTTGGGGCTGATCCGGCTGAGGCGTCGCTTGCTCGTGCGGCTGCTCCTGTGCCGGTGCTCCCTTCGGCGGTGCGCCGTTCGGTGGTGCGCCGTTCGGTGGTGCGCCGTTCGGTGGTGCGCCGTTCGGCGGCGCTGGGGGCGGTGTGGGCCACGAGCGCAGCCGCCCGCGGTTCATCAGGGCCGGCCGCGGCAACGGGATCGGAGGTTTGCCGGCCGGCGATGCGGGCGACTCGGCCGGCTCGGCAGGCGGCGTGGCCGGCACCGGACGTACGGCAGGGCCTGGCAAACCACCGGCGGGTGACGCGGCCGGCGCCGGCTCCGGCCGGAACGCGCCCAGCGCCGTGAGGACTGCCTCCGCCCCCTGCGGACGGTTCGCCGGGTCCTTCTCCAGCAGCCGCGCGACCACGTCGGCGAACGGACCGGGCAGTGTGTCGAGCCGGGCGGGCGGCTCGTGGAGTACCCGCAGGATGTGCTCACCCGCTGTCTCGCCCATCCGGGCTGCCAGCGGTGGCTTCCCACTGCCCGTCGTGTAGAGGACCGCGCCCAGCGCGTAGAGATCCGACGAGGCCGTGGAGGTGCCGTCCCTGAGCGTCTCGGGCGCGAGGTAGAGCTGCCTGGGCGAGCTGAGCGCCGCGTGCCCGGTGTGCTGTCCGAGCCCGAGCGTGAGACCCGACAGCAACGGAGTGCCGTCCGGCGCGAAGACCACAGTGTCGGGTGTGAGGCTGCCGTGAACCAGTCCGGCGGCATGGAGAGCGGCCAGTCCCGCGGCGACGCCCCGGCCGAGGACCGCGAGCTCGGCAGCCGAACGGGAGCGGCCGTGGATCTGCTCGGCCAGCGTGCCCGCGTCCGGTGTGCTGATGACGTACGGGTAGCCGCCGGCGAGCCCGGAGTCGAGCACCGGAGCGACGTGTGGATGGCGGATGCCGCCGAGCGCGGCCACCTGCTCGGTGAACGCGGCGGCCGTGGTGGAGTCGACGCGCACCGGATAGACCAGCGCGGTGACCGGCTCGCCGGTCCCCTGCCGCCTGCACCGGTACGTACGAGGGATCCCGGCGCGGACCAGCTCCACGTCCGTGCAGCCCGGGACCTCAGGCTCGTGATCGGGTCTCTGCCCCGCCTTGTCGGTCACGGGCCCATCTTCGCGTGCCTCCACCTGTGGTGCCTATGCCCTGTGACCAGCGGCCAGATCCTGGCCGCATGTTGCAGGCTGCCGCGGCCCGGTCCGTACGACTGGAACGGTGCTGCTGTGACCACGTTGATGTTCCCGATCGGGCACAGCCTCGGGACATACCACTTCGAGGGCGACTCGAACGACCACGTTCAGCAGATCCGGTACGTCCAGCAGGTTCGGCTCGGGCGTGAGATCGTCGAGCTGAGCTCTGAGGAGTTCGCCGTCTGGTCGATCGCCCACGGCCTTGGCGAGCAGCCGGACTCCGACGCCGGTCCATGGGACCGCGCCCGGATGGAGGGCGTCTTCGAGGGCAGCACGATCAAGGACGCCGCGAGAGTCGTCGACGATCTGCTCGGCCGCGGCCTGCTCGTGGAGGTCGACGTGGACAGCCCGGAGGCCGCCGCCGGCTTCGCCCGGCGGCACCGGCTGCTGCCGCTCCACCTCGGCCTGGGCAACTCGGCGCGGCTGCGCACGATGTTCGTCGCCGGTACGAAAGAGCGGCCGCTGGTCGGCATGACGCCGACGCTGTACGAGATGTGGCTGTGGAGCCACCTCGCCCCGAACCTGCTGGCCGCCTGTGAGGAGGCGACGCCGGGTGGCTTGATCGACGTGCTGGCGGCCCTGCACGTGTTGCTCGCTCCGAGTGCGGCCTGCCTCGACCTCGCGGTACAGGAGGACAAGCGATGAGCGTCACGGTCTTCCCGGTCGGCCACGGTGCCGGCGCGTTCGTACCCGACGAGGAACAGGATCCGGCCCACCACGTAGTACGCGTAGGTCGTTCACGGGAGGAGCTGACCGAGAGCGAGTTCGGCGCATGGGTGCTCGCCCACCGGGCGGCGACGGCCGGCGAGCTGGCGGCCGCCGGCTTCGCGCAGGAGATGGATGAGCTGCTACGCCGTGGCCTCCTGGTCGAGGTCGGCGACCCGATGTCGTTCGCGCGCAGCTACCGCCTGGCGCCGCTGTTCCTCGGCCTCGGCAACGAGCCCGACGACCTCGAGCGGTTCCACATCGGCGTACCCGGCCTGGAACCCCTCGCGACAGTGGACGCCACGGCGTTCGAGCTGTGGCAGTGGGGCGCGGTCGCTCCGTCGCTGTGGTCGCACTGCGAAGTCCTCGCGACGATCAGGCACCAGAACTCCGGCGATCCGGCGACAGCTGGCGAGCAGCTCGGGCTGGTACTGAGCGCACTGCCTTCCCTGCTCGAAGGCTTCGTGGCAGTCTTGGATCCGGTCTCGGTCTGAGCAGTCGGTATGCCGGCGAAGGGGGCACCTTTGGTTCAGGAGGCGCAGCCGGGCTGGGTGATCGGTGGCCGGCACAGGCTCGACAGCGTGCTGGGTGCGGGCGGCTTCGGGCAGGTCTGGAAGGCATACGACCAGCTGCTGCAGGTCGAGGTGGCGGTCAAGGAGGTCAGACCGTCTCCAACTGGCTCGCCGGCGAAACGTGCCAGCCAGTTGCAGCATGCCAAGCGGGAGGCCTTGAACGCCGCGAAGTTGCGAGGCCGGCCGGATGTCGTCGACATCTATGACGCGGTTGTCGAGCATGACGCGCTCTGGATCGTCATGCAGTTGATCGACGGCTGCTCGCTGGCGGATCACATCGAAAGGCACGGCCCGCTGTCGGCCAGCCGGACCATGCGGGTCGCTACCACGTTGCTGAACGCGTTGGCAGCAGCGCACGAGAAGGGCATCGTGCACCGCGATGTCAAGCCGCAGAACGTCATGCTGGCGGCCGGAGGCGACATCCTGCTGACCGACTTCGGGATCGCGGCTCATGAGGACGACACCGCCAGTAGCCAGGTCGCCGGGACTTGGGCTTACGTGGCTCCGGAACGTTTCCAGGGGATCAGCCGGCTCCCCGCCAGCGACCTCTTCTCCGTCGGCGTCACGCTCTATGAGCTGGTGGAAGGCTTTTCGCCGTTTCGCCGTGACACGTTCGAGGCCACCGTGTTCGCGGTCATCTCCGATCAGGCACCACCGCCACAGCGAGCCGGTCAACCCCTCGCCACGTTGATCGAACGACTCCTGGAAAAGGACCCGAACCGACGCCCGACCGTCGACGAGGCGCTGGCCATGACGACGGCGCCACCTGCCAGGACCAGAGTCGTCACGGCGGCGGCAACGAAGCGACCGAACCAGCGGGCACGAAAGTCGGGGATGCCGAACTGGGTCGCCCGCGGTGTAATACCGGCTGTCGTCTCGCTCGGCCTCATCGGCGTCTTCCTCGTGCTCGACGACGCCGGCCGCACCACCGCCGGAGAAGCTATCGACAACATAGACGAGATCGACGGCACCTTCCTGTACACCGTCTTCATCGGCGCATGTGTAGCTCTTCTCTTCGAGGCGTGCTCCCTCGGCATTCTTGCCGGTATGGACGTCCATTCGGCCGCCCGGCGCGCCGGACAGGTCGTGGCGGCGCTGTCGGGCATCGTCGCCGGCGCCGCCGTGATGGCTGCGTCGTTCTGCGCCGTCGTCCCCGTCACCGGGCTCCTTGGCTACTGGATGTCCGCGGTCGAAGCCCTGATAACCACAGCGGTCCTACTCGCAGGCGGCCTCGGCTACGCGCTGTACGGTGGTCGGTCCTAGGACACCGCAGCCGTCACGTCGTCGATCAGCAAGGTACGCAGGTCGGTGATGGTGGGCATGGTGCCGAGCTTGCGCAGGCGCTGCGACTGAGCCTTGCGGGCCCGGTCGAACAGCCGCCGGGCGTCGCGGGCGTTGCCGAAGTTGGCGGCGCCCGACACCTTCGCGAAGTGCCGGACCAGCAGTGGGTACGCGCCGGCGTCGAGGTCGTACTCCTGGGCGGTGACCATGCGCTGGACGATCAGCGTGAGCTCGTCGGGGGAGTAGTTCTCGAAGTCGATGGTCTTGGAGAAGCGGGACGCCAAGCCGGGGTTGGCGGCCAGAAAGTCGACCATCTCGTCGCTGTAGCCGGCGACGATGACCGCGGCCTGGTCGCGATGGTCCTCCATCAGCTTGACCAGTGTGTCGATCGCCTCCTGGCCGAAGCTGTCGCTCTCGGCGCCGGCTCTGGACAACGAGTACGCCTCGTCGATGAACAGCACGCCGCCGATGGCGTCCTGAAAGACGACGGACGTCTTCTCCGCGGTGTGGCCGAGGTACTGGCCGACCAGGTCGCGCCGGGCCACCTCGTGGAACTGGCCTTTCGGCAGTACGCCGAGCGCGGCGAGCAGCTTGCCGTAGATCCGCGCCACGGTGGTCTTGCCCGTGCCAGGCGCGCCGGCGAAGACCAGGTGGTGGCTGAGGCTGCCGACCGGCAAGCCTGCCTTGCGGCGCCACTCGTTGACCTGGATCTCGTCGATCAGGCTGCGCACCTCGTCCTTCACACTCGCCAGGCCGACCATCGCGTCCAGTTCGGCGAGCAGCGACTCGATGTCCGTGGCCGTCGGCTCATCGTCGGCCGAACACACCTCCACGAAGGTGGCGGTGACGGACACCAGATCCGGCTCAGCGATGTCGAGCGGCGGCTCGGCGGTGTTCTCCCAACGGCAGGAGACCACTTCGCCCCCACAGCGGCGGCCGAACGACACGGCCGGACCGCGGACGTCCCGGACCGCGCAGTGCCGCACCACCGCGGTCGAGTCGTGGGCCAGCAGGATGCCGGCCTCCCCGCTGCCCGAGACCTCCGAGCCCTCGATCGTCAACCGGGCGTACTGGTACGCGTAGACGCCGCGCCGCCCGCACGCCGGCAGCTTGCTGTCGCGCACGACGACCGTTGCGCCGAGCCGCACGATGATTCCGTCCGCGGCCACGCCGCCGATCTTCGTGTGTTCGACCAGCGCGTCGCAGTCCTCCAGCACCAGACCGTGTTCGCCACCGTCGACGACACAGTGCGAAATCGCTGCCTTGGCAGGGCCGGTGACGAGCAGGCCCGCGCCGAAGCCGGCGGCGAGTGTGCACCGCTCGGCCCGCAGCGAGCCACCCGCGACGACCACGGCCGCGGCGTCGCCGGACCGGATCGTGAGGCCGTGGAGCACGAGCCGACCTCCCGCCGTACGCAGGACCGGTGTGTTCGCCGCAGAAGCATCGATCACCACAGCTCCGGCAGGGCCTTCGGCCCGCAGCGTCACCGAGCGGTCGGCGAGATCGATCGTCTCCTGGTAGACGCCCGGCGCGATCGTGACGACGGCATCGTCCGGGGCATCGAGCACGGCCGCACCGATCGACGCGTACGCGCCCGGCCGGTCCGGCGCCACGGTCAGGGTCCGCTGCATCTGGGTGTCTCTCATCGCGCGGCCGACCCAAGCGAATTGCCAGCACCGGAGTCGGCGGAGTGGCCCGGGCTCACCCAGCCGCGTTCGGCGGCCTTCAGCCCGGCCTGAAATCTGCTCTGGGCGCCGAGCCGCGCCATCATCTCCGACACCATCCGGCGGACCGTACGCACCGACACCCCGATCTGCGCGGCGGCCGACGCGTCGGTGCCGCCGTCGCCGAGCAGCGCCAGCACCTCGCGTTCGCGAACGGTCAGCCCCGACACGTCGCCGGGACCGGTCGGCTGGCGAAGCGGCGTCGCGGCGTGCCAGATCCGCTCGAACAGTTCCGACAGCGCGCTGACGGCGGCTGCGACCTTGAGGATGCTCACCGTCCCGTGCCCGCCGCGGTCGGCGGGCAGGGCGGCCGTGGCGGTGTCGACGATCAGCGCGCACAGCGGGACGGACGAGGCCGTACGCACCTGGGCACCGTTGCGGTTCAGCTGGTGCAGCCGCCGGGACAACACCGGATGCGTACGGGCGGCGTCGGGCACCAGCAGGCGATACCGCACGGGCGGTGCCAGCGGGTCCACGCCGAGCTCGCGGAGCCCGCCGATCGGGTCCGCGACCGAGGCCGTCACCGGCGTACTCACCAGTACCTCGCTGGTCGCCGACCGGATCAGGCCCTCGACGGCGCGTTGTGCGACCGCGGGGCTAGCGGCCGAGTCAGGCGCTCCGCTGGCGTCGACCGGTGCCGGATGGCGACGAGCGAACTCGCCGGCGATCTCGGCCGCGGCCACGCGGCTGCGCTCCAGGTCGCGGTTGACGCGGGCGAGGTCGGCTTCGCGCTCGGCGAGCAACGCGGTGAGACCCAGCCGCGGGTGCAGCGGCCGGATCACTTCTCCCGGCCCGCCGCGAGCGAGCAGGCCCAGGTCGGTCAGCTGCCGGATCGCCTTCTGGAGGGCAGCCGGGTCGAGTCCGAGCCGGTCGGCGAGCTCGGCGGGTGTCCAGACCGGGCGCTCCAGCAGCGCCAGGTAGACCCGCTCCGCCTTCGCGTCTACGCCGAGATGGCTCAGCCGCCTGTTGGCGGTGCGAATGTCGGTGACGGTCGCGTATTCGGCGACTTCGGATTGGCTCATGAGGAAACCCTGAACGAGGCTGCCCCAGGCGTGGTCCGCTCGCGATCCACTGGCCGGTCCAGCCGATACAGGCCCGATATAAGCCCAGGTCACGGCAGGGCTAGAGCGAACGCGGAGCGCTGGCGCCCGGTCAGCGGAACGGCGCCAGGTCCAGCCGGCGCACCAGCCGGCACCAGCGCGAGGGCCTGGTCGAGCTCGGTGGACAGCGTGATGGTGACCGTGCCACGAGGGATGTCGGAGAGGTCGGGCCGGATCGCGTAGACGCGGTAGTGCCCGGTCCAGAGCCGGAGCCCGTTCCACTCCTCGCGGGCATGCTTCGACGTGAATCTGGCCAGGACGTCGAGCAGTTCGTCAGCGGCCAGTGGTACGGTCGGCAGCCGTTTGACCAGCCGCCGTACGGCGTTGGCCAGCAGCAACTCCAGCTCGGCGTCCTGGTGCCGGCCGGCGGTACGAGGAGCGGTCAACGCGACCCAGGACCGGCCGCGCTGCAGCAGAAGCTTGGCGGGAAGGAGCGGGGTAGGCCCGTGTGGCCGAAGGCCACGGGGGCTGGATAAGCACAGCTCGGTGCGCAGGTCGGACAACTCGACGGGCGCGCCGAGCTCCAGCAGCACTGTGAGGCCGTCCGGGCGGGCGATGACCGCCGCCTCGGTGTCGCCGATCTCGAGCGTGCCGCGAACGGCCTCGATTGGTACGAACCGCGGGCTGCGGACGGCGTACCGGATGCCGAGGACGGCTCGCTGGTACGTCCACAGGTCGCGGCGCCAGGTCGTCGTCAACGCGACGAGCGCGAGCGCGGTAAGGGTCGCCGCGACCAGCACCCACCAGGGCCGGCCGGCCGAGGCGACGACGAGTCCGATGGCGAGCTGCCAGCACACGAACTGGGCAGGCAGCAGTCGGGGCCTTCCCCGGCCGGTGGTCCCCCGTGCACCACCGGCCGGTGGTGCGACCGGCCGGGCCCTTTCCTGGACCGGCATCGTGACGGCTGCCGCCGCAACCGCGGGTACCGCCGCGACGGGCGGGCTCGTGGCGGTGGCCGCGGGGGCGACGGCGGCCACCGCCGGACGAGCCGCGGCCGTTCGGGCTGGGGCGCTCAGGGCTACCCGGGGTGGCGCCACTGTCGCGGTCACTTCGGCCGGAACGGCGCCCCCGCCGGGCTGGGCGGCCGCGGCGGCCCAGCCCGAGCTAACTGGTTTCGTTGGGTTGCCAGGCATGATCAGTGGCGACGTTCGTCGTGGCTCGACTCGGCGACGAAGAGCTCCTCGTCGAGGACGGCGCCGTCGCGGCGCCTGCGTGGGGGTGGCAGCGTGAACCGCTCTACCGGTTCCCGGGCCGCCCGGCCCTGCAGCCCGGGCTGCACTCCACTGCGCCGCAGCCTCTCCTCCTGCGTGTCGCCGGCGCCGTCGCGGCCGGACCGGCCACCGGGCCGGATCTCCGTGCCACCACCACCGCCACCGGCGGATGACAGAGGCGGCGCGATCGCGGGTGTGGCCCTCGCCACACCGGTCGCGGCGGCCCGGGCGGTGCTTCCGGCCAGCGCGGGTTCGGTGCCGACGCCGATCCGGGCGCCCGGGACGCCGGCGGCGACCTGCCCGGCCACGCCTCGCGACACGGCCGCGCCGGCGAGCGTGCCGAGCGCACTCCCGCCGGCGACCAGCGTGCCCGGCACGCCGCCGGCCGACGCCGCGTTCCCGGTCAGCGCGGAGCCGAGCACCGGTGCTCCAGTGGAGGTGTCGCCGGCCAGACTGGGAAGGTCCAGGTCGCCGAGATCGTCCAGGTTGCCGGTGTTCGCCGACTGGGCCAGGCCCATCACGGTCTGTGCGAGTGAGGCGCTCTTCTCGAAGAGGCCCGCGAGCTTGTCGGCCGCGCCCAGGACGTCGCCGGCCGGAACCGCGGGCACCGGCGACGCGGGCATCGACCCTCCACCGCCGGGCCCCTGCCAGCCTTGCGCCGGAGATGGTACGGCCGTGGGTGCCTGCATGACCCCGCCGACCGCCTCCATCATGCCCGCGCCCGTGGCCTGAATGGCCATCGCGGCCTGGGCGGCGAACGGCCCGATGATCGGCACCGTGCTCAGCGCCATCGCGGTGTCATAGCCGCTCTGCAACATCGGCATGACCGCCTGAGCCGCGTAGATGGCCGTTCCACCGAGCCGCAGCGCGGCTGACATCGCACCGGTGTAGGCCGACCACTCGGCGAGGGTCGCCAGGCTTCCGATCACCTGACCACTGAACGCGGCCTGGGATACCGAGCCGACGCTCAGTGGCCAGGTCTTGATGACCGCGTTCGCCGCACCGAGGTCGCCGTGAGTGGACAGCAGGTGCTGGCAGGCCGAGCCCCAGATGTCGGCGCTCGCGTGCCAGGGCTCCGCGCGCTGGCCGTAGAGCATCGTCGCCATCGCGTTCAGTTCCATACCGAAGTAGGCACCCATGATGTGCTCCTGTCAGCCTTTTTCAGCCTGTGCCGGGGAATCGGCGTCAGTTGCCAAGGGGTCGCGTTGCCAGCAGTTGCGTGCGGACGACGTGAGAGGGTCGGCCACTTTCTCCTGCGCGGCCGCGTTGGTAAGGTCGGTTGTCTCGAACGAGCTGGCGAACGAGAGCGCGGCCTCGACCAGCGTTCCGATCCCAGTGACGGCGCTCGACGCGACCGTGACCGTCTGCGCCGTGCACGCTCTGACGTGAGCGTCCGGCGAAATGCTCTCGGGCATCGGCCCAGACAGCAGCGGAGTCGCTCCCACGTTGACGGGAACCTGGGCGATGGTCTCCGGCGACACGAGGGCGACGAACTGGCGCAGCTCCTCAGGCATCACTGTCAGGATCGGTAGTCCGGCCATGCTTCCTCCTCGAGAAACGTCGTCTGCACCAAATCAGGAATGCGTCCGCGGCCACGCGGGCCGACCACATCAGGCCAGCAGACGGCGCGGAGCGGCCACTTTCGTGGGGCTCTACGGCCCCAGCGGTCGCGTCGCGGCCTGTGGATCCAGCGGATCGCCGGCCGGGATCCGGCTGACCAGCTCAGCCGGCAGCCGGACGGTCGGCGGCTGGTCGTAGCCGAGTACGCCGAGCACGTCGCGGTTGGCCAGCTGGTACCGCCTGCCCAGGTCGCTCACGAACGACAACGCTCCAGAGCCGGCCGGCTGGCCAGGTGCGGCCATCGACTCCACGACTGCACCGTGCCCGGGAGGCACGACGACCACATCGGCCAGCGGCAGGCCGCCTGGCCCGCGCCCGGTCGTGGCGCCGGCCTTTCCCGCGGTCGGCAACGTGCCGGCGATCGTCAACGCCGGACGGAAGCCGCTGCTTGTGAACCGGGCGCACACCGAGGCCGTCGACGACGGCGGCTGCACGAACGACGGACGGGTCGATGGCAGGTCCGAGTCCGCCTGCGACGCGACTCCCCCTTGTGCGGTGACTCCGCCGGATACCCGCGCGACGACTGCGGCGTCCAGCGGTATCGCCTCCGGCAGCACGCCCGGATAGGCCTGCCGGGTCACCGGCGCGCTGCGCTGGATGTCGTACCGCAGCGAGCTGATCGGCAGCAACCGGTCGCGCAGCAGGAGGTAGTACTGCCCCTGCCCGGTCGAGGTCTGCACGACGTACAACGAACCGGTGCGTCCCGGCCGGAGCAGCTTGGACGCCTTACCTGCTTCCGGTACGTCGATCGGCCCGAGCGCGGGCCCGGACGGGATCACGTCCAGCCAGGCGGGTGCGGCCCGTAGCCACGACTCGGAGTCCAGCGCCAGTGCCGCGGCGACCGTCGCCTGGTCCTGGATCACGTGCCGGTACCCGTGCCAGAGGAGATAACGGCGGCCGCTGGAGTCGGCCACCAGCAGCGCCGCGTCGTCGACCGGCCTGGCCGCGCCCGGCTCGCGCCCGACCAGCAGGACCGACCGCACTGCCGGGCTTCCCGAGTCGTCGACCCGCGGCTGCGCGCACAGCGACCAACCGCCGCCAAGCAATCTGTCCTTGACAGGCAGCGAGTCCGGGGCGTTGGAGATACCGATCCGCGGGCCACGAGGCACACCGAGCAACGACTTCTGCGCCACCATGACCGGCTTGCTGTACTTGTCGCCCAGCAGCAGTGCCGAGGCGTAGTTGGCCGTCGGGTAGAGCACGCCGCCCCGGAACACGTACCGCGTGCCGGTCTCCTTCTCGACGATGACGCTGTCACCGGACCGCCACGACTGCTTGCCGCCCGGCGAGATCTGTCCGTAGACCGCGACACCGGCCAGCGCCAGCACGGCGATCCCGATCCCGGCCAGCATGCCGATGACGCCGCGCCGGAACGGTGGATGCTCGGGGTCGGTCTCGCGCAGCACGAGCGCGTGCATCATCCGCTGCAGGACGAACTGGTACGACTGCAGCTGGTCGCGTTTGGAGGCCATCGGCTAACCACCGAGCCCGCGTACGTATCCGTACAGGCCGAGGACCGACATCAGCACTGGTACGACGGCCAGCATCAGCACGATCTCGGCCAGCTCGGCGTAGCGCGCGAGGTAGGCACCGGGCTTGTGCCCGGCGTACCACAGGCCGAGGAACGCGGCCGCCGTCGCGAGGGCCAGCAGAACGTACGGTGCGAGTCCGCCGGGCAGCAGCAGGATCAGCAGCACCAGGCCGGTGAGACCCACGCCCAGCAGGCTCAGCCGGTGCGACACCACGGGGTGCAGCCGGGCACGCAGCAGGCAGATCCCCGCGACCAGCCCAGTGAGGATGAGGCCTGCGGTCGAGCCGGCCCGTGCCAGCACCAGCAGGCAACCGGCCAGGGTGGTCGCGAGCCCGGTGAGGATCCCGGTGTAGAGCGCGGCCGAGCGCAGCACCGCCGCGTACACCACGTGCCGTGGCGGCTGAGGTGCGTCGGAAAGCAGATCCGCCGTACTGCTGGGCAGCACCGGCTTCGGCAGCCGGCCGATCCGCATCGCGATCGGCGCGGCCGCCGGCAGCAGGGCCAGCGCCACCACGGCGACGACTCCGGCCGAACGCGTGGTGTCCAGCGGACCGGTCGCGAGCCAGCCGGCCGCGAGCGCGAGGATCGCGGCCGTACTCGCGGCCACGAACACCTCGGTGTGCCGCGCGATCCCGAGGTATCCCGCCAAGCCGAACAGCAGCACGGCGGCCGCGGCGGCCGTGAGGTGTGGCGCGCCGAGCTCGGACAGCCGATAGTGGTCCGCGGGCAGCAGCGCTCCGGCGACTCCGGCACAGCCGACCGCGACCCCGCCGGCCACCGCACCTGCGGCGGCGTCGCCTCCGGCCCGGACCAGCACCACGCCGACGATCAGCAGCAAGCTGGCGGCCCCGAACGCGAACGCCACAGTGTCGTCCCATGGTCCGTCCCATGGCGGCCCGGACGTCAGCCGCACGCCGAGCGCCGCGACGACCGCGAGCGATCCGGCCACCAGCCCGCACCAGCGGGTCGCCGCGCGGCTCCACTCCCGGCCACCGGTTCGGGCGCTGGTGGCGATGGCGTCCACGAGGTCGTCGTACTCGAGCTCCGGCCAGTGCTGGTGCGCCGGTGCGAGGTGCAGCACCTCGCCGTCACGGACCTCCTGGCTGGCCAGGTCCCTGTGCGTCTCCAGCGCTTCGCCGTCGGGCCGGCGTAGTACCCAGCCGCCCTGCAAGGCGCCTTCGTCGGCCAGTTCGTCGCCGGCGTGCCGCAGGATGCTGGGCAGGACGTCGGCCACTGTCGACCGTTCCGGCAGAGCCAGGTCGACCCGTCTCTCCGGTGCGTCGATGGTCACCTTGACCAGGCCACGTGTGCTCACAGCGGCCGAGCGTGGCACGGCCGTACGGTGGCGTCGGCCGGCTTGCAGTATCAGGACCTGGACAGTCAGCTTGTGGCCGCGCCGCACGCGGACGAGGCCATGGCGACCTAGCGTCGCAACCATGCCACCCGCAACCGCCCGCCCACTCGGCAGGCCGCCGCGCAGGGAGGGCCCGCCGCTGCCCAACGGCGACGTCGCCCTCGATCCGCCGCCTGCCCTTCCGCAGCCGGCCGGAAAGCCGATGTCGCAAATGGTGATGATGGTGCCGATGCTCGCCGGCGGTGGGGCGATGGCACTGATGTACTCCACCATGGGTGGTGGCGGCCGGATGAGCTACATCGTCGGCGGGCTGTTCGGCCTGTCGGCGTTGGGGATGGCCGCGATGGCGTTCGCCGGCCAGGGCGCTCCGAGGCGGGAGATGGCGCGCGCCCGGCGCGGCTACCTGCGGCACCTGGCCCAGCAGCGGATCCGGGCCCGGCGCGCGGTCAAGCAGCAGCGCGAGGCGCTGGCGTACCTCCATCCGGATCCCAGGCAGCTCTGGACACTGGTCGCGAGCTACCGCCTCTGGGAGCGACGCAGGAACGACGCCGACTTCGCGATCGTCCGGGTGGGCACGGGCCCGCAACCCCTCGCCATCCCGCTGACCCCTCCCGACACCGCGCCGCTGGAGGAGCTGGAACCGCTGTCGGCCGGTGCGCTGCGGCGGTTCATCACGACGTACTCCTCGGTCCCAGGCCTGCCGGTCGCGATGGCGCTGCGCGGCTTCGCCCGCGTCTACCTCGACGGGGACGAGGAACGGTCGCGCGCTCTCGTACGTGCGCTGGCCGGCCAGCTGGCCGCGCTGCACTCACCCGACGACCTGCTGATCGCGGCCGTTGTCGGTGACGCGAGCCGGCCGGACTGGGACTGGCTGAAGTGGTTGCCGCACGTCCAGCATCCGGAGAAGTCCGACGCGCTCGGGCCGATCCGCCTGATCACTTCGAGCGTCCAGGCGCTGGAGGCTGTGCTCGACAACCTGCTGACCCCTCGTTCCCGGTTCGACCCGACGGCGACGACCCGGGTCGACGGGCCGCACATCGTCGTCCTCATCGACGGCGGAGACCTGGCCGGGTCGGACCACCTGATGACCGGCGGTGGAGTGGAAGGGGTCAGCGTCATCGACCTGACGGGCCGGCCGCCGCGCCTGCTCGACCGCACGACGGTGGTACTGGACGTAGACGGAGCCGGCGCGCTCGCCAGCGTCACGATGGACGGGGAGAGTGAGATCGGTACGGCCGACGCGCTCACGGTCGAGGACGCCGAGGCGCTCGCCCGGCAGCTCGCCCCGCTGCGGCTGTCGGCCGCGGCCGAGGGTGAGGAAGGGTTCGCCTCGGCGTTCGGGCTGACCGACCTGCTCGACGTCGGCGACCCCTACGACTTCGACCCCGCCCGCACGTGGGTGGCACGTCCGAACCGCGACCGGCTGCGCATCCGGTTCGGAGTCCAGGCCGACGGTACGCCGGTCGAGCTCGACCTGAAGGAGTCCGCGCAGGACGGCATGGGGCCGCACGGCCTGCTGATCGGCGCCACCGGATCGGGCAAGAGCGAGCTGCTGCGGACGCTCGTCCTCGCGCTCGCGATCACCCATCCGTCCGACAGCCTGAACTTCGCGCTCGTCGACTTCAAGGGCGGCGCGACGTTCACCAAGCTCGACCGGCTGCCCCACACCAGCGCGGTGATCACCAACCTCGCCGACGAGCTGACGCTGGTCGACCGGATGACCGACGCGATCGAGGGCGAGCTGCTGCGCCGGCAGGAGCTGTTCCGGCGGGCCGGCAACTTCATGTCGTTGCGTGAGTACGAGAAGGCCCGGGCGGCCGGTGCCGACCTCGCTGAGGTGCCGACGTTGCTCGTCATCTGCGACGAGTTCTCGGAGCTGTTGTCGGCGAAGCCGGACTTCATCGACATGTTCGTCAAGATCGGCCGGGTCGGCCGCTCGCTCGGGGTGCACCTGCTGCTGGCCAGCCAGAAGCTCGAAGAGGGCCGGCTGCGCGGACTGGACGCGCACCTGTCGTACCGGATCGGGCTGCGGACGTTCTCGGCGATGGACAGCCGGGTCGTGCTCGGCGTGCCCGACGCCTACGAGCTGCCGCGTGCGCCCGGCCATGGCTTCCTGCAGATCGACACCGAGACCATGGTGCGGTTCCGGGCGGCGTACGTGTCGGGCGTGTACCGGCCGGCGGGCACCTCGGCGGCCTCGCCGGACTCGGCCGGTGTGGAAGCTGAGGTGTCGGAGTACACCTCGAGCTTCGTGCCGCGGCCGGTCGTGGCGGAGGCCGATGAGGAGGAGCCGGAGGAGGACCCGGACGAGGCGGTCGGCGAAGCCCTGCTCGACATCCTGGTCGATCGGCTCGACGGCAAGGGCAAGCCGGCACACCAGATCTGGCTGCCACCGCTTTCCGACCCGCCCGCGCTGGGCGAGCTGCTGCCGCCACTCGCCGTGGATCCCGATCGGGGCCTCACCGTGGCGCCGGCGGCCATGCGTGGCAACCTGCGCGCGGTGATCGGGCTGGTGGACCGGCCGCTGGAGCAGCGCCGGGAACCGCTCACCGTCGACCTGTCGGCGGCGGCCGGGCACGTGGCGGTCGTCGGCGGGCCGCGGTCCGGAAAGAGCACGGCGGTACGGACGCTGGTCTCGTCGCTGGCGCTGACCCACACGCCACGCGAGGTGCAGGTCTACTGCCTCGACTTCGGCGGTGGCTCGCTGGCCGCGCTGCGCGACCTGCCGCACGTCGGTGGTGTGGCGTCCCGGCTGGATGCCGGAGCGGTCCGGCGGACGGTGGCCGAGGTGTCGCAGCTGCTGACCACTCGCGAACGGCTCTTCGCCGACCACGGTGTGGAGAGCATGGCGGCGTACCGGGCTCGCCGGGCCGCGGGCGAGTTCTCGTCCGACCCGTACGGCGATGTGTTCCTCGTTGTGGACGGCTGGCCTACCGTGCGGAACGACTTCGAGGAGTTGGAGGCCGTGCTGGGCGAGATCGCCGGCCGCGGGCTGGCGTACGGCGTGCACCTGGTGGCGACGTGCGCGCGCTGGTTCGACTTCCGTGGCAACGTCCGGGACCTGTTCGGAACCACGATCGAGCTGCGGCTCGGTGATCCGTCCGACTCGTCGGTGAACCGCCGGGCCGCGATGACCGTCCCCGCCGACGCTCCGGGGCGGGGTCTCGCCGCCAGCGGGCACCACCTGATCGTGGCGGCACCCGTGCTGGGTGCGGGCCATCCAGACCACACAGACCTGATCGCGCGGATCGCATCGGCCTGGCCGGTGTCCAGTGCGCCACGCGTACGCCTGTTGCCCGTGCACCTGCCGGCCGACGACCTCGCCGGTGCGCTGCGCCGCCAGTGGGACGCAGGCGTCGAAACTCCACCTGGACTGCCGATCGGTCTCGCCGAACGCGATCTGGGACCGGTGCGCGTCGACTTCGAGGCCGACCCGCACTTCCTGCTGTTCGGTGACACCGAGACCGGCAAGACGGGGTTCCTGCGGTGGATGGCGCGAGCGGTGGCGGAGCGCCACACTCCGGCGGAGGCCCGGCTGATCCTGGTCGACTACAGGCGCTCGTTGTCCGGAGCGGTCGGCACCGAACACCTGATGGGCACGTTCACCGATCCGCGCGGCGTCGAGGCGATGGTCGCGGATGTGGCTCCGGTGCTCGAGGAGCGGCTCGCCGGTGGCTGGTCCGGGCCGCAGATCTACGTCCTCGTCGACGACTACGACCTGGTGGTCGGGCAGCTGTCGAATCCGCTGGCCGGCTTCGTGGACTACCTCGCCCAAGGCCGCGACATCGGCTTCCACCTGGTCGTCGCCAGACGTACGGGTGGCGCGGGAAGGGCGATCTTCGAGCCGGTGATCGCGCGGCTGAAGGACGTCGGCACCCCTGGCCTGGTGATGAGCGGCGACAAGGCCGAAGGCCCGCTGCTCGGCACGACCAGACCCCAGCAACTGCCACCCGGCCGCGGCTGGCTCGTATCCCGCCGCGGCGACGCCGGCCTGGTCCAGCTCGTCGACTGCCCGGCCTGACAGTCACCCGCCATGGCCGGTCGGCGCCGAGTCCTGACCTGATGTTGCCGCCACGCCGGGCACCCGTCGTACGGCGGTGTTGCCTGGTGCTCGAAACCTTCGAGAGGAGTCGCACATGCCGCAGATGGATCCGGTGGAGATGCGGCGTTTCGCCGGCGCGTTGCCCCACGCGGACTTCTCGCGTGTCAATGGTGACCTGCCGACGCTCCTGCCATCTGGAATGGAGGAAGTCCAATCTCCGAACGAGTTCCTTGCCGACTGTTCCGTGCCGATGGTTGGTTTCAACCGGGATTTCCTGCACGGCATCGAGGTCTTCCGCACGATCGCCCAGAAGGCGGCTGACAGCTTCGAGGCAGTCGACGCGGACCACGCCAGGATCATGAACGATCTGGTCGGTGACGCTCGGACGGATCAGGGGTCGACCCATACCGGTGACCTGTCGAAGCTGCCGCACACCCGCCCGCTCGTGAGCCCGGCGGATCAGCCGAATCGGCCGGAAGAGCCCAGCATCTCCCGCCCTTCTTCACTGCAGCTCGGGCTGGCTCCCGGCCTCGACATCGACCACATACCTCCTGGCATTGGCCAAGGCCGATGACGTGCCAGGCGACGGATTTGCCGGAGGACCGGGATGTTTGACTACGCGACCGCGACCATGCCGGAGCTCATGCGCGTCTTCTACAGCCTCAAACCCGAGATCTGGCGGCACGTCGCGGACACCTGGCGCGCGACGGCCGACGGCATCAACGGCGCTCAGGCGGGCCTGGACGCCGCTTGGCGGCAGACCCCGGTCTTCCAGCTGAACGACGGGGATCCGGAGGCGAAGGCGTTCGCGTCGTTCACGGACAACATCGGACTCAGCCAGAGCTCCGCGAAGGAGTGGACCGACTTCGCCACGAACGTCAGCACCTGCCTGGCGGCCACCGCGAAGGTCATCGAGGACAACCGGCCGTTCGTCGAGGCCGCCCGCCTGGACTGGGAGCGCGCCAGCAAGGACGTCGACAAGGAGATCGCACGCCGTCGAGCCGCTCTGTACGTCTGGAACGTGGCCAACAAAGTACGCGACACCTTCAACGGAATCCGCACACCCCAGCGGGCGTACCAAGGGCCGATGGGACCGAAACCGGATGACGAACGGGCCGGCGGGGGCGACCCGAACGCTCAAGGTGCCGGTGCCGGCGCTGGTGCTGCCGGCGACGGTGGCCAGAAGCCGGCCGACACGCCCGCGGCGCCCAAAGCCCCTGAGGCCAAGGATCCAGTCGAGCAGGCCGGGAAGCTGATCGATGTCGTGGGCAAAGGGATCGACCTGGTTGGCAAGCCGGCCGACGTGGCCGGCAAGTACGTCAGCCTGGCGAAGAGCCTGAAGGACCTGATCGACCAGGGCGGTGGCACGGGCACCGAAGGGCTGAACCTCGACAGTGTGCTCCCGGACGCCAAGTACGCCGAGTACTCCGATCAGCCGACGCTCGCCGGTGGCGTAGGAACCGCGCCGTCGTTCGATCCGACCACGCTCACCGGCGCCGGATCGCCCGGAGGGGGCGGCGGCTCGCCCGCGATCGGGCCCACGGCGGGCCTTGGCGCCGTCGCCACCGGCGGCGTCGGTGCGGCACCTTCCCTTGCGGGCAAGGCGTCGTCCGCGACATCGGCCGGCACGCAGCAGAGCATGTCGCCGATGTATCCGCCGATGAGCGGAATGGGAGCCGCTGGCGCCGGTGCCGGTGGGAGAGGCGAGATCAAGCCCGGCTCGGCACAGGCTCGCGCCGGCTTCAGCATGCCCGCCGAGCAGAGCGAGTCCGAACGATGGCGCCGGCACGGTGTGCAGGCCGACCTGCAAGGCCGTACCAACGGCGAGCAGCGGACCGCGTCCGCCGTCCCCCCGATCCGCAAGCGCAAAGGACACGCGCGCACCAACAAGCCAGTCGACCAAGGCGTGCTCGACGAAGAGCTCTGGCGGACCTGAACCCCTAACCAGCAAGGAGGAACACCATGAGTGGTGTTGACGCAGAACTACAGCAACTGAAGTTCATGGCGACCGAGGCGACCTGGATCGGCGAAGAGTACCGAAAGGCGGTGAGCAATCTCACCACGGTCCTGGAAAGCGGGCTCGGCTCCATGGACGGGCTGTTCAAGAACGCGTTCTGGCAGGGACGCACCGTTCACTTCGAGGCGGTGGACAAACTCTGCACCAAGCTGTGCCAGCTGTCCGAGGGGATCGACACCTCGAACGCGCTCTACCAGTCCCATGACGAACAGAGCACCGCGGACTTCAACAAGGTCGCCGGCAGTCCAGCCGTCGATGTCAGCGTCCTTCGCACCTAGGAAGGGAATCATGCGTATCAACTACAACTTCGGGGCGATGGCCCAGGGCGCCGGCGATATCGCTCACGCCACCAACCAGGTCGCGGACCTGCACATGCAGTTCGAAACCGCGATGGGCAAGATGCTGATCGCGTACCAGAGCCGGTATGGCTCCGCGCAGGCGGCGGAGGTGAGGGCGCTCTGGGTACGGGCGAACGAGGAGGTCAACCGGATGCTCCGCGGACAGGGCCTGGTCCTCGACGACGCCTGGACCAAGATGGACGGCGCCGACAAGAGTGCGGCGAAGGCACTGGATCTGGGAAGAATGGTCTAGGTCGGCCACCCGCCGAGCCCGGTCCCCGGGGTGACACCCGGTGGACCGGGCTCATCGCCATTCCTGTGTTGTCAGGGCGTCAGCCGGCCCGCCAGCGACGGCGCCGCCCGATGGGAAGGATGGCCGCGGCGACCAGCAGGACGACAGCGCCGACCGCCGCACCCACAGCGATCCGGCGGGCGAGCCTGCCCGCGTCCTGCCAGGCCGCCGCTTGCCGCTCGGCTTGCGTGTCGACCGGCACCGGGGCGACCGTCGGAAGCGCGACGGACTTGGATGTGCCAAGCGCGTCCTGCACCGCCCGGTAAGGGTTGACCACGCCCGCGCCGTACTGGCTCGCCAGGCCGGGCGCGGGAGTCGCGGTGGCCAGCAGCCTGCGGGAGACCTCGTCCGCTGACAAGTGCGGATTGGCAGCCCACACCAATGCCGCCGCCCCACTGACGAAGCCGGCTGCGAAACTCGTACCGTCGTAATAGCGGTGACCACGCTGCCGGGTCGCGGCGAGAACTCCGCCGCCCGGCGCAGAGATGTCGACGTACGATCCCACCTGCGAGCTCTGCAGCCGGCTGCCGTCGATCACGATGGCCCCGACGCCGAGCACACCGGGATAGGCAGCCGGGTACGTGATCGGATCGGATCTCTGGTCGTTGTGCGCGTTGCCGGCGGCCGCGACGATCAGGGCGTCGCGCGACTGGGCGTACTCCACCGCCAGACGCACCGGCTTCAGGTCGACGTACAACGCCAGTGAGATGTTGATGACCTTCGCGCCGGCGTCGGCCGCGTCCCGGATCGCTTCGGCGAACACCGCCGCGTTGACCGCCGCGCCTTGCTGCTCGGACGCGTCGCGTTCGCTGACACGGATCGGCAGGATCCGTGCGTCGGGCGCCATGCCGCGAAACCCGATGCCGTTCGCCGCCCGCGCGGCGATGATGCTCGCGACCGCCGTGCCGTGCGAGACGCAGTCGAAGTTCGCGCGTACGTCGCCGGGTGTCAACAGGTCCTTGCCGGGCAGGACGGCTCCGGGCTGCCGGAGTTGCGGGTGATCGGCGTCGACGCCGGAGTCGATCACGGCGACCGTGACGCCCCGGCCGGTGCTGACCGGCCACGCCCGCTCGGGTGTGAGCCAGGTCTGTGCCCAGGGCAGCTTGCTGACGGCGGTACCGCCGGCCTCCGCGGACTGGCACTGTCCCGGCGGCGGCACCGCCGTCGCGACGGGTGCGGTTGCGAGCAAGGCGCCCAGCACGGCCGCAGCGATTCCAACTGCCCTGATTCTGATCACGAGCCGGACGTTATGACGCGGCGCGATCGGGCCACGGGTTCTGGCCCCTTTGGGCCAGCGTATGACCGCGACGCCCGCCCAGCGTCCACCCTTGGAAACAAGGAGGTGCGTCACCATGGACCTGTCAAAGATCAAACTTGGCACGGAACTGTCGGTGCTCGGCTTGGAGAACGAGCTCGAACGTTTCACGTCCGCGACCGAGGCTCTCGACCGAGTGCTCGACGGGATCACCACGACCGCTGTCTCGCCCGACCGGCTGATCAAGGTCACTGTTACGGCCCGGGGTGAGCTGCGGGCACTGGAACTCGATCCAGGCATCTACCGCAACCAGGATGCGCCGGCGCTCGCCGCATCCATCCTCGCCACCGTCTCCGGCGCGACGGCTACAACAGCAGCCAAGGTCTCCGCCGCCTTCGACGATTTCGAGGAGCAGGTGTCCTGATGGAGATCGACGAGCTCGCCACCGTCCGCGACCTGGCGAACAGCGTCCGGCACATCGGAGGCGCGGCCGAGAAGTTGCTGAAGAGCGAACTGGACGGCATCGGCCAGGACAACGTCCGTGAGGCCTGCGGTACCGACGAGATGGGCGTTCAGATCTTCGAGGGCTTCGTCCAGTTGGCCGGCCAGCTTGCGGGCGCCGGGCCCAGGCTCGAGCAGAGTCTCGTCGGCATCGGTGACCTGATCTCCGTCTGTGCCAAACGTATCGAACACACCGACCGCCACAACGCGGAGGCGATCAAGGCCGCGGACCTCAGCCTGCAACCGGACGGCCATCGGCTGCCGGCCGCCGACTGAGTTCCGAGCACCGCTGTGAGCATCCTCCGTCCGGTCCTGGAGTTCCTCGGCGCCATCGTCGGTGTTGATCCCGACGGCTGGCCGAAGGGAGACGAGGACGCGCTGCGCGAGTACGCCGATCGGTACGAAGCGATTGCGGCCGGACTGCGAGGCGAGGTCGGGACCAGGGCGCGACAGGCCGCGGGTTCGCTCGCCGTTGCTTGGAATGGCGAGGGTGGCCGGGCGATCGCCAATCAGATCGCGCTCTACGTGAGTCGCGAGGAGATGGGCGGAGTCGAAGCGGTCGCCAAGAGCGCCGAGAGCATGGCTCAGTACCTCCGCGACCAGGCGGACACGATCGCCCGCACCAAGCAGATGATCGTGGCGCAGGCGGTGATCGGTGCGCTGCTGTTCCTCGTTCCATCCGCGCGGATCGCCTCGCAGCTGGTCAAGAAGGCGCTGATCAAGCGATTCAGGGACTGGCTGGCGAAGAAGTCCGAGGAGGCCCTGCGGAAGGGCCTCATGCAGGCTGCGAAGAACGCCGTCAAGCTGCCGTCCGTGACCGTCAAGACCCTCCTGCCAGGGGCCGTCACGGGCGCCCTCGGCGCGGGGTTGTTCGGTCTCGGGCCCAACACCTACGCCCAGGCGTACGGCAGGCTCACGGGGCAGGACGGCCGGGGTGAGTTCGGCAAGGACGGCAAGTACGTCCATGGCGAGGGCTGGAACTGGGACGACACCGAGAAGTACGGCTTGATCACGGCTTGGGCCACACCGATCGCCGGGGTTGCGGGCCTTGGGGCCTCGGTCGTGGGGAAGGTCGCGGTCGACAGGTTCGGATCCACGGAGGGGGCGAACTGGCTCGGCCGCCGAGCCCGGGGCGCCGTGTCCATGGGGGTTGGCATGCCGGCGGCCGACAAGATCGTCACCGGTCACGACCCGAGCCTCGAGGACGTCGGGCGGGCCGCCCTGATGGGAGCGGCGATGCCCAGCCACCACCCGGCAAGGCCGGACGGCATGGATGGGATGGGGCCACATCCCGACGCCGAACCCGTCAGGTCCCACAGCACGATCGACGGATCCGGAGATCCACCGCTGGACCCGCCGCAACTGGCCGTCCAGCCGAGGGCCATGGCCGGTGAGGCCCCGGCCGGCCGGCCGACAGGGACTCCGGCGACGCCTGGCACCCAGGTGACCGCGCCGGGCATCATGCAACCAGGTGTGTCGGCGGTGGAAGGCCAAGGCGCCGCGGGCGCTCGAGTAGGCGGACGACCGGCTGACGCAGGTGCCGCGTCCCGTGCTCAGGGCAGGCCCCCGACAGCGGCCGATGGCAGTTCGGCGGCACCTCATAAGCCGGCCGCCGCCTCCGGCTCCGGCGACGGAGGCGGGCCGCCGGGCGGCCCTTCGGCCAGGGCCGAGGCGGGCGAAGCCAAGTCCGGAGCTGAGCAACGCCCTCCCGCGTCCGTCGGCGAAGGGCCCGCCGATACAGCCGGGAGCGGCACCGCCGAGCCCGATGGCAAGGCCGAGGTCGCGGGGCAGGATGAGGTCGTCCCGGTCAGGCAGGCACCCGTCGCTTCGGGCGTACGGGCAGAAGCGCCGCCGCCGGATGGGCCGACGCGGGTGTTTCCGCCGGAGCGGTCGCCGTTTGATCGGCCGCCGGGGGCGGTGCCGGAGCGGCGGGCAGAGCCGTTGCCGGAGGAACGGCCGCGGGTGTTTCCGCCGGAGCGTTCGGATCCTCCGCCGAAGGAGTGGCCGGAGTTTCCGGTGCCGCCTGCGCCGGAGCGTCCGCCGGTCAGCCCGGATGGCCCGGTGTCGCCGCCGGAGCGGTCGCCGTTCGATCGTCCGCCCTCGATCCACGACGCGGCCGGCCATGAGGTCCTCGTCGCGAAGACCAAGGATCCGATTTCCCTCCCGCTCACTGATGGGAAAGCCGTCGAGCTGGCGCGCGAGAACGAAGTCGTGCGTGACCGGGACACGGACGTGGCCATCGTCTATCGCGAGGTCAAGGACCAGAAGGGCGGTCGGCTCGCCGAGCCTCGCACCTTTGTCCGGGCCGCTGACGGCACCTGGACAGAGACAGCCACGCCGGTACGGTCGGCGACGTACGAAGCCTGGCTGGCAAGCGCGAATCGGGACCACGAGACCGCGAAGACGCTGTACGACATCGCTGCCCGCTCCGACTCAACCGTCCCCGTGCACCTGCGACTGGAGAACCTCGGCGTCGAGGCCCTGCGGGATCTGTTGCTGCACGGCACTCCCGAGGATGCGGTCGCGGCGATCTACGAAGTCGTGCGCCGCTACCCCGACGAAGGTGTCGCCCTGCGCTGGACCCAGCTCGCCGCCTCCAAGGCGCTCGCCGACGGCAACGTGGTCAACATGGCGGCCGGAGAAGGCAAGTCGTGGGTGTTCCTGGTCGCCGCCGCCCGGCAGGCCGTGCGAGACGGTGTTGACGCCGTACTGGTGGTCACCACGCGCAGGAACTTGGCCGACCGGGAGTCCAAACGCTACGAGCGCCTGCTCGAACCTTTCGGCTTCGACATCCACCGGATGGACCCGGACCAGATGCCGCCCACTCCGAGGGACGGACGGCCCACCATCTACGTCGGCACCCATCAGGACGTTGCCTTCAGCAAGCTCAAGACGGGATTGGTGCCAGGCCAGCGGGAATCCGGTGAGACGGCCATCGACGTCATCATCGACGAGGTCGATGAGGCGGTCGTCTACTCCGACACCACCTACATCATCAGTGAGGGGGCAGGACGGCTCGCACCGGAGAGGGTCGCCGCACCGGTTCGCGCGGCGGGAAGCTTCCTCGCCGAGAAGCTGGCGGACGGGCAGCTCACCGAAGCCGACTTCGGCCGGCAGCCAGGGCAGCTGGGCGGCCGGGCGGCGCTGACCGAGGCCGGTCAGCAGAAGGTGGAGAAGATCCTGGACCGGCCGCTGTCCGAGGCCGAACGCAGGAACCTCGACCTGGCAGCCGCCGCGCGTTGGGAGGTCATCAAGAACGTCCACTACGTCGTCACACGCGACGACAAGATCATCATCATCGATCAGGTGACCCACGACCTCCTCTACGACCCGGTGACCTCGACGGAGAGCCGGTGGAACGGAGGGTTGGCGCAGGCGGTCGAGGCCCACGAAGGACTGCCCATCCGTGACGATCCCACAACCAGCAAGCAGATCACCGCGCCCGAGCTCTACTCAGGGGGCCCCTTCAACCGGGTCACGGGCGGTTCCGGCACGGCGCTGGGCAAGGAAGAGCATTTCCGGCGGGCGGGGATGTCCGGCGAGGTCGCCGAGATTCCGCGTTATTACGAGTCACGTCTGATCGTGGAGCCAGACCACGTGACCCCTGACCTGGCCGCGAAGCTCGACGAGATAGCCGACGGCGTCCGCGACATGCAGGCGACAGGTACCAAACAGCCTCAGCTGATCATCGCCCACCGCAACGACCTGGTGGCCGAGCTGGCCGCGCGGCTCTACGAACGGGGAGTGCCGCACACCGCGATCGACGCGAAGTGGTTCGAGGCGCAGGGGTCCAACCGCGAGGCCGCGTTCAAGGCGGTCCTCGACAGCGCCGGAGGACTCGGCGACGTCCTCGTCATCAACCTGCAGGGCGCGCGCGGGGTCGACATCTCCGTCAGCGCCGAGGCGAAGGCCGCCGGCGGGATGCATGTCCGGAATACCGACCGCTCCTCGGTGTCCCGCGACATCGACGTCCAGAAAGAGAGCCGGGCCGCTCGCAGCGGCGACCCCGGCAGCGCGGGGTACTACATCTCACCCGACGACGCCGCCTTCCTGCTCTCACCCAACAAGGACGTCGAGCTCGCCGTCGTCAAGTACACCGACGCAGAAGCCGCCGACAACGCTCATCCGACCGCGGCGACCCGGTCGGCCTTGACCGACGCCGAGCAAGGGCTCCGCGATCTCGTCCCAGCCATCCAGGCCGACGCGGCCGAACGACAGACCGCGCACACGCACACCGTCGTGCCGCACCGGCAAGCGCCAGGCGCAGGCGGACACCGGCCGGACCCGGCACACGATGCGCCATCGCGACCGCAGGGCAGAGCTGACGGGCAGGCACCAGGCGGACGGCGGCCTGGTTCGGGGCGCAGGCACTGGCGGGGAGCACTCGATCTCTTCGGTGACAGGTGGATGCGCCCGGCCCGGCCGGGTGACGCACTGGCTGGGATGGTTCGTGGGGGCGACCATCCCCAGTCGCCCGCGCACAACGAGCCGTCCGAGCCGTCCGAGCCAAACCGGCCCAACGGGCCGAACGACAACAACGATCGGAACGACGTGTCCGCGGCGCGCGACGTCGCCGTGAACCCCGCGACAACCACGCCGACGGACGACGGCTCGGTCGATCCGGAGGCCCTGCAACGGTTGCTCGCGGCGCTGCCGGACGTACCCGGGCTCGACGGCACCCACGAGCAGCAGCTGACGGCGCTGCGAAGCTTCGCGGCCGGGTCGCTTGGCCGGCACGCGGCCGACACGCGCCTCGAGTCGATCGGCAGCGAATCGACGGGCGAGTTCGGGGCGTCGGTCCTCGGGGTTCGGGATGCGGACGGCGAGCTGGTCGCGGTCGTCAAGGTCCATCCAAGGCTTGACGAGTTCGCCGAGGGCCTGTCGGCGGCGAGCCTCGCGTCCGGCGAACCGGCCGGGCAACTCGGGTCGACGGAGGTTCTGGGGGCCGGCGTCGGATACGACGGCCGAACGCGGCTCGGTGTCCTGATCGGCTCAGTGGCGCCCGGCACCTCGATCGTCGACCTGAAACGGGCCGCCTGGACGGCGACCGACGCTAGGAAACGCGCGGCCGCGGTCAGCCGGTGGGCGCACCGCCAGCTGACCGACCCGGACTCCGCGATCCGCCGTGAGCTGCGCGGGCTCGGCGTCCGGCAGGTGACCGAACCGGCCCCGGACACGTTCCGGTTCCGGTTCACCGACGGCCGGTTCCAGGACGTGGTCGTGGCCGGCGGCTCGATGAACGGCCGGACACATCTGATCTCTCATCTCGAGCACGGGCGAACACCGGTCCTCACCCTGTCGCACGAGCTCCTGGAGATGGATCCCGAGGACGTCGAGGCGCCCGCCGTCCGAGCCCTACGCCAGGGACTTCGGGCCGCGTTGTCCGAGCAGGCGGACCTGGCCCAGTTCGTGGAGTACGTGCGGCAGTGGTGGTGGACCCGCAACCGCGCGCTGACCGATGCCGAGACAGCGGCGATCACCGCCCAGCTCCTGCGGGCCCGCCCCACTCCCCGGAACCAGGCCCTGCTGCTGGCGATCGCGCGGGACCGGGTGCGCGAGCTGCAGACCGAGATCGCCCGGGCCGGCGAACAGGGCGTCGAGGCGGCGATCGACGCCACCCAACGGCAGGCCCGGTTCGTCGCCCGGCTGCTGCACGGCCTCGACCCGGACGCACCGGCACCGGGCTTCCAGCAGGACATCGTCGAAGCGCTGGTTCCCCGCGACTCCGACGGCAACCCGCTTCGCTTCAGCAACGCCGACGTCTGGGGACCGGCGACCAACGGCGCCCTCCCCGGACGCGAACGCAACTGCCCGGCGGCGCGCGCCCACGTGTGGACCAGGTATGGCAGGCCGACCGCCGCGGCACCTCCGGCTCGACCCGACGGCGTGCCGTTCGCGGCAGCCGAGCTGGAGCAGGAGTTCGGCGGGCGGTTCCAGCAACTTGTCGAGGTGAGCGGGGGCACCCTTTCCAACGACGAGGGAGCCATCGCGCTGCGCCGGCTCGAGCAAGCACTCGAAGACTCCGGGCACGGCGCCACTGCCCTGCTCGCCCACTGGCCGCCGGGCGGCGGGCCCGGCCACGCCATCGTGGCTGAGTACAACGCCGGCGACACACCCGCCCAGCTTCGCGGTGTTTCCTACTTCGACTGGGAACGCGACGGCCGGCTGCGCGACCACGACGACGCCGGCCGGCCACGGCTGGCGCGCCCCGACCTCGCGGGTGTGGCGACGATCAGCGCGTTCGTCCTCGACGCGAACCAGGAAGCCGTGCCCGTCCGGGACGAGACCGGAACCATCCTCGGCCGGGGAGCCGGCAACCTGCTCCTGCCCACTCCTGTCTACGCATCCGACTCGGCGGCGCATCGCGCCTGGGTGCGGGACCTCGCCGCCCAGCTCGGCCAACCCGAGATCGACGACCTGCCGCTCGCCGGGCACGCGGACGACCTAACCGCTGCCACCCAGCAGGCGGGGGCTCTCGACGGCGTACCGATGTCACCGTTGCCGCTGATGCCGCAGGTGGCTGAGTACTTCACCGCCCGGTTCCGCGAACACGGAGCCGACGACCAACTGGTCGATTCCGAAGGCAACGCCGATCCGGCCCTGATCCAGCAACGGCTGCTCGCGGAGTACCGGCAGACGGCCTCCGGTGAGGGCGAGATCATCCGGATCGCCGGCCGGTACTACCGGATCGAGCTGGTCCTGTCGGATCCCAAGCGGGTCATCACCTCGACCACCCCGGTCGAGGGCGTCAGCGCCAGTTTCCCGCAGGTCGGCTTCATGCAGGATCTGGGGGCGATCCGCACAACGAGCTACCTGGTTGATGTCGACCTCCCCCTGGGAGCCGCCGGTGCCGGAACGGGCCTTCGACGGGCGACGCCGTACGTGGTGGTGACCACCGATGGCGTCCACAGCGGTCTCGCCGTGACGAACAACCGGGGTCTGGCGCATCCGACCGAGTATCTGGCCGGCTGGGTCATCTCGGAGGTCGACCCCACGACAGGTGAGCCGCGTGCCACCACGGAGATCTCCGTGGACGAAGCCGGAGACCCCGGCTCGCTGCTGGTCGCCGTGCCGGACTCGTACCAGGAAACGATCGATCCGGCCGACACCCGCCGTCTGGAGAAGGGGAAATAGCGGCTGACGCGTGAGCTGCCCCTGGGTATGCGCCTCGAGGTGCTCGGCCGCCGCGACCTCCTCACCGAAACGCTGGCGACGCTTCCAGATCAGTGGCGCGGCGATCCGGATGTCGTACGCCAGGTCTTCCAGGGCGTGAAAGAGCTGGCCGACCGTTTCCACGACGCGGTGCGGACCACCGGGCGGGCCGAGATGCCGGAGGGATACGTCTTCGATCTCGTCCGGGCCGGCGTCGTGGTGGGGACGGTCACCATCACGGCGGAGGTGACGCTCGAAGGGGCGAAGCTGCTGGGCGGACCCATGAAGCAGATCAAGGAGGACGTCGGGGTCGCTCAGCACGCCGTCACCGCGAGTGTGGGGCCGAGCCGGGCACAGCCGTTCAGGCTCAAGACCCCTTCCCTCCTTCCGGCTCTGCTTCGTAAGTGGGTGCCCGTCGATTTCACGTTGGGCGGGTCCTACACACGCGTTCTGAGTAAAGGATCCCTGCTCAGCATGGCCGCCCTCCGGGTGAAGGTCGACAAGGGGTGGCCGGGCGACGAGAGCGACACCAGCTTCAACCAGGCGTACGAGATCAGGGCGCGGTTCACCGTTTCGGTCACGAAGACCGGCAACGGCAACCAGCTGGATCGGCCCCGTCTCGTCGACAGCACGGCGAAGGTCGTCCTGCGTGAGATCGATGCCTACAGGTACGGCCTTCCGGTGCACAAGTCAGCCGTCGACGCGAACGGTGAGGTACGCGGAACGCCTGCGCGGATCGAGGAGAACCTCGCGTTTCCCGGCCACCTCGCGACCGGCATCGGCTTCGGGCTGGTGCGCAACTTCCGCCTCGACCTTCCAAAGGGCGACGAATGGCTGTCCGCCCAAGTCAGGCGCGCGCTCGGAACGGCGGTGCTCGCGGAGCTCGAGGGGACCGCATCGCTTCGCGAAGCCGCGCTCCAGCTCCTCGGGCACCATGCGCCACGGCAGAGCGGGCCGGGAAGCAGCCAGGACCAGTACGTCGAGAACCTGCTGAACGCGGAGCGGCAACTGGACGCCGACAGCCTGCGGCCGCGCTACGACGATCTCCTCCAGAACGGCGTCCGGTTCAGCTTCACGCGGTTCAACCCGAACTCCCCGCAGGGAAAGGAGGAGCTCAACCTCGAGCTCCGGTTGCGGCCCCGAATCGATGAGGTCGTCTTCCTGGGCTACTCGAAGGACACCGTGGCCGCCGAGCTCGACATCGACATGAGCGCCGTGGGATCCACGATCTCGGGGACCCACGCCTGGTCGCTGTCCGTCGCCGCCAAGCTCCTCGCGCTGTTCGGAGGAAAGTTCGAGGGAACCCGGAGCCTGTCCGCGGTCGCGGTCGCCGTCGAGCGCGCCAACCGCGTACGGTTGACTGAAACCAAAGCGGGCATGGAGTTCGCCGGCTGGAGGGTGCCTCACGAACTGACCATGGTCGTGACGGACTCCAAGCAGGCGGAGATCGCCAAGCTGGACTTCGAAGGCTCGGCGGAGTTGTGGGCACTCGCCGAGTTGACGCATCCGTCGCGGAAGACGAAGGAACTCGGTGCCGGGCGGACCGCCGGAGACGACGTTCCGGTTCCGCTCACCAGAGGCGTGACGCCGGCCAAGGTGATCGCGGAGAACGGCGAGGTCATCGGCCTCGACGCCACCAGGTTGCGGGAGGTCGCGCTGGCCATCGCGCCGTGGCTTCCGGCGGACGTGCTCAACGTCATCTCGTCGACCGACTTCGTCCGCTCGAACATCCGGACGATCGCCGGTCCAGGGCTGAGATTCGACGGTGAGACACACGGTCAGGCCGACCAGGAGCGACGCAAGCAGGTCTTCCGTCCACACACGCGATGGAACGTCACGGTCGGGGCCGAGCTCGGCCAGGCCACCTTGCGGGGTGTGCTCGACGGGGTGCTCGGGGCCGATATCAACCTACGGCTGCCCACGACCGAGACAGCCCGCAGTTCGGGTTCCAGCATCACGAAGGGCGGCAGCGGCGAGTACAAGATCTCCTACGAGCACACGGGTACGCGCACCAAGGGCACGTCGGAGAAGAGCGGCTCCACCAGGGGTCCGGAAGACATCAATCTCAACCTCGAAAGACGATTCCTGGTCGACATCGAGACCACCTGGCGAGTCCAGGCGACCCGGGTGACGCCGGCCAGGGGCGGCTTGGTGGGGGAGCTCGAAACCACTCGGGAAACGCCGGTGCCGGGCGGGAAGGTCTCGGTCCTCCTCCGCGAGTCGGAGGTCGTCGACCTGTACGGCCGGGGTGTCCTCAACCTGCCCGTCGCGGAGGTCGTACGTTCGCTGAACCGGTGGCGAGAGGGTGAGCTCGGCCTGGCCAGACCGGCTGCCACCCGAGCCGCGCTCAGGCTCGCCGAACAGCGGAGCTCGGAGGGCGGACAGCCCGATATCGCTGTCCTGCAAGCGGTTCTCGCGCAGTACGACGGCCGTCCGGGCCACCGGCAGGAGACCGAGCTCGCACCGGACCGGGCACACGACGTCGCCGCTGTCGTGCTCGAGCTCGAACGGTTGCTCGGCGAGCATGCCGCCGCCCGGCTTCCGGCCTCGTCGCTCGCGGACCGGTCTCGCGGCACCCCCGAGTGGATCAGGCGTGGCTACGGCATCGGAGCTGCGGGCGTCGAAGCGATCGAGCTCTACAACGCCGATGGCGAGCGCGTCAGCGGCGAAGAGGTGCTCGAGCAGGCCGTCGAGCAGGTCGTTCCGATGAGCATGCTGCTCAATGGCGAAGCCATGACGACCGTGCTCGGATACGGCGAACGTCTGCACTCGGTCGTCCGTAACGCCATCGGCACGGAGTATCCGCTGCTGGAGGCGGACGTACCACGAACGGGCCTACCGGGAGCCGATCACGTCAAGCTGACGTTGCAGGCCGAGATCGTGAGCCCTGACTCGCTGGCGCCCGGCGACTATCAACGGGTGGCACGACGGCTGCGGGAACTGGGGCTGCCGGCCGAGCCGGAGAATCTCGGCCCGATGCTCAACAACCTCTTCCGGCATCAGGCGTACAACTTCCGGGTCTCGGAGAACACGACGTCGTGGGGTCACTACAGAAACGACTCCCTGGGGCATCCGGCGCCCTTCCTGAGTGTGCTCGGTGTGAAGGGGGCGATGGCGACCAGCCGCGGCTACTCCACGAGTCACATCGCACCGGACACGCAGATCAACATCCAGGCGTTGTTCGCCTATGTCGTGGAACAGCTCAACCTCCCTGTCCGGTTGACGGTGCGGGCCTACGGTGACACTCAGACGCCGGTTGCCGAGCAGGTGCTCGTCGGAAACCTACGGATCCGCCAGCCAGGCGACTTCGAGCCTGTGCCGCAGGAACCCAAGCAGAACAAGAGCTATCAGCAGATCGCCGACCTGCCGCCCGACCACGTCGGATACGCTGTCGAAGACGGTGGCAGGCAGATCCGCCAAGCCGTCGCGAAGCTGCTGAGCGACCCCAGGCTGCTCGGCCGGAAGGACGTCGAGGAGCTGCGGGGCTTCGTGATCGACCGCGGGCCGCTCGCGCACGACGGTCTGCTGAACTCACTGCCCGCCTTGTTCAGCGCTGCCGGCGCCACCATGACCGTGCGGTCACCGAACCGGCCGGCGGCCCTGCAGATCGTCAAGCTGAGACTCGAGGGTGTCAACCCGATCGTCGTGCAGCGGGCGGAGCGGGTTCGGCTCGGCCAGATCCACCGCTGGGAGGAGAAGGACGGCACGAAGATCGGGGTTCGTACGCCGCTCCCGATCGAGATGACCGTGGAGGGCAAGGTGTTCGCCACGTTCAGGGCTGGGATGGGCGAGCAGTCGGAGCTCGAAGTCGGAACCTGGGACGGCTGGCGTAACGAGCTGGCCGGCGACACCGAGGCTCCGGGCGTCGTGGTCAAGCTCGACTACGCGGCGCACCTCGAGGCCGAAAGCCGCGTCAACGGACAGACCAGCGACCGGCTGCGGATGGAGAACGCGGCACACGGCAGCCTCTACGTGCTGGTCTACGAGAAGGACCTGCCGGCGTTCGAGGCGCGGTACGGCCGAGTCCAGCCGGGTGTGGCGCACACCGAGCTCACAGTCCGCGAGAACGATCCGGAACGTGAGTCGCGAGCACCGGAGCTGAGCCTCGAACACCTGCTGGACCAGGGCGGACAGCAGGCCGAGCACGTGTCGAACGCACTGCGACGTGAGCTGCCCGAGCTCGAGCCCAGGCCGCGGGTGTGGCGTGAGGTCGACCTGAGCCGGCCGTTCGGCGGCGACGTGCCCGTGGCGCCGCCGCTCGTGAAGCTCACCGCTGACCCGCTGCGCCAGGCGGTGAGCAAGCGGACAGCGGCTGCCGAACGCATCGGCGAGGGCGCTCGGGCGCTGGAGCAACGTGCGGACGAAGCTGCCGACGCGCTGGAACGCCAGGCCCGTCAGCTCGATCGGTTGGGTCCGGGCGACGCGGTGGGGCGGCAGGCCCTGCAGGCCTTGCGGGACAAAGCGGCGCGGGCCCGGCGTACGGCCGACGCGGCTGCCAGGGCCCGGGTACTGGCGGATGATCTCCAGGAGCGCGGCGAGGCCGTGCTGGAAGCCAGAGAACTGGTGCGGGCTGAGGAGGATCCGGCCCGCCGAGCCCGCCTGATCCTCGAGGCCGCCGTCGCCCGGCGGAAGACCGGCGGAGCGCCCGAGGCGGAGCGGCAGCGCGTCGAGCGGACACTGCTCTCTCCAGGGGACAAGCAGCGGCACCTCCGGTTCGCACACCTGCGCTGGCAGCGCTTCTTCCCAGGTGGTGTCCGGGACCTGCGCGCGGCGATGGCGGAGGCGAACGAGCTCGCCGAGAGCCTTGGCCTGCAGGCCGCCTGGGAGTGCCTGTGGGACGGCGAAGGCCTGATCGGGCGAGCCGAGTCGGAGGTGCAGTCCGCCGAGGCCGCGGTCAGGTCCGCCACCGAGGAGTTCGGCCAGGCAGCGCTGCCCGAACTGGCACTGGCGGAGCGGCGGCTGCGGCAAGCGCACCGTCGGCTGGAGGTTGCGCGGGCGCTGCTGGCCGAAACCCGGCAGGCTCGAGGCGAGCAGGCCCTGCTGCCCACCCCCGCCGAGTACGAGCCCGACCCGATCGAGATCGCTCGCGGTGTCACATTCCGGCTCGGAGCCGAGATCCTGCTCTCCGTCACCCAGCCGGACGGCAACCAGGACGTATATCGCGTCATTCCTGACACCAATGGCGTTGTGCGTGTGGACTCCGCAGGCGAAGCCAAGCAACTGGAGCAGGCCATCCGTGACCTGATCCACCAGGACGCTCCGGCCTTTCTCCGGGCGGGCCGGCTCCGACTCGACCTGCGAGAGCTCTACCGGAAGTCGCGAGCGACCGGACAGCCGTTCGCCCAGGTCGTCGCCGAGGCGCGCAATCGGCCGGCCGAACGAGCCGCCCTGGCAGGATCCGATGTCGACGGCTTGATCGACCTTGCGACGCGGCATGACGTCGATCCGGGAGTATTGCTGGGCTCGGATGCGGAGACCAGGCAAGCAGTGTGGGAGGCAGTTCCACCCGACTTCCCGCAGAGGTTGGCGGACGCCGGGTTCACCGACGCTCGTTCCTTCGAAGACATCGCCAGGCTGTTCGGCTTCGTGCCCAGGCACGTGACGGAGGCGAGCCGGCTGGCCGACCTGGAGACGTTCCGCCAGGTCCTCTTCGACGCCGGCCTCGTGGACTTCGATGCCGCCACCGCGGAGCTGCTGCGCAACCTGGCGGGTGAGCTGGCCCTGCGGCACGGCCTGTTCCGGCCCGAGCAGCGCCGGCGAGTTCTGGAGATCAGCCCTGCCTGGCTGGCCTCGGCGGTGGCGACGCGTCCGGCCCGAGTGGATCCCATCGAGACACAGCCACACCACGGGCCGGCCGTTTTCGCGGTGCCCCGGCAGCTCCGCGAGACGCTGCGGTGGATCGTCGAGCGTTACTACTACGGCACGCCGATCGGCCGGGCGTACCGCGGACCGGAGACCGTCGGCGCCCACGACCAGACACGGGTGCTCCAAGCCCTGGTGCGGTTTGGTGTTCCGTACGCGGCGCGCCTGGCGTCCGAGCTGCCCGGCTCGCGATTCGGCGGGGACCTGTCCGTGCAGGACTTCCCACGAATGGTGGGAGATCCGAACACTCCCAGCGCGGGCCAGCAGCGGTGGCTCGATGCCGAGGAGGCCTCGACTCGATGGGTTCCGCACGGTGCCGACGGCTTCTTCCAAGCGGTGTTCACGGCGCTGCGGAACGACGGGGTCGGCGTCGAGTCCGCCGAGCAGCTTCGGGCCGGCTTGGCGCGGGCGCTCTCGGCCGAGCTCCAGCAGGAGCCGGGCGACCGCGTGCTGTGGAAGCTGCTGCCAGACCTGCGCAACCTTGGGCTGACGCCGACAGGCGCCGTGGGCAAGATTGGTGACGAAGGCGCTGTCGGGAGTCCGCTCTACGCGCACCTGGCGAAGCTGATGGCGGAGCACTACGGACTTCGGATCACCGTGTGCGACGAGGCCGGCAACCTCGAGTCGTACGGCTCCAGCCGGCGTGCGGATGGCGCGGCGCCGGAGATCCGCTTGCTTCGGGTTGCCGGCAAGCATCACATGCCCGTCCTGGTCGGTGGGGCCGATGCCTGGGACGACTACGAGCCGGCTTCGTTCCCGGCCACCGAGCCGGCCGAGCCGGCTGCGGCGGTCGCGGCCGATCCGCCTTCCATACCAGAGCGGGCGGGTGCTCCCGCCCAGGAGCTGCCTCGCGAGCACCCAGGCGGTCGTGGCGGGAGGCTGGGCCTGGCCGCGGCGGCCATCCGCGAGTTCGCGCTGGCCTGGCGGTTCCCCTGGTCGTCTGCTGGAAGACACAGCCGGTCCTCAGCCACCGATGTGGTCGAGATAACCGAGAACGCCGAGGCCGGCTTGCTCGCCGATGCCCGCCCGGGTGAGCGGCTCACCGAAGCGGCCGTGCTGGAGGCGCTTGCCGGGTTGGCGCCGCTGTCTCCTGCCGCGCCGCCGTGGCTTGGCCGGCGGGAGTTGCGTGAGCTGGGTGTAGCGCCGGTGACCGGTGTGCCGGTTGTGGTGGACGGCGTGGCGGCGGTGGAGACCGACTCGGCAGGCCGGCAGCATTTCCGGGTGCTGGTGTCCGGGCAGCCGGACGGCCGGGTGGCCAAGGTCGATCTCCGAGCCGGAAGCCTGGGCGATCCGCACGTCGTCTGGGTCGCTCCGGGATTGGCTGACAGTGCTTTGGCCAGGCTGTGGATCGAGGCGATTCACCTGGCTGGGCAGAGACTCCAGACGGCCATACGGCAACCGCCGCCCCCGCCATCCGCGCCACCGGCGGCGTCTCCACCGCCGCCACCGCCTTCGGGCCCGGGGCCGGTGCCAGGTCAGGATGGGGGCCGGGCGCCGGAACGCAAGCCACCGCATGGCCCTCCGTAGTCCGCGCCATGGCAGGCGCGCCCGGCGAGAGCTCCGGCCCGGACCCGCCGGCCACGTCGGACGCTCTCCGCAAGGCCGTCGACGCGCACCAAGGGCTGGACCGGTTCGACGTGGAGCGGGACTCGCACATCTGAGACCGCTTGGAGGAGCTCCCGGACCATGACGGCTACGTGCTCGCGCTGCCCGAGCGCGCGGACGCGGACTACGCGTTGCTGTTCGTTCCCGGCCCGGTCGATGACGGGTTGCGGGCGGGCTGTGAGGACACCGGGATCAGCATCCTTTCCCGAGGGGAAGGGCTTCCGCCGGATCGTCCGCGTGACCGTGTCGGACCGCATCCCGGGCGGCGATCCGGTCGCCGGCCGGCCGAAGCGGGAGGTGTGGGTCGAGCGGATCGTGGCCCACGTGGCGGAGGTGGCCGATTCGGAGTCGGCCGGTGCCCGGGACACCGGCCGGCTGGGCCTCCTCCGCCGGATGGCCGGGTCCGCGCCCAACCTGCTGGCCCGTGGCTCCTGTCCGTTGGTCGCCGGTCTGCATGACCTGACGCACTCTGACCTGGCGCACGTGGCAGAAGAGCTCGACTATCTGCTGAACCAGCCGCCCACGCGGAGCTCGAACGGCAGGTTGGCCACCTGCTGGACGAGCTGGGCGTCGGCCGGCCGTTCGGATCCGCCGATCCCGACGTTCACACTTGTGCCGACCGCAGGTTCGGCCTGCTCGTCGAGGCGCTCGCGGCCCGGCATCCAGACGAGCCGAACCGGGCCGAGCAGACGTACCGGCCGCGGCTGGAACAGCTGCCCCCCAAAGGGCGCGGCCTGGCGTACGGCCTGGCCGGCCGAGCACCCGGAGTTCTACGCGGCGGTTGACCGGGATGCTGAGTGATCCTGCCTTCGTCGTGGCCGCGAACGCACCTCCTCAATGATCCGAAGCGAGCCGGCCGCATCCACCGGATCCGGTGTCCAACGCATCGAGCACCTCGGCGGTGGCGTTTTCCAGGCCGCCTCGGTGAGCTCGCCGGCGTCAAGGCGTTCTTGCGCGCTGAGGGCGTTGAGCTGTGCCACGCCGAGCCACTCGCCGGCATCGATCAGCTGGGAAGGCTCGTCGCCGGTGCCGTAGTGGATCTCGAAGAACACGCCAGGGGTGGCGGCACGGCGAACGTGAACTGGCGTTGCTCGCCACATCCTGGGCAACGGCCGCCGAAGCGGGCAGTCACCAGGTTACCGGGAGGCTCGGTCGTGACCTTTGGGCTCGAGCAGTTCGTTGTCGCCGCAGACGCACGGGCGAAGAGCCATGAAGAGGTAGGCCTCGTCGTTGCTGCGGGCGTACGGAAAGCGGCTCCGGCCGGGCACAGGCATGCGCTAAACCCGATCGTCCGAGTAAGGTACTTTGCAGAGACTCAATCACCGTCGTGCTGCTTTGCGCCAGGCCGCTTCGGGGGATGGAGGTGAATCCCGCATGCTGTTTCGCGTGCTGGGACCGGTCGAGGTCGACGGAACCGAGGCGGTCAGCTACATCGGTGCGCGCAAGCCCCGGGCACTGCTTGCCACGTTGCTGCTCAAGGCCAACCTCTGGGTCAGTGTCGACGAGCTGGTCGATGCGATCTGGGCGGATCAGCGGCCGCCCGCGTCGGCCGAACGCAACGTCGGCACTTACATCTGGCAGCTGCGGAAGCTGTTGCCGTCGTTGCCCGGTGACGGTCAGCGGATCGAGAGCCGGTCGGGTGCGTACCGGATCCGCGTCGAGCCTGGCGAGGTCGACACCGACCGGTTCGAGGCTCTGCTGGCCGACGGCACCTCCGCGCTCGAGTCCGGGTCGGCAGCGGTCGCGATCGAACGGCTGGAGACCGCGGTGCGCTTGTGGCGCGGCCTGCCGTTCGACGGGCTGGCAACGGCCGCGGACCAGCCACAGATCGCGCGGCTCGTGGAGCTGCACTGGACCGTCCGCGAGCGGTTGGTCGACGCGTTCCTGGCGGCGGGCCGGCTGCCCGAGGCGATCGGGCTCGGCACGAGTCTCACGGCTGAGGACCCCTTGCGTGAAAGCGCCTGGGTCCGCCTGATCGTCGCCCTGCGCGACGCGGGACGCAAGGCCGACGCACTGGCCGCCTACCGGCGGGCCAGGGCCGCGCTGGTCGAGGAGCTCGGCATCGAACCCGGCCCCGAACTCCAGCGGCTGCACCAGGACCTGCTCACCGAACCGGAAGCACTCCCAGCCGGGCCGCCTGCCGGCTATCAGCGGCTGGCGATGGAAGCCGCGAACGTGCTCACCGGGCAGCAGCCGTGCACCTCGTTCGCCGACGCGGCTGCCGCGTTGAGCTGGCTCGAGGCCGAAGCCGAGAGCCTGACCGCCGCGATCGGCTACTTCGTCGCCAACGGGCAGGTGGCCGCGGCGTGGCAGCTGTGCAGCGTCGGACACGAGTACGTCGAGGCCGGTGGCCGGCTCGACAACTGGACGCAGCTGCTGCTCCGGGTCGCGGCCGCCACCCGTACCGACGGCGACCGTTACGGCGAACTGGTGGTGCGCAACGCCCTCGGCATCGCCTACACCCGCGACGGCCGCCTTCCCGATGCCTGCACGGAGTTCACGACGGCACTCGGTCTCGCCGCGGTCACCAGCGACCGCGACGCCGAAGGCATCGTCCTGGTCAACCTCGCGATGGCCGAGGCCGAGTTCGGCGCCCCCGCCGATGCCGCCACCCACCTCACCCGCGCCCTCCCCATGCTCACCGACCCCGCGGCGACGGCCATGGCCCGGCAGGCGCTGGCCGATCTTGGGAACGTAGGGACGTCTGCGGCCGCGGCGTCCTGAGGCCGTCTTCCCGATTGACGGTTGGTCGGTGGCGGGCATACGTTGAAGGCTCGGGCGAGAGAAATCCGCCCCCTCGTCGAGGCGTATTTCCCCTGCTCCGGCACCGTCCCTGCTATCTAGGCGGCGCGGTGGCGGATGTGGACGGTCCGCTGCCACGGCCGGATCGAGGCACGTGATGTTCATCTCACGCCCACAGCGTCAGCCCATCATGCGCGCGCCGTCACTCTGTTCCCGCGTTCTGGACGGAGGCGAGGCTGCTGGTTCGAGTCATCCCGCATCACCCCAAACATCACCATCCACATTCGAGTCAGCGAGAGGAGTAGGACCGTGCCAGACAACAGGGCGGTCATCTATCGGGGCGCGGGCAAGGTCGAAGTCGAAGCCATTGACTATCCGTCGTTCGAGCTGAAGGACGGTCCAGGAGTCAACCAGGCCAACGTCGGGCGCCAGCTTCCACACGGCGCCATCCTCAAGGTCGTCGCGACCAACATCTGCGGCAGTGACCAGCACATGGTTCGCGGTCGGACGACCGCACCCGAAGGACTCGCGCTCGGACACGAGATCACCGGTGAGGTCATCGAGGTCGGCCGCGACGTCGAGTTCGTCGAGGTCGGCGACCTGGTCTCGGTTCCGTTCAACATCGCGTGCGGCCGGTGCCGCAACTGCAAGGAAGGCAAGACAGGTGTCTGCCTGAACGTCAACCCGGACCGGCCCGGGTCGGCCTACGGGTACGTGGACATGGGCGGTTGGGTCGGCGGCCAGGCGGAGTACGCCGTGGTTCCCTACGCCGACTGGAACCTCCTGAAGTTCCCCGACAGGGACCAGGCCATGGACAAGATCCGTGATCTGGCCATGCTCGCGGACATCTTCCCCACCGGGTTCCACGGCGCGGTCACGGCCGGCGTCGGTCCCGGCTCGACGGTCTACATCGCGGGTGCCGGGCCGGTCGGCCTCGCGGCGGCCACCTCGGCGTTCCTGCTGGGCGCGGCCGTCGTCATCGTGGCCGACCTGCAGAAGGAGCGCTTGGAACAGGCCCGCAGCTTCGGCTGCGAGACCATCGACGTCGCACAAGGTGATCCGGCGGACCAGATCGAACAGATCCTCGGCGAGCCGGAAGTCGACTGCGCTGTCGACGCGGTCGGTTTCGAAGCACGAGGACATGGCGGGGAGGCACAGACCGAACGCCCCGCGACGGTCCTCAACACGGTCATGAGCGTCACCCGGGCCGGTGGCGGCGTCGGCATCCCCGGCCTGTACGTAACCGGGGACCCGGGCGCCGTCGACGACGCGGCCAAGGTCGGTTCGCTTTCGATCCGTCTCGGACTGGGCTGGGCCAAGTCGCTCTCGTTCACGACTGGACAGTGCCCCGTCATGCGCTACAACCGGCAGCTCATGAACGCGATCCTGCACGACCGCACCCAGATCGCGAAGAACGTCAACGCGACTGTCCTCCCTCTCGACCGCGCGCCGGAAGGGTACGCGGAGTTCGACAGTGGCGCCGCACGCAAGTACATCCTCGACCCGCACGGTCTGATCCGGTAGCGGAACGCCTCTCTCCACGTAGAGAGGGCCCGGTGGGGTCGGTTCGAACCGGCCCTACCGGTTGCCCGGTGTCAGAATGGAAGGGTCCGCATCGTCGCGGGCGGCTCCATCGCCCTCGCGAAGGTGGTGCTCCGATGAGCTTCGACGAACGCCTGGACCTCGAGTTCGCCTACACCAGCTATCCGGACTCGTGCCGCGACATCTACTCGCCCGCTTACCGTTGCCGGCGCCCTCTTGGCCACCACGGTGCGCACGCTGCCGGCTTCGGCGCCCATCGTGTGCGGTGGGAGCACCACCCGGACCACGGTCCGGACGCCCCGCCGATCTCCTGATCGAGCCGTTCAGCCGACCGTGCGTACATCGTAGGTGAGGTTGGCGACCTGCCCGACCCAGCGAGCCACCGGCGACGAATCCGTCGATGCTGCTGAAGACGTAGTAGGTCGTGGTCGTCATGCCGCTGACACTCCCACACCGAGCCGTTCAGGTCAGCGGATGTCGCCGCCACTGGTCGTCCGGTGGCTCGAACGTCAAGCCGTTCTCGTCCAGCGCGTTGTAGAGCGTCAGCCCGCCACGTTCGAACGCGAAGTGCACGGCGAGCGTGCCGCTCGCCAGGTCGCGTTGGTCGGCCGGGCGCCACTCGAGCAGCTCGACCGTGCGCAGGAGCTGCCCCCGCAGGGCCGCCAGCTCCGGCGGTACGTCGTCCCGCCACGCGAGCTGGAGGCCGGCGTCCGCCGCCCAGGCGATCGGTGCCGCGGGGTCGCCGGTGTTCCAGGTGATGGAGAGCTCGTCGAACTTCTGGTGGTTGAGCTCGACCTGCTCTCCGCCGAAGTCGAGGAAGACGGGGGCGTCCGCGAACCATTCGTCGGCGTCGAGGTCCCACACCACTCCGCTGCGCGTCAACCTCTGCCCGGCCAGCTTTCCCAGCCGAGCCCCACACGCTGCTCGTACCGCGGCGAGTCCTGTCATCCAGCGCGGCCGGTAACCGGCGATCCCGAAGTCGAACGCGTCCATCTCCACCACGACATCATGCGCCCCCGGTGCGGTGTGGTGCGATGACTTTTCACTCGCCGGCCGGTCTGTTGTGCGAACCTCGATCGAACGCTGACCTGAAGGGAACCACCGATGAAGTTTCGTGCGGAGCTGGAGGGCACCGGTAAGAACACGACCGGCATCGAGGTGCCCGAGTCGGTCGTCGAAGGGCTCGGCGGCGGGAAGCACCCCAAGGTGAGCGTCACGATCAAGGGCTTCACGTTCGGTACCTCGATCGCGCGGATGGGCGGGCGGTTCCTGCTCGGCGTCAGTGCGCAGCGGCGGGACGAGGCCGACGTCGCCGCCGGCGATGTGCTGGACGTCGAGGTCGAGCTGGACACCTCGAAGCGGGAGGTGGAGATGCCCGACGACTTCGCCGCCGCGCTGGCCGCCGACCCGGCAGCGAAGGCGTTCTGGGACACGCTCTCCTACAGCAAGCAGTCCTGGCACGTCCTGCAGATCACCGGTGCCAAGAAAGCCGAGACCCGCGCCGGCCGGGTCGCCAAGTCGGTCGGCATGCTGCACGAACACAAGGCGAGATAGTCGCGCCCAGCGTTCGCCGGATCGCACCTGGTAGCGCCCGTCCGTACGGCACGGATTCGTCATCCCGCATTGCCTCGCCAGATGTCCCGGCGCGGTCTCGCCGACACCGGTAGGTTCAAATCTGATCGGCGGGCTGGGATTCTCCGGGGGCGGGAGCCAGCCGATCCTTTTGGGGTTTCTGCGATAGCTAGGGAGGGCTGTCGTGTTCGCAGGCCGGATCGGCCGGGCCGCAGGGCTTGGCGTTGTCGTGGCGAGTGTCGCCGCAGTGGGTTTGACCACCTTGGGAGGTCCGTCGGCGGCTGCGTCGCCGGATGTCGTGATCAGTCAGGTGTACGGCGGAGGCGGCAACAGCGGCGCGACCTACACCAACGACTACATCCAGCTCACCAACCGCGGGTCCGCCGCGGTCGACCTGTCGGCCTGGAGCGTGCAGTACGCCTCGGCGTCCGGCACCACCTGGCTGCGTACAGACCTGACCGGCAGCATCGCCGCCGGTGGCAGCTACCTCATCCAGGAGGCCGCCGGCTCGGGCGGCACCACCGCACTGCCGGCGCCGGACGTCACGGGCACGATCGCGATGTCGGCGAGCTCCGGCAAGGTCGCGCTGGTCACCAGCCAGGCGACGCTGGCCTGCGGCGGCAGCTGCCATGCGGCAGCGGGGGTACGCGACTTCGTCGGCTACGGAGCCGCCAGCGACTTCGAGGGCAGCGGCCCGGCGCCGGGACTGTCGAACACCACGGCCGGGCTGCGCGGCGGCGCGGGCAGCACCGACACCGACGACAACGCGGCCGACTTCACGCCCGGCCAGCCCGACCCGGGCAGCGGGCAGCCGGAACCGCCGGCCGAGGTCGCGATCGCCGGCATCCAGGGCACCGGCGACGTTTCGCCGTACGCCGGCCGGACCGTACGCACCGCCGGCGTGGTGACCGCTGCGTACTCGAGCGGCGGGTTCAACGGCTACTACCTGCAGACCCCGGGCACCGGTGGCGACACCGACCCGGCCGCTCGTACCGCGTCCGACGCGGTGTTCGTCTTCTCGTCGGCGACCGTCGGCCAGGTCCGGATCGGCGATCACGTCGAGGTGACCGGCACGGTGTCGGAGTTCTTCGGCCTCACCGAGATCAGCGTCGGCGCGGGTGCCGCGCGGGTGCTGTCCGACCCGGCCGAAGCCGTCAAGCCGGTGCCGTTCGCGCTGCCGCGCGACACCGCGATGCGGGAGCGGTACGAGGGCATGCTCGTGCAGCCGGCCGGCTCGTACGTCGTCTCCGACACCTTCAACCTCGGCGGTTTCGGCAACAACGCGTTCGGCGAGATCGTGCTGGCATCCGGCGACCAGCCGCTGATCCAGCCGACGGACGTCGCCCGTCCCGGCGCCGCCGCCGACGCGGTGGCCGCCGACAACGCCGCTCGCCGGGTCGTGCTGGACGACGGCCAGTCCATCCGTACGCCGAGCAGCGGCCAGGTGCCGTACCTCACCACGCAGACGCCGGTGCGTACCGGTGCGCGCGTGACGTTCGGCCGGCCGGTGATCTTCGACTTCCGCAACGACAGCTGGAAGTTCCAGCCCACCCAGCAGCTGACGGGTGGCGCGTCGGCGGACGTGTCGTTCCAGGACACCCGGACGGCGGCGCCGCAGGACACCGGAGGCGCCGCGCGGCTCGCGAGCTTCAACGTCCTGAACTACTTCACGACGCTCGGCGTCGACGTGGCCGGCTGCGAGCCCTTCACCGACCGCGAAGGCAACCCGATCTCGGTCAGCGGCGGCTGCGACGCGCGCGGCGCCTGGGACTCGGTCAACCTCGCCCGCCAGCAAGGCAAGATCGTCGCCGCCGTCAACCAGCTGGACGCCGATGTCGTAGCGCTGGAGGAGATCGAGAACTCCGCGAAGTTCGGCAAGAACCGCGACGACGCGCTCAGCAACCTGGTCGGTGCCCTCAACGCGGCCGCCGGCGCGGGCACGTGGGACTACGTTCGCTCGCCGTCCCTGCAGCCCGCGCTGGACGAGCAGGACGTCATCCGTACGGCGTTCATCTACCGCCCGGCCGCCGTCCGTCCGGTCGGCTCCTCGACGATCCTGACCGACTCGCCGGCGTTCGCGAACGCCCGGGAGCCGCTCGCGCAGGAGTTCGCGCTGGCCGACGGTGGCAAGCGGTTCCTCGTCATCGCCAACCACTTCAAGTCCAAGGGCTGCGGTGACAGTCCGGACCCGGGCGACGGCCAGGGCTGCTTCAACCAGGAGCGGCAGGCGCAGGCCTCGGCGCTCGCCGCGTTCGCCGACCGGATGGTCGCCCAGACCGGCACCGCCGCGGTGTTCCTGATCGGAGACTTCAACTCCTACACGCGGGAAGACCCGTTGCAGGTCCTGTACCAGGCGGGATACGCCGACCTGAACGCGACGTTCGCGCACAAGAACACCTACGTGTTCGACGAGACGGTCGGCTCGCTCGACCACATCCTCGCCAGCCCGGCAGCGGTGGCCTCGGTCACCGGCGTCGACGTCTGGAACATCAACTCCGTCGAGTCGGTGCTGGGGGAGTACTCCCGCTACAACTACTTCGCGGGCAACCTCTTCTCGGCCGGTACGCCCTACCGCTCCAGCGACCACGACCCGATCCTCGTCGGCCTGAGCGCCACGCCGTCGTGCAGTCGTACGATCTCCGGCCGCTACACCCAGCCGCTGACCGTCCCGTCCGGGGTCACGTGCCTGACCAACGCCACCGTGCTGGGCCCGATCCGGGTGGAGCGGGGCGCCGAACTGTACGCGTCGGGCTCGCAGGTGGTCGGCGCGGTGACCGCCGTGGGCGCGTCGTCAGTGACCCTTCGCGACTCCACCCTGATCGGCCCGGCGACCATCTCCGCCACGACCCGGCAGGTCTGGCTCGCCGGCTCGACCGTGCTGGGCCCGGTGACCGTACGCCAGACCAGCTCCGCCACGGCACCGGTCATCGCCGGCAACCACATCATCGGATCGCTGGCCTGCACGGGCAACTCGCCGGCCCCCACCAACAACGGTGACCGCAACGTCGTCGTCGGCCCGGCCACCGGACAGTGCGCCAAGCTGTGAGCTGAGCCGGCTCGGAACCAGAAGACGCCGGAGCAGAACCTCGCGTTCTGCTCCGGCGTTTTCGTCGAACCCCTTCACAGCCGCAGCCTGAGAGGTAATATTTTTCACAGAGGTCCCTGGACAGGTGAGTTTTGTCCAGGTTTGATTCGCGATTCCGCATGGCTGTGGCGTTCCATTTGGGGGGTGGGAGATCCCCTGCCCTCCTTCAGGGTTCGTTCAGGGGAGGGAATCCGTCATGTTCTCCGCGCATCGCCGTCGCCCCGCCGGCTTCTGGCCGGCTTTCCGAATCTCCACGACAGCCGTCGCCCTGGCGACCGCGACGGCGATGGTCACCACCCTCTGGGGGCCGGCGGCCGATGCGGCACCGAAGCCGGACGATCCGCTCTGGAAGGCCAAGCAGGAGAAGTCCGTTCCAGGTAAGAACTTCACACCGCTGCCCGAGCCCAAGGATCCTGCCGAGAACAAGGCGATCCGCGAAGCACCCAAGAACCTACGCTGGCCGGCGTCCGGCACGGCCGAAGTGGCAGTGCCGCGCGCCACAGGCGCGTACACCCTCCTGGAACAGGTGCCCACACCGAAAGCCCGCGCCGGCACCCTCCCGATCGCGGTCGGACCGGCGCAGGCGATGTCCGCGCGTGCCGCCGCCCCCACGACCGTGCGGGTCGGCCTGTCAAGACGCGGATCCGACGGCCTGCTCCTCCAGTTGAGCCGCACCGACGGCGTGAACGAACCGGCTCCGGCATCCCTGCGGCTGGACTATCGCGCGTTCCGCGACAGGTACGGCGGCGACTGGGCGCTGCGGCTGCGGCTGCTGAAGCTCCCCGCCTGCGCACTGACCAGGCCCGGTACACCCGAGTGCGCCGGAATCCCTGTGGAGACACAGAACAACGGCAGCGGCACGCTGACCGGCGACGTGACCGCCGGCACCAAGACGGAGCCGGCGCTCTACGCGGTCCAAGCCGCCGCGTCCTCCGGCACCGGTGACTTCGGCGCCTCCAAGCTGTCGCCCACCGCGACCTGGCAGGTGGGTGGCTCCTCCGGCGACTTCAGCTGGAACTACCCGATGGCGGTTCCGCCGAGCAACGGCGGTCCGGCTCCGCAGCTCGCACTCGGCTACACCTCCGGCGGCGTCGACGGCCGTACCTCGTCGACCAACAACCAGCCGAGCTGGGTCGGCCAGGGCTTCGACCTGGAGCCAGGCGGCTCGATCGAACGCCGGTACGCCTCGTGCGCCTCGAAGACGGAGAAGACCGGCAACAACGGCACGCGCATCACCGGCGACCTGTGCTGGGCGACCGACAACGCGATGTTCACGTTGAACGGCAAGGGCGGCGAGCTGGTCAAGGACGACGCGACCGGCAAGTGGCATCCGCGCGCCGACGACGGATCGACGATCGAGCGGCTGTCCGGCGCCGACAACGGCGACGACGGCGGAACGGCAAGCGAGAAAGGCGAGTACTGGGTCCTCACGACCAAGGACGGGACGAAGTACTACTTCGGCCTGAACAAGGTGCCGAGCGCCACCGAGGCGTCCAACTCCAGCTGGACCGTTCCGGTGTTCGGCAACCACTCCGGCGAGCAGTGCCACGCCACCGCGTTCGCCGACTCGTGGTGCCAGCAGACCTACAAGTGGAACCTCGACTACGTCGTCGACCGGCACGGCAACACGATGAGCCTGTACTACGACACCGAGAAGAACTACTACGGCCGCAACGCCACCGCGACCGCCGTCACGCCGTACGTGAGAGCCGGCAACATCAAGCGCATCGAGTACGGCCAGCGGGAGAACGCGCTCGGCACCGGCAGGCTGGGCCGGGTCTCGTTCACCACGAGCGAGCGGTGCATGGAGAGCACCGCCTGTGCCACCGCCGACTATCCCGACGTCCCGATGGACCAGCGGTGCATCAACGCCGACGGCACCGCGCCGGCCAAGTGCGACAACAAGTTCAACCCGACGTTCTTCACCACGAAGAAGCTGAGCAAGGTCACCACCGAGCTGTGGCGGGGCAGCGCGTACGAGCCGGTGAGCTCGTGGACGTTGCGCTACCTGTTCCCGGACAACGGCGACGGCACCAAGCCGGGCCTGTGGCTGGAGGCGGTCACGAACGCCGGGCACGTCGGAAACACCGGTGGGGTGGCGATTCCCGAGGTGAACTTCGACGGCATCCAGCTGGCCAACCGAGTCGACGCCACGGGCGACAACCTGCCGGAGATGAACTGGTGGCGGATGAGCCGGATCGCCTACGGCACCGGCGGCGACCTGGTCGTCGACTACTACCCGAAGGACTGCGGCCCGGGCGACGTGCCCGCGCCCGACACCAACGGCCGGCGCTGCCACCCGATGAAGTGGACGCCACCGGGCGGCACGACCGAACGTACCGACTGGTTCCACAAGTACGTCGTGAAGTCGGTGACGGAGACCGACCGGGTGTCCGGCACCGAGCCGGTCGTCACCAGCCTGGAGTACCCCCGACCGCCGGCCTGGCGGCACGACGACGAGGACGGCCTGGTCGAGATCGGGCAGAAGACCTGGTCGCAGTGGCGCGGCTACGACGTCGTCATCGTCAGGAAGGGCAACGGTTCCGGCCCGCAGATCGTGACCGAGAACCGCTACTTCCGCGGCATGGACGGCGACCAGCTCGCGAGCGGCGGCGTGAAGGACGTCAAGGTCGAGGACTCCACCGGCGGCCAGGTCGATGACGTGTTGCCGCTGGCCGGCCAGCCGCGCGAGGTGCGGACGTTCAACGGCTCAGGCGTGCTGGTCGAGCGGACCATCACCGACCAGTGGGTGTCACAGCCGACCGCGACGCGCGTGCGGTCCTGGGGCACGACGAGCAGCTACGACATCGAGGAGAAGGGCAACCGGCAGGCCGAGACGATCGCCGGCGGCGCCCTGCGCCAGAGCGCCGCGAACAACGTGTACGACGCGAACGGCCTGCTGCTGAAGAGCAACGACCAGAACGACCTCAGCACGACAGCCGACGACACCTGCACGTACTTCGAGTACACCAGGAACGACAGCCTGAAGCTGCAGGAGATGCCCAAGCGGGAGCTGACCGTCTCGGCCGCCTGCGACCAGCCGTACACCAAGGACCAGGTCGTCTCCGACGAGCGCACCTACTACGACAACGCCACCACGCTGGACGCGGCCCCGACCAAGGGCGATGTGACCAAGACCGAGCGCCTGAAGGGATTCGGGACCGACGGCACACCGCAGTACCAGACCGTCAGCACCATCAAGTACGACGCGCTGGGCCGCTCGCTGGAGTTCACCGACGCGCTGAACCACAAGAGCTCGACGGCCTACACGCCGTCCGGGTCCGGCCCGGTCACCAAGCTCGTGTCGACCAAGGCCAACGGGCAGACCACGACCGTCGAGCTCGAGCCCGCCTGGGGCGAGGAGGTGGCGATCACCGACGAGTCCGGCAAGCGCACCGAGGCGACCTACGACCCGCTCGGCCGTACCGACAAGGTGTGGTACCCCGGCCGGTCCGGCGCCGTCGCCGGCGTGCGGGGCGCCAACGTCGCGGGCAGGTCCGCGGCCGGTGACAACGCGGCGATCCCGGACGTCGACTACGACTACGGCATCCTGGCCAACGCGCCGAGCGTGGTGACCACGAAGTCGTTGCAGACCGACGGCAGCATCGAGACGTCGTACGAGTTGTACGACGGCCTGCTGCGCCCGCGGCAGAGCCAGGAGGCCGCGCAGGGTGGCGGCCGGGTCGTGAACGACGTGATCTACGACAGCCGCGGCCTGGAGGTGAAGGAGAACGGGCCGTACTACAACGACGCTCCGCCCGTACCCGACGAGGTGCTGATCCCCAACGAGACCGAGCTGCCGACGCAGAAGGTCACGGAGTACGACCTGGCGGGCCGTCCGGCCAAGGAGATCTTCAAGTCGGAGAACGCCGTGCAGTGGGAGACCACGCACAGCTACGCAGGCGACCGCGAGACGGTCGACCCGCCCCGGGGCGAGACGCCGACCACCCGGATCACCGATGTGCAGGGCCGCCTGCTGGAGCTGCGGCAGTACACCGGGGAGTCCGCGAGCGGCACCTACGACTCGACGAAGTACACCTACGAGCCCGACGGTCAGCTGAAGTCGATGACCGATCCCGCCGGCAACACCTGGAGCTACGACTACGACGAGCGGGGTCGCAAGGTCAGCGAGTCCGATCCGGACAAGGGCACGACGACCTACACCTACGACGATCTCGACCAGCTGCTGACGAAGCGGGACGCCCGGGGCGAGACGCTCGCCTACGTCTACGACAACGTGGGCCGTGCCACCGAGGTCCACGAAGGGTCGCTGCAGGGACGCAAGCTGGCCGAGTGGGTCTTCGACACGATCCTGCCCGGCATGCCCACGTCCTCCACGCGGTACGACGCGAACGGCAACGCGTACACGAACCGCATCACGGGCTACGACGCAGCCGGTCGCGCGACCGCGTCGGAGTACGTCATCCCCGCGTCCGAGGGGGCGCTGGCCGGCACGTACCGGTTCGAGTCGACCTACCGGCCCGACGGTCAGCTCGACACCGAGAAGCTGCCGGGCGTCGGCGGCCTCCCGGTCGAGACCCTGACCTACGGCTACGACGAGAAGGATCAGCCGAGCACGCTGGCCTCCTCCGACACCACGTACGTCCGCGGCACGACGTACACGCCGTTCGGTGAGGTGGAGAAGGTGACACTGGGCGCCACCGGCGGCAAGTGGGTGGAGCTCGGCTACGAGTACGAGACCGGCACGCGCCGGCTCTCCCGGGTCGTCACGCAACGCGAGACGTTGCCGCGCCGGATCTCCGACGTGGCCTACGCCTACGACGACTCCGGCAACATCACCAAGGTCACCGACGCGCCCTCGTCGACCAGCACGGAGCAGACCGACACGCAGTGCTTCGGCTACGACTACCTGCGGCGCATGACGTCGGCCTGGACGCCCAAGCCTGGAACGGGAAACACGGCCGGCGACTGCACGGCGGCACCGACGGCGGCGGGCCTCGGCGGGCCGGCACCGTACTGGAACAGCTGGACGTTCGACAAGACGGGCAACCGCAAGACCGAGACGAAGACCTGGTCCGGCGGCTCGACGACGGCGACCTACACCTACCCGGCCGCGGGTTCGGCGCAGCCGCACAGCCTGCGCAGCGTCGTCACCACGGGCACGGGAATGCCGAGCGGTGGCAGGACCGACAGCTACGCCTACGACGAGACCGGGGACCTCGAGACCCGCAACGTCGCCGGCACCGGCGAGACGTACACCTGGCACCCCGAGGGCGACCTTTCGAAGGTCACCAAGAACGGCCAGGAGACGTCGTACGTCTACGACGCCAACGGTGAGCGGCTGATCCGCCGCGATCCGAGCGGCACCACGTTGTACCTCGGCGGCACCGAGCTGACGTTGAAGAACGGCGCCGTGTCGGGTACCCGCTACTACGAGCACGGAGACCAGACGGTCGCGGTCCGGCTCGCCACTGCCGGCGGCACCGGCGGCGGCACGCTGACCTGGCTCGGCGCCGACCACCACGGCACGGCCACGACGGCGATCGACAACACCGCCGCGCAGAACGTCCAGCGGCGGCGACAGGACCCCTACGGCAACAACCGCGGCACCGAGCCCGTCGCGTGGCCCGGACAGCGCGGCTTCGTCGGCGGGACCAGCGATCCGTCCACGGGGTTGGTGCATCTGGGTGCGCGGGAGTACGACCCGGCGACCGGAAGGTTCATCTCGGTCGATCCGCAGCTGGAGATCGACGATCCACAGACGCTGAACGGCTATTCGTACGGCAACAACAACCCCATCACGTTCAGCGACCCGGACGGCATGTCGTGGTTCACCAGCATCGTCTCCAGCATCAAGAACGTGGCGCAGGTGGTGACCAACCGGGTCGTGGAGACGGTGAAGGAGGCCATCCACGTCGTCACGCCGGTGGTGAACTGGGTCCGCGACCGCGTGACGCACACCATCGAGGCGATCAAATCCGTTGTCCACAAGACGGTCGAGGTCGTCAAGAAGGTCGCGAAGACGGTCAAGAAGGTGATCAAGAAGGCCATCAAGACCGTCCGGAAGGTGGTCAGGAAGGTCGCCCAGGTCGCCAAGAAGGCGGTCGCGAAGGTCAAGCAGGTGGCCAGAGCCGTGGGTAAGGCGGCCAGAGCCGTTGCCCACAAGGTCGCGGCTGTCGCCAAGAAGGCCGCGAGATGGGTGTACGAGCATCGGGCGGCGATCCTGAAGGTGGCGGCGGAGATCGCCCTGACGGTCGCGATCGGCGCGGTCACCGGTGGAGTGGGTGCGCTGGCCGTCCGCGGTCTCATCATGGGCATCCGGGTGGCGGCCGCGGCCAAACGCGCGCAGGCGGTCGCCAGGGTGGCGCAGGTGGCGGTCCGCGCGGAACGGTCGGCCAGTGCCGCGTCGAAGGCGAACTCCGCGGCGGGCAACGCCAGGACGCTGGTCATGAGGGACTCGACCAACGTCTTCAAGGGCGACCTGAAGGGCAACCTCGTCCAGGTCGGCCAGCGCAACGTCGTCGAAGGAAACGTGCGTGGCAACGTGGTCCAGATCGGAACACACAACACCATCAACGGGAACGTCAGCGGCGCCGCGGTTCAGGCCAGATCGGTCAGCGGCGGGATTCGAATCGGGGGAGAACGTGTCCTCTAGGACTCTGGTGCTGGTGGCCGCAGCCGCCCTGACGGTGTTTACGTTGACGGCGGCCGCGGTGCCCGCCTCGCCGGGCCACGTAGGGGCGCAGGTCGAGCGAACGCCTGGCGCCACAGCCGCCGGGCAACTCACTCCGTTCGTGGCGGCAGGCCTGCGAGCCAGGCAGACGGGACGTCGCGTCGAGCTCGCGGCGTTTCGTACCGAGACCTCGGAGGTCTACGTCAATCCCGACGGCACCAAGACGATGGAGCAACACTCCGAGCCCGTCCGCGTACATCAGGGGACCCGCTGGGTCGCGCCGGACCCGGCGCTGCGCGAGCAGCCCGACGGCAGCATCCGTCCGGTCGCGACCGTCACGCCGATCGCCTTGTCCGGTGGAGGATCCGGCAGGCTGCTCACGATCGGCCGGCCGGGCGAGCAGATCAGCGTCGGCTGGCCAGGCACGCTGCCGGCACCGACGCTGCGCGGCTCGACGGCGGTCTACCCCGAGGTGCTGCCCGGTGTCGACCTGCGGATCGACGTCGGCGTCACCGGCTTCAGCCACCTGCTCGTGGTGAAGAACCGGCGAGCGGCGTCGAACCCCGCCCTGCGGACGCTGCGCTATCCCGTGGCCAGCGACTCGCTGCGGCTGAACGTCAGACCTGACGGCACGACCGTCGCGAGCAAGGCCGGCAGGACGGTCTTCACCGCTCCACCGCCGACGATGTGGGACGCCGACGGCAAGCCCGCGCGGCTCGGTATCGCCATGTCCGGCAAGGCGATGACGCTGACACCGGACGCCCGGATGCTGACCGGTCCGAACACCAGGTTCCCGGTCGCCATCGACCCGTCGATCGGCGGCAGCCTGGTCAACTGGTTGCACGTGAACGTTCGGATGGGTGCCCAGAACGCCTGGAACTACGACCGGAACGACGGCGGCGCCAAGGTCGGCCGGGCCTACGGCTCGACCGCGAACCTCTACCGTTCGATGTTCCTGCTGAACACCACCAGCGGGGCGCAGGCCATCGCCGGCAGCACGATCGTGTCCACCACGTTCCGGATCACGATCGACCACACCCCGAGCGGCACCAAGAAGCCCGTTCAGCTGTGGTTGCTGACCGACCTGGCGACCAGCACCTACATCGACTGGGACAACAGCGGCGGCTACTGGCGGCAGAACCTCGCCACGGCGTCCGGCGCTGCGTACCCGCCTCCCACGGACAGCCCGATCGAGTTCTCCAACGACACGTTGAAGGGCATCGTGCAGGGCGTCGCCGACGCGCGGCGCCCGCAGATCTCGCTCGGGCTGCGTGCTCCGGACGAGGGCACCGGCAGCGAGGCCCAGCTGCAGTGGAAGAAGTTCCGCCCGAACACCGCCGTGCTCTCGGTCACCTACAACACCAAGCCGCTGGTGCCCAAAAGCATGAACTTCACCCGGTCGCGTCCTTGCGGTACTGCCACCGCACCGACCGCGATCGCCACCACGCAGCCGCAGTTCTCCGCGATCGCCAACGACCCCGACGCCGGCGACACTGTGACGACGACGTTGCAGATCCTCGACCAGGCAGGGTCTGTCGTCCACACCGCCGACGTCGGCCCGACCGTGAGTGGCGCGGCGTTCGCCTGGCCGGAGGTACCGGCGGGCACGCTCGTCCAGAACACGGTCTACCGCTACCGCTCGTTCACCAAGGACAGCCTGACCTCCGGGCCGGCGACGCCGGACTGCTACTTCGTGATCGACACCGTGAAGCCGTCGGTGCCGCAGGTCCAGTCCGCGGACTATCCCGACGGCGAGCCCACGCTGCCGGCGCGGACGGTGGGCACTGTCACGTTCCGGCCGGGCTCGGCCGCGGACGCCGACGTGGCGGAGTACGCCTACGGCTTCCAGCAGGACAAGGTGACCATGCGGGTGAAGGCCGGCGCCGACGGCAGCGCGACGATCCCTGTCACCGTCTGGCCCGACCCGACCAGCGGCGTGCCGGCCAAACGCCTGTACGTGAAGGCGGTCGACCGCGCCGGCAACGTCAGCTCGACACGAGCGGCCTGGGACCTGCAGGCGCTGGACAATCCCGCGCCGGTGCCGCACGTACGCGGCGACACCAACGGCGACGGCCGGGCCGACGTGACCGCCGTCTTCGACCACGGCTACGGCCGGACCGCGGTCTGGAACGTCGAGTCCGGTGGCGCGAGTGCCTTCTACACGGGCTTCATCGGCTGGGACAGCGGCGAAGCCGGCGGGTTCAACCTCTACCGCACGCGGCCGGTGCAGGGCGACTTGGACGGCGACGGGCGTACCGACCTCGCGCTGTTCCGGGAGGGAGCCGGCCGCCAGGTGTCGCTGTACAAGCTCGTCTCCGACGGCAACCGCTACGACGCCCCACCGGCGTTGTGGACGAGCGGAGCCAACGGCTGGCCGCTGAGCACCGCGCGAGTGATCGGTGGCGACGTCGACGGAGACGGCAGGAGCGACATCGTCGTGCAGAACGCCGGCACCGGCGACAACTGGTCCGCGCTGGTGTTCCGCGCCGCCGACAACTTCGCCGCGCCGACGACGTGGGCGACCGCGGCGAGCGGCAACCCGTGGTCGCGGAGCGCGCCGCTCCTGGCCGACGTCGACGGCGACGGCCGGGCCGACCTGCTCAGCATGCGCAACCTGACCGGCTGCCGGACGGCCGTGGACCTCTACAAGTCGACGGGAACCGGCTTCGCCGCGGCGCAGACGATCTACGACAGTGGCGCCGGGGCGTACTGCTGGGAGAAGAGCCGGCCCGCCGTGACCGACGCCAACGGCGACGGCAAGGACGACATCGTCGCGCTGTACGAGCACGGAGTGGGCGACGCCGGCCTGTACGTCTTCACCGCGACGGGCACCACGGGCACCGCGCTGACCGCCTCGTCGTGGTGGCGCGGCACCTCGCTCGACCTGGCCAAGGCGACGCTCGCGGCGGGCGACTTCGACGGCGACCGGAAGGGCGACGCCGCGATCGTGTACGCCGGCGGCCCGAACAGCGGCGACCGGCAGGTCTACACGTTCCGCTCCAGCGGGACGGCGTTCGGCGACAAGGTGCTCGGCTGGGGTGGCCCGACCGGTGCGGTGACCGGCCCGACGTTCGACATCGAGCAGCGGACGTACGAGCTGGTCAACCGCAACAGCGGCAAATGCCTGAACCTCAAGGGCAACAGCACGGCCAACGAGGCGCTGTTCGTCCAGTACACCTGTGTCACGGCCGCCCTGAACGCGCGCTTCCACATCGATGCCGTGGCGGGCTCGGACCAGTACGCGCTGAAGCCCGTGCACACCGCGACCGGCGCGGGCCCGTTGAAATGCGCCGACCTGAGCGACTGGAGCATGATCGACGGCGGGCAGCTGGTCCAGTGGCCGTGCGGCAACGGCAGTGGCGATCCGACGGCCAACCAGCAGTTCCTGCTGGAGTACGTCGACGGCGCGAGCTACGACACCGTCATCCAGCTGAAGCTCGCGCACAGTGGCAAGTGCCTGAGCATCATCGGCGGCACGCTGAACGACAGCGATCCGGTGCAGCAGGAGACCTGTGGCCAGGGTGCCAACCAGCAATGGATCCTGCGGCCCGCGTACAACGCGACCCAGCTCGGCGAGAACGGGGCCGCGCGCTATCGGACCGAGGCGGCGACCAGCACCACGCAGGTGCTGGACATCACCGACTGCCACACCGAGGACGGCTCGGACGTACGCATGTGGGCGTGGGTGGCCGGAAGCCCCTGCCAGGGCTGGAAGCTCGAGAGCCTCGGCGACGACGTCTACAAGCTCGTCGACCCGCACTCGTCGAAGGTGCTCGACATCGACGGGTGCTCCCAGCTGCCGCTCGGCACGGTCCAGACCTGGACGAGTAACGAGAGCGAGTGCCAGCGCTGGCGGATCGAGCCCAGCCCGGGCGGCAGCTACAGCGTGCTCCAGGTGGGCTCCGGCCTCTCCCTGGACGTCGCCGGCTGCAGTTCGGCGCAGGGCGCCAACGTGATCACGTGGTTCTACCACGGCGGTCCGTGCCAGCGGTGGTTCTTCAAGCGCCTCTGACACTCGAACCTGTGGGGGAGCAGATCAGCTCGCCGCCTCCGGCTCCCTGTTGGGAGAGGACCCGGAAGCCGTGGGCTTCGAGCTCGGCTCGGAGCGCCTCGGGCCGCAGATGCCTGCGATGCGGAACCCCGCCACTGAGGACGATCCCGGTGGCGGGGTCGTACTCGTCGCCGGCCTCGTAGGCTCGGGCGGGATCGTACGTCGCCGTTGTGATCAGGTAGTGGCCGTCGTCGTCGAGCGCGGATCGTACAGCCGCGAAGAGCTTCGCCCGATCGTCGTCGGTGACGATGCTCTGCAGGCAGAAGCCGTCGACGACCAGGGCGTAGGAGGTGTCGAAGGTGGTCCGGCAGATGTCACGCACTTCGAAGTCGATCTCGAACCCACCCTCGGCGGCGAACCGGCGCGCCAGCTCGATCGCCTCCGGGATCAGGTCGACGGCATGCACCCGGAACCCCGCGGCGGCGAGGAACCGGGCGGCCCGGCCGGTGCCACAGCCGTACTCCAGCACGCGCGCACCGGGAGGGACGGCGAGCTTGGCCAGAGCGCTCTCCAGAAACGCCCGCTGCGAAAACCCGGCCTCGCCGAACAACTCGTCCCACTCCGACTTGCCTTCGCGAGCGAGCCGTTCGTACGCGGCATGGTGCTCACCGTAGTAGTAGGCGGGGTGGTAGGTCAGGCGGAAGTCCTGCTCGGACTCGGCGGTCTGCTCGAAACCCAGGCGCTCGTAAAGGCTGCGCGCCCGCAGGTTGTCCCTGTCGACGTCGAGCGTCAACGGCTTGCCGGTGGATCGGCACTCCTCGATCAGCGCGGTGATGAGCTGGGTGCCGATTCCCCTGCCCTGGAAGGCCGGATGGATCTGAATGCCGCCGAGGAAGATGCGGTCCGCGAACCGCACGACCCTGAACCGACCTGCGGCCACCCCGTCGACCTCGATGATCGAGAGGACGCTCTCCGGCTCGTCGCGGCCGAATCCGTCCTCGATCCACGCGGCGATCTCCGTCCGACGCTCCCCGACCTCGATCGCCGGATCATCCTGTGCCTGCACGTTCGCCAGCACATCGGCGAGGACGGGAATGTCGTCCCTGGTAGCGGTGCGGAGTGAGATCATGCCGACCACACTGGCAAGGCCTCCGGCCTGTCACAACCGGTTTGTGGACAGCCGTGCAGTGAGCAGGCGCACGCCGTCCATCAGTCCGGCGTGGGACCGAGGTCGTCGTCGCGGCCGGCGTGAACCCGCGACCACTGAGCAGCCGGTCGTCCGTTCCAGCGGAACTGGCCGCCCCTAGAGCCCCACCGCTGCGGCCAGCCCTCCGGCGAGTCCTCCCACAACTCCTGCCGGCCGTAGACAGTCTGATCCAGCAGGCCGTACGACGGTGCCATGATCTCGTTGCCGCGGGAAGTGTTCCAGTAGGTCTCGAAGACCTGGTCACCGTCTCGGAGATAGCACGCCAGGATGCCGAAGTGCCGGCCTGCGATCAGCCGGTCCACAGAGTCCGGCGGCACGGAGTACCACGGAACGGGATAACCCATGAACTCGCGATACCGCGAGGTCTCCTCGTACGCTCCCTCGGAGAGGACGGCGTAGCTGACATCGCGCGAGTGCAGGTAGCCCAGCTCGGTGACCTGAGACGTGCTGAACGTGCAGCCCTCGCACTGCTCGGCGGCGGGCCGGCCGTGGTGCCACATGTGGAAGTAGGCGATCAGCTGCGACCGGCCCTCGAAGACGTCGATCAGCGGAACCGCCCCGTCCGCTCCGATCAGCGGAGTCTTCGAGTCGACCTCGACCATCGGCAGCCGCCGCCGCGCGGCGGCGATCGCGTCGCCTGCACGCGTGTGAGCCTTCTCCCGGACCCGAAGCTGGTCCAGTTCGGCCTGGAACGCCGCTCGATCCGCGACCGCGGGCTTGGGCACGCCGCGGACAGCTGACACGTCGGGTTCGGTGGTGTGATCTGTCATGGTGGGACTCCTCTTTCTTCAGACCGTGGTCCTGCCGTCAACTCAGCGATCGTCTAGACAACCTCCGGAGGGAGAACTCATCGCTGGACAGTCGCGTCGCGTTCCCTTTCGAGGTCCGGGGCAGCCCGGCCGGAGTCGCTGGGTTCCCGGCGAATCAACAGCAAGGCGGGCAGCATCAGACCCGCCACCAGCAGGAACGCGACCGGATACCCGATCCGCCCGACGAGCAGCCCGACCCCGAGCGCGCCCACCGCCATCCCGACGTCGTACGCCGCGTTCCAGATCGCGCTCACCGGCCCGTAGCCGGCGATCGTCACCCGGGAGTACATCAGCGTCAGCGTCGCGTTCTGCAGCAACCCGAAGCCGAGCCCGAACGTCGTCGCGCCCACCAGCACAGCCACTGGCGACGCCGTCAACGCAAGCAGGGCCATCCCGCCCGCCGACGCGATCAGCCCGGGCGCGAGGAGCCCTACGTGCCCGCGCGCGTCGCCCAGCCGGCCGGCGATCCACTTGCTCGCGGCCGCCGAGTGCGCGAACAACGCCGCCGGCGCCACCCAGGCGGCCGCGCCGCCGACAGCGAGCGGCAGGAACGTCGTCAGCGCGCCCACGGCCACCGTCGAGGCGGCGAACACCAGCGCCGGCCGGTTGAGTTCGGCGGTACGCAGCCAGGTCAGCATCCCGTGCGGCCGCTCGGCGTTGGCCGACAGGCTGGGCAGGAACGGCACGGTCACCAGCGCGAGCACCGGCGCGGCAGCAGTCGCGGCGAAGACCACCCCGAATCCGTACTACCCGGCCAGCCAGACCCCCGCCGGCAGTGCGACCAGCGTCGTGACGCCGTTGACCAGTCCGACCACGGCGAGGCCTTCGCCCCGGCGCTCGGCCGGTACGAGCATCGCGGTCAGCGCCCCGCCGGCGACCACCACGACCGCGAAGCCGGCTCCCCGCAGCACGCTGGCGGCGAGGAGCACCAACGGTGCCGGCGACACCAGGAGCAGCAGCGTCGGCACGCCGAGAAGCAGCAGGCCGCAGCCGAGGGCCCACCGGTGTCCGAAGCGGCGGATGATCCGCGGGCTGAGCAGCTCGCAGGCGACGGTGGTGAGAAGCAGCGCCGCGGTGGCGAGACCGCCCATCGCCGCCGTCCCGGCCTGGGCGGCGTACAGCGGAACCACACCCAGCGGCAGGAAGAACCCGATCGACGCCGCCGCCACGGAGACGAACCGCACGACGAGCGGCCAGGTGAGGATCCGCGGCCGCGCGGGATCCGGCGGAGCCGTCGCGTACGTCACGGCTGATCCACCAGCGTGTAGACGTGCTCGACGGACCCGTCAGGGAAGGTCCGCGATGTGATGAGCTGCAGCGGCTGTCGCCCGCTCTTCTCGGGCGTGAACCGCATCCCGTCGCCCAGCAGGATCGGCATGACGACCACACCGAGCTCGTCGAGCGCGCCGATGTCGCGGAACGCCTGGATGGTGCGCTGCCCGCCGACCAGGTGGACGTCGCCCTCGAAGCCGGCGTCGCGCATCAGCTGCAGCAGCGTCGCCGGATCGCCGGCCGCCACCACGTGGTCGGGCGTCCCCTCCGGGAGCGGCTGGCTGGTGAGGACGAACACCCGCAGGTTCGGCCACGGCCAGTGCGGCGAGCCGACTGCCGGCAGGAACGTGTTGCGCCCCATGACCGCCGCACCGCAGTCCGCGATGAACTCGGGCAGTCCGTGCGAGACACCCGATTCGAAGTCCGGCGCGGTCAGGATGACGGGCCAGCCGTCGGGTGTGGCGATGTAGCCGTCCAGGCTCACTGCGATGTGGGTGCGGATACGCATGTGGATCCTCCGATGCCGGATCGTCGTTGGTCGGTTGTCGTGGGAGGTCACAGCGTCAGTTCCGGAGATCGCTTCTGCGGTAGGTGAGTAGGAGGCAGTCGCCGGAGCGATCGTCACCGATGAGGTCGAAACGCTGCAGCTCACCGGAGTTGTCGAACAGCCGGCGCCCGCGCCCGGCCAGGCTGGGTGAGACGACCAGACGTAGCTCGTCGACGAGTTGCTCACGCAGCAACGACTGCGCCAGGGTCAGGCTGCCGTGGATCCCGATGTCGCCTCCATCCTGGCGCTTCAGGTCGGCGACGTAGGGCGCGGCGGGCCCGGCGACGTGGGCGGTCGCGGGCCAGGCATCGCCGGGACTGCTCGACGAGAACACCGTCGGCACCGACGAACCACTCACCCTCCCCCGGTTCCTCCGCTACGCCATCGAGCGAGATCAGCTCGTACAGCACCACGTTGCGCATCTCATCGTTCCTTCCGGTAGTTGACGCCGGTTTGCTGCCGTGCTCAGCCTGTCCGCTCACACCGCCCGCCCACATCGGGCAGATGCCTTAGGTCCGGTGCGACCACCTCTTCAGATTCGGTACGCGTGCGATCATCTGCTGGTGTCCGGTCGGTTGACGAGTCCTGTGCTGGTGGGGCGGGAGCGCGAACGCGAGGCGCTGGCCGCTGCCCAGGTCGCAGCCGGGTCGGCCGCCACCGTGGCCCTGGTGGGCGGCGAGGCCGGGATGGGCAAGACCCGGCTCGTACGCGAGTTCACCGCCGGCCTCGGTACCTCCGCCCGGGTCGTCACCGGAGGGTGCACCGACCTCGGCATCGACGGGTTGCCGTTCGGCCCGTTCGTCACGGCACTGCGCCGGCTGGTCCGTACCCTCGACGCGCCACCGGCTGCCGACCTGCTGCCCGGCGGCGGCCGCCGCGGCCTCGCGCGCCTGCTGCCGGAGCTGGGCGTGGCCGACGACGAGCCGGAGCCCGACCTCGGCCGCGCCCGGCTGTTCGAGGAAGTGCTGCTCCTCCTCGAGGGCGCGGCGCGGCAGCGGCCGATCGTGCTCGTCCTCGAGGACCTGCACTGGGCGGACCGGTCGACGGGGGAGCTGCTGCTGTTCCTCGCCACCAATCTGGGCGAGCCCGGCGTGCTGGTCGTCGGCACGTACCGGCCGGACGAGATCGGCGGCACGCACCCGTTGCGTCCGCTGGTGTCTCGCGTCGACGGCGTACACGCCATCACTCTCGGTGGGCTGGGTCGGAACGAGGTGGCCGAACAGCTCGGCGAGCTCCTGCCGGAGCCGCCGGACGCGGAGCTCGCCAGGCAGGTGTTCGTCCGCAGCGGTGGAAATCCGCTGTTCGTCGAGGCGCTCGCGACCGCCGGCGGGCCCGGCGCCGGAGCTGGCGCCGTTCCCGCCGCGTCGCTGTCCGACCTGCTGCTGGCCGACGTCGACCGGCTACCTGACCCGAGCCGCCGGGTGCTCCACGCCGCGGCCGTCGCCGCCAGCCCGGTCGGGCACGCGCTGCTGGCGATCCTCGTCGAGCTGGCCGACCTGGCGTTCGAGGACGCGCTCCGGCCGCTGGTCCGCCGGCGGTTTCTCGATGTCGTCGAGGACGGGTACGCGTTCCGGCGTGACCTCATCCGCGAAGCGGTCTACGGCAGCCTGCTGCCCGGCGAGCGGGTACGGCTGCACCGCGCCTGCGCCGAAGCCATCACCGCCGACCCGGCGCTGGTCTCCGGCGATCGGGCCCTCGTCGAGGTGGCGCTGCATTGGCACGCGGCGGGCGCGGACGTTCGCGCCGCGGAGTCCGCGTGGCACGCCGCCCAAGCCGCCCGGCGGTCCTACGCGTACGCCGAGCAGCACCGCATGCTCGACCGGGTGCTGCGGGCGTGGCCTCGCGTACCGGACCTGGCCGCCCGGCTCGGCGTGGACCGCGGGTCCGTGGCCGGGCTGGCCGCCGAGGCGGCGTTGAACGCCGGTGAGCTGGACGCCGGTGTCGCATCGGTGACCGCGGCGCTCGCGGAGCAGCCCGAACCCGAGGTCGCCGCGCTCCTGCTCCGTACCCGCGCGGCGATGCACGACCGGGCCGGGCGGGACCCGCTGCCCGACCTGCACGCGGCCGTCCGGCTGCTCCCGTCCGGCGCTGAGACTTCCCTGCGTGGCGAGATCCTGGCCGACCTGGCGATCGCGCAGCGGCACCACCAGCAGCCCGCGGAGGCGCGGGCGACGGCGGAGGAAGCGTTACGGATCGGCCGGTCCGGCGGCGACCGCGGCGTGCAGGCGCGGGCGCTCATCACGCTCGCCGCGGCCGAGCCGGACTTGCGGGCGGTGGTCGAGCTGCTCGAGCAGGCACGTACGGCCGCGCGGGAGGCCGGCGCCGCCGACACCCAGCTCGCCGTGGCCGTGACCGAATCGGACCGCCTGGAGGCCGCCGGCGAGCACGTCAGGGCGGCCGAAGTCGCGCGGGACGGGATGACCCTGGCCCGCGAGCTGGGGCTGACACGTACGCGCGGCACGCTCCTGGCGCCGAACCTGGCGGAGTCGCTGCTCTCACTCGGGCGCTGGGACGAGTCCGAAGCGGTGTACCGGGAGGCGCTCGCCCAGTCGCCGCCGCCGCTCTACCGCGCGTACCTCGAGATCATCCAGGCGACCGTCGACGTCAGGCGCGGCTTGCTGGACGCCGCGACCGCCGCCGTCGCCGAGGCGCGGACGTTGATGCGCGAACCCAACCGGGGCGAGGAGTCCTGCCTCGAACCCGACCTGCTGGACTGCCGGATCGCGCAGGCCAGGAACGACGCCGGCGCCGTGACGGCGATCCTCGACCACGTACTCGCCGACCATGACCCGGCACGGAGCCCGCGCTACGGCTGGCCGCTGCTGGCGACGGGAGCGCTGGGCCTGGCCGGCCACCACGGGACGGGCGCCGCCGTGCTCGCCCGGATGAGCGAGCGCGCTCGGGCTCTGACTGTCACCGGCGGGCTGCAGGAGGCGTACCGGCTGACCTTCCTCGCCGCTTCCCGCCGCGACGACGCCGAGGCCTGGGCCGCGGCGGTGACGGCCTGGCGTGACCTGGAACAGCCGTACCTGCTGGCCGAAACCCTGCTGCACTCGGCCCGCAGCGCACTGACGGCCCAGCACCGTTCGGCCGCGACCGGCCTGCTGACGGAGGCGGCCTCGATCGCCGACCGCCTCGGCGCCGATCCGCTGCGGCGTTCGCTGCAGGAGCTCGCCGCCCGCGCCCGCATCACGACCGAGGCTCCCGGCCGGCCCGAGAACCCGGCCGGCCTGACCGCCCGTGAGCTGGAGGTGCTCGAGCTGGTGGTGGCCGGCCTGAGCAACCGGCAGATCGGCGAGCACCTGTTCATCTCCGCCAAGACCGCCGGAGTGCACGTCTCGAACATCCTCGCCAAGCTCGGGGTCGCCACCCGGCTCGAGGCCGCGGCCTGGGCGCACCGGAACGAGCTGTTCAGTACCCGCCGCTGAAGAAGCCCAGGAGCCCGCGCGCCGGGTCGGCGGTGTTGGTCGCGTTCGCCAGAGCGAGAACGACCATGGCCAACTCCAGCAATGCCGAGAAGACGGCGTACGACGCCAGTACGCGTCTCGCCCGCCGGTCGGACGGCTCCGTCCTTCTGTACCGCTGCAACAGCATCACCAGGATGCCGATGCAGACGACCGCCAGCGTCGTGGCCAGCACGGCGACGACCAGGTGATAGCGAGCGTTGTCGCCGATCATCAGTTCGAGGGCGGGCGTGGGCAGGTGACCCGCGCTCAGGTGGTCGGCCAGCCGCTGCCTGACCTGATCGAGCGTCGCGGCGAGCTCTCCGTGCGCCGCGCCGACGGGGAGCAGCGTCAACAGGGAGGTGAGCGGTGCGACCGCGCCCTGGACGTTGGCGATCACGATCACCAGCGACAACAGCGCGAGCATCGTGACCAGAACCCCGCCCGACGCGAGGGCGACCCTCCTGCCCGCCTTCGAGTCGCCGGCTCGCAGGCACGCCTTCCAGGCCAGCACGCCGAGCCTGACCAGAACGACCAGCAGGACCGCGGCGATCACGGCCTTGACCACGTGGAACCGGAACCAGTAGTCGACGAGCCTCGCCAGATTCGGGGTGAGCTCCCGGCGGCCTGAGTTCCAGTACTCGACGAACGCCGCACTGACCGCCCCGATCAGGTTGCGCTGATCGGCCAGGCCGCGCTCGGACCCGTTCGCCGCCAGCAAGTGTGGGCCGAAGGCGAGCGCGGGCACGAGAACCGTCGCGAGGGCGATGAGCACAACCGGTCCTCGACCGGAGGCGCCTGCGGATCGGGCTGGAGCTGCGAGACTGGACACGGACCTTCCTTCGGGGTTCGTTCAGCGTTGTCAGGGCAACTCACCATGCCGCGGCAACGGCTGCCCAGTCAGGCATGCAGACGCGAGACCTGGCGGTGGAGCTGGCGACACCCTGGTCGCCGCTGTCTCAGGTCGTGAAGACGAGCACGGACCGGCCGGACGTCAGCCGGCCCGCGGCGCCCAGCCAGTCCAGCCGGGCCGCATAGCTGCCGGACTGCCGATCGCACAGCGCGCGGCACACCCGGGTGGGCCGGACGACACCGGTCCCGTCCAGGGCGAACACGCCCCGGACGACCAGGAAGCGAACGACCCGGGCAACGACGTCGGGGTCGACGCCGAGCCGTTCGTTGACCGCGCCCGTGCACCGGGTCGGCGAGAACTCGCCAATCTGCGAGCGGCTGGATCGGCCGGGGACAATGACCGGATGACCCGCGGACTCGACCAGCCGCCGCACGCCCACGGCCGGATCGGGGTTGACCCCGCGACGGCGCTGGCGGACGCGCTCGACCGGTCGGCGTACCGCACGCGGGTCGGGCTCGCCGCACCGGCGCGGGTCGTCCAGGGCTCGCGCACCTCGCTGTGGGACGTGATCAGCCGGCTGCGACGGCAGGTGCGGAACGAGGTGTTGAGCCTCGACGACACGAACTACCTCCTCGCGCGGGGTGTGCCGGAGGAAATCCAGCAGCGCGGGCCGGCGACTCTGCGCGCCGCCCTCGACCGGGGCGCCGTCGTCCACCAGGTGACCTCACGGGCGGGGCTGCTCGCCGACCACGAGCTCGGCGCGATCGTCTACCGGGCCGGCGGAAAGGCCCGCGTCGTACCCAACGTCCCGTTCAAGATGTCGGTGCTCGACCGCAGGCTGGCCGTGCTGGCGATCGACTCCACCGTCCTGGCCGACGGCTTCCAGGTCGTCCGCGACCCAGGGCTGGTCACGGCGCTGGTCCGGATCCATCGCGACCTGTGGACGGCCGGTGCCGACCCGGACGGTGCCGACGGGCACGGCCTGCCGCCGCAGCTGGCCGCGCTGCTGCCCACGCTCGCCTCCGGCGAACCCGACGACAGCGCGGCCCGCCGGCTCGGCATCTCGCCCCGTACGTACAGCCGCCGGGTCGCGGACCTGCTGACGCTGCTCGGCGTCCGCAGCAGGTTCCAGGCCGGCGCGGAAGCCGCCCGCCGCGGCTGGCTCTGAGCGCATCCCCCATACCTCCGAGGGCCGCGGCGGACGGGGTCAGCCGAGCTACTCGCAGACCGAGGACAGCGAACGGACGAGCGCGTGGGTGTGGAGCCCGTCCAACTGGTCGTGGTGCCGGACATGGACCTCGGCCACGATCCGGAAGCCGGGGCACACGGGGGAGCGGCGGACCTCGCCGGTGCTGCGCAGATCGCCGAGCAGTTGAGTGGTGATGGCGTCCAGCTTCACGCGGATCTCGCCGAGGTCGGGACGCTGCGTGGGCGCGGACTCCGGATGTGCTGTCCAGTAAGCGAACAAGGCGCGCTGGACGTCCTTGCTCGCCTCGATGTGGTCGCGGAACACCTGCACAGCCACGTCCGGGTCGATCCCCAGCGCGATGGCCCGGGCCCGGACGTCGGCAAGGATCTGCTGCTCACGCGCCGGGTCCTCGATCGGCGAGTCGGTGCCGAACTTGGCGGCCGCCACGTCGTCGGCGATCAGCGCGCGCTGCGCGGACACCTCGGCCAACGCGTCCAGCGGCCCACCGTGGGACTGGTGCGCGGGCGCGGAGGTCGGCGTCAGGCCACCAAGCGCGAACAGCGCCGCTGCGGCGCCTGCCGCCAGACTGGTCAGGGGCATGGATTCCTCCCGTTGAGATCCGGACGATTACGACACACCGTACGGCCCGAACCGCGCCGCCGCTGTGCCGCTGGCGACAACTCGCCAGCGGTGCCCACAGCCGCCGCGCAGGTGATGGGGTCGAGGAACAGCGCATGGATGACGAGGGGATTCGGCATGCCGCAACACGACGCGGTTCCGCGACGACTATCTCGACGATCTGGAGAATGCCCTGGAGTATCAGTACCAATACGCAGTCGCCTTGCGAGGGCTGATCGACCTGCAGGCGGGGTTGATCAGGGCCACGCGTGAGGGCATCGTCGAGGTCTGCCGGCAGACTGCCGCACGCATCAACGCTGAGCAGGCCGAGGCTGAGCGACGGGACCGTGACCTGCTCAACTCGGCCGTCAGCGCGGTCTTCGCGACCGTCGCCGGAGCCGTGACGGGGGCGTCCTGGGCATGGTCGCAGGCGCTCTGTCTGAACGAGCGTGAACGCCTCTACTTGTACTTGGCTTCGTAGGCGTCCTGGTAGGCCTTGAGGTAGTTCGCCAGCCCCATCTGGTCGATGGCGTCGGTGTACTTCTTCCAGGCCGCGTCGTCGTTGATGTCGAGCTTGCCGATCGTGAAGTTCGCCAGGTGTTGCGTGACGTGGTTCTCCAAGGCGGTGGCGAGCTCGCCGGTCAGCGCTGCCTGTTCTTCGTTCAGATAGAGGGGCGGCAGCTGCTCCGCCTTGTCCTCCCGATGCTCGTAGTACTTCTTCGACTCCTCGTACAGCGGCTTCTCGAACGTCGGCGCCTTCGGGTCGACGACCTCGCCGAGCCGGAAGTCGTTCGACCGGTAGTTGACGCCCTGCTGGTTCCACCACTTGCCGTTGGCCGGCGGCCAGGTGCCGAGCGTCGTCCACAACGCCTGCTTGCCGTTGATGCCGAGCTCGCCTTGCTTGGCGTAGCGCCAGCCCTTGTCCTTCTCGCCGGAGTACGCGGTCAGCTGCGCCTCCAGCTCGTACTGTCCGTCGGCCCAGGCCACCGCGACCGCGGGGTTCTTGCACGCCTTGGTGACGACGAAGCCGCCGCTGTTGCCGACTGCGCCGTAGTGGTTCCAGTACGAGGTACGGACTCCGCCGGGCCCTTCGAGCGTGGGCACCGTGACGTACCCGCGCCAGCGGGCCTTCGGGTCGTCGTCGTTGATGGTGAGGAAGCCGCCCCAGTCCCAGGCCCGCACGACACCCAGGATGGGCTGGCCCTTCCGGTCGCCGAGCCGGGCCAGCTGGTCACGGGTCTGGGTGAACGACGCCTTGTCCAGCAGGCCCTTGCCGTACAGGCGGTTGAGGTAGCGCAACCCTTCCCGCCAGCCTGGCTTGTTGGCCACGAAGTCCACTCGGCCGTCGTTGAGGACGAGCCACGGGTTGCCCGGGTTGAACAGGAACGACCCCATGATGAAGGTGTCCAGTGAGTTGTCCACGTTCGCGGTCAGACCCACCTCGTCTGCCTTGCCGTTGCCGTTGGGGTCCTTGGTCTTGAACGCCTCGAGCGCAGCCTCGAACTCCTCGAGCGTCTCGGGTACCTTCAGCCCGAGCTTGTCCAGCCAGGGCTTGTAGATCCAGACCCGCTGGATTCCGCAGTTGCAGTGGTAGCAGTCGTTGAGGTACGGCATCGTGTAGATGTTGCCGTCGGTCGCGGTGATGATGTCCTTGACGTGTGGGTAGTCCTTGAACATCCGCTTGGTCTCCACGCCGTAGCCGTCGATGAGCTTGTTCAGCGGGGTGAACAGGCCCTGCTGGCCGTAGAGCATCTGCTGGGCGGGCGTGAAGTTGATGTTCATGAACGCGTCGGGAAGCTCTCCGGAGGACAGCATCGCGTTCACCTTGGTCATCAGCTCCGGAGAGCCGGCGCCACCGGCGACGGCCTGGAACTCCACCTTGACGCCGGTGCGCTTCTCGTACCACGAGGTGAACGCGTTCTTGTTCCAGTCACCCACCAACGGGTCCTGCGGGACGACGATCTTCAGCGTCGCGCTCTTGCCCTGCACCACGACCAGGCCCTTGTCGGACGCGATCGGGCCGACGTAGCCGTCGGGGTAGACAACGTCCTTGCGTGGCGTGGTTTTCGGGCCGCCCTTCACCGCGAGGTCGTCGCTGACGGCGCCGCCTCCGCCCTCGGGGTCGCCGCTGCCGCTGCAGGCCGCCAGCCCGGACATCGACGTGGCTGCCACGCCCAGGCCGAGTGCCCCAGTGACGAAGCCGCGGCGAGTCATCCCTTCACGCATGGCCTTCTCCTTCTCACGCGAGATCGATGGCGACGCAGTTGACGCCTGCAACGGGTTTCCGGTCGGGGAGCCGGGCCACGAGCACGCCCTCGGCCACCTGGTGTGGAATCTCGCCGACGCCGAGCAGCCGGACTGCCCGCACCCGCTCATCCGGTGCGAGGCTGCGGATCACCGTGCGCCCGTCCTCCGGCCAGCGCAGCTGGAACGCGTAGATCGTGTTGTCCTTACGGGTGAAACGCAGGTCGGCGCTGGTCCACTCGACCGGCTTCTCGGTGAACTTGTGGATGACGACCCGGCTGCCGCCTTCGCCGGACACTCGGTACGGCCGGGTGCCGTAGATGCCTTCACCGCAGACCTCGAGCCAGTCGCCGACCTCCTCGAGCAGGTGGACGCATTCCTCGTCGAGCGTGCCGTCGGGCCGCTGCGGAACGTTCAGCAGGAGGTTGCCGTTCTTGGCGGCAATGTCCACGAGCATCTCGATCACGTGCGCCGGTGTCTTGTAGACGTCGCGGACGTTGTAGAACCAGTCGCCGACCGAGGTGTCGGTCTGCCAGGGATACGGCCTGATGTCGGGCTCCTGGCTGCGCTCGATGTCCAGCACGCCGACGGAGAAGATCTCCTGGCTGCGGTCCTTCTGGTTGTAGACCGCGCGGTTGACGCCGCCGTTGTTGGAGGCCGAGACGTTGTAGAGATGGGCCACTGCGAGCAGCCCGGCCTCGTAGCTGCTCCCGCCCCCAGCTCGACCGAACGGCAGTGGGCCGTCGGAGTAGAGCAGGTCCGGCTGGTAGAGATCGATGACTTCCTTGATGACGTCCAGCCAGTGCTGGTGCCACCGCTGGCTGCCGGTGTACCAAGGCTCGAGCGAGCCTGGGTCGGCCGGATCGTGGTGCTCGCGGTTGGGCAGGTAAAGGTCCTCATACGCCGGATCGGTGCCGTCGTAGAGGACGCCGGCGTACGGTCCGTCCCGGTCGCTGCCCTTGTTCACACTCGACCAGCTGAACGTCGCGCCCAGATGCTCGGTCAGCCCGAACGGCAAGCCGCGGGCGGCCGCCGCGTCCCGCCACAGGCCGGTGATGTCCTTGCCCGGGCCGAGCCGGACGCTGTTCCAGCGGTGGATGTGCGAGTCGTAGTTGAAGAAGTTGTCGTGGTGCATCGCCTGACCGACGAAGTACTTCGCGCCCGCCCTGACGAACAGGTCCATCAGGCCCTCGGGGTCGAACTTCTCCGCCCGCCACAGCCGCACCAGATCCTTGTAGCCGACCTGGGACGGGTGCCCGTAGGTCCGCAGGTGGTGGCGGTACTGGTCGGAGCCCTCGATGTACAGGTTGCGGGCGTACCAGTCGCCGTACATCGGAACCGACTGCGCGCCCCAATGCGACCAGATGCCGAACTTGGCGTCTCGGAACCAGTCCGGGCACTCGAAGCCCCGCAACGACTCGAAGCTCGGATCGAACGGGCCGGGCCTGATGTTCGCGCTCACCATGACGACGAAGCACTCCTGTTCCGCACATACGCCGTCCCAGGCACGACGCCGTTGGCTCACGTGCTCATCAAAGATCGGCTTATTAATACTAAAAGGTCGGATGTTTGTTTACGACAAATTAGCACCGCGGCGGGATCTGTCAACCCTCTGAGGCTCAGGCGCTGCCGGTGCTGACCGGCTCGTCGTCGGTCATCGGCTCGGGTGCCTCCGACTCCAGAACCTTCCGGAGCCAGGTCTCGGTCGAGCTCACATGCAGCAGGGCCGCGGCGTGGGCGGAGTGCCCGTCCCGCAACTGCAGTGCCTGGTAGATCCGTTCATGTTCGGCGATCGTGCGCCGCGACACCCCGGCCTCGAGAATGTCGCGCCAGACCCGGGTACGCATCGAACGGCTGGAGATTCCCCGCAGCATCGACGCCAGGGACTCGTTGCCCGACGCCAGGTGCACCAGGTCGTGGAACTCCGCGTCGTACCGGACGAACTCCTCGTGGTCCTTGGCGGTGCGCATCCGGCCGAGGCAGGCGCCGATCGCGTGCAGTTGCTGGGGAGCTGCCCGCTGCGCGGCCAGCTCGGTGGCGGCCGGTTCGAGCAGCCGGCGAATCTCGATCAGTTCCAGGGCCGACTCGTCGCGCATCAGCTCCACCGCGAAGCCGATGCCCTCCAGCAGCAGCTGCGGCCGCAGGCTCGTGACGTACGTTCCGTCGCCACGCCGGACGTCCAGGACTCGCGCGGTCACCAGGCCCCGGATGGCCTCCCGGGCGCTGCTGCGAGACAGGCCGAGCCGCTCGGCCAGGACACTCTCGGGCGGCAGGCGGGAACCCGGCCCGAGCTCTCCGTCGATGATCAGCCGACGGATCTTCTCGATTGCCGCTTCCGTCAAGGGAGCCGCCACGACCCTGCCTCTCCTGCGTGCCAGTGGGCACTCAAACATCAAACAAACCTGACCCTAACACCGACGGCAGCAGCCCGCCGCTCACGCGAGCCGAGACATCCGCGCCGGCCGCCGGGTACTGCGTAAGCTCGTCGGCGACGGATCGCTTGGCCGAGCCTGCGCAGGGGAGGGGTGGACGTGAGCGATCCACCTGAGGACTGGCACCGCCGGGGGACTGTGACGATGACCGACGTCGCCCGGCATGCGGGCGTGTCCACGATGACCGTCTCGAACGTCATCAACCAGCGGACCGATCGGGTCGGTGAGCCGACCAGGCAGCGAGTGCTCGCGGCGATCGCCGAGTTGGGCTACCAGGTCAACGTGACGGCGAGGGGCCTGCGGACGGGGAGAACCGGCGTGGTGGGGTTGGCGGTCCCCACCTTCGAGTCCGGCTACTTCGCCGAGCTCGCCGGGCGGCTGGCCGATCGGTTCGCCGGGCACGGTCTCCGGCTGGTGATGGAACGCACCAGAGGGGAACGGACCGCCGAACTGGCCGCGCTGGCGGCATCGCACCTCCGCCGGTACGACGGCTTCGTGCTCAGCGTGGTCTCCGGGCAGACATCCGATCTGGAACGGCTCGGCATCGGCGCCCCGGTCGTCGTGATCGGTGAGCGGGCCGCGCCGGCCGGATTCGACCACGCGCTGATGGACAACGTGGGCGGTGCGCGGCTCGCGACCGAGCTGCTCCTGGCGACCGGCTCACGCCGGATCGCCTTGCTGGGCGGGCCTCCCGTTCGTTCCGGTGCCCTCGCGGACGGCGAGCCGGGTGCAGCGCAGTCGATGCCGGAGTTGCGCACCCGCGGCTATCACGCGGCGCTCGAGGCCGCTGGTCTGCCACTCATGGACGAGCTGCTCGTGCCCTCGTACCTCGGGACTGCCGATGGTTACCAGTCGACGCTGGGGCTGATCGCCGACGGCGTTGCCTTCGACGCCGTCTTCGCGCTGACGGACTCGGCCGCCATCGGCGCGTTGCGTGCGCTCGCGGAGGCCGGGCTGCGGGTTCCCGCGGACGTGCAGGTGATCGGCTTCGACAACCTCGAGGCAGGCCGCTTCGCCGTGCCCGCGCTGAGCACCATCGAGCCCGACAACGACGCGATGGCCGATGCCATCTGCTCGCTGCTCGTGGAGCGGATGCACCAGGGCGAAGCGCGGGCGCCCGGACAGATCGTGATGCCCGAGGCGAGGCTCGTCGAACGAGCTTCGACCCGCAGCCGTTGAGAGCCGCCCGGCTGGACTCCGGCGACGCCGCCGGAGTTTCCTGCGTTCTGAGGCAGAGCCGGGCAAAGCCTCGTTCCATCGGGTTTCCACGATGTTTCGAAAGGGGCTTCACATCCGAGGTTTGACGTTATAGCTTGGTCGCAACACGGTTTGGGAGCGCTCCCAAACCTACAGTGCCGTTCCTGCTCTGACCAGCCGGCGGGCAGCGGCCGGTGCGTGCCGTGCATGCTTCGACGGCCGCACGCCTGGCCGGCAGGTCGGCTCGACTCTTGAACAGGTGGACGCACCATGCCCACCTGCTGACTCGATCGGCGGCGATCGACAGTCCGCACGAACGTCCGCCTGGACCCGCCCGCATCCCGCGGGAGACTCCGCGGGATGCGTCGGCGGTCAGGCCTGGCGCCGGAGGGCCAACGATGCACACTCGACAACGCACACGGCTCGGTTACCTGTTCGCGGCGGCAACAGTTTCGTTCGCACTGCTGTCCGCGGCGCCCGTCCAGTCGCCGGCCGGCGCCGCGCCCGGAAGCCCGGCCCTGACTCCACCGCTGGGGTGGAACTCCTGGAACAGCTTCGGCTGCAACGTCAACGAGACTGTCGTTCGCCAGGCAGCCGACGCGATGGTGAGCTCGGGGATGCGGGACGCCGGCTACCAGTACGTCGTTGTGGACGACTGCTGGTTCGATCCCCAGCGCGACGCCCAGGGCAACCTGCGGGCCCATCCGGCGAAGTTCCCCAGTGGGATGCAGGCACTCGGCGACTACATCCACGGCCGCGGACTGAAGTTCGGCCTGTACGAGGTTCCCACCGAACGTACGTGTGCGCAGCGGGTCGGCACCCATCCCGGTTCCACCGGAAGCCTGGGGCACGAACAACAGGACGCGCGGACATTTGCCGGCTGGGGCGTGGACTACGTCAAGTACGACTGGTGTTCGCCCAACGGGACCCGTGACGAGCAGGTCGCGAGGTTCACGGTGATGCGGGACGCGCTGCGCGGCACCGGCCGGCCGATCGTCTACAGCATCAACCCCAACAGCTTCCACGCCATCACGGGCGACAAATACAACTGGGGCGAGGTCGCCGACCTGTGGCGTACCACCGAGGACCTGCTGGACATCTGGCAGAACGGCAACGTCAACAGCTACCCGATGGGCGTCGGCAACGTCGTCGACGTCAACGCGCCGCTGGCCGCCCAGGCCGGGCCTGGTCACTGGAACGACCCGGACATGCTGGTGGTCGGCAGGCCTGGGTTGACGCTCACCGAGTCCCGCTCGCACTTCACGTTGTGGGCGTTGATGGCGGCGCCTCTGATGGCGGGCAACGACATCCGCACCATGTCCGCCGACGTCAGCGCGATCCTGCGCAACCCAAGGCTGATCGCCGTCGACCAGGACGGGCTCGGTGCCGGCGGGCGACGGGTGCGCGACGACGGCAGCATCGAGGTGTTCGCCAAACCGCTGTCGGGCGGTTCGGTCGCCGTCGGGCTGTTCAACCGCGGCAACGCCACGGCGTCGGTCACGACGTCTGCCGCTCAGATTGGTTTGACCGGCAGCTCGTTCACGCTGACCGACCTGTGGTCGGGCGCGACGTCCACCACCGGTGGGCAGATCACGGCGAGCGTGCCGCCGCACGGCGTCGTGGCGTACCGGGTTGTCGGCGGAACGCCCTTGGCCGGCACGACCTCCCGCCTGCGTGGCGAGGGTGCGGGCCGCTGCCTGGATGTCGACAACGCCTCGACAGCGGCCGGAACGACCGTGCTGATCTGGGACTGCCACACCGCCGCCAACCAGCTGTGGACCAGTTGGGCGGGCGGCGAGATCCGCGTGTTCGGCGACAAGTGCCTCGACGCGGCGAACCAGGGCACCGCCAACGGCACGCGGGTCGTCATCTGGCCCTGCAACGGCCAGAACAACCAGAAGTGGACGCTCAACGCCGACGGATCCATCACCAACACCGGCTCCGGACGCTGCCTGGACGTCAACCAGGCAGGCACCGCGAACGGATCCGCGGTCATCCTGTGGACCTGCAACAGCCAGTCCAACCAGCGGTGGCAGCGCCTGTAATCCCTGTCCCTGAAGAAGAAACGAGGTATCGCGATGACAAGTCCACCAGTGCGGTCACGGCTGCACCTCCGATCGGTTGTCACGGCCGCGGCGATCGCGGGCCTGACAGCGACCGCGCTCGCAGTGGCGGCCGGCCCGGCGACCGCCGCGAGCACGCTTGGCGCTGCGGCGGCCCAGAGCGGGCGTTACTTCGGTGCGGCGATCGCCCAGGGCCACCTCGGCGATGGGCAGTACGTGAACACCTGGACCACGGAGTTCAACGGCGTCACGCCGGAGAACGAGATGAAGTGGGACGCGACCGAGCCGAACCGCGGTCAGTTCAGCTTCGGTGCGGCCGACCAGATCGTCAGCCAGGCCCGCAGCCGCGGCATGACGATCCGGGGCCACACGCTGGTCTGGCACGCGCAGTATCCCGGTTGGGTCGGCAACCTCTCCGGCAGCGACCTGCGCTCGGCCATGGTCAACCACATCAACGGCGTCGCCGGTCACTGGCGTGGCCAGATCTATGCGTGGGACGTGGTCAACGAGGCGTTCGAGGAGAACGGCAGCCGCCGCCAGTCGATCTTTCAGCAGCGGATCGGCAACAGCTACATCGAGGAGGCGTTCCGCGCTGCCAGGGCAGCCGATCCGAACGCCAAGCTCTGCTACAACGACTACAACACCGACGGCATCAACGCCAAGAGCACCGGGATCTACAACATGGTTGTGGACTTCCGCAACCGCGGCGTGCCGATCGACTGCGTGGGCATGCAGAGCCATCTCGGCTCCAACTCCAACCTCAGCAGCTATCAGGCCAACCTGCAACGCTTCTCCGACCTCGGTGTCGAGGTCCAGATCACCGAGCTCGATGTCGGCGGCTCCGGCTCCGCGCAGGCGAACGTGTACCGGCAGGTCGCCCAGGCCTGCATGAACGTCGCCCGCTGCAAGGGCATCACCACCTGGGGCGTGACCGACAAGTACTCCTGGCGTTCCGGCGACACTCCTTTGCTGTTCGACGGCAACTTCTCCAAGAAGCAGGCCTACACGGCCGTCCTCGACGTCCTGAACGGCGGCGGTGGAGGCGGCGGCGGCACCGGCGGCGCGTTGCGTGCGGCGGGAGCGAACAAGTGCCTCGACGTTCCGAACCAGTCACAGACCAACGGCACCCGGCTGCAGATCTACGACTGCTGGGGCGGGACCAACCAGCAATGGACCTACACCTCCGGCAAACAGCTCACGGTGTACGGCAGCAAGTGCCTGGACGCCTCCGGGCAGGGGACGAGCAACGGCACCGCTGTCGTCATCTGGGACTGCAACGGACAAGCCAACCAGCAATGGAACGTCAACTCCAACGGCACCGTCACCGGAGTCCAGTCCGGACTCTGCCTGGATGTGACCGGCGCCTCCACCGCCAACGGTGCACTGGTGCAGCTGTGGAGCTGCTCCGGCGGATCCAACCAGCGATGGACGCTCGGATGAGACGGAGGTGAGTCGAGCCGCCTTGCCCGGCGGCTCGAACCTCGGCTCCGGCGGGAGCACGACGAATTCGAACGACAGAAGGAGTTGTGTGATGTCGAAGCACAGACACAGCGTTTCGCCACGGGGTTCAGCTACGACGGCGGGATGAGCTACGCACTGGCGTGCGGGCGTGCGAACGTCTTCCGTGCGGTCGCGGTCTTCTCCGGCGCGCAGCTCAGCGGGTGCGGCGGTGGCACGCAACCCATCGCGTACCTCGGAATCCACGGCATCGGAGACTCGGTCCTCAACATCTCGCAGGGACGTTCGCTGCGCGACAGGTTCGTTGCGAACAACGGCTGCACGCCCCAGAACCCTCGCGAACCGGCGTCCGGCAGCCTGACGCACATCACCACCGCCTACTCGGGCTGTCGAGCGGGGTATCCAGTCGTATGGGCCGCGTTCGACGGAGGTCACCTGCCGGGCCCGGTCGACGGATGCGCCTGTGAGAGCGGCGTCCGCACCTGGACCAAGGGCGAGGTGGTTTCGTACAACGCCGAGATCGCGCCCAACGCCTCGGTCAGCATCGGCTTCCAGGCCAACCACACCGGCAACACCGCCGCGCCGGCCGCGTTAGCCCTCAACGGCGCGACCTGCGCCACCACCTGACCGAACCCGAGCACCGGGGGCGGATCCCGTGCGGACTCCGCCCCCGGGCCCTGACCTCGAGGCCTACGTGCGACGGCCCGGGCGAGCGCCTGAACCAGCCGGCTTTAGGGTTCTGGTATGGCAGAGATTGTCCTGCGTATTCGGCTGATTGGCGGAGATCGCCTCGATGTCTCCTATCAGGATCCGGAAGCCGGTGATGTGTCGAGCCTGATCGACGGCGTGGCCGCGATACTGTCCGAGGACGACGGCGTTCTTCGCTGCAAACACGGCGATCGCCTCATCGTGATCTACGGTCGCGGCGTTGCCAGCTTCGAGGTCTCGCCGCGCGGTGCCATCTTGTGAGTGGTGGTGCTCTCCGCGGCACTCGCGGGCCAGCAGGAGGCCGGAACCCGGCCCACCACTGACCCAGCCGAACAGCGGGTCGTTCCCGAAGGACCAGGGCGGCCCAGGTGATCTCCCGCTACCGGCTTCAGCCACGATAGCTCCGCGCATCGCCGGTGCCCGCGCTGTTGCCCGACGAACCCAGCTTTCGCGGCCAATTCGCGTCATCCGCGGGGTACAGTTGGGCTGTTCGGAAATCGACGACATTCCCCAGCAGAGAGCGCCCGCCACGTCGGCTACCGCAAAGGGGAGATGTCAGGTCGAATCTCCATCACGGTAGGCCCTCGGTCATAGCCAACAGAACCGAAAGGGCAACAGCCATGCGCGATACCGTCGAACCCGCGGTGCCGGATCATTCACCACCGGCGGCTCGGCTCCGCCTCCTGCCCACCGATTCGGCTCCTAGCCTGCTCGATGGCGGCTGGTGGCCCTGCTCCTACGACCCGAGCGCCGAACTCCGCCAGCTCATCCTGGCCATCGACGACCGGCATCTTCCCATCGCGCGGGTGATTCTCGGCACGGCCGACTGGGGCAACCTCCGGCCACGGATGCTGCGCATCGACGGGCCGGCGGCCACGCGCGTCATCCGGCTTCGATGGTTCGACGCCATGCCGGCCGGGCTGCTCATCGCGATCTGTTCCGACGGACGGCGCATCAACCTGCTCACCGTCCCGCCCTACACCAACGCCAGTGCCGCCTGGTCTGCGATGGAACGCTCCGCGCGAGCTGACAACCAGCTCGACACCCCCGGCATCCTCTACTCCCTCGCCGAGGCCGGACCGACCGCCCAGATCGCCCAGGCGGTAGCCCTGCCGGTGCCTACACCAGAAGACGAGGGCGGGTTCTAGGCAGCGTTGCGGCGGCGGACCCTTCGCCGGCCGGTCGCGCCGGCGTCGTACGAAGACGGGTGGATCGCGGCCGGCTCATCTGCCTCGGCGGCCAGTGTTCCGGGTGCGAAGGCCGGCTCGCAGAAGAGGTCTCCCGGCGCGGTTTCGTGCCGGGTGACGAGATTGTCCTGCGGCTCTTCTGCGTACGGGTGGCTGAACTGTACGCCTGCCGGCGGATTCTTGATGATGATGAGTGTCCTTCGTGACAGAAGATCGTGGGCTGCTGAGCAGGTGCCGCGCAGCGCGAAAATCGCGAGTGCGCCTCGTGCTGTCTGGTTCGACGGCGATCCGCGGTCCGCGGTCGGCGCGTCGAGGAGTCTCAGCTATCCAGTCAGCGTACACGGCGATTGCGTGTTTTGGATGGCAATCGGACCTGGAGGTGTAGTGTAAAGCTGTCGATGGCACCTCGTATACCGGCACCAGAGCCGGCTTCGTCCTCGGCTCGCCCAGTTCGGTCACGTCACTGGCCGACCGGAGGATCATGACATCGACTCAGCACCGCGACGACATCGGTTCCGTCTTCTTCGAAGCGCGTACACGGGCGGCGCGAGAGTGGTCCGACCAACAACAGCGAGCCATTCGGATGGTCGCCGGCCAGGCCCGTGACGTCACCGACTACGCCAGCCTGCTGTCGATGCTCGATCTGGACGACCCCGCGATCCATCCGACCACGCTCAGCCGCCGGCTGGCCGCCTACATCGGTCAAGTGGCGGTTGCGATCGGCGTCCCGGCCGATGCGACGGAGTACGAAGTCGGCGACACGGCCAAGGCCTACCTCCACCTCGACCAGCGGAGCGCCGTGCGATCCGGCCACGACCTGATACTCGCGTGGGACGAGCGGCTCGGCTGGTACCTCGCCTCGGCAGCCACCCCCACCACCAAGGCACCCGTCGTCATGGCCTACCTCGACGGTGACATCGTGCCCCCGCCCGCCGCCGTCGCGAGGTTCGTCGCCGGCGTGGTCGCCGGCCGAGGTGGGTCGCGGATCCGCCCCGTCCAGCCCTCGACCAAGCGCGACGTCCTGGCCGCGAAGCTGACCGCCGCGTGCCCGAGCCCGTCACCCGACCATGCCAGCGACGCGAGCAGATGATCTGGTCCCGGGCGAGTCGCTGAAGCACCACGACGACAGGTTGCGGCAAAACTGGCCCCTCCGAGCGGGAATTCTGGCGGGCGTTCTATACTTGTAGCCGGTAGTCGTCAGTTATGTGTGTACGTGCTTGAGCCACGCTCACGGATCTCTGAGAAGATACCGTGGGCGTTCTTTTCTGTTCGTACCTGCTCAGGGGAGATCGGTAACGCCTGCCACGAAGACGGCGGCTCGACCCGGCACAGTGCGGGGTCGTACCGGACCATGAGGAGAAATGCATGGCACAGGGAACAGTGAAGTGGTTCAACGCCGACAAGGGTTTCGGCTTCATCGCGGTTGACGGTGGTGGCGACGACGTCTTCGTCCACTTCTCGGAGATCCAGGGCGATGGCTACCGCAGCCTCGAGGACGACCAGCGCGTGGAGTTCGAGATCGTGCAGGGCGCCAAGGGCCCGCAGGCCTCCGCCGTCCGCGTTGCGTGAACCACTCACGAGTCTCTCGCCACTAGGTGGCAGCAGGCCCCCGCACCCTTTCGGGTGCGGGGGCCTGTCGCATGTCTGAGTGAACGACAGCCGGGATCGCCACCGGCATCGCTGATCAACTCCGGCGTCCTGGTGTTCTGCTGTCGCCTCGTCTAATATGTTACTCACATATTAGAGAGGTTGTGAGGGTGCCGAACAAGTCGATCTACATCTCGGATGACGATCTGCCGCTTTACCAGCGTGCTCAGGAGCTCGCCGGCGGCAACCTGTCGCAGGCGATCTCGCGGGCGTTGCGCCAGTTCATCGAGCTGGAGGAGGGCCGTCTGGAGGGGTACGACGAGGTCATCGTCAAGGTCGGGCAGGGGCCTGGTCGCAAGGTGCGGTTCTCCGGCGTCCTGCTCGGCGAGTGGGGCCGCGCCACACCCAGCGGGCGGGTCGACATGTATCGGGTCTACCGCACCCGTACCGGGAAGTTCGCCGTGCACCTGGACCGGTCCGACGAGTGGTCGACGTCCGGCGGCTGGCGGGGCTGGATCGGCTTGGAGGAGACGGGATGGGGTTTTGTGAAGGGCGAGGCGACGCTCGAGGTGGTGGAGTCGCTGGAGGAGTTGCGGGAGAAGGTCCCGGCCGAGCTGTACGACCTGGTCGCCTCGGTGGCCGAGCAGCCCACGGTGGAGGACCTCGACATCTGACCTGACTCCTCCACAACCCGCACACGCACGCCAACCGGCGGTTCCAGCCAAGCGAGCCGGCCGGCCGGAGGAGCTATGCCTGAACCATGGGGACAAGGAGATAAGCATGGAAACGACGAGCGCGGCGATAGAAGTCCGCGGATTGCACAAGTCCTACCAGGACGTGCATGTACTCAAGGGTGTGGACTTCGAGGTGGCCCGCGGCAGCATCTTCGCGTTGCTCGGCTCCAACGGTGCCGGCAAGACCACGATCGTGCGGATCCTGGCCACTCTGCTGAAGCCGGACGACGGCGCGGCCAGCGTTCACGGGTTCGACGTGGGTTCGCAGGCGGCGCAGGTGCGGGGGTCGATCAGCCTGACCGGACAGTTCGCGGCGGTGGACGAGATCCTCACCGGCCGGGAGAACCTGGTCATGATCGCCAGGCTGCGGCAGGTGCACAACCCCCGCCAGGTCGCCGACGATCTGCTCGAACGGTTCGGCCTCGCCGACGCGGCGGGACGCCGGGTGTCGACGTACTCCGGCGGGATGCGCCGCCGCCTCGACATCGCCATGAGCCTGATTGGAGACCCGCCGATCATCTTCCTCGACGAGCCCACCACCGGACTCGACCCGGAGGCTCGGATCGAGGTGTGGAAGGTGATCCAGAACCTCGCCCAGGGTGGCACGACGGTCCTGCTCACGACCTCGAGGAGGCCGAGAAGCTCGCCGACCGGATCGCGATCCTGCATCAGGGCACGATCATCGTGTCCGGCACCTTGGAGGAGCTGAGGAAACTGCTCCCGCCCGCGAAGGTGGAGTACGTCGAACGGCAACCCACGCTGGAAGAAGTCTTCCTCGCCATCGTCGGAAGCGACAACACACCTGAGAACGAGAAGCAGGTGCAGCGATGAGCGCCCATTCCCTCAGCACCAGTTTCAGCAACACCAGTGTGATGCTGGGGCGCTCCATGCGCCACATCACCCGCAGCATGGACACCATCATCACCGTCACGATCATGCCGATCGCGTTCATGCTGATGTTCGTCTACGTGTTCGGCGGCGCCATTGAGGCCGGCACCGACAACTACGTCAACTACCTGATGCCCGGCATCCTGCTCATCGCGATCGCCAGCGGCATCTCCTACACCGCCTTCCGCCTGTTCAACGACCTGCAGGGCGGCATCTTCGAGCGGTTCCACTCGATGCCGATCACGCGTTCGGCCGTGCTGTGGGGACATGTGCTGACGTCGCTGGTGTCCAACGCCATCTCCGTGGTGGTCATCGTTCTGGTCGCACTGCTGATGGGCTTCCGTTCCTCGGCAGGGCTGCTGGCATGGCTGGCCGTGGCCGGGATCCTCGTCCTGTTCACGCTCGCGCTGACCTGGATCGCGGTGATCGCCGGACTGTCGGCATCCTCCACCGACGGAGCGACCGCGTTCTCCTACCCGCTCATCTTCCTGCCGTTCGTGAGCTCAGCGTTCGTGCCCACCGACACGATGCCCGGGCCGGTACGCGCCTTCGCCGAGAACCAGCCGGTGACCTCGATCGTCAACGCGATCAGGGCCCTGTTCGAACAACAGCCGGTCGGCAACGACATCTGGGTCGCCCTCGCCTGGTGCGCCGGCATCCTGATCGTGGCCTACGCGTTCGCCATGGTCGTCTACCGGCGCAAGTTCGCCTGAACCAACCGGCGCTGGCGCTGGCGGCGGTCGTGCTGAGCGCTTGCCGGGCAAAGGCCAAGCAGGATGAGTGTCACGCGATTGGGCTTACTCTTCTCGGCATCGCCGGCCTCGTCCGGGTCGAGCCGTACCCGACCAGGCTCCAGACCCTGACCAAGCCCATCGGATTCGAATTGGTCTGCCTGAGTTACACGTGAATTGTCACGTAGCTGCCCCGATTGTGTTCATGAGTACTTTCCTCCCGGCGCAGGCCGGAGATCCGGCTCCGCCCTCGTAAGGTAAGGCGCTTACAGACTCCTCCGAGTTGGCTGCTCTGCTTTTTCGACGAAGGACAGAGGACCCTCGGTTCGTTAGGACCAACAAGGTCAGGGGTGGGTATTACGAATCTTCCGCGCCCCGATGATCGCGATCATAGTGGTTGAGCAGAGCAGGATTCTCGTGCTCGTTAGGGGAGGAGGCCCTGATGAGGAAGATGAGTGTGTTCGCGCAGAGACCGGCGCGCGAGTCGAACAGGGCAAGCAGATCTGTTCGACGGGCGCTGGTCGCGCTGCTGATTGGGGCGCTGGCTGTGCTGACAGCCCCCGCGGCCGCGCCGGCGTCGCCCGGTGTTGGCAAGCCGGCCGCCTATCCGGCGGGAGCGGAGACAACAGTCACCCTGATAACGGGCGATCAGGTGCGCCTGATCAAGCAAGCCAAGGGCTATCGGGCGGTCGCTTCGGCCGGCCGAGGGCGGACCGGCGTCGTGTTCGGCACACAGCAGCTTGGCGACTCGGTCTGGGTATTCCCCTCGGACACCGTTGCGCTGGTGGCTTCGGGTCGGCTGGACAGGCGCCTGTTCGAGGTCTCGGCACTGACCGAGTACGGATACGGCGACGACCGGCAGGCCACGATTCCACTGATCGTTGAGCACAGCAAGGGCGAGCTCGTCCCGGCTCTACCGCGTGGCGCCGCGAGGACTCGCGAGCTGGACAGCATCAGCTCCTCCCTCGTCAGGCAGGACAAGCGGACCGCCACCGGATTCTGGACATGGCTGACCGGCAGTACCGCAACGATTCCGGGCCGGCGCCTCGTCCTCGATGGCGCGTACACCAACGGAGTTCGGCGCGTTTGGCTGGACGCTCCGACCGATGCCGCGCTCGGCGGCTCCGTGCCGCGGACCGATGTGCCGCCGGTTGGGGTTCGCACGCCGGTCTCAACTGCTCTCGAACCGGAGTTGTACGACGTCAGCGTCGACATCACCGACCGCAACGGTGCCAAGGTCACCAGCTATGAGCAAGGGCAGCTGGTGGGAACCCCGTTCCTCATCGACCTGACCAACGACGGCAACCTGTTCCCGTTGCTTCCCGAGGCCGGCAAATGGATCGCCAGGGTCCCGCGCGGGACCTACACGATCGGTCTGCACGTGCTCACTCCCACCGGGAACGGACCGCCTAGCAGCACGTTGATGTCTGAGCCGAGGCTGGTCGTGACCGGACCTGTCACAGTGAGCTTCGACGCACGTGGTGGCAAGCGTGCAACAGCGACGGGGGATGTCACGGCTGCCCGAACTGAGACGATCGGCACCGCGCTGTACCAGCGGGCCGGCACCCAAGTACACGGGATAAGCGTGACGGTCTCCCATTCGACGATCGAGCCGGAGGCGTACGTCGTGGGCACGCGGACGACCAAGCGTGACTACATGTTCGGCCTCTATCAGCAGCTGAGCGCGTCGGATCGAACGTACGAACTGGTCTTTGACGAGTTCGGCTCGCTGCCGGCGGATCCGGTGTACCCCGTGTACGACGAGGATCTTGCGGACCTGTCGATCGTGTTCGCGACTCCAGGCCCGCGCTCGCGAGCCACATACTCGCGGGGAGTCGGTGTGTCCGGAGCCGATATGGCGTTCGGATTCGGCCGTTCGTACGACATGATGCTGCCCGCGACCAGACGGCATCTCGTCACGCCGAAGTACCCGGGCGGGCCGGGAATCGACTGGAACAGCGGACTGGACGCATACACATCCACTGATGCGGTGGCCTACCGCGAACAACTCCTGGAGGAGGGCGCCTACCAGCCGGGCTCGAGAGTCAGGCTGAAGCTGGGAACGGCGGCGTTCACCCCACACGCACAGGGCTACCACCACACGTCCGGCTGGCTGTACGTCGATGTCGGGCCGTTCAACTCCTCCGGAGGGGGATGGACCTACATCTCTACCGGCACCGTGACGGGTGACGTGGTCCTCAAGCGGAACGGTGTGCGGATCGCGGCGTCGCAGGACCCGTATCTGGTGGAGAGTTTCGAGGAACTTGGTGCGGCTACGTACACCGTGATCATGCATGCCGGCAGACAGGTGCCGTGGTCGGACTACGCGCCGACAGTCTCAGGCACGTGGACGTTCAAGTCTTCCCGGCCCTCGTCCGGCGAGACGAGACTGCCGATCATCTCGACGCGTGTGTCAGGTGACTTCGACTCTTGGGGCCAGGCGCCAGCCGGGCAGGTGTTCCCGTTGGCGCTCGACATCACCGGTACCGCAGGTGAGGTCCGGACTGTCACGGTCCGGGTCTCCTACGACGATGGCAACAGCTGGTTGACAGTTCCGGTCAGCGACGCATCGGGTCAATGGGTGGCCAGGGTGCGGCACCCCAGAGCCACAGGTAGCCCATTTGTCTCGCTCCGCGTCATCGTCACCGACTCCCGAGGCAACAGCGCCGGCTGGACGGCATACCGCTCCTACCGGATTGCCGGCTCCGACTGAGTTCCAGTACGAAGGATGGTGCGATGAAGGTCCTGCCTGCTCGACTCAGGCGGCAGGTTGGTCGACCTGGTGGCCGTCGTCGCCGGTAACGACGGCCACCCGAGCTCGCAGCCTTACGCTGCGTAGGGTCACGTCACCAGGCAGGATTCTCCGGGCCGTCCCCGAAGTCCGGGATCGGCAACCGGGCACCGCCCTGGCGCGCCGAGTCGAGCGCGATCACGCCCGGCAGCGTGAACCGGGCCGCCTTCCACGCGTTCACCGGCGGCTGCGTCTTGGTCGTCACCGCCCGGACGAAGTCGTCGGCCAGGAAGTGGTGGGAGCCCTCGTGCCCGTTGTGCGCACCCTCGAACTCCTTGGGCAGCCGGCTGCGGTCCTGCACCTTGGCGGTGCCGGATGCGAAGCTCTGCATCAGCGCGGGGTCGACATCGCCGAAGTCCGCCGGCACCTGACGCTCGCGGGTGTAGAAGAGGTCGCTGATGTCGAGGGTGTCACCCTTGCGGTAGTCCTCGCCCTCTGTCTTGACGCTCCAGGTCGCGCCGTGACCGGTCTGCTCCATCACCGAGTCGGTGCCGTAGAACCGGAACCGGGACTCATGGCCCCTCCAGTACCCGACCCGGCGGAACTCGTTGGTGCGCATCGCGCCACCGTCGGCGAGATGGAACAGCGCACTCATGTTGGAGAAGTCGTTGCCCCACAGCGACACGTCCTTGTCGAACACGCCGTCGCCGCGATCATCGGGGATGCCGATGCAGCTGACGCTGGTGGCGTACGTCGGCAGCGCGCCGAGGACGCCACCGATCGCGTGCGTCGGGTAGAGCATGGGCGGGTAGCTGGCGGTCTTCTTCCAGTCCTCGCCGCCGCTGTACTTGTAGGCGGCGTAGAAGCCGTTGTCCATGTCGTGGACGTAATCGCCCTCGGAGTAGAACACCCGTCCGAACGCGCCCTCGGCGACCTTGTCGCGGGCCCAGACCACCGCCGGGTTGTAGTAGCTGGTCTCGCCCATCATGTAGATCAGCCCGGTCTCGGTGACCTTGTCGATGATCGCCTTGATCTCGTCGACGGAGATCGCCATCGGCACCGCGGAGTAGACGTTCTTGCCGGCCTCCAGCGCCTGCAGCACCAGCGAACCGTGCGTCCAGCGCTGGGTCATCACCGCCACCGAGTCCACCTCGGACGCCAACATCTCCTCGACGTCGGCGAACGTGCCGGCCAGGTTGTACTTCTCCTGGTGCTCCTTGGCCCGCTCGGGAACGATGTCACAGGCGTAGACCGCCTCGACGTCGGGATGCATCTGCCACAACGAGATGAAACTGCGGGCGAACTGCCCAGTACCGATGACGCCAATCTTCATATCGATCATCCTTGCCAATGGTCTTGATCATGTTCGACCGGTGATCGCCCTCCCGGGCACCCACCGACGGCCTTCGCGAGTCCGGTCAATTCTGTCCAATCTGTATCCAGATCGGGCCCCACGCCCCCGACCAACACTGGACGCTGACGGCTGCATGACTCAGCGAGGTGTGTTGGATGCACACTGTCGATCGACCTGCCCGGCCTGGTGACCTGCTGCTGCCCACCGGCATGCATACGCATCGCCACCTTGTGCAGTCAAACCATGGCATAGAGCGGTCATTGGTTGTGATGGGCTTCGCCAACGAAACGCGATGGCGGTCGCACGAACGACAAGTCCGTGATCCCTGCCTGGATCGAGGCCGCGCAGTGGTGGCCCGCTGTTCGAGCCACCCGGGCCCCTCTCCGTCGCCGGATGAGCCTGGGCGGGCATCCGAACGGCTCTCACCGGTACTGCAAGATCGGCGCAAGGTGTGCGAGCAGGGTGCGGGCGGATCCTGATCTCGCCGGTCCGATCGGTCCGGCGACAACGGAAGCCAATGAGGGGGAAGATATGCGCGTTTTCGCGTATGCAACTCTGGTCGTCGCCGCTCTCGGCGTGGCTACGGTCACTGCGCCGGCGCAAGCGCAGGCAGCGGAGAAGCCGCAGCACTGCGTGGTCGACGTGTCGACCGCCGGCCAGAAGATGAGCTGTTACGACAGCTTCACCACCGCGATCGCCAAGGCCACCAAGGGTCGCGTGACAGACGCTCCGGCCGACGTCCGCACGGCGATGCGTGACCCGAAGCTGACCGCGGAGCTGAACGACACGTCGTTCGCGCCCGCGGGGGGCTTCGTCCTCAGCACTGAGTACGACGGCAGCAACTTCGCCAGTGACTCGATCAGCTATACCGGCTCCACTGGTTGCGACGAGTTCGATGACGTCGACTTCGAGTTGGCCTATGTGGGCGACCGCTGGAACGACGACATCAGCTCGTACAGGGCCTTCTCGAACTGCTTGGTGATCCACTGGGAGCACAGGGACTTCATGGGCCGCCCGATCGGTCCTGACGGTGGTCGTGCCGACATGGGATTCATGGACGACGAGGCCAGCTCGATCCAATGGATCTGACCGAGCCTGAACCAACGTGGGTCTAGGGGGACGGCGCCGCGTCCGGCAACGGGCGCGGCGCTCACCGCCCGTCTGAAACCAGGCGGATCGGCCTGCGCAGCGGCAGCAGGACGGACAGGTCGTCGACCGGCGTTTCGCGTTTGGGCACGATGGTCCCACCTTCGAGCGTGAGCGTTGTGGTGATGACGCATTCGCCGGAACGCAACGCCATGAGGTGGCCGTTCCGCACCACCGCGACCAGCCCGTTGATCTCGAACTCCACGGTCAGGACGAATTCCAGGCTGTTCACCTTGCGGCCGTTGACCAGCATGTCGACCTTGGGCTTGTAAATCCAGGTGACCGTGTGCGTGGCCAGCTCGACAACCTCTTCCTGCCCGGAGTTTTCGACGGTACGCCTGGCTGCCGACCGCAACTGGGAGTAAGCCTTCCAACCCCGCACCAGAAGGTCGCCGACGTCATACTCCAGCAGGTTGTGAACCATCCCGGCGACTTGCTCGTCGACGACCCCGAGCGCCTCGGTGCCGAGCCGGCTGATTCCGTACATCGCGGTTCGTGCCGGCCCACGCTCGTGCAGGGAACGGGAAATCGTCTCGATGCTGTCGCCTCTTTCGCCGGCGGACTCGCCAAAGAGGTAGGTTCGAAGTGCGCCACCGTGCGCTGCTTCACTCATCGCTGATCTCCCTCACCACACACGTCCCCTCGTCTCGCCGTGGTGCGATGCCGACGGCGACCGTGAGCGGGTGACGCTCGTCGTCCTTGTTGTGCAGCCGCATCGTGGTGTCTGGTTGCTGCTTGCTCGGCTCGACCGTCACGTGGTTGTGCGCCATCGTGGTCCGCGCCTGCCGACCAGACGCAAGAGCAGCAGGCCGGCCGCGACCAGCGCGAGCACGCCCAACCCGAACCGCGTCGTCCGTTCGACCAGTGAGAGCGATTCCGTCGCCAAGACGGCTGTGATCGCGCTGCCAGGCGGCACCAGCGTCCCTGTGACGGGAGACTGGCTGACGATCGTTCCCTCGCCGCCAGGGTCGTCCTCGAGCACGAGCCGGGCAGTCGGCACCACCGAACGTGCGTCAGCGAGCGACTTGTTCACCAAGTCCGGTACGGCCACGAGATCCTGCGCTGGAAGCGTCGTCAGGCTCACATTGACGGCACTTCCGACGCGGACCATCGTGCCCGCGGCTGGATTCTGTCGTTGGATCAGGTCACCCGTGCCGGTCACCCTTCCGAGCACGAGGTCGCCCCCAAGCAGGGCTGACGCGGCACTAATAGTCTTGCCGGCCAGGGAAGGCACTCCGACCAGCCCGGGCTGAGACCGAGACTTCCGGCGTGACGATGTGGCCGTAGCTTGCGACGGGGTCGTGGGCGCGTCGGTGGTCGGATTGTCCGGCAGGGTCACCGTGAATTCCGAGCTCGCCTCTATTTTGTCGCACACAGCCGTTACCGAGTAGACATTCGGGATCGCGTCCGTTGGTACGACGAACGTCGTGACGTATTCGTACGTCTGGCCATTGACTCTCGTCCCGGCCACTTCCCGATCGCCACCCCAGTAGATCTTCACATCGTGCTCGACAACCTCATCCGTGCTTCCCGTGGCCTTTCTCAGCTCTACGCACGAGCCGCTTGCCGTTACCGTCGTACCGATCCGTCCGTCGACCGGCGACAGTGTCAACGTAACGGGCTGCAGCACCGAGCTCCTGGCAGCCGGCGCCCAGATCAACACAGCAACAACAGCGACCAGCACGAGTGCCCCACCGATGGACCGCCTTTCCGCGTCCATCCAGCCTCCCCCAGACGCAGTCAGTTCCTATCACCAAGAGTGAGGCGCCGTTACCGAACCGTCAACCGATTTCGGGGATCAGCCATGGGGAGAGCCGAATACCACGACGTGTGCGATTTTGCCGCCAAACCCCACCCCCGGATACCATCACGCGCAGCGCGCGGATCGTGCAGAGACCAGCCCGCCCGGGCCCGATCTGCACAGGCTCATTTATGGATTATTATCAGGATCCGTCGGTCGAGCTGGGGCAGCTGTTCGGCGATCCCGGGGTCGGGCCGTTTGCGGTGTCCACGCTCGAAAGCCCTACAGCCCAGGACATGCGGCTGGCGTTGGAAGACTTGTTCGTCGACGCCACACCCGAAGACCAGGTGGTGCTCTACCTGTCGGCGCGTTCGCGCGATCGGCATTAGCCCCGGCGGCGACCGAACCAACGGTGTGAGCGAACCCGACCTGGACGCATTGTCGGGCCTGCCTGTCAGGGTTTGAGCGGCTGCGTGAAGTGGCCACCTACCGCGACGGCACCGGCGAGGCGTACCAAACCTATGAGGAGCGCGCCGAGCCACTCATGACCAGGTTCGGCTACCGCGTCGAGTACATCCTGGAACCGAAGACGGCTCCTGCCGGCCGTCCCGTCCGGACCTGATCAAGATCTCCTCGTTCCCCGACGAGGTGGCCTGATCGGCATTCGGGGCCGACCCGAGCCACACCGAAGTCGAGCAGAGCTGTACCCGTCCGCTGCGGACCACGTGATCTGGTTGACCGGCCAGACCATCAGCTGACCGAAGAAGCTGCGCTGAACGCCGAAAGGCAGTCAGCACGTGGGTTCCGCGGACTTGTCGATGATCACGACGCCGGCGTCGCGCAGGTCGGCGAGCGCGGCCGCGTCGCCGTCGGGGTGGGCGTGGACGAACGCGGTGGCCCCCAGCGGGACGGTGACGGCGTAGCCGAGCCGGCGGGCGTCGCGGGCGGTGGCGGAGACGCAGACGTCGGCGGCGAGACCGACAACGACGACCGTATCCACGCCGGCGTCCCGCAGTAACCCGGCAAGCGGGCTCAACCCGCCAGTGCCCGGTCCGGCCACGGAGTCCAGGACGAAGGCCGAGAAGCCCCCGTTCTTGCCCGGACCCTTGGGGACGACCGGGCCGCGCACGTCGACCTCGGCGTGGAGGTCGAGCTGATGATCTGGATCGCCGGGCGGCAGGTCGGTGGGCGCGACGTCCTGCGTGTAGAAGATCGGCCACCCACGCTCGGCCACGTCGGCGACCCAGGAGTTGACCGCACCGACGACATCGGAGGCGCCGTCGACGGGTGGGCCGTTCGACGGTGCGATGAAGGCGTTCTGCATGTCGACCACGATCAACGCGGTGAGGACGACCATGAGGGGCTCCTTCAGCGACGGATCAAGCAGATCAGGGCCGAGATCGGTGTCAAGCCGCCGTACGGACGGCGGTGCCGATCCGCACGAGCCGGCCGCCCTGGTAGCGGGCGGCGGCCAGCACGGCGTCGGCTGGCGCTCCCTGGCCGGAGGGATGCGCGGTGCCGTAGGGTTGCCGCCCGCAGGACTGATGGCGGGGTCGGTGTAGCCGGTCGGGACGATGATCGCGCCCCAGTGGTACATCGTGTTGTAGAGCGCCAGCAGCGTCGACTCGTTGCCGCCGTGGGTGTTGATGGCCGAGGTGAACGCGGTGACGGCCTTGTCGGACAGGTCACCGGCCTTCCACAGCGACGCGGTGGTGTCGAGGAACTGCTTCAGCTGCGCGGCCACGTTGCCGAACCTGGTTGGCGTGCCGAAGGCGTACGCGTCGGCCCAGCGCAGGTCGTCGTGGGTGGCCACGGGCAGGTCGGCGGTGGCGTCGGCGTGTGCACGCCAGGCCGGGTTGGAGTCGATCGCCTCGGCGGGTGCGAGCTCGGGTACCCGGCGCAGGCGGACCTCCGCGCCCGCCTTCTCCGCGCCCTCGGCCACCGCCTCGGCCAGGGCGTGGACGTTGCCGGTGGCGGAGTAGTAGATGACCGCGACCTTCAGGCCATTCGCGACATTAGCGGCGCTGGCGGCCATACCAGACCCTCCTCGATTCGATTCGAGAACTAGACAGCTTGTATAGTTTCCTCCAGGCTATACACGGTGTCTAGTTCTTGCCACACTGGAGGCTCGGAGGCGATATGAAGTCGATCGAGGTGCCCGGCAACAGCCGCAGCCGGCGCACCCGGCAGGCGCTGCTGGCCGCGACCCGCGCGATCCTGGAGGAGTCCGGGTTCGAGGCGCTGACGATGCAGGCTGTGGCCGAACGAGCCGGCGTCACCCGGGCCGCGATCTACCTGCACTTCGCCTCCCGCGCCCACCTGGTCGGGGCACTGTTCGACTACATGGCCGAGGCCGAACACCTCACCGAGTCCCTGGACCGGGTGTGGTCCGCGCCCGACGCCGTGTCCGCCCTGCAGGAGTGGGCCCGGCACCTCGCCCGCTACCACGTACGTCTGCTGGCCGTCGACCGTGCCGTCGGACGCGTCCGCCGCGTCGACGCTGACGCGGCCGCCCACCGCGAACGGGTCAGCGCGGCCAAGTACGCCAACTGCCGCCGCCTGACCGACCGGCTGGCCACCGAAGGACACCTGGCCGCCGGCTGGACCCCGGAGCGCGCCGCCGACCTGATCTACGCCCTCTCCACCTCCGACGTCGTGGAGGGCCTCACCCACGACCGCGGCTGGACGGCGGACGAGCTCGCAGACCACCTCGGCGCCCTTCTCCGCGCCGCTTTCGTCCAGCAGTGACCACCGGGTTCCTCGGTACAGGAGATCCAGCGAGCCGATGATTTCGGGTCCGTACCAGGTCAATGTTCTCGACAGCACGACTACGAGAGGGCGGTACCGATGCACGACCTGAGTGGCCTCCTGACGGCGTTCGTCGACGGCAAGCTGATGCCCGGAGCCGTCGGCCTGGTGTCTCATGGCGATCGGCTCGAGGTCGCGGCCGTCGGCTCGATGGACGTCGAGGGAACGGCACCGATGCGTCGCGACTCGATCTTCCGGATCGCCTCCATCACCAAGCCGATCGTGGCAGCCGCGGTGATGCTGCTGGTCGAGGAGGGCAGCATTGCGCTGGCCGATCCGGTTGACCGCTGGCTGCCCGAGCTGGCCGCACCGAAGGTGGTCCGCACGCCGGACGCCGCGCTCGATGACGTTGTTCCCGCCGTACGGCCGATCACCGTGCTCGACGTGCTGACCTCCCGTACCGGCTGGGGATTCCCGTCCGACTTCTCCCACCCGCAGGCCCAGGCGCTGTTCGACGTACAGAAGGACGGCCGCCACCCGCGTACGTTCCCGCCCGCCGACGAGTGGCTGGCCGCGCTGGCGCGCATCCCGCTGCTGTACCAGCCGGGCGAGGCCTGGTTGTACGACACCAGCTCCACGATCCAGGGGATCCTGATCTCGCGGGTCAGCGGCCAGGAGCTACCGGAGTTCCTGGCGGAGCGGCTGTTCGAGCCGCTGGGCATGGTGGACACGGCCTTCGAGGTGCCGGAGGCCAAGCGCGACCGGTTCACCAGCTATTACGAGCCCAACGACGCCGGCGACCTCGTGCTCGTCGACGGGCCGGACGGGCAGTGGAGCAGCCGGCCGCCGCTCGCGCTCGGCAACGGTGGACTGGCCGGCACGGTCGACGACTGGTTCACGTTCGCCCGCATGCTGCTCGGCGAAGGCACCGTGGACGGACGTCGCGTGCTGTCGCCGGACTCTGTGAGGCTGATGACCACCAACCACCTCACGCCCGCCCAACGCGCGAGTGGCGAACTGTTCCTCGAGGGCCAGGGCTGGGGCTTCGGCGGCTCGGTCGACCTCACGACGGCCAATCCCTGGAACGTACCCGGACGCTACGGCTGGGACGGCGGCACCGGCACCAGCGCCCATCTCACGCCGGCCACGGGAAGCATCGCCATCCTGTTCACCCAACGCGGCGCCACCAGCCCGATCCCAGCCACCTGGCGCCACGACTTCTGGCGATACGCCGCTTCGACCACCAACCTCTGACAGGCGCCACAGGTCGCATGTCCAGAACCCATCGATACTCGGCGGCCGGGACGCTGTTCCGCGAGGCCCGCCGCCACCAGCATGGGTGGATGTTCACTTGCGTAAGCCCACAAGGAGATCAACTGTGCGCAGGATCGTCAACTCCACCTATGTGACTCTCGACGGCGTTATCCAGGACCTGCAGAAGTGGCCGTCGATGGGCGGCTTCAGCGGTGAGGGAAACCGGGTTCAGACCGAGTTGCTGGAACGCTCCGACGCGGTGCTGATGGGCCGCCACACGTACGACAGTTTCGCTCCGGTGTGGTCGGCCCGCAGCGGCGACCCGCTCAGCGACCGCATGAACGCGCTCCCGAAGTACGTCGTCTCGACAACCCTCACCGACCCGCAGTGGCACAACACGACCGTCATCGACCACGACCCCATCCGGGCCATCGGTGACCTCAAGCAGCAGCCCGGTGCCGACATCGTGCAATACGGTTTCGGCCAGCTGGCCCACGCCCTCATGGCCGCGAGCCTGCTCGACGAGCTACGCCTGTGGGTGCACCCGTTCTTCGTCGGCACGGGCACGGCCGGCGACCTGCTCTACCGCACCGGTTCAGCCGGCACGTTCGACCTCGCCGACTCCACCAGCCTCGACAGCGGCATCGTCATCCTCACCTACCGGGCAACGACCCGCTGACCAAGCACACCGTGCGATTCAGCCTCGCCTGGGAGATCGTCGGCTTCGAGGATCACTCGGGCGCCCAACCCCACCAACGCCTGATCGAGCAGGCCGAAGGGCAGCGACGTCTCCATCGGATCCGCCGTACCCCGGCCGACGCGGAACCCCGGCTCGGCGCGATCCGGAACGGAGTCCAGCAAGCTGGTCTTACCCAGCCCCGGCGCACCGACGACGAACAAAGCATCCCCCACCCCGCGTCTCGCCGAATCGATGACCGACTCTGCCGCGTGCGCGTACATAACACCCCCGGGGAGAGACCAGCGGGGCCGCGGGCGAGGTCCGCGGCCCCGAGGTGTCAGACGTTGCCGACCAGCCCGGGTGGGCACCGGCCGAGCCCGGGGGGCGGACCGTTGGTGCCGGTGTAGACGTAGGTGTCTGATACGTAGCCCTGGTGGTCGTAGCCGTATTGGCTGCTCCAGCTGATGAAGTCCCAGATGTTGGAGGTTCCCCATGGGCCGGTGATCGTTTGCCCGGTCTGCCAGCAGTTGATGAAGAGGCCGTTCCCGTAGTTGAGGAACAACGCGTTGCCTGACGCGTTGGGTGTGTTCCGGATGTTCACGCCGCTGCCCCAGGGGTTGCAGATGCTGGATGGGGTGCAGCTTTGCGGTGTCACGACCGAGGTGGCCTGGCGATGCCCAGTGTCCGCGGACGCGGTCAGCGGAACCGAGACCGCCGCACAGGACAGCAAGAGCAGCGTGCTCATCACGATGGCGACACGTCGCAGCTTGATCTTCATGGCATGTCTCCCCACTCGTTCCGTGGTCCGGATCCGGCACCCGTCGGCCGGATCCACCACCAGCCAGCCTGGCTGTGCACGACGATTCCTGGGGAGGTTGTTGCGGCCGGAACAACGGTTCGCAACAACACTTGCGCCTGACAGACGATCAGCACAGACGATCAACGCATGGCGCTGGTGACGATGTGCGCCGGGAGGTTGAGCCACCACGCCGCAGCCTCCCGGGCCGATCCCGGCATCCGGGGATTGGTTCGGATCTCGCGTAGAAGATCGTCGTTGTGCTCGACGCCGAGCCCGTAGACCAGACCACGCAATGCCGTCAGGCTGGCCGGATCATGTACGCGCCGCCAGGTGCGCGCATGTGTCTCCACGGCGGTCTGCCAGAACCGTTGATCGCTGCTGCCGGGCGTGTGCCCCAGCTTCCATGCCGCGGCCTCCACGATTGGCGCGGGCGCCTCCACGGCCATCGCGAATCGTTCGATCGAAGCCCGGTCACCTGATCCGCCAACCCATGGCGTAGCCGAAATGATCGCGGTCGCCAGCGGGATCTCGCGCGCGAGGTGCGTGGCGGAGAGCTCGGCGGCCAGAGCAGCGCCGACCGGTTCCCGGTACGGCGTGGCGGCGATCTGGAACCCGGCGACCAGGCGCTCGTTCTGGTTCGGGTCGAACAGCAGTTGACCAACCAGATGAGGGAGCACCGGATCGTCATCGACACCTGGTCGCGGAAGCCGGGCCGTGGCCGCCGCGCAAACCCGTTCGACGACCTGGCGCATGGATTGCGGAAACGCGGTCCGGCCGTACCGCAGAATGGGCGCGGTCATCGGTTCGCCGGCTGCGACCAGCCGTTTGTACCTGGCTCCGAGCAGGTTCGCCGGTATCTGACGCAGCAGCGCAGCGGCCAGGCCACGAGCATCGGCGGATGTCCCCGGGTCGGCGGAGAGCAGCTCAAGGGCGATCTGCGTCAGTTGTCGCAGCTGCGTGGGGCGGAAGTGCCGGCGGGAGACCTTGTCGACAGCCGCCAGCAACGCGCCGCGCAGCGTGCGTTCGCTGGTCGGTCGTACGAGTTGGGCCAGCACATGGCGACTGGCGGTGGCGGCAGGGGTCAGATCAAGGATGGTCAACGGCTCGACCACGATCAGGCTGGACGGGTCAGCGGCCAGCGAACCGCACGCGGCGACAACCGCTGGTCCGGCGCGGGGGTGGGTCATCAGCCGAGCCAGTGCTTCACTGCGGGACATCCAGCGCAGACCGTCGGAGATCAGCAGCTCGGAGAGCAGCCGTTCAGCCAGGTCGGACCATGCCGTACGGGGATACAACAGCACCGAGGGCAACACCGCCAGATGTGCGGTCAGCTCGTCCCACCAGCCACCGGTCATCACCTCACTCGACAACGCCTGCTCCAAGAGCTCCTCGGTGCGTTGAAGTGTTCGCAGCGCATTCGGGGACAGGCGGCGATCGAGGATCGGCGGACCGGCGTGGCCAACGGCGTCGCGGTAGGTCCAGTCGGCCACTGTCGTCAGGCTGGCCGGCCGTAGCCCCAGCAGTTCCTCGTAACGACGTAGTACTGCGAACCCCGCCCGGCTGGCCGCGGTCTCCCACCGGCTGATCTGGCTCGTGCTCGCCGTGCTGCCGCCAGGCCAGCTGCCGCCTGTGAACCCCGCCGCGAACCGCTTCGCGTTCGCCAGCCGCTCGTCATCGCCGTACAGCCGATTGGCCCGCAACAACCAGGCGACCCGATCCTCACACCCGTACCACCCCGGCCGGCGCGACGTCGGACGGACTCCACGGGGCGGTCTTCCTCCAGCGGGATACCCACCCACGGTCACGACAACAGAATAGCCAGATCTGTACGTGACAGAAGGAAAGGCCCACCCCTGGAAACGAATGACCAAGACGCGCTCGTTGGGGGACGATTACCGGCAAAGTCCGTGAATCGTCTGGTTCGGCGATCCATCGAATGTGGAACAGCATTGACCGCGCAGGGCGAGGCTGGTGCCGACCAGCTCTCAACCTGCGGAGATGGCAGATGCGCTGGAATTCCTGATCGCGCGACGACCGCTCCTGCTCATGGCAGGGCTAGCCGTGTAAGCCCCTCAAGCCAAGTCGGGAGGTAGTCGGCGAGGAACTGTCGCCCGCCCTTGAGGTCGCGTTCTGCGGCGACGCCGCGCTGGAGGCATCGGCCGAGGGACTTGGAGAGACCGGTTTCGGCTTCTGTCCGGGTGGCAAATCCACCCCGGACTACTCGCGGGCGCTTCGGCGTGCCGGGAAGTCGCGGCAGGTCATGGGCGAAGGATCACGATCCGGCGCATGCTCGACAGCTATGTCCCGGAAGCAGTCGGCCGGCTAAGGATCCGCGAGTTCCGAACGGTTCCTCAAGTTCATCTACGACAGCCTCGGACCGAACAACACCAAGACCGTACGCACCATCCTGTCCGGCATGCTCGGACTGGCCGCCCGCCACGACGCCATCGAAGCCAACCCGATCCGGGACACCTCCCGGATCACGATCAAGCACAAGAAGGCCCGCGCGCTGACCATGACGCAGGCCCGCGAGCTGCGTACCAAGGTCCACGCCGACCCACGCGCGACCTGCCCGACCTGCTGCTGGCCACCGGCATGCGCATCGGCGAGGCGCTCGCGGTCACCTGGAACTGCCTCCTGCAATGGACCAACCCGTGCGACTGCGAAAGCACCTGCGTCGCCCCGGCGTCTCACGAGTGCTGGGGTGTGGAGATCCGCGGCACCGTCATCCGGATCAAAGGCAAAGGCCTGGTAATCAAGCCCGAGCCCAAAAGCGAGGCCGGGTTCCGCACCCTCAAACTCACGACCTGGGCCGCCGCCGCTCTGCGCGCGCGCAAGCCCGCCGACGCGCTCCCCACCGACCCGTGTACCCGGCCATCCGCTCCGAACGCGGCTCAACTGGATGTGTGCTCATCGATCCATTCCACGCCGCTCGGGCGTTGCCCGGTGCGTAACACGAAGGGCTTGGACTTCTCCAGCCTGAGCACTCGGTGCTGGATGCGATGATCGAGGGATGGGAGCGCCAGCAACGGGTGCGGTTCTTGAAGGCGGACATGCTGACCCTCCTGTCCGCATGAGGCGAGCAGCGCGTACTCGCCGTAGATCCGTTTGACGTCCGCGGCCGCTTCAGCGTTGACGGGTCTTGCCATAACGGTTGGCGTAGATGTCGCGCACCATACAGATCTGCGTGCCGTGGTGGCTCACCTCGTTGAGCATCGCCGCGAGGGCGTGGTCGCCGCGCCGCCAGGGATGTCCCGGGTAGTCCCGCTCGAGCATCTCGTCGGTCGTGTTCTTGAGCGCTTCCTTGAGCGCGGCCCAGCCGTCGTTGAATCGCGCCAAGCCCTCGTCGACGGTGGGGATGATCGTGTGGCCCCACATCCGGTCGTAGATCTCGCGTGTCGGGGTGCTTGGGCCGCCGACGATCTCAAGCTCGGCGAACAGCCCGGGCGCGGCTCCGAAGTGGTTGAACAGCCAGTTGATGGTTGTCATGGGCATCACGACCGGCCTGCCCTCGAACTCGTCGGTCGCAAGGTCCCAGTCGCACTCGACGACCCACTCGCCGTTGTCTTCGGACCATATGTGCTTCGTGCGTTGCTCGCCCCGCGGGCGGATGCCCCACGCACCCGGGTGCGGCTCGAAGTCGAGCTCGTCTTGGGTGAGGTCCTTCCGCGCTCGGTCGAGCGTGTAACTGTCGATGAGCCCCATCCAAGTGAGGAACAGGTCGGCGCGCTTGTCCGTCATGGCGCCGAGCCTGGCACGCCCGTGCTGCGTGCTGCAAGATCCCCAGAGCCGAGCGACATCACCAACCGTGCCCCCACAGGTCGATGGCACTCTTGCTGGGCGCTCCTTGGGTGCGCCAGAACCAGACGTTCTGGGCGGACGCCGTAACCCTTACTCAGGAGCGTGGTCGCCGCACCGATCGACGGTTCAGCGCGGCTTGGCAAGACGGCACACCACTACCGGGCGTCGGCGTAGGACGTCTCAAGACCGCTAGTGCCGCGGCAAGAAACGTTGGCGTTGTAATCGTGTCGGTCTGACGCGTTGAGGGTTGCCTTGGCAGGGTTGTTGTCGGAGGTGGGCTGATGGCACGTCAGGCTGAGGTGTTCGTGCGGCCGCTGGAGCCGGAGGAGGCCGAGCGGCTGGTACGGATCACGCGTCGGACCAGGGATCGGGTGCGGCTTCGCCGGGCCGGGATCGTGTTCGCGTCGTTTCAGGGCCGTTCGGCGACAGAGGCGGCGGCGATGTTCGCCGCCACGGCGCAGTATGCGCGGGAGGTGATCCACGCGTTCAACCAGCAGGGGTTTGCGGCACTGGACCCAAAATGGAGCGGGGGCCGGCCAGTGCGGATCGGCCCCGCGGCGCGTGAACAGATCTGCCGGGTGGCCAAGAGCCCGCCGCAGAAGTTGGGGCTGCCGTTTACGACGTGGAGCCTGACCAAACTGGTGGAGTATCTGGCCAGGCAGCACACCATCAAGGTCAGCACCGAGACGGTGCGGCAGGTCCTGCGCAACGCCGGTGTCAGGTGGCAGGCGACTAAGACTTGGAAGGCCTCCAGGGATCCCGACTTCGTGGCCAAGAAGGACAAGATCCTCGCTCTGTATGACTCGCCGCCTGCCGACGGCAGGGTGATCTGTGTGGATGAGTTCGGGCCGCTGAACCTGCAGCCCAGACCCGGCCGCGGCTGGTTCCCCATCAGCGATCCAGCCCGGCTGCGGGCGACCTACCACCGCCTGGACGGCGTGCGGCACATGTTCGCCGCCCTCGACCTGGCCACCGGCAAGATGTTCTACCGGTTCCGCGACCACAAACGCTGGCCCCAGTTCCTGGACTTCCTCAAACAACTGCGCCACCGATTCGCCGGGAAGCTCTACCTGATCTGCGACAACTACGGCTCCCACGGCAAGGCCGAGGTCAGGGCCTGGTGCAAGGGCAACGACATGGAGTTGGTGTTCACCCCGTCCAACGGATCCTGGCTGAACTGGATCGAATGCCACTTCACCGCCCTGCGCTACTTCACCCTCGACAGCAGCGACTACCCCAACCACGCCACCCAAGAACACGCCATCGCCGGCTACATCCGCTGGCACAACCGACACGCCCAGCCGAAAAGCCACTTCGCCATCGGCTCCAAGATCCGACGACCCGATTACCTACCCAACGTTGCTTGACGCGGCACTAGTAGGGGCTTCGCCACGGCCCGGGGCGTGGTTAACCCGCCAATTGCGTGGTTAACGTGGTCATTCGGGGATGGTGAAGGGGCCGTCAACCACTCGGTAGCCGCCGTCGACGACTTCGGTGAACGGTGCCGGGCCGAGGCAGCGTGGCGTGGGCAGCGGCGACACGCCCCAGCTGAAGCCGAGCCGGTCGCCGCGCCCGCCGAGGTCCTCGACCGTCACGCCGACGCGCTGGCCGCGGAAGTCGGGTACGTCGGCCTCGGTCACGACGCCCGTCACCGTGGCTACGTGGCCGCCGGTCACCAGGCAGTCGACGTCGGCTTTCGCCTTGTAGACAACACCGTCGACCTCGTGGGTGAAGCGGAACGTGCCGCGGGCGTCGATCGTGTTGCCGTGCGCGTCGAACGAGAAGCGGATGTCGTCGTCGGGTGAGTAGCGGTAGAAGATGCGGCCCGCGCCGGTGAGGCTCGGCTCCGGCGGCGGCTGGTCCCGTGTCGCGGCTGCGGCCGAGCCGGCCGAAACCCCGAGTGCGATCGCGAGTGCGGCTGTCGCCGCGAGGATCCGTCGTTTGGAAGGCATGTGATCAGCCTGGATTCCATGCCTTCGGACGGACTCCCTCGCGACGGCGAAGCCGATCCCTCGAAGGAGGGGGATCAGCGCGCGGGTGCGTCTCCGGTCACCAGGAAGATCACGCGCTTGGCCATCGAGACCGTGTGGTCGGCGATCCGCTCGTAGTAGCGGCCGAGCAGGGCGATGTCGATCGCCGCCTCGACGCCGTGCGACCAGTCCGGCGAGAGCGTCTTGTGGAACAGCGAGCGGCGCAGCCGGTCCATCTCGTCGTCCTCGGTGACCAGGGCCTCGGCACGTTCGATGTCGGAGAGCTCCACGGTCTCGCCGATCGTGGCGACCATCCGCTCGGCGACCGCGCCCATCGAGGCGATCGTCGGCTTCATCTCGTCGGGGATCGCCTCGCCGGGATAGCGCAGCCGGGCGATCTTGGCGACATGCTGGGCGAGGTCACCCATTCGTTCCAGGTCGGCTACCATGCGTAGTGCGGCGACCAGCACGCGCAAGTCGCCGGCCACTGGCTGTTGCCTGGCCAGCTGGTCGAGGGCCTGCAGCTCGACGTGCTCCTGGAGCCGGTCGACCTCCGCGTCGGCGGCGATCACCTGCTCGGCGAGCCGGGCATCGGCGTTGAGCAGCGCCTCGGTCCCGTCGTGGACCGCGGACCGGACCAGCTTGGACATTTCAACAAGCGTGGAATTCAGCTGCTGAAGCTGCTCATGGAAGGCGTCTCGCATGCCGAGCACAGTACTTCCGTCAGGTTGCCGCCCGGGTGCTGACGCTGAACAAACGGTGAACTCAAACGGACATCCCCGTGTCAGGAGCCCCAGATGACCTGCTCAGGTGGATAGCCGCCCGTACGATCGGGGTCGTGGACGCGACACTCGCAGCCACGCTCGGAGGTCTGGCCGGCCTGGCGGTCGGTGCGATCGCGGCATTCGCGTTCCGGTTCAGTGAACGGACCCAGCGGCAGGTGCCCGAACATCCCGAGCCGGTCGTACCCCCCGACGTGGCCAAGGTTCTGGGGGTGCTGCGCTCTACCGCCATCGTGGTCGGACCTCACGACGAAGTGCTGCAAGCATCGGCGCCCGCGCGGGCCTATGGGCTCGTCCGCGGCGCCCGCGTGGTCATTCCCGAACTGCTCGACATGGTGCGCTACGTCCGCCGCGACGGTGAGATCCGGCAGTGCGACCTGGAGATCGCGCGCGACCAGATCGGCCGCGAACAGCTCTCCGTCGCCGCCCGGGTCGCACCGATCAGCAGCCGGCTGATTCTCGTGCTGGTCGAGGACCGCACCAAGGAACGCCGGCTGGACGCGATCCGCCGCGACTTCGTGGCCAACGTCTCCCACGAGCTCAAGACGCCGATCGGCGCGATGATCCTGCTGGCCGAGGCCGTGCAGCACGCCGCCGACGAGCCCGAGGCCGTCCAGCGGTTCTCGATGCGGATGCAGATCGAGGGCGAGCGGCTGTCCCGGCTCGTCCAGCAGATCATCGAGCTGTCCCGCGTCCAGGCCGACGACCTGTCGGAGGAGGCCGCTCCGGTCTCGCTCGGCGATGTGGTCGAGGGCGCGCTCGACCGGTCCCGCGTCGACGCGCAGAACAAGCAGATCGAGCTCGTCCGCGCCGGCGACACCGACGTGACGATCAACGGCAGTGAGCAGCAGTTGCTGATCGCGCTCGGCAACCTCGTCGAGAACGCCGTGGCCTACAGCTCCGAACACACCCGGGTGGTCGTCGACCTGCGCCGCAGGTACGAGCAGTCCGACTCCGGCGAGGACGAGTACGTCGAGATCGCGGTGAGCGACCAGGGCGTCGGCATCCCCGAGCAGGAGCTGGAGCGCGTGTTCGAGCGCTTCTACCGCATCGACCAGGCCCGCAGCCGCGAAACCGGCGGCACCGGGCTGGGCCTGTCGATCGTCAAGCACGTCGCCGCGAGCCACGGCGGAACGGTGGAGGTCTGGAGCGTCGAAGGCGAAGGGTCCACGTTCACCCTGCGGCTCCCGATCCGTACCGAGCCGCTGACGTTCCTGGATGGCGTCTCAGATGTCCCCGTGGTCGAGCAAGCGACCGCGGCGGTGCTACCCCGGCAAAAGGAGGCAACCCGGTGACCCGTGTTCTCGTTGTCGAGGACGAAGAGAGCTACAGCGACGCGCTCTCCTACGTCCTGCGTAAGGAGGGCTTCGAGGTCGCGCTGGCCGCCACGGGCCCGGCGGCACTTGACGAGTTCGACCGCGGCGGTGCCGACATCGTGCTGCTCGACCTGATGCTGCCGGGCCTGCCCGGCACCGAGGTCTGCCGCGAGCTCCGCCGTCGTTCGAACGTCCCCGTCATCATGGTGACCGCGAAGGACGGAGAGATCGACAAGGTGGTCGGGCTCGAGCTCGGCGCCGACGATTACGTCACGAAGCCGTTCAGCCCGCGCGAGCTGGTTGCCCGCATCCGCGCCGTCATGCGTCGCGGTCACGAGGTGGTCGAAGTGGCCGAAGCCGTCCTCGAAGGCGGCCCGGTCCGCATGGACGTCGAACGCCACGTGGTCTCCGTCGGCGGTGGCGATGTCCGGCTGCCGCTGAAGGAGTTCGAGCTGCTCGAGATGTTCCTGCGAAACGCGGGCCGGGTCCTGACCCGCGGCCAGCTGATCGACCGGGTCTGGGGCGCCGACTACGTGGGGGACACCAAGACGTTGGACGTCCACGTCAAGCGCCTGCGCGCGAAGATCGAGCCCGATCCGTCCAACCCGCGGCACCTGGTGACGGTGCGCGGCCTCGGCTACAAGTTCGAGGGCTGAGCTGCGTACGTGACGAAGTCCAGTGCAGCCGGAGTCGCGCCGGTGGAGCCCCCGTGGGCCGGCTGCGGCTACGACTGGCGGCCTGGCTGTGGCGGCAACAGGGTCGGAGCCGGGACCGTGGAGTAGGCGCCGTCCCTGGCGACGACGAAGACGGTGACGGGGACGGCGGCGGCCTTCTGGAACGTGAAGGTCAGGCGCACGGTCTTGCCGGCGCTCACCTGCTTGCCCTCGACGGTGACCGGGAGTGCCTTGCCGACCGTGGAGTCGGCGCCGAGGACGACCGAGCCGGTGTGGGCCGGCAGCGAGATCGGTGCCGAGCCGAGCGAGGCCCGGCCGCCGCCGCTGACCTGGATGCCGGTCAGGGCATCGGCGGAGCCGCCCTGGTTGAAGACCGTGCCGACCAGCGTGCCACGTCCCGCGGTGTCGGAGACGATGACGAGGTTACGGAGCTTGATCCCGCCGGTGTTGGCGTAAACGCCATCGGCGGCGGTGTACGGCACCTGTGTCTCGGCACCGTAGGTGGCCGCGCAGCCCGTGACCGCCGCGAGCGCCAGCGCGGCGGCGCAAACCGTGGCCCCAACCCGAATCTTGCCTGACGACGACCCCAGCACGACCTATCCTTCCTGCGGGCCGGCTCGCATGGGTCCGCGAAACCGCCCGTTGACCTGGCTTTGGGACTGGCCCGTGAGTGACCTGACCACCACCGTACGGCGCGGCCCTCCGCGTGCGGCCTACAGCGTATCGGCCCTGCTCGCAGGCCCTTTTGAGTGGTACGGATCGAGCCGCCCGAATGGCGGCATGCACAGCGAACCCGATCTTGTCAAGTCCAGATTCCCGGCCTGACCTGCGCAAACGCGATCCGGCTCCTTGGTGACACGTGTTATCCTTGTCACCAAGGAAGGGGTACCTGACATATGACTTTCAAGGTCGGCGAGACAGTGGTGTACCCCCATCATGGGGCGGCCGTCATCGAGGACATCGAGGTCCGCAAGATCAAGGGCGAGGACAAGACCTATCTGGTCCTGCGTATCGTCGCCCAGACCGATCTTGTGGTCCGGGTCCCTGCAGACAATGTAGACCTCGTTGGCGTCCGTGACGTGGTGGGTCAGGAGGGCCTGGAAAAGGTCTTCGAAGTTCTACGCGCGCCGCACACGGAGGAGCCGACCAACTGGTCGCGGCGCTACAAGGCAAACCTCGAGAAGCTCGCTTCCGGTGACGTGATCAAGGTCGCTGAAGTCGTACGCGACCTGTGGCGCCGCGAGCGCGACCGCGGTCTGTCCGCCGGCGAGAAGCGCATGCTGGCCAAGGCGCGGCAGATACTCGTTTCCGAGCTCGCGCTTGCCGAGAACACCAACGAAGACAAGGCGGAGGCGCTCCTCGACGAGGTGCTCGCTTCCTGACGTAACAGACACGAACCGGCCCGGATCCGACGGGTGGAGTGTCCTCGCGGAGAGCGCGAGCCACTCCGATCCGTCTGTCATACCGGGGGGCGACCCTCGGACCCCCGCGGCAATGGATTCCGGGGCCGGGTTCGTGTCTTTGTGTGCCTGGCCCTTCTGCCCCTCTCCACGCATCGGTCACTTTCTGCTGCCATGACAACTGCTGCGATCGTTCCCGCCGCCGGCCGCGGCGAGCGCCTGGGACGTGGCATCCCCAAGGCGTTGCGCCCGCTTGGTGGCGCACCCATGCTGGTTCACGCGATCCGGGCGCTCGCCTGGTCCCGTTCGGTCGACCACGTGGTCGTCGCCTTACCGGCCGACCAGACGGCGGAGGTCGAACGCCAGCTGGCCGACTACGAGTGGAGCATCGACGTCCGCGTCGTCGCCGGCGGCGACGATCGGCGGACCTCGGTCGCGGCTGCGCTGGCCGCGCTGCCGGCCGCCGCCGACGTCGTGATCGTCCACGATGCCGCCCGGCCGCTGGCGCCGCCGGAGCTGATCGACGCCGTGGCGTCCCGCATCCGGAACGGCGCGGTGGCCTGCATACCGGTGATCCCGCTGGCCGACACGGTCAAGCAGGTCACGACCGACACCGTGGTCCGGACGATCGACCGTACGGAGCTGCGGGCCGTGCAGACGCCGCAGGGCTTCCGCCGGTCGGCGCTGGAGCAGGCGCACGCGTGGGCCGACACCGCGCCGGCGCTGGAGCTCGCGGCGGTGACCGACGACGCCGGGCTGATCGAACGGCTCGGGCTGCCGGTGTGCGTCGTGCCGGGCGTGGAGGAAGCTTTCAAGGTGACCCGGCCACTCGATCTCGTCCTCGCCGAGGCTGTCCTCGCCCGCAGGCGGGCCGATGGCGCCCGCTGAGCAGGCCGGGCAGTCCACCGGGCTGCCGCGGGTCGGCATCGGCGTCGACGTGCATCCGTACGCCGAGGACCGGCCGATGTGGCTCGCCGGCCTGCACTGGCCGGACGAACCGGCCGGCCTCGCCGGCCACTCCGACGGCGACGCGGCCGCCCACGCCTGCTGCGACGCGCTGCTGTCGGCAGCTGGAATGGGCGACCTGGGCAGCCAGATCGGTACGGACGACCCGGCCTGGGCCGGCGCGGCAGGCCTGGACCTGCTGGCCGAGATGACCCGCCGGGTGACGGCCGAGGGCTGGCGGATCGGCAACGTCGCGGTGCAGGTGGTGGGCGCACGACCGAAGCTCGGCCCACGTCGTTCGGAGGCCGAGGCCGCGTTGAGTGCGGCCTGTGGCGCACCGGTCAGCGTCTCAGCCACGACGACCGACGGCCTGGGCTTCACCGGCCGCCGCGAGGGAGTCGCGGCGATCGCGACCGCCCTGCTCGTCCGCCGCTAGACGTAATTTCCCACCCTTCGACGACAACCCCGGCACGTGTGCACACGTCAGGGAGGTAGCTGTTCATCGATCAGGGAGGGGTGCTCTGTGCGAGCACGACAAGGGAGGGCAGGCCGGCTGACCGCAGCCGTCCTGGCCGCCGCCACGGGGGTTGCGATGGCCACCACGGCATCGGCCGCCGTACCACCGGAGAACGCCGCGAGAACCGCGGCTCCGGTATCGCCGGCGATCCGTCCGGCCGCGGAGACGATCACGCTGGTCACGGGCGACCGCGTGGAGCTCTCCGGCGGCGCGGCCAAGATCACGCCGGGCAGTGGGCGCCACGGCATCGCGTTCGCTGAGAGCCAGACCGGGAACGGGCACTACCAGGTGGTCCCGTCCGACGCGATGCCGTTGCTCGCGAAAGGCAAGCTGGATCCGCGGCTGTTCGACGTCACCGCGATGCTGAAGTCCGGCTACGGCGACGCCAAGCGCAAGGACCTGCCGCTGATCGTCACGGCGTCCAAGACAGCGGTCTCCGGCGCCCGCACCGTCCGCAAGCTTCCGAGCCTCGGCGCCCAGGCAGTGCGCACCACCAAGGCCACCGCCGCCACCGCGTTCTGGCCCCAGGTCAAGGCCGGCAAAGCCGGCAAGGTCTGGCTGGACGGCCGCGTCCGCGCGAGCCTCGACCAGAGCGTTCCGCAGATCGGCGCGCCGACCGCCTGGCAAGCGGGCTTCACCGGCAAGGGCGTCAAGGTCGCCGTCCTCGACACCGGCATCGACGCCACCCATCCCGACCTCGACGATGCGGTGCTCGAGGCCAAGGACTTCACCGAGACCAGCGGCCCCACCGACTTCGCCGGCCACGGCACACACGTCGCCTCGATCATCACCGGCAGCGGTGACCCCTACAAAGGCGTTGCCCCGGACGCGGGACTGCTCGTCGGGAAGGTGCTCGACGACGGCGGTTTCGGCTCCGACTCGCAGATCATCGCCGGCATGGAGTGGGCCGCCGCCGAGGGCTCCAAGGTCGTCAACCTCAGCCTCGGCGGCTGCGCGACCGACGGCACCGACCCGCTCTCGCAAGCGGTGAACGAGATCAGCGAGCAGAGCGGAACGCTGTTCGTCGTCGCGGCCGGCAACCACCCGAACAATCCGTACTGCTTCGACGACGAACGCGTCTCGGCGCCCGCGGCGGCCGACAGCGCGCTCGCCGTCGGCGCGGTCACCAAACAGGACGCGCTCACCGACTTCTCCAACGTCGGCCCGCGGCTCGGCGACGAGGCGATCAAGCCCGAGATCACCGCGCCAGGACAGGACATCGTCGCCGCCAAGGCCGCGGAAGGCTACATGGGCGACCCTGTGAGCGACGGGTACGTCAGGATGTCCGGCACGTCGATGGCCGCACCGCACGTCGCGGGCGCGGTCGCCATCCTCGCCCAGCAGCACCCGGACTGGAAGGCACCGCAGCTCCGCGAGGCCTTGATGGCCAGTGCCAAGGCCAACCCCGAGCTCGGTGTGTTCCAGCAGGGCGCCGGCCGGGTCGACGTCGCCAAGGCGATCCAGCAGCAGGTGCTCCCGCAGCCGGCGAGCCTCAGCTTCGGGCTCGCCGAGTGGCCGCACACCGACGACCAGGCGATCGCCAAGGTGCTGACCTACCGCAACACCGGTACAGCCCCGGTCACGCTCGACCTCGCCGTCACCGGCAACCCGGCAGCCGGGCTGTTCACGGTCCAGCCGGGCCGGCTCACGGTACCGGCCGGAGGCACCGCGCAGGCTACGGTCACGGCCGACACCAGGGTCAACGCACCCGACGGCCTGCAGAGCGCCTGGATCACCGCGACGAGCAACGGCCAGTCCGTCGCCAGCACACCGGCAGGCGTCGACAAGGAGGTCGAGTCGTACGACCTGACGGTCGACGCGATCGACCGCGCCGGCCAGCCCGCCGCGACGGAGATGTACCTCACCGTCCCCGGCACCCGTTCCGTACGCACCGCGCAGCTCACCGGCGAGCCCTTCCACGTCCGCCTTCCGAAGGGCCGCTACGACCTGACCAGCCCGATCTTCACCGAGGAACCGGACGAGCCCATCACCACGGCTCTGACACTCGCCGTCCGCCCGGATCTCGTCCTCGACAAGGACACGACCGTCACGCTGGACGCCAGGAAGGGCAAGCCGGTCCAGGCGAGCGTCGACAGCAAGGACGTCACGCCGGTTGGCCAGCAGGCCGCCTGGATCGACAACGGTTCGCTGCGGGCACGGATCCGTGGCGGAGACGACGGCAACGTGAGCGGTCGCCTGTTCGCCACACCGACCAGGCAGGTCACGGCCTACCCGTACACCTTCGGCTTCACCGCGGCTCTCGCCGGCGACAGCAGGGGCTACATCCTCCACGAGACGAAGGCCGGCCAGGTCCCCGATCCGCCGGTGTTCCGGGTCCGCGACAGCGACCTCGCGGAGGTCCGCACCTCGCTGCACGGCCAGGGCGTCGCGGCCCCACGGGTGGCGACGTTCCGCACGTCGACGATCGACGAGAGCAGCATCTTCGGGGTACCGCTCGGCTTCGACGTCTCGATGCCGAGCCAGCGCACCGACTTCTACTCCGCCGGTGTGCCGTGGGGCTCGGAGCTCGCGAGCGACCAGGGCTACGAGATCGACTACGACGGCGACCGCTTCGTCACCTACAAGCCCGGCCGGCAGTACGCCAAGCACTGGGGCGGCGCGGCGATCGGCCCGTTCGCCCGGCCGGTCTACGCCTACAACCGGCTGTGGGCCACTGTCGGGGAGTTCTCGTCGTCGGCGCCGCAGTCGTTCTTCACCAGCGAGGCCGACCCCGGCATCTCGGCGACCAACACGTTGCGGAAGAACGGCGTGGTGGTCGGCAGCAACGACGAGCCCGGCGGCGGAACGTTCGACGCCGTCCAGCCGGACGAGGCCGCGACGTACACGCTGACCACCCACGCGACCCGGGACGTCGACTGGTCGAGGCTCGCGACGGTGGTCGACGGCAGGTGGACGTTCAAGGGCCCGTTCACGGAGTTCGACCGCGCGTCGGTGCTCGGCCTGCGGATCGGCGGCGGCTTCGACCTGCTGAACCGCGCACCAGGCGGGCTGCCGTTCCCGCTGCGGGTCGACGTCGAGAACGCCAACGGCTCGAAGCCCGTGGTCACGGCGGTGAACGTCGCCGCGTCGTTCGACGACGGCCGGACCTGGAAGCGGCTGCAGGTCGAGTCGCGGGACGGTGGCGGCTACCGCGTCTTCGTGCCCAAGGCCCCGGCGGGCGCGCGGTACGTGTCGTTGCGCGCCGGCGCCACGGACGCGACCGGCGCCAAGGTCGAGCAGACCGTGGTCCGCGCGTACCAGCTGAAGTAGGCGACAAACACGAGAACAAACAGCCGTGGGGCAGGCGCGAACCAGCGCCTGCCCCACGGACACGTAAGGGATATGGACGGTCTGACGGATCGCGACCTGTGGGAACGAGCTGGCGCGGGGGAGTACGACGCGTTCGGTCAGTTGTTCGACCGGCACGCGCGCACGGTCTACAACTTCCTGTTCCGGCGCACTGCGTCGTGGAGCGATGCGGAGGACCTCACCTCGGCGGTCTTCTTGCACGCATGGCGACGACGGAGCGAGATCATCCTCGACCGTGACTCCGCGCTGCCGTGGCTGTTGAAAGTCGCCGACTACTGCGCCCGCAACCAGCGCCGGGCCCTACGGCGTTACCTGCATGCGCTGGAACGCCTGCAGATCTCGCGCGACGAGCACCCGGACCACGCCGACGCCGTTGCCGCCCGAATCGACGACGAACGCGCGATGGTGCACGTTCGTGCCGCGCTGAGACGCCTGCCCAAGCCCGAACGCGAGGTCGTCGAGCTGTGTGTCTGGGCCGGGCTCGACCAGCAAGCCCCTGCCGCGGCTCTGGGCATACCGATCGGCACCGTCAAGTCACGGATGACACGAGCGCGGCGGCGACTGCGCGGCGAGCTCGTCCCAACCCCTAGCGTGTGAAGGAGAGTCAGCCATGCCCACGTCGATCTCACCGCCCCCGGAACGCGAGCTGCCGCCCGGCCACCACGTGCGGCGGCGTCACCAACTGGTGACCTTCGCGCAATTCGACGGCAGGCCGTCGAGGCGACTGTTCTGGGTACCGATGGTCGCAGCCGCATCGGTGGTCGCCCTGGTCGCGACCGGCGCGGTCGCCTTGCAGGCATTGCGCCCGGACGGCGCGCCCAGGGCCTCCGGCAACAGCCATGCGACCACGAGGCCCACCACAGCGCCGAAGTCGAGCACTCGTGCCAAGTCCGAAAGGCCGAGGATCGCCCAACCAGCCATGCACTGGATCACGGGCCGAGCACTGCAGGACTTCTACGATGAATGCGTCCGGGTGAGCAATCAGCAGGCGAGCGAAGTCGTACCGTCTGTGTTCCCCCGCTTCGAACGGCCGTTGTTCGCGTTCAGCTGGGACTTTCCCGAGAGCTCCCAGCCCCCGGCCGTTGATGCGACGGCCTGGCTCGTCGCGGCAGATGGTGACGGAACCACCGACGACAAACGGGGGCTCTGCTGGCGCGACCGCTGGGGCCACACCGTTGCCGGAGGCCAGGTAGGTGGCACTGACGAGCCCAAGGGCGATCCGTACCTCTACCAGATCGTCGACGGCAGGCATCTCTTCATATCGCCGGTCGCGACCGTTACGTACCAGCCCAAAACCCCGGGCGGCGTCGAGACCTATGCCGTCGTGCGGGACGGCATGTGGTTCTATCCGGAGTACACCCCAACGTTCGCCAACGACGAGGATTTGCTGGCAGCCGGGCTGGACGGCGGGCTGATCCACCTACTCGGCGGCCGCTATCGCTATCGCGGCTACGACGCGAACGGCAAGCTCGTCTACGACTCCGAGAGGGATGGCCCGTTCGCCCGCGACTGCCACACCGATCCCACTGGCACCAAGGTCTTCCACACCGCGGGCAAGCCGGACGCTTCGCCGGAGACCTGCGAGCGTACTTACGAGTGGACGGCACCGTAGCCGGCACTCGACCCTGAGATCGGGTCATCCCTTCGACGACGCAGGATCAACCGGTTGACGGATACCGCGAACGGGTGGGTCGACCGTAGCTTCGACCGCATGAACGATCTGAGCAGACGCACGATGCTGACCGGGGCCGCGGTGCTTGGAAGCGCCGTCGGCCTCGGTACGGGTGGAACAGCAATGGCCGCACCGGCGGGAAGCTCCGCCGGTGCGGAGAGCGCGCCGATCGACCCGGTCAAGGTGACCCCCGACGACCCGAGGTACGCAGATCTCACACTTCGCGGGGGAAATCCGCAACTTCGCGGCAAGCCGGACTACTATCGGCTGGTCGGTACGACCGAACAGGTCGTGCAGGCGGTGCAAGAAGCCGTTCGTGCCAACCAGAAGATCGCGGTACGCAGCGGCGGCCACTGCTTCGAGGACTTCGTTGACAACGCCGCCGTCAAGGTGGTCATCGACATGTCCCAGTTGGCCGATATCTATTTCGACCGCGAGCGCAACGCTTTCGCGGTCGAGCCAGGTGCCCGGCTGATGGAGGTCTTCCAGAAGCTCTACCTCGGTTGGAATGTCACGATTCCGGGTGGCAACTGCGGTGGAGTCGGCGTCGGCGGGCACCTGTGCGGTGGTGGCTATGGCCCGCTGTCACGCCAGTACGGCTCGGTCGTCGACTATCTCGAAGCAGTCGAGGTCGTGGTCGTCGACAAGCGTGGCCGGGCCAGGGCCGTGGTCGCGACCCGGAACCCCAGCGACCCGCACCACGACTTGTGGTGGGCGCACACCGGCGGTGGCGGCGGCAACTTCGGCGTGGTGACGCGCTACTGGCTGCGCGCGCCCGGCGCCCGCGGATCCAACCCGTCGGCGCTGTTGCCGAAGCCACCGGCGAAAATCCTCAACGGGGTGGCGATCTGGTCGTGGAACGGCATGACCAAGGAATCGTTCAGCCGGCTGCTGCGCAACCATGGCAGCTGGTTCGAGCGCAACAGCGCGCCGGACTCGCCGTACGCCAAGTTGTGGAGCGTGCTCCTGCTGGGCAGCCCGCAGGTGGGCGCGGCTGACCCGGGTGGCTCTTTGCTGGTCACGGAGATCGACGCCACCGTGCCGAACGCCGCGAAGCTGCTCGCCGACTACCACGCAGCGATCGGCGAAGGGGTCGAGCCGAAGCCGACGATCGTTCCGTCGACCGAGCTGCCGTGGCTGCAGTCGGCGATTCAGCTGAACGGCGGGCAGGTGCCCGGCGAGTCTGAGACCGGCTCTTCCAAGGTCAAGGCGGCCTACCTGCGCAAGCGGTTCACCGACGAGCAGATCAGCCTGACCTACGACTACCTCGCCGGCGACAAGCGGGGTGACGCAGGCGGTGGCCTGTGGTTCGTCGCGTATGGCGGGAAGGTCAACACAGTTGCGCCGGACGCGACAGCCATGCCGCAGCGCGACTCCATCCTGAAGGCGATTTTCCTTACGGGCTGGGAGAATCCGGCCGATCAGCCGAAGCACATGAAGTGGATCCGGGAGTGGTACCGCGACACGTACGCCGAGACCGGCGGTGTGCCGGTGCCGGGCGACAACGTGGACGGCTCGTACATCAACTACCCCGACAAGGACCTCGCAGACCCGGAGTGGAACAAGTCCGGCGTACCGTGGAGCACCTTGTACTACAAGGACAACTATCCGCGGCTGCAGCGGGTGAAGGCGAAGTACGACCCCCGGGACGTGTTCAACCACGCGCTGTCGGTTCGCCCGGTGTAGGTCGGCTTACTCGACGGTGGAGGCGGGGGCTGCGTAGCTGTTGCAGGCTCCCGTCTCCGCTGCGTTGAAGCCGCGGGCGATCCATTCGCCTTGGGAACGGGAGGTCCCGTGTGTCCGTTCGGATCCCGAGGCGCCGTCGGAGTCGCCGAACGCACGGAAGGTGTAGAACTCGAACGCCGAGCGCTGGTTTCCGCTGACGGGGTAGCTGTCCTCGATCGAGCGGACGAAGACGCCGGCTCGGCGTCGTCCTCGCGGGCGGTGTCCTGATCGTGGGCGGCGACCTCGCGCCCGCCCGGACGATGAAGGGCAGCGCGCTGCTCGGCAAGCTGCACGCGTTCCGCCAGCGACTGGAGACCGGCGAGCTTCCCGGCGTCGTCGAAAACTTCGTCACCAGTCTGTCCGGAACGATATCCACAGCCCGCCGCCTGCGGATCTGACCGACGACCCTTCGCCTGTACTAAAGTGCCCGGCCGGGAGGTCGGAGACGTGTCTACTGGGCTGCGTGCGTTCATCGCCGTTGCGTTGCTCGCCGGATTTTACGTTCTGGCGTTGGGAAGTGTCGCCGCGTTATGTGCCGGCGGCATCGCCCTGGTGGTCGAGTTCGGCGGATTCGCCACGGTGAAGATCGCGATCGCGTTCATCGCGGTCGCGGGCGCCATCGTCGTCGGGTTGTTCAAGGCGCTGAAGCGCCCGAAGTTCGAGCCGTACGGCGTGCGGCTGAACGAGTCCGAACAGCCGCATCTCTGGGGCGTGGTCCGCGATCTCGCCAACCGTGTCGGCACCAAGCCGCCGGACGAGATCTGGCTGGTGCCGGAGGTCAACGCCGCCGTCGCCGAGGACACCCGCGTGCTGGGGCTGGTCGGCGGCCGCCGCTACATGCTGGTCGGCCTTCCGCTGCTGCTCGCGCTCACCACCGACCAGTTGCGTGCGGTGCTCGGCCACGAGCTCGGTCACTACTCGCACTCGCACACCAGGCTCGGCGCGATCAACTACCGCGGCCGGATGACGATCATCGCGACGATGGCTCAGCTCAGGCGCACCAACCCCGTGCGCTGGCTGTTCGCCGGCTACGCCCGGATCTACTTCCTCGTCGAGAGCGCGGTGAGCCGCCGGCAGGAGCTCGAGGCCGACCAGGCCGCCGGCGCGATCGCCGGCCGCCGCGCCGCCCAGACGGCGTTGCACGAGGTCGAGGTGCTGGCCGCGGCCTGGGGTTTCTACCTCAACAACTACGTGGGGCAAGGGCTCGACCACGACCTCGCACCGCGCCAGGTGTTCCCGGGTTTCTCGAAGTTCCTGTCCGGCCGGCAGCAGGAGCTGTCCGAGCTGCGCAAGCAGGAGCTTCCGGGCGAGAGCTCGCGCTGGGACAGCCACCCCGCGACACCGGAACGGATCGCGAAGCTGGCGTCCGCACCCGAGCACGGCGTCTACAACGACAACCGCCCGTCGTGGCAGGTGCTCGTTGACATCCAGGGCCTGGTGGCGTTCCTGGAACGCGAGTCGCTCGACTTCGGCGACCGGCAGGCGCTGGACTGGCCGGAGTACACCATGCGTTCGGTGCTGGCGTCGGAACAGGAGCTGGCCGACGCCATGTTCCGCGCGCTGTCGCGGATCACCGGCCGTACCCCTGAGAGCTTCGAAACCGTCCTGTCGGCCGGCGAGAACGGCCAGCTCGGCCGGCTCTGGGACGACCTCAACCGGGCGAACGCACCCGAAGGCGGGTTCGCCGCGATCGTCACCGTGGCCGCGATCCGCAGCGGCGTCGTCCGGGTCGAGCACCGCTGGGACGGCCCGGCCAGCTTGCTGACCAGGGACGGCGCGGAGTTCGACCCGTCCCAGATCCTCCAGCCTCTGACCGACGGCACCCCGGCCGGCGCCGCGAAGGTACGCGGCATCCTCCGCGACCACGGCATCGACCTGCGGCAGGCCACGCCGCAGCAGCTGCGCCAGGACGGCCGGCGTGCCGACGCGGTCGCGGCGATGGCCAACCTGAAGGTCAACGGCAACGACATGGACCTGATCCTCACCGACCAGGGCCTGGTGCTCGTACCCGCGCCGAAACGCTCGTCCGACCAGGGCGAGCAGCGCCTCGCCAACCTGCTCCAGCAGCGGACACCTGCGGAGCTGGCCTCCACACCAGGTAGCCTCTGGATCCCGTTCGAGGAGATCGTCTCCGCCGAGGTACGCAAGGAGGTGCCCGTGCAGGCGGTCCTGAACGTGCACGGCGGGCACACCTTCGAGCTGAAGGAAACCTGGTCCGGAGAACAGATCGGCAAGTCCCGCGACACCTTGCTCGAGGTGCTCGCCAAGTTCACCGATCGCGGCTGACCGTGACACTTGGAGCGAGGATCGGAGCCCGGGCGGCGATCTCCGTCACGCTGATCGCGGGTTTCTACGTTCTGATCGGCACGGTTCTCCTCGGGCTGGCTGTCTGCCTCGGCCTGTTGGTGGGGCTCGGTGGCTGGGCGATGCTCGGAGCGTTCGTGCTGTACGTCCTGCTGATCGGCGTGGCCGCCGGCCTGGGCAGGGGGCTGCAGGCACCGAAGTTCGAGCCGCACGGCACCCGGCTGCTCGAGGCCGACCAGCCCGAGCTCTGGGCGCTGGTCCGCGACCTGGCCGAGCGGGTCGACACCCGGCCGCCGGACGAGATCTGGCTGCTGCCCGAGGTCAACGCCGCGGTGTGGGAGCAGACCACCTGGCTCGGCCTGCGCGGTGGCCGGCGCCTGCTGCTGCTCGGCGTCCCGGTGTTGCTGGCGATGAGCGCCGAGCAGCTCTGCGCGGTGGTCGCGCACGAGCTCGGCCACTACTCGCATTCCCACACCCGGCTCGCCGCGATCAACCAGCGCGGCCGCGTCGCTGTGGCGGGCGCGTACGTGAAGCTGAAGCGGCTCAACCCGTTGCGCTGGCTGTTCGTCGCGTACGCCCGGCTCTACTTCCTCGTGGAGGCAGCGGTCAGCCGGCAGCAGGAGCTGGAGGCCGACCAGGCCGCGGCCCGGATCGCGGGCCGGGCGGCCGCCCAGTCGGCGCTGGTCGAGGTGGGCGTGCTCTCCAGTGCCTGGGAGCTCTACGTCGGCCGGTACGTGACCGCGGCCCTGCCGTTCGGGTTGGCGCCCGCCAGGGTCTTCCGTGGCTTCCCGGAGTTCCTGGACGCGTGCCGGAACGATCTGGCGGAGCTGCGAGAGCACGTCGGACACGCGGCCGGATCCCGCTGGGACAGCCATCCTCCCACCCGGGAACGCGTCGCGGCGCTGGCCGGCGCGCCGGAGATCGGCGTCCACAGCGACCCGCGGCCGGCCTGGCAGCTGCTGTCGGATCCGGACGCCCTTGTGGAGCAGGCCGAACGTGAGGCGTTCGACTTCGGCGACCGGCGGCTGCTGGACTGGCCGGAGTACGTCGCGGAAGGCGTCCGGGTCGAGGCCGAGCAGCGTGCGGACACGATGTACCGGGCGCTGTCCCGCGTGACCGGCCGCAAGCCGGAGCAGCTCGACACCGTGCTGGCGGCTTGCGAGCAAGGCGAGTTCGACGAGCTGTGGCAGCGCATGCAGGAGGCGCATGCGCCCGACGGCGGAGTGAGCGCGGCCGTCGTCACGGCCGCGCTCCGTAGTGGCGCGGCACGGATCGAGCACCGCTTCGACGGCGACCCGCGGCTGCTGCTCACCACCGACGGCACGGAACTCGACGTCGACGCCCTGCTCAAGCCGTTGCTGGACGGCGGTGGGCCTGCCGTCGCCGGTGTTCGCGCGGCGTTGCGGGCCGCCGGCGTCGACCTCGCGCAGGCGAAGACCCGCCAGTTGCGCGACGACGGTGCGTTCGCCGAGAACCTCGGCGCTCTGCCCGACGTGAAGCTGGACGGCGAGTGGAAGGACCTGGTCGTCACCACGGACGGGCTGGTGTTCCGGCCCGGGCCCGAGAACCGCAGCCAGGATGTGGGAAAGCGGCGGTTGACGCAGCTCCTGGCGGAGACCACCGCCCAGCAGCTGATCGCCGACCCGCGCAACCTCTGGATCCCGTACGACGAGATGGCGTCGGCGACCGTACGCCGGGAGATTCCCGTCCACGCCGAGATCCAGCTCTACGACGGTGCGGCCTACGAGATCAGGGAAGCCATCTACGGCAGCCCGGTGGGCAACGCCCGCGAGATCCTCATCCGGTTCCTGTCCGCGCTCGCCACGACCGGGAGCGGGTGAGCGGCGAGCGGGACGGGAAGCGGCGTTCAGCGGTCGTTCAGCGCAGCTGGTAGGACCGGATCACGGTCTGGTCCAGCCGGTTGTTCTCGGTGTCGAGGATGGTCAGGCGGAGCGAGACGAAGCCGGTTCCGGCGCCCAGCGCGGGATGCCGAGCGATGGCTCGCCAGGTGCTGCCGTCGTGGGTGACCGGCAACGCCTGCCAGGAATGCCCGTCGTCGTAGGACGCGGCCATCGTGATCGTCTTGATCTGTGGCGGAGTCACGTCGTCGCTGACGTTCCACCGCACCTGGCCTCGCAGCGGGAAGGTGCGCGCGGCCGGCGCGCGGTTGAGGTCGTCGAAGTCGCCGGTGATCCGGGCGGCCATCGTGGTGAACCATTCGCTGGGTCCGCCCAGCGGGCCGGCCTCGCTTTCCGGTGCGGGTCCCTGGCCCTGGAACGTCCAGGAGGTGTCGGTGTGGGTGCCGAGCTTGGACCACGCCACCGAACGATCGACGAGCTGCCGCAGTGTGTAGGTCGCCGGTCCGGACGGCATGACGAACTCCGGCTGGAAAATCTCCTCGGTGCTGCCGATCACCGTGCCGTCGCGGGTCAGCGTCACCTGACCGGTGTAGCCCGCGCGGTTGAACGTGCCGGAGAACGAGCTGCTGGCCGGTGCGATCGGCTCCGGCAGGAAGCCCATGGTGGCTCCGTCCCGGTTGGAGTAGAGCATCTGCGGCCCGAAGGCGGCCTTGCCGGCGTCGAGCCGGTAGGCCTGCCCGGCCCGGTAGGCCCCGTCCGCGGGCAGGTCAGGATCCTCGAAGTTCACGCCTGTGCCGTCGGTGTCAGCGAGGTTGACCTGCAGGCCCCAAACCAGGTCCGGCATCGCGGTGTAGTACTCCGTCCGCCGTTCCGGTACCCGCGGCTCCTGGATCACCTCGATCAGCGGGGCGCTGAGGTCACCTCGAGCCAGCCACGGCGTGTCCCAGCGAAACGCATCGGCCGGTACGCCCTGCGCGTGCAGGTGGGTGTCGACGACCGCCAGGTCCTTCGGGTCGGCGCGGAACGCCAGCTCGTCCGGGATCCGGCCCTGCTGGCGGAACACCAGGTGGTACGTCGCCGGCGGGCGGGCACCTTCGGCCGTTGCCGTTGCTGCTGCCGTGGCCGGCTCGGCGAGTGTCGCGTGGTAGCCGAACTCGTACGGCCGCGACGTCACCGGCTTGGTCGGCGTGGCGTACAGCGGGACCTGCTGGCCGGGCCCGTACTGGCCGGACCAGCCCTGGGTCAGCACCTGCTCTCCGAACGTCTCGACCAGGGCCACCCCGTCACCGGCAGGCACTGCCTTGGGCGCGCCGGCGCTCGCGGTCATCCGCTTGGCGGTCCGGGCGTCCAGCGTCAGCGCGAGAGCACCCTCGACGACCAGATCGGGGGTCGTCATCACGGTGGCGCTCTCCACCACGCCGTCGGCGCCGGCGGTCTCGACGACGGTGAGCAACTCGTACGTGCCCTTCGGCACGCGCATGACCAGCTCTCCGCCGGTCAGGTGGGCGGTGGTGAACTCGAACGTGTCGAGGTTGAGCAGCTGGACCGGCAGTGTGTTCTCGCTGATGTCCTTGCCGGTGCGGTCGAGGACCTTCACCGTGACGTCGTAGGACTCGGCCTCGGTGTGGACGGCGAGTGCCGTACGCGCGACCGCCGATCCGCCGGCGAGGGTGGCGGTCAGCGCTCCCGTCGTGTCACCGACGTCAGTCGCCGTCGCGTCGACTCGCAGCGTCGCGGCGGCCGTTCCGTTCGCCGGAACGGTGAGCTCGGCCGGCTCGACCGTCGCGCCCTCCAGTGAGGTGGTCAGGTTCAGCGTCACCGGAGCCGTGCCGTCGTTGTGGTACGACACCGTCCGGCTGAGTTCTCCGGTCTGTGGCCAGCGGTTGAACAGCGAGACGCTGCCCTGGTCCGGGTACACCGTGGTGCTGATCGCCCGGGTCAGGTCGACCCGGCCGGCGCCCTGCTCGAACGGCGAGAGCTCGGCGTTCGGCTTCGCGGAGCTCATCAGCGCCGGCTTCAGCCGCGCCGCGTTCCAGTCCGGATGCTGCTGCAACAGGATGGCGGCCGCGCCGGCGACGTGCGGTGTGGCCATCGACGTTCCGTCCAGCCGCGTGTAGTGATCGTCCACCGGATCGCCCAGGCTCGTACCACCGGCACGGGCCGCGGCGATGCCGACGCCGGGAGCGGTGAGGTCCGGCTTGATCGCGAAGTCCCCGGGCCGTGGGCCGGTGGAGGAGAAGCCGGCGAACTGGTCGGACTTGTCCACGGCACCGACGGCCAGCGCGGCGTCGGCGGTGCTGGGTGTGCCGAGGCGCTGCGGCCCCTCGTTGCCGGCGGCGATCACGAACAGTGCGCCGGTCTGCTCGGTGAGCCGGTCGACCGCCTGCTCGAGCGGATCGGTGCCGGGGGAGTCGGGGGCGCCGAGGCTGAGGTTGACGACCTTCGCGCCGGCGGCGGTCGCCCACTCCATGCCGGCGATGATGTCGGAGTCCGAGCCGTAGCCGTCGTCGCTCAGCACCTTGCCGGAAAGCAGCTTCGCGTCAGGCGCGACGCCCTTGTACCTGCCGCCGGAGGCCGTGCCGTCGCCGGTGACGATGGAGGCGACGTGCGTTCCGTGGCCTACCTTGTCGGCGGTGCCGGACGGGCTTCCGGTGAAGTCCTTCGCGTCGACGATCGCGTCGGCCAGGTCGGGGTGCGTCGCGTCGACGCCGGTGTCGAGGACCGCGACGGTGACGCCCTTGCCGGTGAACCCGGCCTGCCAGGCGTCCGGTGCGCCGATCTGCGGGACGCTCTGGTCGAGGCTCGCCCGGACCCGGCCGTCCAGCCAGACCTTGGAGACGCCGCCGGTCCGTACGGTCGTCCAGAACGTGCCGGCCACCGCCTTGCGGGCGCGGACCGCCTGGGCGCCGACGCTCGGCAGCCGGCGAACGACGCTGAGGCCCCCCGTCTGTTCGAGGCGCTTGCCGGCCGTGACGATCAGCGGCAGGTCCGCGCGGCGCGCGTCGTCGTACCCCTGCCGGATCAGGCCGGTGACGTCGAACAACCGCTCGTCGAGCCGGCCGCTCGCGATCAGCGGTCCGGCGTCGGAGGGGACGACCCGTACCGACGTGCTGGTCCGGCGCTCCTGGAACCCGATCCGGTCGCGGCCGGCTCCGGGCCGGACCTGGATGGCCGGCAGCCGGCCGGGCGTGGTCGTCACCGTCACGCGGTCGCCCGTGATCAACGTGACCGTGTGACGTTCGGCCTGCGTGGCTGCCCGTGCGGTCGGGCCGGGTCCACCCTGGTCAGCGGGCGGTGGTGCCGCCCCTGCCGTACTGGCGGCGGCGAGCAGGGCCGCGGCCGCGACGAGCACCCCGATCGGGCGTCGTCCTCGTGGTTTCCACACCGTTCGTCCTCCTCTGAGTGGTTGGATCTGCCGGGGAGGACGGAGCCGGCGACCGGTGCGCTGCAGGAATTTCGCGACGAGGATTCCTCGGCGCCATCGCGCGGTCGTTCTCGGTACGCTTAGTGAATGGTCCTGCGTCTGTACGACACGCACGCGCGTGCACTCCGTGACTTCGAGCCGCTCGAGCCCGGCAAGGTCACGATGTACGTCTGTGGTGCGACCGTGCAGAGCGCTCCCCACGTCGGACACGTCAGGTACGCCGTCGCGTTCGACGTGCTGAGCCGCTGGCTCACCCACCAGGGCTTCGAGGTCTCCTACGCCCGCAACGTCACCGACATCGACGACAAGGTGCTGGCCAAGTCGGCGGAGGCGGGTGTCTCGTGGTGGGCACACGCCTACCGCAACGAGCTCGCGTTCTCCGAGGCCTACGACCTGCTCGGCTGCGTCAAGCCGTCGATCGAGCCGCGGGCGACCGGCCACATGCCGGAGATCATCGCGATCATCCAGCGGTTGGTCGACGCCGGGCACGCCTACGCCAGCGGCGGCGACGTGCTGTTCGACGTGCGCTCGTTCCCCGACTACGGCGCGCTGTCCGGGCAGCGGATCGACGAGCTGGAGCCGGCGGGCGACACCGAGAACGTCTCGGCCAAGCGCGACCCGCGCGACTTCGCGCTGTGGAAGGGCGCGAAGCCCGGCGAGCCGACCTGGGAGTCGCCGTGGGGGCCTGGCCGTCCGGGCTGGCACATCGAGTGCTCGGCGATGTCGACGAAATACCTCGGCCGCACCTTCGACATCCACGGTGGCGGCATCGACCTGGTGTTCCCGCACCACGAGAACGAGCGGGCGCAGTCCCAGGCGGCGGGCGACGGGTTCGCGCGCTACTGGCTGCACAACGCCTGGGTCACCACGGCCGGTGAGAAGATGAGCAAGTCGCTCGGCAACGACCTGCGGGTGGCCGAGGTCGTCCGGCGCGGTGTGCGGCCGGTCGAGCTGCGCTACTACCTCGCCTCGCCCCACTACCGTTCGATGATCGAATACTCCGACGACTCGCTGCGCGAGGCTGCGGCCGCCTACCACCGGCTCGAGAGCTTTGCCGAGCGGGCGGTGGAGTTGCTGGGTGAAGAGGTCGCCGCGCCCCTGGCCGAGCGGCCGGCGGTGCCCGCGGAGTTCGCCGCGGCGATGGACGACGACCTCGGCACGCCGCAGGCGCTGGCCGTGGTGTTCTCCGCAGTCCGCGACGGCAACACCGCGTTGGCGGCGGACGACAAGGACACCGTACGCTCGCGGTTGGCGGAGGTCCGGGCGATGCTGTCGGTCCTCGGCCTCGACCCGCTCGACCCGGCCTGGCGGCGCAAGGCATCGTCCGACGACGCAGCGCTACGCGGTGTGGTCGACCAGTTGGTGCAGGCGATGCTCGCGCAGCGCGAGGAAGCCCGGGCCGGCAAGGACTGGGCGGCCGCCGACGCCGTACGCGACCGGCTGCGCGCGGCCGGGATCGAACTGACCGACACCGCCAGCGGTCCACGCTGGTCGCTGAAGAGCTAGCTCTTTGACTCGTCTTTTGGAGTTTCACTGTGCCCGGTAACAGCAACAGGCGCGGAGCCGTGCGTAAGCGCGCGGCCGGCAACCCGACGGCCGGATCCGGCGGCCGCGTCCGCCAGGGCCTGGAGGGAAAGGGCCCGACGCCGCGCGCCGAGGACCGGCCCAACCACAAGAAGTACAAGTTCGCCAAGAAGGCGGCGGCCGCCAAGGCGCGCCGGCCGCGCTCGTCCGGTGGTGGCGGGCAGGGCGGCCGCGACGGTGACAAGCCGGAGTGGATCGTCGGCCGTAACCCCGTGGTGGAGGCGATGCGCGCCGGCGTTCCGATGATGTCGGTCCACATGGCCGAACGCACCGAGCGCGACGACCGGCTGCGCGAGGTGATCCGGCGGGCCGGCGAGCTCAACATTCCGCTGCTGGAGGTCTCGCGCGGCGAGCTCGACCGCATCACGAGCGAGGCCGTGCACCAGGGGCTGGCGATCCAGGTGCCGGCGTACGGCTATGCCGACCCCGCTGACCTGCTCGATCGGGCGGCCAAGCTCGACCAGCCGCCGCTGCTGATGGCGCTCGACGGCGTGACCGACCCGCGCAACCTGGGGGCAGTCATTCGTTCGGCGGCCGCGTTCGGCGCACACGGCGTGGTCGTCCCCGAGCGCCGGTCGGCGTCGATGACGGCGGCGGCGTGGAAGGTCTCGGCCGGGGCAGCGCTCCGGGTGCCGGTGGCGCGCGCGACGAACCTCACGCGGACGCTCAAGACGTACCAGAAGGCGGGCCTGACGGTCGTCGGGCTGGCGGCCGATGGCGCGGGCGAGATCGCTGACCTGGGGCCGGACGTGCTGTCCGAGCCGCTGGTGCTGGTGCTGGGTTCGGAGGGCAAGGGCCTGGGCCGGCTGGTCGGCGAGACCTGTGACCACCTGGCCCGGATCCCGATGACCTCGGGGATCGAGTCGCTGAACGCCGGTGTGGCGGCGGGCATCGCGCTGTACGAGGCGGCTCGCCACCGCTGAACGCGTTGAACGCGCTGAACGCCTCGGTGACGCGCGGATGTCGGGTGGTTTGAGACGGCGCGACATCCGCGTGAAAAGTACTGCCGTATTCATCGGCTGCCGCATAATCGATGGCACGTACGGCAGAAGGGGCGCGAATGTCCATCCAACGGCTGCTTCCGAGCGACGACGCCTATGACCTGCTCGACCTGGTGCGGCAGATCGCCGGCGAGGAGCTGGCGCCCCGCGCGGCCGAGGGCGAGGCGGCGGGACAGTTTCCACGTGAGACGTTCCGGCTGCTCGGCAAGGCGGGCCTGCTGTCGCTGCCCTACTCCGAGGACTACGGCGGTGGTGGCCAGCCGTTCGAGGTCTACCTGCAGATGCTGGAGGAGCTCGCGTCCGCCTGGCTTGCCGTCGGGCTGGGGGTGTCGGTGCACGTGCTGACCTGCAACCCCGTTGCCTACTTCGGCACCGAGACACAGAAGGCGGAGCTGTTGCCGCGGCTGCTGGGCGGAGAGCTGCTCGGCGCCTACTGCCTGTCGGAGCCGCAGGCCGGCTCGGACGTCGCGGCGATGACGACGCGTGCGGTCTCCGCCGCTGGGGGCGACGGCGGCTATGTCGTCTCGGGTACGAAGGCCTGGGCCTCGCACGCCGGTCAGGCCGACTACTACACGCTGTTCGCGCGTACGTCCGACGACCGTACGCACGGCGTCAGCTGCTTCGTGGTCGACGCGGGCACCGCCGGCATCACGGTCGCGCCGCCGGAACACAAGATGGGGTTGACCGCCTCGCCGACCGCGATGGTCCACTGGGACGAGGCGCGGGTGCCCGCCGAGCGGCGGATCGGCGCCGAGGGCGACGGCATGCGGATCGCCTTGTCGGCTTTGGATTCCGGCCGGCTCGGCATCTCGGCGTGCGCGGTCGGCGTTGCGCAGGCGGCGCTTGACTACGCCGTGTCGTACGCCCGGGAGCGGAGGCAGTTCGGCCGGCGCATCCTTGATTTCCAGGGGCTTTCGTTCATGCTGGCCGACATGGCAGCGGCGGTGCAGTCGGCGCGCGCGACCTACCTCGACGCGGCCAGACGCCGTGATCGCGGCCTGCCGTTCTCGACGGAGGCCTCGATCGCCAAGCTGGTCTGCACCGACGCGGCGATGAAGGTCACGACCGACGCGGTGCAGGTGCTGGGCGGTTACGGCTACGTCCGCGACTACCCCGTGGAGCGCTACATGCGGGAGGCCAAGGTGCTGCAGATCTTCGAGGGCACCAACCAGATCCAGCGCGTGGTCATCGGCCGCGCCCTCGACCGCGAGAGCTGACGGGCGCCCCCTAGGCCGCCGCGTACCGCGCGTAGGTGATGCCGGACTGGAAGATCTGCCCCTCGACCAGCCGCAGCCGCGGCTGCTCGAAGCCGTCGGGAAACAGGCGGCGGCCGCGGCCGCGGCCTTGGACGACTGGGTAGACGAACAGCCGGTACTCCTCGACCAGTCCGGCGGCGATCAGCGTGTGGCACAGCGAGATGCTGCCCGTCACCACGATGTCGTGCCCGGGCTTCTCCTTCAGCGCGCGCACCTCGCTCACCGGGTCTCCGGACAGCACGGTGGAGTGCTGCCACGACGGATCGGTCATCGTCTGCGAGACGACGTACTTCTGCACCTGGTTGAGGTAGTCAGTGACGCCGGTCTGTCACATCCGTGCGGTCGCAGGTGTCACCGATGTGGAACAGAACCGAATCGGTGAGGAGCACCGCTGATGTCTATCGCGTACGTTGTCGTCACCCTGTTCGCCGCTGCCTTCGTGGGGTTCTCGGCGGTGTCCGTCTTCGCCCGCGCCACGTGGGTCGTGCAGCCGATCACGGAGTACGGCGTGCCGGAGTCGTGGTGGAACTGGCTGGGCGCGGCCAAGGCAGCCGGTGCCGCAGGGCTCGTGGTGGGCCTGTTCGTCCCGGCGATCGGCTTGCTGGCGGGCGGCTGCCTGGTGTTGTACTTCATCGGCGCCGTCGCCACGGTCGTACGCGCGCGGCGGCTGTCGCACGTCGGGTATCCGCTGCTGTACATGGCGCCAGTGGTCGCGGCGCTCGCGCTGGGCCTGAGCGGCTGAAGCGGCTGAAGCGCCGGCAGGCGCGGCGTGTCCCTCACCGGCGCCTCAGCCACCCCTATTCACGGGAGCCCGGTGTCAGCGGTTCACACGTCCTCGTACGCGTTCGCGTCCGGTGGTGGCAGCGTGACCTTCTCGTCCGGCCGGGTGCGCAGAACGTTGTCGATATAGGACTGCGTGGCCTCGAGCAACGGCACCTCGTGGCCTGCCGCCTCGGAACTGAACCAGCGGTGCTCGAGTACTTCGTGGAAGATCTCAGCCGGCTCGAGCTTGCCTCGCAGCTCCTCCGGCACCATCCGGACCACCGGCTCGAACGCGTTGGCCAGCCACTGGTGCGCGACGATCTCCTCGTCCTCGTTCTGCTGGTCGGTGGCGGCGCGGTAGGCGTCGAGGTCGTTGAGCAGGCGGCGAGCTTGGTTCTCCTCCACGTCGAGGCCGGTGAGCCGTAGCAGCCTTCGCGTGTGGTGTCCGGCGTCGACGACCTTCGGCTGGATGCGGATCTTCATACCGTCGAGATCTGTGGAGATGTCGAGCTCGGCGACGTCGAACCCGAGCTCGTTGAGCCGCCGGATCCGGGCCTCGATGCGGTACATCTCGCCGGTGTCGAACTCCTCCGCCTCGGTGAGCTCGACCCACAGGCGTTCGTACCGGTCGACGGTCATGTCGGCGAGCTCCATCAGCTCGGTGTCGTCCGGCATCATGCCGCCGGCCTGCAGGTCGAGCAGGCCGCCGAAGATGTTGGTGTGGGCCAGCTCGAGGTCGTAGGCCCGCTGGCCGTCGGACAGCTCGTTGTGCAGCTCACCCGTCTCGGCGTCGACGAGGTAGGCCGCGAACGCGCCGGCGTCCCGCCGAAACAGGGTGTTGGACAGCGAGCAGTCGCCCCAGAAGAAGCCCTCGAGGTGCAGCCGCACAAGCAGCACGGCGAGCGCGTCGACCAGCCGGACGACCGTCTCGGGGCGCAGGGTGTGGGAGAAGACCGCGCGGTAGGGCAGCGAGAACTGCAGGTGCGCGGTGATCAGGATCGGGTCGAGTGGCTCGTTCCCGGCGTCCCGCCGATCGAGGACCACACCAACCGGCTCGACACAGGGGATGTCGAGCCGGTTCAGGTCGCGGAGCAGGCCATGCTCACGCAGGACGTAGTGCTGGGGTGCCTCCTTGAGCGCGTAGACGCGGTCCTGAACCCGGACGAAACGGACGACGTGCCGTGAGATCCCGCGTGGCAGCGCGACGAACAGGTCCTCCGGCCAGTCCTCGAGCGGCAGCTGCCAGGGCAGCGCGAGGAGGCCGGGAACGGGAGGTACTGACACGAACCGAGGCACATGTGCAACCTATCCGGCCGAGCGCAAACATTTCGCAACCGGAAGGCATCCGGGTGAGCCGAGCCTGCCGACGTACAGCTCACCTCATCCAAGGAGCACGAACCATGCCTCCGTACTTCCGAACCGTTCGCCGCGCCACCGCGGCGGTCCTCGCGGTCGCGGCCGTCGCCGCGGCCGGCCAGGTGCTCACCGCCGGCGCGGCGCACGCCGTACCGCCGTCGCAGGTGACGATCGAGGGCGCCGGCACGATCATCCGGTTCATCGCCGAGCCCGCGACCACCAACAACGTCACGATCGCCGTCGATCCGGTCGACCCCACGGCGTACCGCCTCACCGACCCGGCCCACACCGTCTCCGCGCTGTTCCCGTGCACGGGCGTGACCGCGAACTCCGTCTCGTGCCCGGGTGCCGGCATCACCTATCTGCAGGTCTACCTCGGTGACCTCAACGACTCCGCCCGGAACACGACCAAGCTGCCCGCGACGCTGTCCGGCGAGGCCGGGAACGACCAGCTCTTCGGTGGCGTGGCCGACGAGAGCCTGAGCGGCGGCGCGGACAACGACCTGCTCGAGGGCGGCACCGGCGACGACGTCCTCAACGGCGGCACCGGCACCGACTGGGTCTACTACTCCACCCGGGCCACGACGGTCATGGTCACGCTGAACAACGTGCCCGGCGACGGCGAGGTCGCGATCGGCGAGAACGACAACGTGAGCTCGACGGTCGAGAACATCTACGGCGGCTCCGGCAACGATCACCTGGTCGGCAGCACCGCGGCGAACGTCATCAACGGCAACAGTGGCAGCGACCACATCTACGGCGGTGCGGGTGCCGACACGCTGAACGGTGCGGCCGGGGCCCGTGACATCGTCTACGGCGAGGCCGGCGCCGACACCATCGACGGCGGCGCCGATGCCGGTGACTCGGGCGACGGCGACTGGAACCAGGACGGCGTCGACGACGACGTGGCGATGGACAACTGCAGCGCGGCGACCGAGGTTCAGTACTCCTGCTGATCCAGGGCGCGAAGGACCCCTTGGATGTGCTCCTCGCCCATCCGGTGTCCGGTCTCCCGATGAATCGAAAGCGCCTGCCGGGCGTGCTCGACGCCGGCTTGCCTGTGGCCGGCGTCGAGCTCCGTCTCGGCATAGACGGTCAGCGCGAGCCCTTCCAGCAAACGGAAACCGACCTCGCGGGTGAGCTCGAGGGCTGCTTGAGCATGTGCGTACGCGTCGTCCAGCCGGCCCAGCAGGCGCGCGTCCTGGGCCAGGCCGATCAGCGAACTCGCTTGCTGGTAACGGTTTCCGACCTCGCGGGCCAGCCGCAGGGCGTACTCGCGATGGCGGATCGCGGTTGCGGGCCGGCCGCGTTGGTGCTCGACAATCGCGAGGACGTTGAGCAGGGTCGCCTCGATCCAGCGGCTGGGATAGCCCTCGAGGATGCCGAGACCTGTGCGTACGTCCGCCAAGGCCTGCTCTTGATGGCCGGAAGCGCAACGTACCTTGGCCAGACTGCCCAGCGCGGCGGCCTCGTTGACGTGCTCGCCGACGTCGCGGTAGAGCGCGATGGCCTGCTCGACCAGCGTTCGCGCCCGGCCGAACTGGCCGAGCTCGTAGAGCGTATCGGCCAGGAAACAAAGGGTTCTCGCCTCGCCGGCGCGGTAGTTCGCCGCGCGACGCAACGCCAGCGCTTGCTCGAAGTAGTGCACGGCCTGCGTGAGCCGGCCCGACTCGGCGAGCAGGGCGGCGAGGTTGCTGAGCGCGAAGCCCTGGCCCGCGACGCGGCCGGCCCGCTGCTCCAGGCCGAGCGCCTCGAGGTAGCAGGCGACCGCCTCGTCCAGCCGGCCGGCGGCGCGGTAGCCGTTGCCGAGGTTACCGAGCGCGGTCGCCTCGCCGGCGTGCCAGCCTGCCTGGTGCGCGAGGGCGCGGGCGCGGAGGTTGTGTTCGATCGCGACGGGCAGGTTGCCGAGGCCGCGGTGGTGCGCCTGCGCCAGGCTGAGATGCGCGGCGGCCTGCCCCATCGGATCGTTCCCGGCCTCGGCAGCGGCCAGGCCCCAGCCGGCCACGGCGAGCCAGTCGACCGTACGGCGGTTCAGCACGAAGTACGACCGGAGCGCGTCAGCCAACGTCCAGGCCGCGTCGTACGGTCCGTGCGCGGCAGCCGCCTCGACGGCCGCGAGCAGATTCGCGCGTTCTGCGTCCAGCCATCGCATGGCGTCGGGTGCCGCGGCGAGCTCGGCCGGCTCAGTTCCGCCGGTCTTCGTGGGGGCGGGCAGCCGGACCAGTTCGGGGTTGAGCAGCAGGCTGGCCGCGCGTGCCGAGGCGACGTACCAGTCGAACAGCCGCCGGAGCGCCCCTGCTCGCTCGGTGGCGGTGAGGTCGCCGTCGGCGCGTTCCCGGGCGTAGTGGCGGAGCAGGTCGTGGCTTGCGAAGCGGTCCGGCCCGCGCGGTTCGGCGAGGTGGGCCGTGACCAGCCGGTCCGCCAGGCGGTGTACGGCGGGGAGATCGAGCCCGGCCAGCGCGGCCGCGGTCTCCATGGTCCAGTCCGGTCCGGGCAGCAGGCCGAGCTGGCAGAAGAGCCGGCGCGCACCGAGTGGGAGCTTCTCGTACGACAGGTCTATCGCGACCCGGACGGCCGCCTCCTCGTCGCCCTCGACGGCGAGTTCGGCGAGCCGGCTCTCGGCGGCGAGCCGGGCCACGTAGCCCGCGATCCTTTGCCTCGGCGCGTCCAGGATGTTGGCGGCGGCGATCCGCAGCGCCAGCGGAAGGTACGCACACCGCTCCGCCAGCTCCTTCGCCGCGGCGGCCTCGCCCGTGACGCGGGCCGGTCCGAGGACGTCGGCCAGCAGCGCGAGGGCCTCGTCGGGTGCGAACACGTCGACGTTGACCCGCCGGGCGCCGTCCCTCGCGACCAGGCCGGAGAGGCGGTTCCGGCTCGTGACCACGACCAGGCAGCAGGCGCTACCCGGCAGCAGCGGCCGCACCTGGTCCGCGGCCTCGGCGTTGTCGAGCACGACCAGGATGCGGCGGTCGGACAGCCGCGACCGGTACAGCGCGGTCGCCTGCTCCAGGCCGACGGGGACATCCTCGACCGGAACGCCCAGCCCGGGCAGCAGTTGCGCGAGCGCCTCGATCGGCCGGAGCGCGGGCGTCGGGGCGTGTCCACGGAGGTTGACGTACAGCTGGCCGTCCGGGAAGTTCGGCCGCATCCGGTGTCCCCAGTGCACGGCGAGCGCGGTCTTTCCGATGCCCGCGCATCCCGTGATCAGCGCGATCGGCACGCCGCCGTCCGATTGCAGGAGCTCGCCGAGCTGCTTCAGCTGCCCGGCCCGGCCGGTGAAGCCGGCGATGTCGGCCGGCAGCTGAGCCGGCGCCGCGGCCACCGCGCCTGGCCCGGCGGTGAGGTCGAGCGCCGGATCGTTGCGGAGGATCGCCTCCTGCAGCCTGCGCAGCTCCGGACCAGGCTCGATGCCGAGATCGCCCACCAGCCGTGTACGCAAGCTCTGGAACGCTTCCAGCGCCTCGGCCTGCAGCCCGGACCGGTAACGCGCCAGCATCAGCAGCTCGACGGGCCGTTCCCGGAGTGGGTGCTGCTCGACCAGAGCGGTCAGTTCTCCCAGCAGCGCGCGGTGCCGTCCGCACCGGAGGTCGGCGTCCAGCCGCTCCTCGGTCGCCAGCAGCCGCAGGTCGGTCAGCTGCCGGCACAGCCGGTCGCGGACCGCGCTGCCGACGACATCGGCCAGCGCGTCCGAACGCCAGAGCGCGAGCGCGGACCGCAACAGCTCCGCGCGTTCGGCCGCGTCGGCCGTGGCACGCGCGCGTTCTACCAGGCGCTGGAACCGGTGCGCGTCGACGCGATCGGGGTCGGCGCGCAGGACGTAGCCGGGCGCCGCGGTCTCCAGGCCGACGTCGTACCGCCCGGCTCCCGCGGCCGTGAGCAGCCGGCGAAGCCTCGAGATGTGCGCGAAAACGACCCGCCGCGCAGCCGGTGGCGGTTCGTCGTCCCACAACAGCTCGACCAGCCGATCGACCGGAACCACCCGGCCCAGGTCGAGCAGCAGGACGGCGAGCAGCAAGCGGCGCTTGGGAGGTCCGATCTCGATCGACCGGCCGTCGACCCAGACAGCCACCGAACCGAGCAGCCCGAACCTCATCCGGCGTCTCCGACTCGCGCGCAACCAGAACGCAAACGGAGTCGACCAGTCTTCGACCACGACCTGGAGGGGGAGCCCATGCCCACATTCTTCGCGGCCGCGGCGGCTGGAGCTGCTGTTGTCGCAAGCCTGTTTCCACGCGCGTCCGTCGCGCCTGCCGGCACAGAGCCGTCGACGGTGTGGATCGAGGCGCACACGCTGTACTTCAACGCCGCCGAGCACACCGTCAACGACGTCTCGGTCGAGGCGTATCCCGGCCTGGCCGGATACGTCCTGATCAGGGACGACTCGGGTACACCGATCCGCTCGGCCGACCCGTGCGTCCTGCTGGCCCTCAACCTGGTGCGCTGCCCGTGGAACGGCGTCGACTTCATGACGACCGTCCTACGGGGCGAGGACGACCAGTTCAAGGGTGGCATCGGCAACGACAAGGTCTATGCGGGCCCCGGTGACGACAAGCTGCGCGGCGGCCTGGGCAACGACCTGCTCTACGGCCAAGCTGGCGACGACCTCGTGGACGGCGGCCTCGGCATCGACTGGGGCGACGGCGGCGACGATCTCGACACCTGCGTGGCCGAAGGCACGGCGAACTGCGAGTAGAGCTGGAGCCGGTGGCGGGACTCGAACCCGCGACCTACCGCTTACAAGGCGGTTGCGCTACCGATTGCGCCACACCGGCCGGAACACGAAAAGCCTAGCCGCCCCCACCCCCGTGCCCGAAACGAGTATCCGGGCCTGGGCTGCGCTCTTCCGCGCCCTTCCACCTCACACGCGCGCGGAGCCCGTGGAGTTGCGGACGACGAGCTCGGGCCGGAAGAGGTACTCCGTGTGCGGCGCCCCATGCCCGTGGATCTCGTCGATCAGGGCGCGGACGGCGGCCAGGCCCATCGCGTGCACGGGTTGGCGCACGGTCGTCAACGGTGGGTCGGTGAAGGCGATCAGCGGCGAGTCGTCGTACCCCACGACCGACACGTCGCCTGGCACCGAGAGTGACCGCTGGCGTACTGCCCGGATCGCGCCCAGGGCCATCAGGTCGGAGCCGCACAGGATGCCGGTCGCGCCCTGGTCCAGCAGGCGGGAGGTCGCCGCGTGGCCGCCTTCGACCGAGAACAGCGACTGCTCGACCAGCCCTGCGATGCCCGCGCCCGTGAGGTCACGCCGCGCCAGCACGCTCTCGAACGACGCGAGCTTGCGGCGTACCGGCGTGTAGCGGTCCGGTCCGCACGCGAACCCGATCCGCCGGTGCCCAAGGCTCACCAGATGCCGCACGGCCAGCTCGACGGCCACGGCGTCGTCCGACGAGACGAACGGCGCGTCCACGCTGTCGAGGAAGCCGTTCACGAACACGATCGGCAGCCGGCGGCCGGTCAGCTTCTGGTAGCGCGCCGGATCGTTGGTCAGGTCGGAGTGCAGCCCCGACACGAACACGATCCCCGACACGCCGCGATCGAGCAGCATCTCGACGTACTCGTCCTCGCCGACGCCGCCCGGCGTCTGGGTGCACAGCACCGGCGTGTAGCCGTGCTGGGCGCACGCCGTCTCGATGACCTGCGCGAACGCAGGAAAGATCGGGTTGTCGAGCTCGGGTACGACCAGACCGACCAGGCCCGCGCTGCGCTGGCGCAGCCGCACCGGCCGCTCGTACCCGAGCACGTCCAGCGCTGTCAGCACCGCCTGTACGGTCGCCTGGCTCACGCCCGGCCGGCCGTTGAGCACGCGCGACACAGTCGCCTCACTGACACCCGCCTGAGCGGCGATGTCGGCAAGCCGCGCCCTTTTCATCGTTCGTCCTCCGCCACGCGGTGTAGCCGCACGTCAAACACAGCGCAGCGTAGCCGCACCCTCGACCCTGCAGGCAAACTTTGCCAGTCTGCGGAAGGATTGTCTCCTGGGCTCGGCATTCGACGTCCGATCGGGGCCAACGAACGGCGATTACCGTGACACGGACCCGGTGGCATGCCACGATTGCGGTGCTCGAATGGTGGGCCCGAAGATCGGGCCCGGTCGCCCTGAACAGGGGCGAAGACCCTTTGCTCGGATCGTCCGGCACGTTCCTGCCGGTTGAGGGAGAAACTCGCATGGCAACAGTCAGCTACGACAAGGCAACCCGGACCTACCCCGGTTCGGACACCCCAGCCGTCGACAAGCTCGAACTCGAGATCTCGGACGGCGAGTTCATGGTCCTGGTCGGTCCTTCCGGTTGTGGTAAGTCCACCTCGCTCCGCATGCTCGCGGGCCTGGAAGAGATCAACGAAGGTGCCGTACGCATCGGCGACCGCGACGTCACGCACCTGCCGCCCAAGGACCGGGACATCGCGATGGTGTTCCAGAACTACGCGCTGTACCCCCACATGAGCGTCGCGGAGAACATGGGCTTCGCGCTGAAGATGCAGGGTGTGTCCAAGGACGAGCGACTGAAGAAGGTCAGGGAGGCCGCGGAGCTGCTCGGCCTGCAGGACTTCCTCGACCGCAAGCCGAAGGCGCTGTCCGGTGGTCAGCGTCAGCGTGTCGCGATGGGCCGCGCGATCGTCCGGGAGCCGAAGGTCTTCCTCATGGACGAGCCGCTGTCCAACCTCGACGCCAAGCTGCGGGTTTCGACCCGTACCCAAATCGCCGCTCTGCAGCGCCGGCTCGGCATCACCACGGTCTACGTCACGCACGACCAGACCGAGGCCATGACGATGGGCGACCGCGTGGCGGTGCTCAAGGACGGCCTGCTGCAGCAGACCGACACCCCGCTCAACCTCTACGACAAGCCCAACAACGTCTTCGTCGCCGGCTTCATCGGTTCCCCGGCGATGAACCTGCTCGAGGGTACTGTCACCGAAGGCGGCGCCGACGTGGGTGGCTACACCATCCCGCTCGAGGCTTCCATCCGTTCGAAGATCGGCGACGACAGGACCGTGACGGTCGGCATCCGCCCGGAGGCCTTCCGGATCGTCGGCAACGACGAGAACGGCCTGCCCGTCGAGGTCGCCGTGGTCGAGGAGCTCGGTGCTGACGCGTTCCTCTACGGCCTGCTCAACGGCGGCTCCGAGGCACAGACCGAGATCATCGCCCGCATCGACGCGCGCAAGCCGCCGGAGAAGGGCGTCAAGGTGAAGCTGGCCGCTGACGCCGAGCGCATCCACCTGTTCTCGACCTCCAACGGTGCGCGGCTGACCAAGTAGACACTGCGGCGCCGTTACACACGTGGCGGGCAACGACCGGGAGTCCTCGGTCGTTGCCCGCTTCGCAGGTGCGGGCCGAACCGCCGAGCTCATCAGCACGATCGACCCGGAGTTCCCGTGGTGGTTCCGGCTCCGTCTCGACGACACGCGACACGGTGCTGGTGGCGGGTGGGTGGAGCCGCTGCCGCCGCACCTTCGGCTGGCCGGCCCGCTGACCTGGGCGCCGGACGGCAGCGCGCTGGCCGTGCCCGCGTTCCGCGGCATCCGGCGCGGCATCATCCTGGTGGATCCGCAGACCTGTGGATGGCGCTGGGCCACCCCGGACGACGAGGCGTCCTACGTCGATCCGGTCCTGCAGCCGGGCAGCACCGAGGTCGCGGCGATCCGCCTCGGCCTGGACGGTACGCGGGCCCAGGTGCGGCTCTCACCCCAAGCCCCGGCGGTCCGCCGCGAAGGGGCCGCCTCCGGTAGTGCGGCGGAGTTCCGGCTGCTGAGCTGGCGCGTACCCGAAGGTGTACTGGAGGGCGTGCTCGCGTTGCCGCACGGCACCAGGTCCGAGCGGTTGCCGCTGGTCGTACTGCTGCATGGCGGTCCGGTCGGCGCGTTCCAGGCCGGTGACGCCGACCAGCTCGCGCAGTGGACCGTACGCGGATACGCGGCCTTTCAGCCGGAGTTCCGCGCCAGCGGCATCCTCGGTCCGGAGCCGATGCTGTGCACGTTCCAGGGCGTGGGCCTTCCAGGCGACGACCCCGAAGTGCACGATGTGCTCGCGGGTGTCGCCGCGGCGATGGCGACCGATCGAGTCGATCCGGGCCGGGTGTTCGCGATCGGGTACAGCTATGGCGGCTACCTGCTCAACCGCCTGCTGACCGGCCGCGCCGGCCACCCGTTCCGTGCGGCGGTCTGCTGGGAAGGCCTGGCGGACCTCCGGTTGCTGGACGGCGACTCGCTCCGGCTACAGAGCCGCTGGCGCGGCGGGCCGCCCGCCGAACGGCCGGAGGCGTGGGCCGCTGCTTCCCCGATCGAGCGGGCCGGCCGGGTCGGGGTGCCGCTGCTGCTCGCGTACGGCGAGCAGGGCAACGCCACGCCGCACGGTGAGGCATGGCACGCAGCCCTGCGAGCGCAGCAGGTGGAGTGCTCGCTCGTCGTCCATCCCGGCGAGGGCCACGTGTTCGGCGCGGACGCCGAACACGCTCTCGCCGACCGGGCGGTGGCGTGGTTCGCGGCTGCGGCATCCACAGCCGGTCGCTAGGTGTGCATAACCCTGTGCACGCACCCTGGGGTTGTGCGCAAGCCTGTGCACAACCCGTGGATGACCGCAGGCACGATTGCGCTGACCTGCTGACTCAGGTTCCACACGCTGTGGACAACCGCTGTCGACAGGGTGTGTACCGGTGGGTCAGCCGGCCCGGAGGATGTCGTCGCGGGCTTCGAACCAGCGCAGGGTGTCGCGGATGCCGTCTTCCAGTGAGTGCTCCGGCCGCCACGACAGGACGCTCTCGGCCTTTCCCGTCCGCGTGTAGGCACCCACCGCATCGCCCGGGCGTGGTGGCGCCTCCCGCGCCGGCAACGGCGCGCCGGTCACCGACTCGAACGCGGCCAGCAGCTCGCGGACGGTCGTGCCGGTGCCCGTGCCGAGGTTGAGGACGTCGTACGACCGCGCCCCCAGCACGTCGTCGAACCGCCGCAGGACTTCGATGTGGGCCTGCGCGAGGTCCCACACGTGGATGTAGTCGCGGATGCCGGACCCGTCGCGGGTCGGCCAGTCGACGCCGGTGATGGTGAACTCCTGGCCGGCTCGCAAGGCCTCGATCAGCTTGCCCAGCGCGTGGCTCGGCTGCCGCACCTGCAGTCCGGTACGCAGCTTCGGGTCGGCGCCGATCGGGTTGAAGTAGCGCAACGAGATCACCCGCGGCCCGCCGGCGGAGGTGAAGTCGCGCAGGGCGGACTCGTACATCGCCTTCGTGCGGGCGTACGGACTCAGCGGCGCGATCGGCGACTCCTCGTCGACGGAGAAGTCCTTGCCCGGGGAGTAGATCGACGCCGACGAACTGAAGATCAACCGCTCGCATCCGTTGCGTACCAGGTGCTCGTAGAACTCGACTCCCTTCGCGACGTTCTCGCGGTAGTAACGAACGGGATCGGCCACGGAGTCGGGTACGACGATCAGCGCGGCGCAGTGGATGACCGCGGCGATGTCGGGGTGCTCGCCGAAGATGGTGTCGATCAGCCGCCGGTCGGAGATGTCACCCGGATAGAACGTCCGCCCGACCGTGAACTCCGCTCGCCCGGTGACGAGGTTGTCGAGCAGGACGGGCGTGATGCCCGCATCGATGCATGCCGATGCGATCGTGCTTCCGATAAATCCGGCGCCGCCCGCGATCAGTACCTTCAACCGTCTTACCCCTTTGGCCCGCCGTGTCCAGATGCGAACGGCCAGGGTACAACCGCCGTTACCTGACGATCGTTAGGTAGCGCGCTACACTACCTGACCGATGTCAGGTAACCAGCAAAACCCTCCCCGACGTCGCCGGATGCGATCCGGCGACCGCCGCGCGGCGATCCTCGACGCGGCCGCGAAGGTGTTCGCGCGGAGCGGCTACGACCAGGCGTCGATGCGCGAGGTCGCCAGGGAAGCGGGCATCACGACGCCGGTGCTGTACGACCACTTCGCGTCGAAGGCCCAGCTCTACGCCACGCTCGTCGACGCCTACGCCGACGACCTGATCGCGAGCTGGTCGGCAGGCGTGCACAGCGACGATCCGGCCGAGCTGTTCGCCCGGAGCATCGACACGATCTTCGCCTGGATCGAACGCAACGAGGCCGGCTGGCGGCTGCTCTTCCTCGACTCGCCGGGCGACCCGGACGTCGCCGCCGCGCTGCGCCGCAAGCAGGAGCTCGCCACCGCGCAGTTGGCCGGCCTGTTCCAGCGCGTGCCGCACCTCACGCTGTCGGCCGACCTCGACCGCGACCGGGCCGGGCAGCTGTTCGCCGAGGCCGCCAAGTGGGCCGTCAACGCGATCGCCGCCTGGTGGTGGAGCCACCGCGACCTGACCCGCGACCAGATCGTCGCGCTCACCACCGACTTGCTGTGGCGCGGCATTCAGGGCATCACAACAGAGCAAGGAGGGGCACGATGACCAACGCTGCCGTCCGTACGTTCCAGACCGCCTGCCAGACCGCCGATGTCGAGCTGCTGCTGACCGTTCTCGCCTCCGACGTCGTGTTCCGTTCGCCGCTGACCACGCGGACGGTCTTCGCCGGGCACCAGCAGGTGGCCGACCTGATGAGCGCGGCGCTGACCACCCTGCAGGGCATCGACTACCACACCGAGCTCGGTGACGAGCGAACGCGAGCCCTCGTCTCGACGGCCCGCGTCGACGGCGAGGAGATCGAGGAGGTCGCGCTGCTCCGGTTCGACGACGCCGGCAAGATCGCGGAGATCACGTTGTGGGTCCGCCCGCTTCCCGGCGCCACCGCGCTGATGAACGGCATCGGCCCGCGCCTGCTGCGCCGGCTCGGCCGCACCCGCCTCGCACGCGTTCTTCCCGTTATGAGCAAACCGCTCGGATTCCTGGTGAGGTTCGCCGATCGGCAGGCTGTGGGAATGCTCCAGCGCAAGTAGAGCCGTTCGAACCACGCGGCGCCGCCTTACGTGATAAGCATGAAAGCAGCCGACCGAATGAGGACGGTGGCCATGTTCCGGCGTTTGCTCGTAGTCGCCATCTCGGCGTTGCTCGGCTTGGCCGCGACCAGCACACCGGCGCTCGCCGCGCACGACAGCTTCCCGGCCAGGATCGAGCTCCCGAACGGGTTCCAGCCCGAGGGCATCGCGATCGGCCCGGGCCCGTTCGGCTACGTCGGCTCGCTCGCCGACGGCGACATCTACCGCGCCGACCTGCGTACGGGCGAAGGCCGCGTGATCAGCCAAGGGCCCGGCACCCAGTCGGTCGGCATGAAGACAGACGCGCGCGGCCGCCTGTTCGTCGCGGGCGGAGCGGCCGGCAACGCACGCGTGGTCGACACGCGTACGGGTGAGGTGCTCGCGAGCTACCAGCTCGCCGCCACCACGACGACGTTCGTCAACGACGTCGTGCTGACCAGCGACGCCGCCTGGTTCACCGACTCCTTCGGCCCGTTCCTCTACAAACTTCCACTGCGGCACGGAAAGCTGCCGAGTCAGGCCGACGTCTCGACGCTGACGCTCGGCGGCGACTACGTCCAGGTCGAGGGATTCAACGCCAACGGCCTCACGGCGACGCCGGACAGGCGTGCGCTGCTCGTCGTCCAGTCCGCGACCGGGAAGCTGTTCCGCGTCGATCCACGCAGCGGGGCGAGCACGGAGGTCGATCTCGGCGGCCAGGCCCTGCCCGGCGACGGCATGCTCCTGCGCGGCAGGACGCTCTATGTCGTGCTCGGCTCCGGCCAGGTGAGCGTGCTCAGGCTCGACGCCGCGGGAACCACGGCGAGGCTGGTGAGAACCCTCACCGACGACGGCTTCGACGTGCCGACGACGGTCGCGGCGTTCGGCAACCGGCTCTACCTCCCGAACGCCCGCTTCAACACGACGCCCGAGCCCACCACTCCCTACTGGGTCACCGCCGTCAGCCTCTGCTGAGCGCGTCTTTCACACGTCCGCGGGGAGTTCTCGTCCATCAACCCTTGGAGGACTGATGCCTCGCCCCCAGCGTGGCTACGCCACGCCCCACCGCCCCCCTGCCATGTTCCGACGCGGCATCCTGACCGTCGCCGCTGTGGCGTTGCTCGGTCTCGTGACCAGTGGCGCGCCCGCGCTCGCTGCCCACGACCGGCCGGCGTTTCCCACCAGGATCGAGCTGCCCAACGGATTCCAGCCCGAAGGCATTGCAATCGGGCCAGGACCCTTTGCCTACTTCGGTTCCCGGCTCGACGGCGACATCTTCCGAGCCGATCTGCGTACGGGCGAGGGCGGCGTGATCAGCCAGGGACCGGGAACGCCGTCGGTCGGCGTCAAGACCGACGACGCCGGGCGGCTGTTCGTCTCCGGTGGGGCCGCGGGCGACGGCCGGATCGTCGACACCCGGACCGGTGACGTGCTGGCCAGCTACCAGTTCGCCGACCCGGCGGCCGGGCCGACGTTCGTCAACGACGTCGTGCTGACGCAGGGCGCGGCCTGGTTCACCGACTCGCTGCAGCCGTTCCTGTACAAGGTTCCGCTCCGGCACGGCCGCCTGCCTGCCGCCGCGGACGTGGTGAAGCTGCCGCTGACCGGGGAGATGGTGTTCGCGGAAGGCAACAACGCCAACGGGATCGCGCCGACGCCGGACGGCCGGGCGCTGCTCGTCGTGCAGTCGAACAAGGGCCTGCTGTTCCGGGTCGACCCGCGGACCGGTGTGACCGATCAGGTCGAACTCGGCGAAACGTCGCTGGCCAACGGCGACGGGCTGTTGCTGCGCGGCCGCACGTTGTACGCCGTGCAGAACCGGCTCAACCAGGTCGCCGCGCTGCGTCTCGACCGGGCCGGCGGCAGCGGGCAGCTGGTCAAGCTGCTGACCGATCCCGGCTTCGACGTACCGACGACGGTGGCGGCGTTCGACGACCGGCTCTACCTCCCGAACGCCCGTTTCACCACGACTCCCGAGCCGACGACGCCGTACTGGGTGACCGCGATCGAGCCCTGCTGACCGTCCCGCGAGAAGGGAGGCAGGACGTGGCCAGCGGCGTCCGGTATGGGGGTGGAGTACGCAAGAATGGCCCGCATGGTGCAGGTCGCGGAGGGTGCACGCAGGATCAACGTACGTGAGGTCGGCCGTTGGCGCCTGCTTCGCCGGAGCGTCGCGATCGCGGCGGTGTTACTCCTCGTCCAGCTTCCGCTGATCCTGGCCGTGCGGGCCGGCGACCCGGTGGGGCGCCTCGGCCTTTCGGGCACCTGCGAGATCCCGGGCCGGCTGTCGATCCTCGTCGACCTGCTGTTCATCTACACCTACCTCCCCGCTGCCTGGCGCGGCCGCTGGTTCATCATGGAGAAGCAGCCGGCCGAGACCGTGCTGGGTGCCGTCAGCCTGCTCGGAACGACACTGGTCACGCTCGCCGCGCTGCTGGACCTGGTCGAGAACCTCGTTCTGTGGCGGCGATTCGCCTCCGCGGTGCTCCCCAGTGGAGCCTGCGCCTCACTCGAGGTCGCGACGCTCACGCCGCTGGTGCGCACGCTCTGGGTCGCCGGTGTCGTCCTGCTGTTCTTCGCGTTCCTCGCCTGCCTCAACCCCGTACACCGCCGGCTGCCCTGGCTGGCCCGGCTGAGCCGGCCGCTCGACCGTGCCCGCGAACGGATGCGCCGGGCCGTCGTCGTCGAGCCGCAGGGCGAGCGCAGCTCGATCGCGCTTCCGGCAAGCGTGGAAGGCGGCACGGTGATCTGCTGCTCCGGCGGCGGCATCCGTTCGGCCGCGTTCTCGCTCGGCGCTTTGCAGCTGTTCTCGGAGAAAGGCCTTTACCAGAAGGCGTCCGCGGTGATCGGCGTCAGTGGTGGCGGCTATCTCGCCGCGGCGTTCCACGTCGTACGCAAGTCGCTGCGGCTGGAGGATCCACCGCCGTTCGCGCCCGGATCGCCCGAGCTGGCCCGGCTGCGCAGGCGCACGCGTTACCTCCTGCCGTCCGTCGCGGTCAGCGCGCGCGGCATCATGTCGCTGGTCTACGGCGTCGTGGTCAACCTCGTGCTCGCGGCCGTCCTGTTGCGTGGCATCTCGTGGCTGCTGGGCTGGGCGATCCACGAGGCCGGCATCCTCGGGCCGGACGATCGTTCGGCGCAATACCGCGACCTGCCGTTGTGGTACTGGATCGCCGCGCTCGGCCCGCTGGCCCTGGCCGTCGGCATCTTCCTGGTCGAGGCGACCGTCGACCGGTTCCACGTACCCCCTCGGCTGCTGCGGACGGAGGCGCGTGACTTCGCGCAGTGGTTGACGATTCCCGCGCTCATCACACCCGTGCTGTTCCTCGGCGTGCCATGGGTGATCGCCCGCTTCATCGCCTGGCGGGAGCCGGTGGCGGCCGGTGCGCCGGCCGTCGCCGCGACCGGTGTCGAGGTGTTGCTGAACACCGAGCTCGGCGTCGCGGTGGTCGGCGGGCTCGGAGCGGCGTTGCTCGCGCTGGCCCGGTCGGCGTGGAAGGGCTTCACCGAGGCCGGCACGGTCGCGCTGACAGACGGAATGGTCGCGCAGGTCGCCGGCTGGCTGCGGGTCCGGCTGGTGCCGTGGCTCGGCACCGTGCTGATCGCGGTCGTCGGCCTGGTGGTCCTGCTGGGCTGGACGACGAACTACGCGCGGAGCACCTCCACCTGGCGCGACGACTGGGACGTCGCCGCGACGTGTGCCGCGCTGGTGCTGGTGATCCGCGTGTTCACCGACGCGACCCGCATGTCGCTGCATCCCTACTACCGCGAGCGGCTGGCCAACGCCTACCTCGTGCGCCGGACCGACGGCGAGGCGTTGCCGTACGAATACACCCTTCCGATGCCCTACTCCGACTGGGCGCGGACGGGCGGCACCGCCGACGGTGGGCCGGAGCTGGTGGTGGTCGCGGCGGCCAGCGCGTTCGACCGCGACTTCGTGCCGGCCGACCGCAACTGCGTGCCGTTCGTCTTCGATCCGCACCGCACGGGCGTCGTCGGCGACGTCAGCCTGCCGCCGCAGGGCATGGTGCGTACTGACGCGTACGAACGACGGGCCGACTATCGCCGTCGCGACGTCACGGTGCCCGGCGCGATCGCGATCAGCGGCGCGGCGTTCTCGCCGCTGACCGGGCGCGACTACTTCCGTACCCGCCCGATGCGACTGCTGTTCGCGATGGTCAACGCGCGGCTCGGTGTGTGGCTGCCGAATCCCTACTGGGGAACGAGTTCCAGCTCGGCCAGCTTCGCCGATCGCTGCCGGGCTGCGGCCGACGCCGGCAAGCTAGGACCGTTCGGCGGGCTGGTGGCGTTCGGCGCGTCCGGCTGGGCGCACATCGTGAGCCTGGTCGACAAGCCGGGGCCGTACCGCCTGTTCAAGGAGGCGTTCGGGGCGACCTCGCTCTACGACCGGCGGCTCTACGTCACCGACGGCGGGCACTACGACCAGCTGGGCCTGGTCGAGGCGCTGCGCCGGCGGCCGGACCGCATCATCGTGGTCGACGCGAGCAACGACACCGAGGACGTGTTCACCTCGGTGGGCCTGGCGATCGCGACGGCGCGGATGGACCTCGGCGTGGAGATCGAGCTCGACCTGCGGCCGATGCGCCGCGGCGACGACGGTGTGCGGGCCGAGCGGGCGTGGGCGCATGGGACGGCGACCTGCCCGGATGGCAAGACGATCGAGCTGTACGTACTGAAGGCGCTGCTGACGCCTGACTTGCCGTGGGACGTAGAGGCGTATGCCGCGCGGCACCCGGAGTTCCCGCGCCGGACGACGGGTGACCAGCTGTACGGCGAGTTCGACTTCGAGGCCTACCGCGAGCTGGGGCATCATCTGGCCGGCTGCATGGCGACGCGGCTGGCCGAGCAGGACCGGCCGCAGCCGGACTTCAGGTGAGCGCGGCGAACTTCTCGACGAGCTTGGTCGGTCCGGACACGATCAGGACGTCGCCGCCGCGTACGACGGTCTCCGGCCGCGCGTAGGTGAAGTCGGTGCCCGGCCGCTTGATGCCGACCACGGTCACGCCGTACTTCGAGCGCAGCGCGCACTGGGCCAGCGTCTTGTCGGCGGCCTCGCGGGGTGCGCGGGTCTTGACGATCGCGAATCCGTCGTCGAACTCGATGAAGTCGATCATCTTGCCGGTGACCAGGTGGGCGACCCGCTCGCCCATCGCCGACTCCGGGTAGACCACGTGGTGGGCACCGGTGCGCTGCAGGATGCGGCCGTGCTTGTCGCTGTCGGCCTTCGCCCAGATCTCGCCGATGCCGAGCTCGTCGAGCGCGAGGACGGTGAGCACGCTGGCCTCGATGTCGGTGCCGATCCCGACGACGGCGCACGGGAACTCCTGCGTGCCGAGCTGCCGCAGCACGTCCTGGTCGGTCGCGTCGGCCTGTACGACGTGGGTGAGGCGGTCGGCCAGCCCGCGTACGATGTCGGCGTTCTCGTCGATCGCGAGCACCTCGTGGCCGAGCCGCATCAACGACTCGGCGACGGTGGCGCCGAACCTCCCGAGCCCGATCACCACGAAGCTGTCGAGCTCGGCCCGCCTGCTTCCGAGCAATTGTTTACCCAACAATCGGACGCTCCTTCGGTAGGCGGTAGAGCACCGGCCGGTTACGCAACGCCAGCGCCGTCGCCACGGAGATGGTGCCGACCCTGCCGACGTACATCAGGATGACAAGCACGACCTGCGCGGGCGCCGAGAGGGTCGAGGTCACGCCCGCCGACATCCCGGCGCTGCCGAACGCGGAGAGGCATTCGAAGAGGATCACGTCGAGCGAGTGGTCGGTGAGCATCAGCAGCGCCATGGTGGCCATTGCGACCAGGCCCACACCCAGCAGGGCGACGGTCAGTGCCTGCCGGATGGTCTGCGATCCGACCCGGCGGTGGAACACCGTGACGTCGGGCTCGCCCCGGATCTCGGCCCAGATCACGAAGCCCAGCAGGAAGAACGTCGTCAGCTTGATGCCGCCGCCGGTGCCGGCGCTGCCGGCGCCGATGAACATCAGGCCGTCGGTGACCGCGAGCGTCTCGTGGGTCGCGGCGGCGTAGTCGATGGAGTTGAAGCCCGCCGTACGCGGAGTGACCGAGGCGAAGAAGGCCGCCACGAGCTTCCCAGCGACGCTGAGCGGGCCGAACGTGCCGCGGTTGGTCCACTCGAACGCGAGCACGAGCAGCATCCCACCGGCGGTGAGGATGGCGGTGCCGAGCACCGTGAGCTTGGTGTGGATCGTCCAGCCGGTGGGCCGCCGCCACTCGCGCCACAGCTCGATCACGACCGGAAACCCGAGGCCGCCGATCAGCGACGCGACGGCCACCGTGATCGAGATCCACGGGTCGGCGACGAACCCCATCAGGTTGTCGCTGAACAAGGCGTAGCCGGCGTTGCAGAACGCCGAGACCGCGTGGAACACCCCGAACCAGAGGGCCTTCAGCAGGCCGAAGTCGTACGCCAGCGCCAGCCGGCCCGCGATGATGACCGCGGCGACCCCCTCGACACTCGCCGTGGTGATCGCGATGCCCCGCAACACCGTCCGAACGTCGCCGAGGCTGAGCGTGTTCGTCTCCGACTGCGCGGCGATCCGGGTCCGCAGGCCCAGGCGTCTGGAGACCAGCAGGCCGAGCAGCGTGGCGAGCGTCATGATGCCGAGCCCACCGACCTGCATCAGCAGCAGGACGACAACCTTGCCGAACGCCGACCAGTACGTCGCCGTGTCGACGACGGCCAGCGCTCCGCACGACGCACCAGCCGCCGTGAACAACGCCGTCACAACCGGCGCCGCGCCCCCACCCGCCCGGGCCACAGGCAACATGAGAACGACCGTGCCCACCGCGATGAGCAGGAGGAACGCCAGCGGGACCGCCCGCGCTGGATGCTGGATACCCCGTCGCACAACAGAGCATCATTCCATGTCAGGAGCTGTGCCCCTCACGCCAGCGGGTTCGGGATGGTGCCGTGGACGGCGGCGTGGGGGCGTTCGGGGCGGTCGCGGTAGCCGTCGAGGAGGAGGCGGTTGCGGTTGAGGCACAGCCGCTCGATCCGCGGCGTGAGCAGGTCGAACACCGCGAAGCGTTCGCTCAGGCGGTCGGCGAAGCGCCTCTGGTAGGCGTCGATCTCGGCGCGGACCATCGCCCAGAACTCCGTCACCGGGACGTCGAGGTCGGTGCGGGCCAGCTCCGCGAGGTAGCGGAAGTGACCCACGAACAGGCCCGAGTGGATGAACTGGCACAGGAAGTCCGGCTGTTCGCGCAGCAGCACCTCGTCGACCTCCGGCGGAAGCGAGGAGAGCTCCGGCAGCGCCTTCCCGCTGATGTTCACGTCGTCGACGAAGTCCTTGATGACCAGCCGCGTCGGAACGTCGGAGGAGGAGTACGCGACGATCGTGTTCTCGCCGTGGGGTGAGAAGACCAGGCCGTACTGGTAGAGGAAGTGCAGCAGCGGCGGCAGCAGCGCGTGGAACAGCGCCGCCAGCCAGTCCCGGCCCGGCAGGCCCGAACGCGCGACCAGCTCGGCCAGCAGGCTGCGCCCCGCCGGATCGACGTACAGCAACGCGGCCAGCGTACGCGCCCGCTCGCCATCGTCCAGCCGCGGCGCCAGCGGCTCGCGCCAGATCGCGCCGAGCAGCTCGCGGTACTGGTACGGCACGTCCGGGATCGACTCGAGCGCCTTGTGCTGGACGGTCACCGACGCCACTTCGCCGAGCAGCACAGGGCGCGTTTCCGAAGCCAGGAACGGATCCGCGTCGTACAACCCCAGCACCCACGACGTCACGGCCGGAGCCGCCAGCGTGCGCTCGGTCGGCAGGCCCCGCCACACCAGCGTGTTCAGCACCGACAACGGCAGCTTGACGTGGTGTCGCGAAGGCGTCGTCACGTTGGTGAACGTACGCACCGACTGCTGCACCAGATAGTCGTCGGGCCCTTCGCCCAGCGCGACGATCCGCCCGGCCGCGATCTGCGGCGCGAACAACGGCACCACGATCTCGTCCCACTGCCAGGGGTGCACGGGCAGCCAGTGATACCACGCCGGATCAAGACCGCGGTCCCGCAGCACGGCCGTGAAGCGCGAGCGCGTCGCGGCGTCGAGCTCGCCCTCGTACAGCGACGAAACCGGCAGCCCCGGCACCCCGCGGTACGACGCCAGGCTGTGCTCGACCGCGATCCACGGCAGCCGGGTGGGCCGGCGCGCTTCCGGCGGGAACAGGAACGCGTCGCTGGCCGAGAAGCCCATCCGCCCCTTGCTCGGCACGATCCACGGGTGCCCGGTCTGGTAGCCCTCCAGCTCCGCGTACGGCAGTTCCGCCAGCTCGGCGGCGGGCAGCGCCGACGCGGCCAGCCGGACGTCGGCGCTCAGCGTCGCGGTCAGCTCCCGCACCAGGTGCCCGGCCGTGTCGCCGGTCAGGCCCAAAGCCTGCTTGGCGTCCAGCACGAACTGCAGGACGTCGCAGGCCGGTTCCTCCAAGCCCGCTTCGCAACGCACGATCGACTCCGGGTCCACGAACCAGGACTCGTACGAGCCACGCCGGCCGGCGAACGTGTACGCCAGCCCGTCGCCCAGCTCGACCCGGTAACGGCCGCCCTCGGCGACCGGGGTCAGCAGCTCCTCGTACGAGAACTCCGCCAGCGCCTTCGCCAGCAGCCGGCGGCCGGCCTCCTTCCAGTTCGAAGCCGTGAGCTCAGCGGGGACGGGCAGCGACATGGAGGTCCTCCTCGGGTGGTACGCCGAATGTGGTGAACGCGGTCCGCGCCGGCAGCCGGTAGACCGTCCGATCGCAGACGGAGTTGAGGATCACGGCCGCGCGGTACGCCCCGAGCCCGAGGTCCGGCGCGCCGACGCCGTGCGTGTGGGTCTCGGCGTTCTGCACGTAGAGTCCGCCTCCAGGCAGCGCGGCGGACACCCGATAGTCCGCGCCGACCTGGAACCGGCCCCGATCGTCCCAGCGCACAAGGGGTTTCAGCGGATCGAGGACGGCCGGGTGCCGCTGCCGGTAGCCGGTGGCGAGCACCACCGCGTCCGTACGCAGGCCGAACGACCGCTCCTGCTCGACGTGCCGGCACCCCAGCTCAACGCCCTCGAGATCGGCATCAGCGCCAACCGCGGCCGACACCACCTCCACGTTCGGCATCAGCTGGACGTCCGGCCAGCCGCCGCCGACCGTGCTGTCGTAGAGCAGGTCGTGGATCTCCGAGATCGTCTCGTCGCTGATCGCCTTGTACAGCTGCCATTGCCGCGGAAACAGCGCGTCGCGCGTCGCGGCCGGCAGCCCGTGGAAGTAACGCGTGTACTCCGGCGTGAAGTGCTCCAGCCCGAGCTTGGAGTACTCCATCGGCGCGAACGCCGGCGACCGGGTGAGCCAGCGCAACCGCTGCCCGGCTGATCCGGCTGCCACCGCCGAACGCAGCAGGTCGAGGAACACCTCGGCGCCCGTCTGTCCGGACCCGATCACCGTGACGTCGCCCAGCGATCGCAGCGAGTCCCGGCGGAACAGATAGTCCGCCGCCGGCAGCACGCGCTCGCCCAGCACAGGAGCGAAGCAGGAGGGCACCACCGGCTCGGTCCCCAGTCCGAGCACGACGTTGCGCGCTCGCACGGTCTCGTTCGAGGAGCGCACCACGAACAGGCCGGAGTCCCACTCGACCGACTCCACCGCCGATCCGAACACGCACGCCGGCAGCTGCCGGCTCACCCACCCGCAGTAGTGGTCGTACTCCCGCCGCGGTGCGTGGAACCGTTCGCTGAAATAGAACGGGAACAGCCGGTCGTGCTCGCGCAGGTACGAAAGGAACGACCAGCGGCTGGTCGGATCCACCAGCGTCACCAGGTCGGCGAGGAACGGCACCTGCAGCTTGGCCTCGTCGAACAGCAGCCCCGGGTGCCAGCTCCACTCGGGCTTCGCGTCGTAGAAGCGCGCCCGCAGCCCGTCCACTCCGGAGGCCAGCGCGGCGAGCGAGAGGTTGAACGGCCCGATGCCGACACCTACCAGGTCGTACGGCTCAGTCACGAGCGCGCTCCTTCACCATCAACGCGGCCTGCTTGATCGGCAGCTCCAGCTCGGCGACCCGCACGAAGCCCGCCCGCTCGAAGCAACGCACCGACCGCTCGTTGCGTACGTCCGGCTCGGCCACGATCCGCCGCATCCGCTGCTCCTCGGCGAACATCCGCCGGGCGACCTCCTGCAGCAACTGCGCCCCGAGCCCCTTGCCGCGAAACCGCGACGGTCCGAGCAGCAGGTGAATCCCGCCGTCGTACGACTCGGCGGCATAGTGCGTAGCCAGCGCGTCCTGATCGGCGCGATACAGCTCCCAGTAGCTCATCGGCTCGCCGTCCAGCCGTCCGAGATACGAGACCGAGTGACCGTCTGCCGACACGTGCGCGACGTGCGCCCGGGTGAGAGCCTCCGGCCCGGCCAGCAGCCAGAACTCCGCGACCTCGGGATCGTTCATCCACTCGGTCAGCAGGGGATAGTCGGCGTCGGTGAGCCGCCGCAGCTCGAACGTGTTCACCCGGCGGCCTCCACCAGCGGGTTGGCGATGGTGACGTAGACCGACTGCGTCGACACCGGGCCGACCAGCTCGTCCATCTCGTGCAGCCGGGTGAGGAGATTCGCCTTGCAGCGCAGGGTTTTCGACGTGAGCAACGTCGTGAGCGTCGCCGGGCGTTCGCCGAGCTCCTGGTGCACGGCCGAGAGTTGCGCGTGCGCGACGCGCAGCAGGTCGCTCTCGTCGGCGAGGCCCTGCGACCCGAACGCGCCGATCAGGCCCAGCAGGTTGTTGACGCCGAGGTAGTAGCCGAGCCGCTCGTCGGCCACCTCGTCCGGCACCGTTGTGTCGGACTCGACGCCGAGCTTCGGCAGCATCTCCTGCAGAGCTCCGACCCTGGACGAGGCGAAGTAGTAGCCCTGGTTGTCGCGGTACCGCCCGCCCACCGGCCAGCCGGAGGAGTCCAGCAGCACAAGCGTGTTCTGCTGGTGCGCCTCGAGTGCGATCCCGTGCGTCGCGTACAGCCACAGCACCGGCCGGATCACCACGTCCAGGTAGCGTCGCAGCCACTCGGCCGAGGTCGCGGCGAGCGAGTCGCCGGTACGAGCGGCCAGCTCACGCACCACGTTGCCGAGCGCGGACGGCCCGATCCCCGGTTGCTCGGCGACCAGCCCGGCGATGCACGACACGCGGTCGGTCAGCCGGAACGGGTTGGCCCGCACGATCACGTCGAGTCCGGAGGAGTGGGGTGGGCCCGTGCGGCCGTAGGCCGCGGGGGCCGGGTAAGTACAGTCGGGCGGATCGCCTGGCAGGTCGACCGCGAGCCAGGCGGGATCGCGCACGATGTCGAACGTCGGATGCTCCGCGTGCAGCAGCCGGCCCAGGCCGGCCTCCAGCAGGCGGTGCACCTCGACGCCACGGAGCAGCTCCTTGCGGAGGTTTTCCCTGCGGGAGTTGGTGATCCGCACGCCGAGCGACAGCTTGAGCATCGCCGGCGCGTCCGGCCGGTAGACCGTACGCAGCGACGACGTGGGGTACCACGGCGGGCCGCACGGTCCGAGGTCGCGCAGCAGGTCCTTCTCCAGCAGCCCGGTGATGCCGGGCCGCCGGACCAGATCCCTTGCCTGCCAGGGATGTGCGGGGATCGCGACCGTACCGGCCGGTACGTCCAGGCAGCGGTACGACAGCGCCGCGAGGATGCCGGCCGCGCTGTCCGGCAAGGCGGAGTCCTGCGAGACGATCGACTCGTCGGCCGCGAACCAGTGCAGCGGGAACGACCCGCGCAGCTCCGGCGAGCATTCGGCGGCCTCGGAGTCGGTCAGCGACTCGCGGCTCTTCGGCGTCGGGTGCAGCGGATGACCGAGCAGTAGGGCCTGCTCGGCGTTCAGGAACAAGGAGTTCTGAGCGGGCGGCTCGACGGCCGCCTGGCGTGCGGCGACGTGCGTGGCGACCCGGCGCGCGGAGTCGAGGACGCGTTCCACCAGCGAGGCGCCGCTGTAGGCCGGGACCTGCTGCCGGGCCGCGGCCTCCCTGGCAAGCAGCGCCGAGACCGTCGCCGCGTCGACGACCGGAACGCCGTTGAGCCGGACCTCGCCGAACCGGTGCCAGCCGGACGCCGACCAGTGCGACACGTCGGCCGACAGCCGCGTCCCCGAGGCCGTCAGCTCGAGCTCGAGGACGCCGCCCGCAGGCCGGGTCACCCCGGTCTCGCGAACCCAGCAGCGCAGGAGGTTCTCGGCTGCCGCCTGGTGCGCGACGGCGTGCGCGTCAGTACTCATGGTGACTCCTCTTCGCCCGCTGCGACCACGATGTCCAGCAGGTCGTCGATGTCGGCGTGGGAAGCCCAGGGGTTGAGCAGCGTGAGTTTCAGCCAGGTCCGCCCGTCGAGGTCGGCCCGCCCCAGGACGGCCCGGCCTTGGTTCAGCAGCCGTCGGCGTAGGGCTGCGTTGACGGTGAAGCTATGTGAGAAGAGGACCGTCGTCAGGACGGGCTTGCTGTGCAGCTCCAGCGCGGGCCGGGCGGCGATCTGGCCGGCAGCGTATTCGGCGAGCTCGTGGCAGCGATCGACCAGCTCGCCGAGCCCTTCGCGGCCGAGCGCGCGGAACGTGACGGCGAGCTTCAGCACGTCCGCCCGTCGCGTCGTACGCAGGGATCGGCCCAGCAGGCTCGGGAAGCCGGCCTGCTCGTCGTCGACGGGGTTGAGGTAGGGCACGCTGCGCGCGAGCGGATCGAACGCGGACCGGTCGCGGGCCAGGAAGACGCCCGCCGGAACCGGCTGCCAGCCGAGCTTGTGCAGGTCGAGCGAGACCGAGTCTGCCAGCCGGAGCCCGGTGAGCAGCGGCGCGAGCCGGTCGGAGAACAACGCGCCGCCGCCGTACGCCGCGTCGACGTGCAGCCAGCTGTCGTAGGCCCGGGCGAGCGCGGCGACGTCGGCCAGCGGGTCGATGCTCCCGAGGTCGGTGGTGCCGGCCGTGGCGACGATCGCGTTGCCGGCCGGCCGATCGGCCAGCGACCGGGCGAGTGCGGCCACGTCCAGCCGCCCGTGCGCGTCGACCGCGATCGGGACGACGGCGCTCTCACCGAGTCCGAGCAAGGCGGCGCTGCGAGCGATCGAGAAGTGCGCGAGCTCCGAGCACAGAATCCGCAGCGGATGGTCGCCGGCGCGGTTGTCGCGGGCAAGCAGCAGGCCCATCAGGTTCGACTCGGTGCCGCCGGAGGTGATCGTCCCGTCGGCCAGCGCCGGATCGAACCCGGCCAGCGCGGCGAGGTCGGCGATCACCTGCCGTTCGATCTCGGTGGCGGCGGGCGCCTGGTCCCACGAGTCGAGCGACTGATTGAGAGCGGCGATCAGCACCTCCGCCGCAACCGCGACCGGCAGCGGCGGGCAGTGCAGATGAGCAGCACACATCGGATGCGTGGGATCGGCGGCACCGAGTGCTGCCAGCCGCCCCAGCTCGCGAAGCGCCGCCTCGTCCCCGGCACCCTTGGCCGGCAGCGAGGTCGGCCCAAGCACGTCGCCGACGAGCTGCCGAACGAGCTCGGGCCCACCGACGAGCGGCCCGCTGCGCGCCGCCCGCCCCTGCGCGAGCGCCTCGGCCGCGGTGCCCAGCAACGATGCGATCACGCGCCACTCACCCGCCCCCCGGCACAGCAGGCTCGCAGAGACCTCCGCTGTCGTGCGAATGACCACGTTAACCACGCAATTAGCTGGTTAACCACGCCCCGGGTCGTGGCGAAGCACCTGCTGGCGTGGTTAACGTGGTCATCCGCCCACAGGCAGCTAGCCGTCCGCACCACGAAACGGCAGGCAGCGAAACAGCCGGCACAGCTCGGATCCAGGACACTGGTCATGCGACGCTCGCCCAGGCCTCGGCGAGTCGGCCGAGCACCGAGTCGGCCTCGGCGTCGGTCATCGTGAGCGGGGGCAGCAGGCGTACGACCGAGTCTGACCGGCCGCCGAGCTCGACGATCAGACCTCTGTCCAGGCAGGCCTGCCGGATCCGCTGCGCCAGCTCCGGCGCCGCCGGCCGAGCGCCGACCGCGTCCGCCGGAGCGTCGGGCCGGACCACCTCGACGCCCAGCATCAGGCCGCGGCCACGGACGTCACCGATGCTCGGGAGGTCCGAGGCCAGGCCCCGCAGCGAGCTCAGCAGCCGGGTGCCGAGCTCGTCGGCCCGCTTGGCCAGCCCGTTCTCCGCGATGTACGCCAGCGTCGCCGCACCCGCGGCCATCGCCAGCTGGTTGCCGCGGAACGTGCCGGTGTGCGCGCCGGGCTTCCACCCGTCCAGCGAGTCGGAGTAGACCAGCACCGCCAGCGGTAGCCCGCCACCGATCGCCTTCGAGAGCACGAGGATGTCGGGCGGCGTCACGTCGCTGTGCTCGATCGCCCACATCGCACCGGTACGACCCGCGCCCGTCTGCACCTCGTCGACGATCAGCGGGATTCCGTGCTGCCGGGTGGTCGAGCGCATCGAACGCATCCAGTCGTCCGGCGCCGGGATCACGCCGCCCTCGCCCTGAACGGGCTCGAGGATCATCGCGGCCGGCGGGCGGACGCCGCTCGACGGGTCGGCCAGCAGGTTCGAGACGTACGCGGCCGACAGCTCACCGGTCCGCGCCCCACCCACCCCGAACGGGCAGCGGTAGGCGTACGGAAACGGCAGCCGCCCGACCTCGGTCAGCGGCGGCGCGAGAGGCGCCCGGACCGCGAGGTTGCCGGTCGCGGCCAGCGCGCCGGCGGTCATGCCGTGGTACGCCCCGGTGAACGCCAGCACCCCCGACCGCCCGGTCGCCGTCTGCGCCAGTTTGAACGCCGCCTCCACCGCGTCGGCACCGGTCGGCCCGCAGAAGTGGATGCGCGCCCGGCTGGCGAACGCGGGCGGCAGCAGGTCGTACAGCGTCTCGACGAACGCGTCCTTCACCGGCGTCGCCAGGTCGAGTGTGTGCAGCGGCGCGCCCGAGTCCAGCACCCGCCGGAGCGCCTGGACGACCACCGGGTGGTTGTGACCGAGCGCCAGCGAGCCCGCACCCGACAGGCAGTCGAGGTAGTCCCGCCCATCGGCGCCGGTCAGCGTCATGCCCGCGGCCCGGACCGGAACGATGGGGAACGAGCGGGCATACGTCCGCGCCGAGGACTCGCGCGCGGACTGCCGCGAGAGGACGACGTCGGACAGCACCTCAGGGTCAGCGGGGCCGGCGGGACCAGCAGGGCCAGCGGCTCGATCTGTCACGGATGGCACGTCGTCGCCCACCTTAGGTCACTTTAGGTTAGCCTCACCAAACTAGGCCCAGACCATAGCGCGCTGATCCTAGGCACACATCGCTGGGGGTGGGCCGCTGCTTCCGGGCGGGGGAGGCGGTGTGAGCTCAGCCGGCGTAGTTCTCGAAAATCGAGATATAGCGCCCGGCGAGCAACGTGTGTGAGTATTCCTGTGCGCGCTCAATTCCCGCTGTCGACAAACGCCGGCGCAGCACCTGATCCGACACGATGCGGCCCAGATGAGCGGCCAGTCCTCCGGCGTCTTCGCGCTCGACCAGCAGGCCGTCACGTTCGTGGTCGATGTATTCGACGAACGGACCGAACCGGTTCGCGATAACCGGAGTGCCGCAGGCCCGGGCCTCGAGTGCGGGCAACCCGATCCCTTCCTCGATCGAACACATCACGACCACATCGCTCGCGGTGTAAACGGCCGGCATGGCTTCCGGTGAGAACGACGTGAAAATGACCCGATCGTCGAGCCCGGCGTCCTTGACCATCCGGCGGTAGTCGTCGGCCACGGCATGGCTGTCGCAGCACAGCAGATACGCCTCGCCCGCGTTTTCCTTGTAGAACGAAGAAAAAGCGCAAAGGAGTTGGTCGAAACCTCCTTTGCGCAACGTCGGGCACGTGATCAACGACGCTTCGCCGAGATCCAGCCGCGCTCTGAGTTTCTGCGCGCCGCCGTCGTCGCGTCTGAACATCGACACGTCGACCGCCGGTGGCAGCACCCGGATCCGGTCCGGTGTGACTCCCATCTCGACGTATTTGTCGTGGACGTGCCGGCTGTGCACGATGTAGAGGTCGACGGCCGTCGTCTCGAGCGTCCGCCGGACGTTCTCCTGCGTGACGAACGGCGCTTTGGTCCGCAGCCGCTTCGACTCCTTCCGCAGGTAGCTCGCCGAACGGTACGACGAGTGGCCCACGTGGACGTGTGGCACGCCGAGCAGCTTGGCGACCTCCGAGCCGACCCGCAGGTCGGAGAAGACGTGGGAGTTGACCATCGTGACGTTCCAGTCGGCGAAGAACGGCGCGACGGTTCGGGCGAGATCGCCGATCAAACGGTCCCAGCCCGAACGTTCGAACGGGTCGTCGTCGCCGAACTTCCCGCACCGGATCTGCCGCCGCAACTCAAACGCGCGGGAGTATTCCGGCGAACGCAGCACGGGATAGTCGCGGTTGATCTCGGTGTGCACCTGGCCGCCGGCAACGACCACCGGCCGCACACCGAATTCCGGATAAGCGTCGACGGTGTAGCTGTGTAGACGAGGAATTCCGCCGATATCCGGCGGAAAGAAATGGCTCAGTATTCCGAGATTGAAAGTTGGGTCGTTAATTGTTTCTACGGAATGCCTGCCCATTCCTTTGTGGTCCCCTCTGTAGGCCCTGCCCGGCGTCCGCGGTCCGAAGCGTTGTGTCTGGACGCCTTGACAAGTGTAAAAGCCCGATCCGTCCGCTGTCTAGGAATCAGCCGGCCAGGTGTACGCACCGTGAGCGATCTCGAGACGACGCGTTCGATAGGCGCTGGAGGAGTCCGGGAGGAGATGCTCAACCGGTTGATCACCGCGCAGCACGGCAGGATCAAGTTGATCAATAACCTGCGGGCGAACGCGCAATCTTCGATTCGGTCCGGGCTGCGGCGCTTTCCGCATCGCGCGCCGCGCGAGCGTGATCCCGCGCTGCCCCAATGCGCGCATCGCGAATTCCCGTGCGGTTACGTCGATCGTGCGCAGGGTCCGGCCGAACGTACGCTCGTGCGCGCGAAACTCGCCGGACAGCTGGGAAAGCAGCGCCGCGACCGTCGACGAGCCGTCGGGCGCCGGCAGCTCCTCACACCGCGCGCGAAGGTCGGCGCGCACGCTGCCGTCCAGCAGCCGGCGGACCGCATCGGCAACGGCAGAAGGGTTTTCGCCGGCCTGCAGCGCGAGACCGTCAGCCGCGAGCTGCCTGGCCCGGCCCACCTGGTCGTCGGTCGGCGTGGCGGCGTTCGGCACGAAGACCGTCGGCACCGCGGCCGGCACCAGCTCGTGCACGGAGTTGTAGCCGGAGGCACTGACCGCCGCGTCGAACGCCGAGAGGTACTGCGCCAGCGGATAGACGTCGACCAGCTCGTGGACCCGCTTGACGTCCTCCTCCGGCAGCCCGGCCTGGGCGAGTGGCGCGCGGGTGACCGCGACCTGCCACTCGGGATCGGACAGGAACGTCTGGATCGCTGCCATCGAAGGCGTCTGCGTGTCGTTGATGGTGCCGGCTCCGAGCGTCACCAGCGCGGTCGGCCGGTCCGGGTCGAGGCCCAGCGCGGCGGCCGCCTCGGCGCGCGGCAGCAGCGGCGCGTGCTCCAGCTGCGAGATCGGCGGCACTCGTACGGCGTCGGCGAGCTTCGCGGGCGCGCCGCGGTCGGCCGCCGAGGCCAGGTCGCCCGGCTCCACCACGAGGTCGAAGAACGAACGCAGGTCGAGCAACCTGGCGTTGGCAGTGGGCCGCCACATGCCTCGCCGGCACCAGACGAACGCCACGTCGCGATGCCGGCCGCGCGCCTTCAGCAGCCCGAGATAGGGCGCCACACCGTCGAACGCGAACACCTTCGCGCCGGTCTCGTCGAGCAATGCGCTCACCCGGTCGGCGAGGTATCGATGCCAGATCGGCTGCGGCATCCAGCCGCGGTGATGACTCGGGCAGTACTCCGCCCGCAACCCCTGCCGCGCGACCACGTGCACGGCAGTCGAGAGCGAGAACAGCGTCACACGCGACGGATCCTTGAACGCCAGGGCGACGGCGGACTGCCGGGCCAGGTGGCCCATGCCGGTGCCGTTGCTGGTGGCGAGCAGGAAGCTGGTCGTGCCAGTGGTGTTCACAGCGGTGTGTCGAGCCACTCGCGTACGGCGGCCGCGAACGCTCCACCGACCCGCGCCGGCGAGACGCGTTCAGCCGTGCCCGCGGCACAGGTCCGCGCGTCCGGCGTGCACAGCCGGTCGGCCTCCGACATCGCGCGCAGCAGGCCGTCGGGCTCCTCGCCGTCGTAGACGATGCTGTACGACGGCGACAGTCGAGAGCTCTCACCGGAGCTCTGCCGCACGATCGCCGGAAGCCCGAACGTCAGCGTCAGCGCCAGCGCACCGGAGTTCAGCGAACGGCGGTACGGGAACACCGCGATGTCGGCGGCCCGCAGGTAGACCTGCATCTCGTCGTCAGGGATCTTGCGCAGCGCGGCGAGCGCGGACGGATGGGTGAGCAGGCGCTGCCGGAACTCCCGGGTCTCGTCCTCCTTGTTGGGCGGACCGGCCACCAGCAGGACGTTGCGGCCGGGCTCGGCCTCGCACAGCTCGTCGAACGCGTCGAGCAGCTCGGTCAGTCCCTTGTACGGCTGCACCCGGCCGATCAGCAGGAAGACCCTTGCGTCGGGGGCGATCCCGAGCTCCAGCCGGGCCTGCTCGCGTGACATCCACGCGGGGTAGACGTTGTGGTAGCTCGGGTGCGGGACCTGCAGCAGCTTCTCCTGCGGGATGTCGAACCACGGCGCCACCAGCTCGCGGGTGTTCGGGCTCATCACGTGGACGCGTTCGGCGAGCGCGACGACTTCCTTGCGCAGCTCGGCTTCCAGGTCGGAGAAACGCGCCTCGTGCGGCAGGATGTTGTGAACGGTCCACATCAGCCGGGCGCCGCTGTCGGCGAGCGCGTGCAGCTGCTCGAGATAGCCCTTCATCATGTCGCGGGCTTCGGTCTCGTCCTCGGCCTTGGCCATCACGACGTTGAGCCAATGGATGTGCGCTACGAAGTCGAGCCCGCTACCGGCGACGGCATCGGCCAGCTCCAGCGTCGTCTGCGCGTCGTAGGTCGGCACCGGCGTGAGCCCGGCCGACCTCAGGCCGCTGTAGAGCAAGGCCTGGAACGGGTTTCCGCGAACGACGGGGAAGTAGCAGAACAACCCGCCACGCTCGGTCGTCCAGTCGTGCTGGGCCAGCATGCGCATACCGTCCTGCGCTGCCAGCTTCGGCTCGAAGCCGATTCGGCGGGTGATCAGCATGCGACAGTCTCCGAGGTCTCCGGTGTCTCGAGGGTCTTCAGGGTTTTCGACGTCTCCAGCAACGTGTCGTAGGCCGCGCCGAACGCCGCCGCGACCGCGGCCCAGGTGCGTTCCCTGGCGACCCACTCGGCCGCCGCGTCGACCATCCGGGCCTGTTCGTCCGGACTGTCGAGCAACGCGGCCGCGACCTTCGCCAGCGCCGTCGGATCGCCCGTCGCGAACACCTTGCCGCGCGGTTGCTCGCCCTCTGAGCCCTCGGCGCCCACGATCTCGGCCAGAGCCGGCAGATCCGCGACGACCAGCGGCACCCGCATCGCCATCGCCTCGAACGGCTTCATCGGCGACACCATCCGCGCCGCCCGGTCGTCGACCCGCGGCACCACGAACAGGTCGATCTGCGCGTAGTACTGCGCCACGTCGTCGAACGGAACGTTGCCGGTGAACACCACCCAGCGTGCCACGCCGAGCTTCTTCGCCAGCGCTTCCAGCTCCTTCCTCCGCCCACCGTCACCGACCAGCAGGCCGGTCACCTCGCGGTCCTTGGACCGCAGCTCGGCGACCGCGCGGATCAGCACCTCCTGGCCCTCGCGCGGGTGGGACAGGTTGCTGACGTAGCCGAGCGTCGAGGTGCCCTCCAGGCCCAGCCGCGAGCGCAGCGCGGAATCCCTTTCCTGCGGTGCGAACCGGTCGAGGTCGACGGCGTTCGGGATCACGTGTACGCGGTCGGCCGGCACACCGTGCCGCTCGACGATCTCGTCGCGCATCGGGCCCGACAGCGTGACGACCAGGTCGGCCGCCCGCATCATCCGGCCCTCGGTGGCGAACCTGCGCTCGTAGTATTCGCCGCGCTCGGTGTAGCGCGTGTCGGCGGTCCACGTCGTCTCGAAGAAGCTGCGAACTTCGTACAGCCAGGGGATTCCGGCCCAGCGGGCGACCGCGTTGGCGGCCAGCGCGGACTCGAACCCGCGGTGCCCGGACGCCGCGTGCAGCAAGGCGGGCCGCTCGCGCACGACCGCGCCCGCCAGCGCGCGGGTCGTGAGCTCGACGTACTCGTCCAGCGCGAGCGCCTTCAGCGCATGCCCGGCGGCGGGCATCAGGTGTTTGTAGCGCACGTCCTCGACCAGACTCTCGGTCGGCGGGTCGTCGATCCCGAGCACGCCTGGGAATCCGGGCATCGTCACGCCGACGACATCGCGGCCGGCCTTCGCCAGCGACTCGAGCGTCTCGTGCGAGCGGGTGCAGAAACCGTTGTGCAGGAAGGGCCGTGACTCCTTGGCGAGATAGAGCGCGCAGCCCGGCATGGGCTCCTGCGAGGGCGGCGGAGCCGAGAGGTTCGGCTGCCAGCGCGGGTCGGTCTCACGGGTGCGCCCGACGATCTTTCGGGCGTACGACCAGTGCCCGGGGTTCTTGGTGAGCTCCATCCGCCACACGGCGTGCTTGCCCGACCTGGTGAACTCGCCTTGTTTCAAAGCGATCTGGGACGCGAGCTCGAGTGCCTTCGGGTCGTTGGGGTTCTTGCGCAGCACGCCCTCGATGTGGCTGGTCGCCTCGTCGTACTCGCCGGCGCCGTAGGCGACCCGGGCAGCGGTCATGCCCGGTTTGCTCACGACGGCCGTCTTGCGGCCGAGCAGCTTGTGGATCGCCTTCTTCAGGCGCTGTTGAGTCTCGGGCGACAGATGGTCTCGGGCGAAAGCCTTCGCGCGCTTGACGGTCTTCCTGCGTAGCGATGTGCTCATATCGAGGGGTCCCCGGCCAGAATGGTCGTCGGCAGACCCTCGTAGAGGATCTCACCGCTGTTCAGCATCTCGGCAGCATCGGCTTGCCACGTGTGTCCCGCGTGGCGCCGAGTGTAGACATAGCCGAGCCCGTGTGTGCGATAGGTCAGGCCGCCGGTGGCGTTGACCCGCGTGAGCAGGTCGGCGTCGACGTGTCGCGGCGACAGGCTCCACCCGCCCGCGGCCGAGAGCACGCCGCGGGACAGCAGCATGGTGCCGCCGGCCGGCGTGACGGCGAACGCCTCGGGTGCGGCCCAGGTCCGGTCGATCGTCTTGCCCTCGTCGGCCAGGTGGACGAACCGCGCCGACTTGGCCACCAGGTCCGCGCCGGACGTACGGTGCGCCAGGAACAGGTCGGTCAGATGGTCGGGACCGTAACGGTCGTCGTCGTCGACCTTCGAGATCAGCTCGCCGTCGGCCTTGCGGGACAGCTCTCCGAGGATCCGGCCCAGGGTGTGGTCGGCCGGCATCTCGACGAAGCGCAGCGGCGCAGGCAGCTTGGCGGTCAGCTCCGCCCGCACGTCGTCGGCGAGCGTGTAGCCGTGGGTGCCGACCAGCACCTCGAACGCGGGATAGTTCTGCGCCGCCAGGTCGCCGAGGCAGGTCGCGATGTCGTCGGGCCGCTTGGTGGCGATCACCACCGAGATCGCCGGCAACGGCAGGTCGCCGCCGGCCAACGGCGTATGCCTGATCGCGGGATCCAGCCGGATCGCGGCATGCCGGGAAGCGGCGACGCTGAGGAGGTAGCCGTCGAGGTCGTCGACCTCGGCCGGATGGGAGGTGGTGACCAGCCCGAGCTCGCGCAGCTGGGCCCGGCTGTCGTCGGTGCCGCCGGCGAACACCATCCCGCAGGCGCCGAGCGCGCGCACCACGGCGTAGACGAACGGTTCGGCCGGAAGCTCCTCGTCGACGACGATCACGCCGTACTTGTCGAGCCGTCCCGTGAGCAATGTCTGCTCGACCGAGCGCGCCGGCCGGAACATGAACGCGACCACGCCGTCCTCGGTACGCAAGCCGATCTGGAGGCTCTGGTCACCGGCCCGGCCGACCTCGAGGGTGTACTTCGCGGCTGCGCCGAGCAGCTTGCGCCCGTGCGGGTTGGCGACCGCGGTCACCAGCTGGGACGGCTCTCCTGGCTTTCCGGCTGTGCTTTCCTGGGGACGACCCCAGACCCCGACGGAGTTGGCCGCGTCGGGATCAGGAGCGCCGAACGGGCCCTTGCGGTCGGTCACGCCGAGCACCGACTGTGGCCAGCTCGACGTACCGCGCAGCCAGTCGGCACGGTCGGTGGCGTAGACGGGTCCGCCTGTCTGGTCCCAGCGCCGCGGCCGGAGCAGGCCGGCGGAGAGCTCGGCGAGAGCACGTGCGACGGGGTGCCGGTTGCGCCAGGCGAGCCGCAGGTCGAGGCCGGCGCCGCTGGCCCGCCACGAGACCCGGGTGGAGTCGCGGGCCGTCCTCGGCAACCGCAGGCCTCCGCGCAGCCAGTCCGGGACGGTTTCGACCCGCAGCCGCAGCCGGCGGACGCCGCCGGCCAGCACGCCGGATCCGGCCAGCCGCTCGAGCGCGGCGGGGTCCGGGACGTCGACGGCGAGTGCGGACGCGCGCAGCGTGCGGGTGGCCTTCGGGTCGGTCAGGCAGTAGGTCCGCTTGCGCAGGCCGAACCCGATCGAGACCTCGATGGTGTCCCAGGAAACGAAGCGGACATGGGTGGTCTGAGCTGCGGCGGTGGCTGCCCGCTGCTTCAGCCGGCCGGCCTGCCGGCGCAGCGCGCGGCTCGGCGCCGACGGTCGGGCGGCGGTGGCGTTGTCGGTAGGGTCCACAGGCGTAGTGTCAGACATGGACGCAGTTGGGACGTGACCGCCTTGCCTCACAGTCGCAGAGTGCCCGGTTTGTTCAACGTCGGTGCTCGGCATCGCGTGGATATGTCCCTATGCTGCTTGTCTCGTGATGGTTGACGAACCCACACCTCAGGAGCAGGTCACCGATGTATCAGTCGGCATGCGAAGCGTAGTTCTCCTCACGGACGACCGGTGGCCGACCCACCCAGGTGTGTGCTGTTGGCGAGCAAGTGTTCACTCTGCCTTCACCGGGCACGGCCTCGATGTTCACGAAGTCGCGTGGAGCCCGCTTCCGCCACCCGTGGACGGCGGTGACGCGTCCGCGCCCGCCGCGCGTACCCCCTCGATCCCCGGTGTCGTGCTGCGCTGGATCTGGCGGGCGATCCGCGCGATCGGCTACGGCGTCTTCCGGCTGATCCGCCGGCTGGTCCGGCCGTTCGTCCGGCGGTTGCGCTCGCTGGCCAAGAAGGTGCTGGTGCGGTCCGGCCTGCGCCGGGCCACGGGTCCGGTCTCGCGGGCGCCGGTCAGCCGCACCACCCTCGAGGTCAAGCCCGACCCCCGGCTGACCGGGCTGGCAGATGCCCGGCTGGTGATCGCCGAGTCTCCCGACGCCGCGATCGCCGCGGTGCACTCCGGTGTTCCGAAGGCCGCGGTCTGGCTGCTGGCGGTTCCCGTCGAACGCGCGGCGGCCGGCGAGCCGGTGCCGTGGGCCGCTGACCTGCGGCAGGCGACACCGCTGATCGGCGGGCTGCTGGCCGACAGCCTCGACGCCGCGGGCATCCTCGAGCGGGTCGTCGCCGGTCAGGTGCGCACTGTCGTCTTTCCGCCGTTGGCCCGCGACCGGCAGTGCGAGACCTGCACAGGTGTCGAGCCGGAAGCGCGGGTCAGCCGGCCGGCGCAGCCCTCGGAGTCCAGTGCGCGCGGTGAGCCCGGCGAGTCGTCCGGTTCCTTCGAGTTCCCGGAGACCGTGCCCGACCACCTGGCGCTGTGGCGGACGCTGCTCGCCGAACAGGCCGCCGGCCAGGGCACGCGCCGGAAATACTCCTATGCCGCCGCCCGGCTGCTCGGCGAGGCCGGGCCGTGGGACGAGCCGGTCCGCGAGCGGTGGGGCTCGGGAGCGACGGCGCTCGGCTGGGACGAGCCCGCCCCCGACTGGTCGGCGGACGCGCAGCACGCGGGCGTGCAGACGTTGCTCGGGCTGGTTCCGTCCGGCGAGCCACTGTCCGCGTCGCCGATCCGCGCCCGGGTCTTCGGCTTCGACATGCGGTTCATGAACGACCTGGCCGGACTGCTCGACGACCAGCCCGACCTGGACGTCATGATCGACGAGTGGCGCAGTGCCGGGGCCAGGAACGACGGCATCACCGAAAACCTCGCCCGCTCCGCGCAGGTCCTGGTCGCCGACTGGGTCCGGCCCAACGCGATCTGGCTGTCGGAGACCAAACGGCCCGACCAGCGCCTGATCATCCGCCTGCACCGGTTCGAGATCGACACCGACTATCCGCGGCGGGTCCAGCTGGACGCCGTCGACGCCGTGGTCTACATCGCTCCGCACATGGGCCTGCGAATCCAGAACGAGCTCGGCTGGCCTGCCTCGAAGCTGATCTACATCCCGAACTACGTCGCGGCGCAGCGCCTGGACCGGCCCAAGCACGCCGGCGCGCGGTTCACGCTCGGCATGGTCGGGATCATTCCGGGCCTGAAGCGGTTCGACCTCGCACTCGACCTGCTGGCCGCCGTCCGTAAAGAGGATCCGCGGTTCAGCCTGCTCATCCGCAGCCAGATGGGCTGGGCGCACAAGCCGTCCTGGGAGAAGCCGGAGGAGCGGCACGAGCTGCAGCGGGCGATGGAGCGGATCGAGAAGGACCCTCTGCTACGCGGCGCTGTGATCTTCGACGGGTTCAGCCGCGATATGGGCGCGTGGTACCGCAAGGCCGGCCACATCCTCTCGCTGTCGGACGTCGAGGGCTCGCACACTTCGGTCAGCGAGGGCATGCTTTCCGGTGCGGTACCCGTCGTACGCGGCTGGGAGGGCGCTGCCGAGGCCTACGGCCGGCAGCGGCTCTGCGACTCGCTCGACGATGCCGTCAAGCTGGTCCTGCAGGACGCCGATGCCGACACCTGGCAGCGGCGTTCGGCCGAGGCCAAGCAGGACGCCTACGCGCGCTTCGACCCCGACGGCGTCGTGAGCGCCTGGAGCGACCTGCTGCACGGCGACTACGACCAGGCCCGCGGGCGGTTCGCCCGCTACGAGCTCTGATCCACTCGACCCGGGACAGCCGCGACACGCGTACCTTGCGCATGCGCGCGATGGCTTTGGGTTACGGTTGGGTGTCGCTAGGTTGCTGATTAGCTAACTCTGACCGAACTCTGCTGCGGATGCTCTGCTCCGAAGTGCTGGGGGAGGCTGATCCGACCTACAGTCTCGGGGTGTCCGAAAGCTTGACGTCCAAGACCCAAGCGGCACTAGGAGTCTCCGAGGAGTCATCGGTGCTGGATCTGGCTGTGGTGGGGCTCGGCTATGTGGGCTTGCCGTTGGTCAGGGAAGCCTGCAAGGCGGGCCTGCGGGTGCTGGGGTTCGATGTTTCGCCCCCGGTGGTCGAGCGGCTGCGCGCCGGCCAGTCCCACATCGACGACATCACCAACGCCGACGTCGCCGACATGCTGGCGGCCGGCCTCACGGTAACGACAGATGAACGGCAGTTGGCGAACGCCGACGTGATCGTGATCTGTGTGCCCACCCCGCTCGACTCCGACGGGGGGCCTGACCTGACCGCGGTCAAGGTCGCGGCCCGGACCGTCGGCGGGCAGCTGCGGCCGGGGATGCTGGTCGTGCTCGAGTCGACCACCTACCCCGGCACGACCGACGAGGTGGTCCGGCCGATTCTCGAGGAGGGCTCCGGTCTCGCGGCGGGGGAGGGGTTCGCGTTGGCGTTCTCCCCGGAGCGGATCGACCCCGGCAACCCGACGTACGGCCTGCGCAACACCCCCAAGGTCGTCGGCGGTCACACGCCGACCTGCACGCAGCGAGCCGAGGGTTTCTACGGCAAGATCTGCGACACAGTGGTGCGCGCGGCCGGCACCCGCGAGGCCGAGATGGCCAAGCTGCTGGAGAACACCTACCGCCACGTCAACATCGCCCTGGTCAACGAGATGGCGGTGTTCTGCAACGAGCTCGGCATCGATCTCTGGGATGCGATCTCGTGCGCGTCGACCAAGCCGTTCGGCTTCCAGGCGTTCTATCCGGGGCCGGGCGTCGGCGGGCACTGCATCCCGATCGACCCCAACTACCTCTCCTACAGCGTGCGGAGGCTGGGCTTCCCGTTCCGGTTCGTCGAGCTGGCGCAGGAGATCAACCAGCGGATGCCGGTCTACGTCGCGCAGCGCGCGCAGGACCTGCTCAACCGCAACCGCAAGGCGGTCAACGGCGCCAGCGTCCTGCTGCTGGGCGTCACCTACAAGGCGGACATCTCCGATCAGCGCGAGTCGCCGTCGTCAGCGGTGGCCCGGCGCCTACGGAGGCTGGGCGCCGAGGTGCTGTTCCATGATCCGTACGTTCCCGAGTGGACGGTCGACGGCGTGCCGGTGAGGCGTGTTGCCGACCTGGAGCACGCGCTCGCGACAGCGGACCTTACGATTCTGCTCCAGGCGCACTCGGCATACGACAACATGATGTTGACCGATGCGCAACTTCTGCTCGACACCCGTGGTCGGTTGCGCGGCAGGGGTGGGGTGGGCTCTGGGCTGCGTGGCAGCCGGGGGCCGGACAAATACTGCGCCAACATAGAGGTGCTCTGACGGCTCATGAAGCTGCGCGTTCTGGTCTGCACAGTCGTACACAACCCGCAGGACACCCGGATCCTGCACCGGCAGATCCGAGCTCTCCTGGACGCCGGGCACGCGGTCACGTACGCCGCACCGTTCACGGCGTACGACACCGAGGTGTGGCCGGAGATCGAGACGATCGACCTGCCGCGCTCGTCCGGCCGGCGGCGGCTGGGGGCGCTCCGCGCGGCGCGCAAGCTGCTGAGGCAGCGCGGCCCGGCGGCCGACGTGGTGATCCTGCACGACCCGGAGCTGCTGATGGCGGCCTACGGCAGCGGGCTCGAGGGCGCGGTCGTGTGGGACGTCCACGAGGACACCGCGGCCTCGATGGTCGCCAAGCCGTGGTTGCCGGGGCCGGTCCGCCCAGTGGGCACGGCGTTCGCGCGCCGGCTGGAGCAGTTCGCGGAGAAGCACTTCCGGCTGATGCTCGCGGAGCCGGGCTACCGCAGCCGTTTCGTGGGCGTGCACCCGGTGGTGCTCAACACGACCTACGTTCCGGACACAGTCGTTCCGGCCGGCGCCGATCGAGCCTTCTACGTCGGACATCTGACGGCCGCCCGCGGCGTCGACACGCTGGTGTCGACCGCCCGGCTGCTGGCCGGGTCCGGTGTGTCTGTCGACATCATCGGTGCGGCCGACGGGTACGCCCGGCCGCTGCTTTCGGACGCGCAGGCCGAGGGCGTACTGAAGTGGCACGGGTTCGTGCCCTACAACAAGGCGATGGCGCTGCTCGACGGCGCGCTGTGCGGCCTGTCGTTGCTGCGGGACATGCCGAACTACCGGCATTCGACGCCGACGAAGGTCGTGGAGTACATGGCGCACGGCGTTCCGGTGGTGACGACGCCGCTGCCGCCGGCGGAGTCGCTGGTTCAGGTGCACAAGTGCGGGGTCGTGGTCCCGTTCGACGATCCGGCGGCGACGGCTGAGGCGGTCCTGCAGCTGCGGAACGACCCGGACCTGCGGGTGGAGATGGGTGAGCGCGGTCATCAGGCGGCCCGGATGAACTACCACTGGCCCGACGCGGCGCACGACTTCGTGGATCGGCTGGAGCGGTGGGCGCGGGCGGCCAAGCCGCACAGCTGCATCACGCTCGGCACCGGCTGAGCGGCCTGCGTGCCGCCTCCGGCAGAGGCACCGATGAGTTTCCAGCCGGCTCCCGGTCTACCCGGCATGCGAAAGATCATCAACTCCACGTACATCACTCTCGACGGCGTTGTCGAGAACGTTCACACCTGGCCCGCGCTCGGCAGCAGCGAGGGCGCCGGCGAGAAGGTCCAGACCGACCTCCTGCTCGCCTGCGACGCGGTGCTGATGGGCAGGCGCACGTACGAGTCGTTCGCGCCGGTGTGGCAGTCGCGATCGGGTGATCCGCTGAGCGACCGGATGAACACCATGCCGAAGTACGTCGTCTCGACGACGCTGCAGGACCCTGACTGGGCCAACACGAGCGTGATCTCGGAGAACGTCGTCGAGGAGATCGGGCGGCTGAAGGAGCAGCCCGGGCAGGACATCGTGCAGTACGGCGTGGGCGCCGTGACGCAGCTGATGCTCGAGGCCGGCCTGCTGGACGAGCTGCGGCTGTGGGTGCACCCGTTTCTTGTGCGCAACGGCGGCCCGCAGGACCTGCTGTTCCAGCCGGGCTCGGCAGCCGTGACGTTCGACTTCGTGGACGCGAAGGCGCTGCCGTCGGGTGTGGTGATCCTGACGTACCGCGTGGCCTGACGTCGCCGCCATCGACGCCGCCATCCGCCCGAGCAGGCAAGTGGCCGAGCGCTAGGCGATCTGTTCCAAGGGGTTGCCGGTCAAGCGCGCGGCGGATGGCGCCGCGCTGGGAAGGCGGAGGAGGAGCCAGGAGGGGCCTCCGGCGATCGACGACAACGCAGCCGGCGTGGATGCCAGGCGTCGCGCGTCAGGCGACCCCTTGGAATAGATCGTCTAGGCGACGGCTTTCCGATATCCGCCGGGGGCCACGCCGAACTCGCGCTTGAACGCCCGCGCGAACGCGAACTCCGAGGCGTATCCCGCCCGTTGAGCCACCGCGGCCAGCGGCGCATCGCTCTCGCGCAGCAGGCGAGCGGCCAGCACCATCCGCCACCACGTCACATACGTCAACGGTGGCTGGCCGACCAACGCCGTGAAGCGCTTGGAGAACGCCGCCCGCGACAATCCGCCCTGCGCGCCGAGTGCCTCCACCGTCCACAGCCGCGCGGGGTTCTGGTGGATCGCCTGCAGCGCGCCCGCGATCGCCGGGTCGTCGAGCGCCGCGGCCCAGCCGGCCGTGGGATGCGCCTCGAGCCAGGTCCGGACGATCGAGACAAGTAGCAGGTCGAGCAGCGCCGAGAGAACGGCACCGCCGCCCGGCCGCGGTAGTTCGTGTTCCCGCCAGAGCAGCTCGACCGCCGCGTGTAGGGACGGATCGGAACGTTCGCTCGCGGGCAGGTGAATCACGTCGGGCAGCCCGGCGAGCAACGGATGCGGACGCGTCCGGTCCAGGAGGTACGCGCCGCACACCAGGACTGCCCGCCCCTCGCCGCTGAGCCCGTGCCCGCGTTCTCGCGTCATGAACACGATGTCACCCGCGCTGAGCTCAACCGGCTCGGCGGCAGGTGGCAGGAACCGGGCGGAACCCTCTACCACGATATGAAACCCGGCGGAGTCTCCGTCGGGGAAGCGCGAATCCCAGGGCGCCGAGTGTCGCGTCAGCGTCGAATGCGCGCGGCCAGCACGCATCGCGGTGATCGCGTCGCTCAGCACGTCCATTCCGCGAATCTATCGCCGCGGCGCAACCGGCAAGACGATCGGCGATGGGAGCAAGCGGTTCGGACATGGGAAGTCTTCCGGCCCAGACCTACGGTTGCCCGCATGACGAAGATCGCTGTTTACGGTGCGAACGGTTACACGGCCAAGCTGGTCGTCACCGAGTTGGCCGGCCGGGGATTCGAACCCGTGCTGATCGGACGGAACGCCGACCGTCTGCGTGCAGTGGCCGCGGGCGTGGCAGGCGCTGAGATCCGTGTCGCCCGCCTGTCCGATCACGTCGCCCTCACCGACGTGTTTCAGGACTGTTCGGCCGTGGTCAACGCCGTCGCGCCCTATGTGTCGTACGGCCTTCCCGTGGTGCGAGCCGCGATCGCCGCCGGCTGTCACTATGTCGACTTCGCCGGCGAACAGTCCTATGTCCAAACGGTTTTCGACACGTTCGCCGACGACGCCGAACGGGCCGGCGTGGCCGTCGTTCCGATGGTGAACGACGGCGGGTTCCTCGCCGACCTGATCGCGAGCCTCGCGGCCCACCGGCTGGCCGGCGTCGACGAGTTGACGATCGCGCACCGGATCCGGGAGGCAGGTGGCCTGACCCGCGGCTCTGCTCGCACCGCGCTGGCCAACCGGGACCTGTTCACCTCCGTCGAGCCCGCCAAGCTGACGATGACGTTTCCCGGCGGCGAGACGGCCGTCATGGTGAGCTTCGCCCTGCCCGAGCTCGTCACCCTGCCCCGCCATCTCGACGCGAGTCGCATCCTGACGCTCGCGGACGAGGAGATCGCGACCCTGTTCAGCTCTCTCACGCCGGAACTGGCCGAACGACTGCCGGCCGACGGCCCACCGGAGCAGGACCGCCGCGCTGCGCGGTTCGTCATCGTCGCCGACGCGATGGACACAGCGGGGAGACGTGTCAGAGGCATCGTCGAAGGCCAGGACACCTACGGCACAACGGCTTTCAACGCCGCCGAGGCCGTGCAACGCCTCGCGAACGGCACCGCCGAGCCAGGCGTACGAGCGCCGGCGCAGGCGTTCGATCCGGCGGACTTCCTGGATTCACTTGCGGTGCAAGGCATCCGATGGCGGATCGAACCGTAGTCTGGATGGCATGAGCCAGCCGCTGAGCGAGCCACCGAAACAGCTCGGAGACCAGACCCAGCTGTTCCTCGACTACCTCGACTACTACCGCGAGGTCGTCGCGCGCAAGGTCGACGGTCTCTCCGAGGACGACCTGCGCACGAGCCGCCTGCCCTCGGGGTGGACGCCGCTGGAGTTGCTCAAACACCTTGTCTACATGGAACGTCGCTGGCTGCGCTGGGGGTTCACGGCCGAGCCGGTCGACGCGCCGTGGGGCGACAACGCCGACGACGACCCGGAGGCCGGCTGGCAGGTCGGACCTGACGAGACAATGGGCCTGCTGGTCGCCTCGCTGCACGCGGGCGGGCGGCGCACTCGCGAGATCGTCACCGAGGCCGCCGGTCTCGACCAGCCGGCCGCGCTCGGCGGCCGGTTCGCCGAGGGAACGGCCGAGCCACCGCCGACGCTGGCCTGGATCCTGTTCCATGTGCTGCAGGAGTACGCCCGGCACGCCGGCCATCTCGACATCGTGCGCGAGCTCGCCGACGGCGAGACCGGCGAGCTCAACGAAGCCGACGCCATCTGACATCCCCTAGACGATCTATTCCAAGGGGTCGCCTGACGCGCGACGCCTGGCATCCACGCTGGCTGCGTTGTCGTCGATCGCCGGAGGCCCCTCCTGGCTCCTCCTCCGCCTTGCCAGCGCGGCGCCATGCGCCGCGCGCTTGACCGGCGACCCCTTGGAACAGATCGTCTAGCCGGCGAACGTCACTCGCGCCTCCGTCGCCGAGCGGACCTCGGCGACTCGGGCGGCTTCGGCTTCGACGGCCTTGCGCACCTTCGGTGGCAGTTTCCCGAACGGCTCGACCGTGATGTCAAGCGCTCCCTTGCGGCCGGCCTTCGCCCGCCACGTGCCCACCACCTCGCCACCGGCCAGCACCGCTCCGGGGTTGCCGAGAATCCGCCAGATCGCCTTCTGGCGTTCACGATCCGGCTCCAGCAGGTCGCGGTCGCGCATCTGCAGGAACGGGTCGTACGCAGGCAGCAGCCGTACGACGTCTCGCACCGAACGCGGCCGGCGCAGCAGGTCGGCCCGATCCGGCGTGATCCAGGTCCGCTTGCCGTCGACGCCTACCTCCACCAGATCGTCCGGCCACCACGGCCGGATCGCGGTGGCCGTCGTGCCGAGATAGCCGGCCGCCTCGGCGGCGGTCGCCGGCCCGTGTAGCCGAAGGTAGGCGAGGATCGGCTCGGCCGGTCCGGCCGACTCCGTCGGGATCGGAGGCCGTTTCCGCAACGGTGCGAGGGTTGTCTTGTCGGCCGTCGCGACGATCTCGATGCCCGCGGGCAGCCCGGCCAGCTGGAACAGCCCGCCGTAGACGTGCGTCGACTGGCAGCCGCGGCACTCGTAGGCGTACGAGTCGGGCAGCAGCCGCGTCACGCCGGCGCTCACCTCGCCCTTCGGCAGCGCGTGGGTCACCACCTTGCGCAGCGCCTTCGCCGTCGCCGTGAACGCGTCCAGCCCCTGCACGCCGGCCTGCTTGAACGGTTTGCGCTCGGCCGCGAGCCGCGACATCGCGTCGGCCTCGCTCACAGGCCACAGCGAGCCCGCCAGCTCCGCGAGGTCGGCCCGCCGCAGCAGATGCGGTGCCCCGCGGAACGACCACAGCACGGAGAACCGTTCGTCGGTGAGCACGTCGGTCGCGTCGACGTCCGGCAGCCGCGCGGCCAGCGCCGTACGCAAGGTGCCGGCGTTGGACCACTGCACGCCGAGGTCGAGCACCGCGAGCTCCAGCGGGCCTGCCGGTTCGCGGTGCAGGCCCTGGGTGGCCACGCGGTAGGCGAGCACCTGTGCGCGGTCGAGTTTCATGCCGTTCACTCCTCCAGATCTGCTTCGCGGGGGGGCCCGAACAGCGTGAACACGTCCAGCCGCGGCTCGCCGTCCCAGTCCAGCGCACGCAGTTGCCGCTCGCTGCGCCGGCCCATCGCGCGCAGCAGCTCGAACGCGGTCAGCCGTACGGTCGAGGTGGCCTCGCCGTCGCCGAGCACCTGCTCGTCGCCGTCGACGATCACGCTGACCGCCTGGCCGCCGGCCTCGCGTAGGCGCTTGTCGATCTCCTGCAGCGGCCGCTCGGTGGCGGCGCGTACCGCCGGATCGTCGCGCGCGCCCGGCTCGCCGAGCGCCTGCCGCAGGTCGTGTTCGTGCGAGATGATCTCGGCGACCAGCACACCACCGACCGGCGACGCGAGCGTCTCGTCCGCGTGCGAGCGGTTGCGCTCCCACTCGGCGAGGAGCTCGTCCAGTGACTTACCGCGGCGCTCGGCGACGGTCCGCTCGCCGTGGTTGGCATGGCCGCCACTGTCGAAGTCGCGCACGATGAAATGTCCCAGTCCGCCGGCCAGGTGCGCCACGAGATCCCGCGCGGTCCAGCCGGGACAGGCGGCGACCGGCGCCGTGAGGTCCACGCCGGGCCGGCTCACCAGCTCGACGATCCGCGCCCGGCCGGCGTCGTAGTACTCCGCACTGATGCTGCTCATGGTTCCCAGCATGCCCCCGATACCTGTCAGTTCCTGTCAGGAATCTGAGGGAAGATGTCTGTCATGCGTGCGAGCCGCCTCCTCTCGCTCCTGATGCTGCTGCAGACCAGGGGCAAGCTGACGGCCGAGCAGCTCGCGGAGGAGCTCGAGGTCTCCGTCCGCACGGTCTACCGCGACATCGAGTCGCTGTCGGCGGCCGGCGTGCCGGTCTACTCCGACCGCGGCCCGGCCGGCGGCTACCAGCTGCTCGGCGGCTACCGCACGCGCCTCACCGGGCTGACCGCCGACGAGGCGGAGTCGCTGTTCCTCGCCGGCACACCGGGCGCGGCCGCCGAGCTCGGGCTCGGCAGCGTGCTCACTGCGGCGCAGCTGAAGCTGATGGCCGCACTCCCGCCCGAGCTGCGCGACCGGGCTGGAAGAGTGCGCCAGCGCTTCCACCTGGACGCGCCCGGCTGGTTCAAGGACATCGAGAGCCCTCGCTACCTCGAGCCAGTCGCCGACGCGGTGTGGAACCAGCGGGTGATCTCCGTACGGTACGAGCGCTGGGGCCGGCAGGTCGTCACCCGGCGGCTGGAGCCGTACGGCCTGGTGCTGAAGGCCGGCACGTGGTACCTCGTGGCGGCCTCGGAGGGCTCGCCGCGCACGTACCGGATGGCCCGGGTCCAGGCGATCGACGTGCTCGCCGAGTCGTTCACGAGACCGGACGACTTCGACCTCGCGGCTTACTGGTCGAACTGGAACGAGGAGTACGGCGAGCGCCTCTACCGCGAGCGCGCGGTCGTGCGGTTGTCGCCGTTCGCGTACGACCTGCTCGCCTTCTACCAGGGCGGCTTCGTCGCGCGGGCCGCCCGGGAGTCCGCCTCCGAGCCGGACGAGGAGGGCTGGGTCACCGCGGCGCTGCCGATCGAGAGCATCCGCCACGCCACGCACGAGTTCCTCAGGCTGGGGACCCAGGTCGAGGTGCTCGAGCCGGTGGAACTGCGCACGCGGATCGCCGAGGAAGCGGCCGCGGTCGTCGAGCGCTATGCCGGAACCGGCCAGCCGCGCGTACAAAAGGGCCAGACGTGACACTTCGGTGGCATTCGGCATTGGATACTTGGTCCGTGCGGGCACTGGAGGGAGAAGAAGAGCGGGCCGGGCCCTACATCTTGCTGGCCGAGCTCGGTGCGGGTGGCATGGGACGGGTCTACCTCGCCAGCGGTCCGGACGGAAGCCTGGTCGCGGTCAAGCGGATCGAGCCGCGCTACGTCGACGACGAGGGGTTCCGTGCCCGGTTCGCGCGGGAGGTCGACGCGTGCCGCCGGGTGTCGGGCGCCTACACCGCCGCCGTGGTGGCCGCCGATCCGGAGGCGACCAGGCCGTGGCTGGCCTCGGTGTTCGTACCAGGCCCGTCGCTCGCCGAGACGCTGGAGGCGTTCGGTCCGCTGCCGGAGCAGGCGGTGCTGCACCTGGCCGCCCGGCTGGCGACCGCGCTTGGCGACATCCACCGCGCCGGGCTGGTGCACCGCGACCTGAAGCCCTCCAACGTGCTCCTGGCCGAGGACGGCCTGCGGGTGATCGACTTCGGCATCGTGCGGGCCGTCCAGTCCAGCGGCGAGCAGACGCTGACGACGCTGCCGCTCGGGTCGCCCGCGTACATGTCGCCGGAGCAGGCGCAGGCCCAGCCGGTCACGACGGCGAGCGACCTGTTCAGCCTCGGCACCCTGCTGACGGTCGCGAGCACGGGACGGAACCCGTTCCACGTAGCCGGCAACCTGGAGGCGTCGCTGCGCAACATCGTGCGGGCTCAGCCGGACCTGACCGGCGTACCGGCGCGGCTCCGGCCGATCGTCGAGCGGTGCCTGGCCAAGGATCCGGCGGCGCGGCCGACGCCTGCGCAGATGCTGTCGTTACTGGGGAAGATCCCGCCGACCAGCCGCCCGTGGCCGGGTGCCATCTACGACCGGATCGCCCAGCGCCGGACGGAGGTCGACCGGCTGCTGGACGGCTCGCCGGAGCCCACGCAGGCCATGCCCGCCGGCCCGCCGAGCGCGAGTCCAGGCCCGGGTCAGGGCCCGTCGTTCGAGCCGGTGACCAAGGCCGATCCGGCCCAGGGACGTGCGCAGCCGCAGGGGCAACCGAGCGGGCGTCCGCCTGCGAAACGCTCGCCCTGGCTCGCGATGGGTGCCGTTGCTCTCGTGCTGGCGGTCGTCGTCCTGATCGGCGTTGCCTGGCGGCTGATGTCCGACGCGACCGACCCCAGCGACGGCGACACGACGACCCAGGAGACGCCGAACGACTCGGCTTCCGAGTCGTCCACCGAGACCGAGCCGGACGACTCGAACGACCTGGACACGCCACCTCCACCCATTCCGGTCACTGGCACCATCGTCGGTGCCGAGGACATGTGCCTGGATGCGGACCAGGCGTCCTCCGACAACGGCACGGCGGCGATCATCCACACCTGCAACGGCGGCGCCAACCAGCAGTGGACGCTCGCGCAAGACGGTTCGATCCGCACTCTCGGCAAGTGCCTGGATGTCATCGACGCCAACCCCGCCAACGGCACGCGCGTCCAACTCTGGGACTGTCACGCTGGCCCGAACCAGCAGTGGACCGCCCAGGACGGGCACTTGGTGGACAAGAACTCCGGCCGATGCCTCGACATCCCCATCAAGGACATCGTCGACGGCACGCAGGTACAGATCTGGGACTGCGGTACTGGCGACAACCAGCAGTGGCAGCTGCCGGACTGAGCATCTAAGCCGGGCGCAGCCCTTGCAGCCGGTCGAGCGCGGCCGTCAGCACCTCGTCGCGCTTGCAGAAAGCCCAGCGCACCAAGGGCTTACCGATCTCCTTGTGGTCGTAGAACACCTCGTGCGGAATCGCCACGACACCACACCGCTCGGGCAGCATGCGGCAGAACTCCACGCCGTCGTGGTAGCCGAGCGAGCGCACGTCGGTCGTGACGAAGTAGGTGCCCTGGGGTGTGAACACATCCAGCCCGAGGTCGGCCAGGCCCTTGCACAGCAGGTCGCGCTTGCCCTGCAGGCTCGCGCGAAAGCCCGCGTAGTAGTCGTCGCCGAGCGTCAGCGCGGCGGCCACCGCCGGCTGGAACGGCCCGCCCGACACGTAGGTCAGGAACTGCTTGGCCGTCTGCACGGCCTTGGTCAGCTCGGGCGGGGCGCACACCCAGCCGATCTTCCAGCCGGTGACCGAGAACGTCTTGCCTGCCGAGGAGATCGTGATCGTGCGGTCGCGCATGCCCGGCAGCGTCGCCAGCGGAACGTGCGGCGCGCCGTCGAACGCCAGGTGCTCGTAGACCTCGTCGGTCACCACGAGCAGGTCGCGCTCGCAGGCCAGCTCGGCGATCCCGCGCAGCTCCTCCGGTGTGAGGACGGTGCCAGTCGGGTTGTGCGGCGAGTTGATCAGCAGCAGCTTGGTCCGCGGCGTGACGGCCGCCCGCAACTCGTCGAGGTCGAGCCGGAAGTCGGGCGCTCGCAGCGTCACCGGCACCCGCCGCCCGCCGGCGAACGCGATGCCCGCGGCGTACGAGTCGTAGTAGGGCTCGAGCGCGACGACCTCTTCGCCCGGCTCGACCAGCGCCAGCAACGTCGCCGCGACCGCCTCGGTGGCACCGGCGGTGACCAGCACCTCCGTGTCGGGGTCGAACGACAGCCCGTAGAACCGCTTCTGGTGCTCGGCGACCGCCTGCCGCAGGGCGGGGATGCCGATTCCGGGTGGGTACTGGTTGTAGTTGCCCGACCAGATGGCCGCGACGCACTCCTCGAGCATCGACGGTGGCCCGTCGGTGTCGGGGAAGCCCTGACCGAGGTTGATCGAGTCGGTCCGCAGCGCCAGTGCGGACATCTCAGCGAAGATCGTCGTGCCCAGCCCGTCCAAGCGGGTCGCCGTCCGGTCCATGACATGCGAGCATACGGGCGGGCCGGCAGCCGTAAGGTATGCCCAAGGCCCGGGACGGGCTGAGCACGGTGCCGCCAGCGTGGATGCGGGTTGTCGCGAGTCAGGCGATAGTTGTGGGACACGGCCCAGGCAGGGAGAGGACGAAGATGAGCGGTCAGCTGTCGTGGCCGGAAGACCCGAAGGATGCCCTGGCGGTCTCCGACCGTCCCAAGCACGTCTCGGTCGCCGCCATCCTGATGTACGTCGGCGCGGTGCTGGCGTTGCCCGCGGTCATCAAGCTGATGGTCACGCCCCGCGGCGAGCTCGAGCAGCAGGCCCGGGAGTCACTGAAGCGCACCAAGCAGGCCGTGACACCCGCGAACGTCGACGGGTGGATCTCCAACCTCACGATGCTGGCCGTGATCACGACCATCCTGTCGATCCTGCTGTGGATCGGGATGGGTCTGCTCACCTCGCGTGGCAAGGGCTGGGCGCGCTCGATCGCCACGGTCCTCGCGGCGGCCAACGTCATGCTGACCGTGCTCAACATCATGAGTGGCGCCGCGCCCTCGGTCGTCGAATGGCTGAGCGTGCTGGTGGGCATCACGGCCGCCGGACTGCTGTGGGCACCGCAGTCCAGGCGGTGGTTCGCTTCGAAGAACCAGCGCGTATAGAGTCCAGTCGGCACCACTGCGTACCTGCGTCGTTACGCGTTACGTCCTGCATTCCCTTTCGTCCCTGATGGGTGAAGCTGTCATGCCGACCGCATTGATCACCGGGCCCACGTCCGGTCTTGGCCGTGCGTTCGCCGAAGCGCTGGCCTACCGCGGACACGATCTGGTGCTCGTCGCCCGCGACGGCGACCGGCTCGCGAAGGTCGCCGACGAGCTGTCCGACCGGCACGGTGTCTCGTGCGAGACGCTGCCCGCCGATCTCACCGACCCGCCCGCGTTCCGGCACGTCGAGGAGCGGCTCGCCGGTGCCTCGGCGGGCGTCGACATCCTTGTCAACAACGCCGGTTTCGGGCTCGGCCGCGGGTTCCTCAAGACCTCGATCGAGGACGAGCAGCGCCTGCTCGACGTCCACGTCCGCGCCGTCATGCGGCTCACCCGGGCGGCCGTGCCCGGCATGGTCGAACGCGGATCAGGCACGGTGATCAACGTGTCGAGCGTGGCCGGGTTCGTTCCCTTCGGCACCTACGGTGCGGCCAAGGCCTGGGTCACCAGCTTCACCGAGGGCCTGGCGGCCGAGCTGACCGGCACCGGCGTGCAGGCCGTGGTGGTGTGTCCCGGCTTCACACGAACGGAGTTCCACTCCCGCTCCGGCGTCACGCCGAAGGGCATCCCGCGCTTCATGTGGCTGTCGGCCGACGACGTGATCGACCAGACGCTGCGCCACGTCGAGTCCGGCAAGCGTTCGCCGGTGATCGTTCCGAGCCGGCGTTACAAGCTGATCGTGTTCGCGGCCCGGCACGTTCCGCGCAAGGTGATCCGCAGGGCGTCGGCCAACGTGCGGGCGCGCAGGAACCGACCCAGCGTGGCCTCCTGACTGCCCACCGGGAACTCCGCGGCTCACGCCCGAGTTGACCTACTCGATGAGCAAGCGGATGTGGATCGTCGGGGGACTGGTGCTCGGGCTGGTCGCCGTTGTCGGTGTGGGCGCCTACGCGGTCCGGGCATCTGGTGCGGCCGGCCTGTTCGGCCAGACCTGGCTGACCGGCGGCCCGGACGATCCGGGTCCGCGCCCCGGCTTCCAGCTGCCGTTCGCCTGCGGTGAGCGCTGGCGGATGACGACGTACGCCGGTCACAACCCCGAGCACAAGAAGATCGACATGTACCGCAGGGGTGGCACCACCCGCGGCTCGATCGTGCGCGCGTCGGCGCCGGGTGACGTGATCTTCCTGCCCAACCCGGGCGGCGTGAAGATCGACCACGGCGGCCGGTGGAACACCCTCTACCTCCACATGGACCACATCTCGGTCTCGGTGGGCGATCACGTCGAGCTGGGGCAGGAGATCGGCCGCGTGGGGTCGGTCGGCACCAGCGTCGCGCACCTGCACTACGAGCAGCTCTTCGACGACGACGGCGACGGCTGGGCGCGTACGTCCGAGATGGTCTACCCCGTGATCCAGGGCAAGGAGTACCGCCTCGACGCCGACGACACGTTCCCGGTCGTGACGAGCACCAACGCGTGTCGCTAATCTCGGGGGCTGTGTCCAGCGAACAATCCAGTGATCGAGCTGTGCTCCTCGCACACATCAAGTCCAAGGCGATCGTCCACGAGCAGGTCGTGCTGTCGTCCGGCGCCACCGCCGACTACTACATCGACCTCCGCCGGGTGACACTGTCCGGCGCGGCCGCGCCGCTCGTCGGACGGCTGATGCTCGAGCTGACCTCGGACCTGTCCTACGACGCCGTCGGCGGTCCCGCGCTCGCCGCGGTCCCGCTGGCCGACGCGATCCTGCACGCGGGTGCGGCAGCCGGGCGCGAGCTCGACTCGTTCATCGTTCGGGGCGAGGCCAAGAAGCACGGCCTGCAGCGCCTGATCGAAGGGCCGGACGTCAAGGGCCGTCGCGTGCTCGCCGTCGAGGACACCTCGACCACGGGCGGATCGGTCCTCCAGGCCGTCGACGCCCTCCGCGAGGCCGGTGCCGAGGTCGTAGCCGTCGCGGCGATCGCGGACCGGAACACCAACGCCCGTGCGAACATCGAGGCTGCCGGTCTGGAGTACCGCTATCTCTACGGCCTGAGCGACCTCGGGCTCGACTGAGGCGAGGCGGGAGCAAGGGGGAACACCAGTGGACTCAGGCGTCGTCATAGCGTTCGTCCTCTTCGCCGCGGTCGGCGGAGTGATCTGGTACTTCTCCTGGCTGGCCGGCAAGAAGCGGCAGGAGGCGTTCAACGCCCTCGCGACCCGGCAGGGCTGGCGCTGGCTGGACGAGGACGAGACTTACGTCGACCGCTGGGACGGCGACCCGTTCGGCACCGGAAACCATCGCCGGGCGAAGAACATCCTGGTCGGCTCGTACGCGGATCGGGAGATCCTCTACTTCGACTACTCGTACCAAACCGAGTCGGGCAGCGGCGACAACCGGCGTACGACGACCCACAACTACGCCGTCTGGGTCGTCCGGCTGCCGAACTCCCTCCCACCGATCACGGTCGGGCCGGAAGGCATCTTCGGCGGCCGGATCGCCGGCGCTCTCGGCTTCGGTGACCTGCAGACCGAGAGTGAGGACTTCAACCGCAGTTTCAAGGTCCGCTGCGACGACCAGCGCTACGGCATGGCGCTGATCCATCCGCGGATGATGGAGTACCTCATGAACGTGCACGGCCTCCAGTTCCGGATCGACGGCGACTCCCTGATCTGCTGGGAGGAGGACCACCCCGACGTCGACGCCATCACGCCTCGGCTCGACAGCCTGTTCCAGATCGTCGACCTGGTCCCGTCGTTCGTCTGGAAGGATTACGGGCTGCGCTGAGTGGCCAACGGGAGGAGCGTACGTGGAGGTCCTGGTCGTCCTCATCGCGTTCGGAATCATCTTCGGGATCCCGATCGCGCTGGTGATCCTGGTCGTGGTGCTGCGCGGGCAGGCGGTGAAGAAGCGGCAGCAGGCGATGTCCGCGCTCGCGGCCGGCAACGGCTGGACGTGGGTGCCGCAGGACTCGTCCTGGGCCCACCGCTGGACCGGCGAGCCGTTCGAGGTCGGCGACGGGCGTACGGCCACGAACATCCTGCTGGGCCGCCACCAGGGGTGGGACTTCGCGGCGTTCGACTACCACTACACGATCAGCAACGGCAAGACGAGCACGCAGGTGACCTGCGCGGTCTGGGCGTTGAAGCTGCCGTCGATGCTGCCCTGGCTGACCGTCGAGCGGCAGGGCGTGTTCGGCAAGAACGACGTGCAGACGGAAAGCGAGCAGTTCAACCAGGCGTACAAGATCCACGGCCACGACGACCGCTACGCCATGGCCGTGCTGCATCCGCGGATGATGGAGCTGCTGATGTCGGCGCCGGAGACGTACTGGCGCATCGACCGCGACTCCCTGGTCTACTGGGAGCCCGGCCCGATCGAGCCACAGCGTTACGTGCAGCGCCTCAATCTCCTGGTGACGATCGCCGGCCTGATCCCGTCGTACGTCTGGAAGGACTACGGCAGGTGATGGAACTGGTCGCCCTGTTCACGCTGGGCGTGCCGTTCGGTGTCCTCACCGCCATCGTGGTGGTCCAGCGGCTGACCCGCATCCGGCGGCGCCGCGCGATGCGGCAGTACGCCGACGCCCAGGACTGGCAGTGGGTGGGTGAGCGGGACCAGGCGTACGCGCACCGCTGGAACGGCGAGCCGTTCGCCGGTGGCAAGGACCGGATCGTCCGCAATGTCATGCTGGGCCGGCCCGGCGACTACGAGGTCAACGCGTTCGACTACCAGCACCGTACGGGCACCGGCGGTAAGGGCCGGGTCTTCGTCGCGACCGTGCTGACGCTGCGGCTGCCGGCCGCGCTGCCGGAGCTCGCGGTGGGGCCGGAGGGCGCGTTCGGCGGGCGGGCCGCCGCCGCGGTCGGCCGCGCTGACCTGCAGACCGAGAGCGAGGCGTTCAACCGGGCGTACCGCGTCGGCGGCGACGACGCTCGGTACGCCATGGCGGTGCTGCACCCGCGGATGATGGAGCTGTTGCTGTCGGCGCCGCGTACGAGCTGGCGGATCGAGCGCGACTGGCTGGTGCACTGGGAGCCCGGCCGGACCGCGCCGGATCGGATCGGCGAACGGCTCGGCCTGCTCGCCGCGATCGCCGGCCTCATCCCTTCCTACGTCTGGACGGACTACGGCAGCTGAGCCCTGCGTTCGCCTCCGAGGATCAGGCGAACCGCCGGTAGCCGCGGGGTGGCTGGGTGAGCGGCGGCGACGCCAGGGCCTCTATGATCCCCAGGACCGGACAACAACCAGCGGAGGGGTTCCGCGTGAGCGCCATCATCATCCTCGCCGTCGTGATCGGTGTCATCGCCGTTCTGATCGTGCTGGGCGTCATCGTGTCGTACAACCGCTTCATCAGCCAGCGCAACCTCGTGCAGGAGTCCTGGCGGCAGATCGACGTCGAGCTGCACCGAAGGTACGACCTGATCCCCAACCTGGTCGAGACCGCGAAGGCGTACGCCCAGCACGAGCGCGCGGTCTTCGAGGAGGTCACCCGGCAACGCGCCGCGGCGACGTCCGGCGACAGCGCGAACCTCGCCCAGCGGGCCCAGCAGGAGTCAGCGCTGTCCGGTGCGCTGCGACAGCTGTTCGCCGTCTCGGAGAACTACCCCCAGCTGCAGTCGAACCAGAACTTCCTGGCGCTGCAGCAGCAGCTGGCCGAGACCGAGGACCGGATCGCGGCTGGGCGCCGGTTCTACAACGCCAACGTGCGGGCCTACAACACGCGGGTCGAGGCGTTCCCGTCGAACCTCATCGCCGGTCAGTTCAAGTTCGCCAAGGCGGAGTACTTCGAGGTCGAGGAGGCGCAGGTGCGCGCGGCGCCCGCGGTCGACTTCAGCGGGCTGAGCGGTGGTGCCCAGGCTCCTCAGCCTCAGCAGCCTGGTCAGCTCGGTCAGGGCCAGTACCAGCAGCCGTACCCTCCGCAGACCCAGGCGCAGGGTCAGCCGCAGCCGAAGCAGCAGTATCCGCCCCAGTAGCCGGCCCCGCAGCCGAAGCGGCGGAACCACGCCGGCGCTGCCGCAGCCAGCCACGCAGGCCTTCGAACGCGATCGGGAGCACCGACACCAGCGCGATCGCGATCGCCATCGCCTCGAGGTTGTTCTTGATGAACTCGACCTGCCCGAGGTAGTAGCCCGCGATCGTGACGCCGGAGCCCCACAGCACGCCACCGATCGTGGTGTAGAAGGCGTACCGCCGAAAGTCCATCCGGCCGACGCCCGCGATCACGGTGATGAACGTACGAACGATCGGCACGAACCTCGCCAGCACGATCGCGCCCGGGCCGTACTTCTCGAAGAACCCGTGGGTCTTGTCGACGTACTCCCGCTTGAAGATCTTGGAGTTGGGCTTGTTGAAGATCGCCGGGCCGGAGCGATAGCCGATCCAGTAGCCGACCAGGTTGCCGATGCAGGCGACCACCGTCAGCAGGATGCACGCCAGCCACAGCGGCACGTCGATGAACCCGTGGGCGATGAACAGCCCGGCCGTGAACAGCAGCGAGTCGCCGGGCATGAAGAAACCGATCAGCAGCCCGCATTCGGCGAACACGATGACCAGCACGATCACAAAGGCGTACGGGCCGAAAGCATGGAGGATCTTCTCGGCGTCGAGCCAGTCGGGCAGCAGGGCCAGGTTCGTCGTGTGCGGCACGTCGGGGAGCCTATCGGTCGTAGTTGAGCGTGGGCTGTACGAGGATTGTGTAGTGGCTGAGCCTGATGAGAACGACTCCGACCCAGCGTTGGAGCCAGCGCTGGACCCGGCGCTGGATATGGCTGGCGTGGGCCCGTGGCAGGGTTCCTGGCCGGACGACCCACGATACGACCCGGAGCTGCTGCGGCACGGCGACCGGCGCAACGTGACCGATCGATATCGCTACTGGACGCTCGAGGCCGTCGTCGCCGACCTCGACCGGCGCAGGCACGAGTTCCACGTCGCGATCGAGAACTGGCAACACGACTTCAACATCGGCTCGGTCGTACGGACCGCGAACGCGTTCCTGGCCAAGGAGGTCCACATCGTCGGCCGCCGCCGCTGGAACCGCCGCGGCGCGATGGTGACCGATCGTTATCAGCACGTCCGGCATCACGCCGACGTGGCAGAGCTCGCGGGCTGGGCGCACGGGGAGGGGCTACCCGTGCTGGGCGTCGACAACCTGCCGGGGGCGGTGCCGCTGGAAACCTACGACCTGCCGCGCGCGTGCGTGCTGTTGTTCGGCCAGGAGGGCCCGGGCCTGTCGGAGGAGGCGCGCAAGCACTGTGATGCCGTGCTGTCGATCGCGCAGTTCGGCTCGACGCGTTCGATCAACGCGGGCGCGGCCGCCGCGATCGCGATGCACGCCTGGATCCGCCAGCACGCGGGCCCGGCTGATGCGGAATAAGCCGGGGGTGAAGCCGGAAAGAAAACCGGCGGAGGTGTCGATTTCGCGGGCCGCTGCTCGTCTTACTGCGACCGGTCCGGTCATGAGGCCATGAGAGGAGACGAGGAGACGACGATGAAATACATCATGCTGGTCTATCAAGGGGCCGCACTCGACAGCCAGGCTGAGCTCTCCGAGCAGGAGCAGAAGCAGGTCTACGCCGACTACCAGGGGATCAGCCAGACGCCGGGTGTCACCACCGGACCGCCGATGGGCCACCCCCAGAACGCCACCACCGTACGGGTCGAAGGTGGCAGGACGATCACGACCGACGGCCCGTTCGTCGGCATGAAGGAAGCCGTCGGCAGCTATTTCGTCCTGGAGGCCGACGACCTCGACGCGGCCATCGAGCTGGCCGCGCGCGTCCCGGCGGCCCGGCACGGTGGTGCCGTCGAGATCCGCCCTTCGGAGGTGTATTGGTAGCCACCCTCGACGAGGTCTTCCGCGAGGAGTGGGGCCGTGTCCTCGCCACGCTGATCGGGTTCCTCGGCGACTTCGACCTCGCCGAGGAAGCCGCTCAGGAGGCGTTCGCCATCGCTGCCGACCGCTGGCCGCGCGACGGCGTACCGGACAACCCGCGCGCCTGGCTGATGCGGACGGCCCGCAACCGCGCCACCGACCGGATCCGCCGCGAGCGGGCGCTCGCCGGCAAGTTCGGCCTGCTCGTCGCTCCCGACAGCGCGGAGATGCCGATGGACTCCACCACGTTTCCCGACGAGCGCCTCGAGCTCGTCTTCACCTGCTGCCACCCGGCGCTGGCGATCGAGGCGCAAGTCGCGCTCACCCTGCGTACCCTCGGCGGGCTGACCACCGACGAGATCGCCCGCGCCTTCCTCGTACCCGAGCGCACGATGGCGCAGCGGCTGGTGCGGGCCAAACGCAAGATCAGGGCGGCGAGGATCCCGTTCCGGGTGCCGCCGGACCACCTGCTCCGCGAGCGTCTCGACGCTGTTCTCGCCGTCGTCTACCTGATCTTCAACGAGGGCTACGGCGGCCGCGACGAGCTCGCGGCCGAGGCTATCTGGCTGGGGCACGCGCTGACCGAGCTGCTCCCGGACGACCCGGAAGCCCGCGGGCTGCTCGCGATGATGCTCCTGCACGACTCCCGCCGCGAGGCCCGGTTCAGCGGCGGCGAGCTGGTGCTGCTCGCCGATCAGGATCGGTCGCGGTGGGACGTTGCGCAGGTCGCGGCTGGTCGGGCAGAGCTGGATCGGGCGATCGCGCTTGGTGGGCGGGGGCCGTACGTTCTGCAGGCGGCGATCGCTTCGCTGCATGCCGAGGTGCCGTGTGACTGGTCGCAGGTCGCGATGCTGTACGAGGAGCTGTTCCGGCTGACGGGCTCGCCGGTGGTGGAGCTGAACCGGGCGATCGCGGTGGCTGAGGTCGACGGGCCGGAGGCGGGGCTGCGGATCGTCGACGGGCTCGGGCTGGAGGATTTCCGTTACCTGCACTCGACCCGGGCGGAGCTGTTGCGGCGCCTGGGCCGCACTGAGCAGGCCCGTGTCGCGTATCGGCGGGCGCGGGATCTCACCGACGATGGTGCCGAGCGTCGTTTCCTCGAACGCCGGCTGACCGAACTCGCGACCGGCGAAGGGCCAGGAGATGCGCCCTAGATCTCGTCGATCAGATCCGCTACGGAGTCGACGACGCGCGACGGCTGGTACGGGAAGCGCGCGACCTCGTGGCTCCGGGTGACGCCGGACAGGACGAGATAGGTGTAGAGGCCGGCCTCGATCCCCGAGATGACGTCGGTGTCCATCCGGTCGCCGATCATGGCGGTGCTCTCGGAGTGGGCTTCCAGACGGTTCAGGCCGCTACGCATCATCAGCGGATTCGGCTTGCCGACGAAGTACGGCTCGACGCCGGTCGCCTTCGTGATCAGCGCGGCCACCGCGCCGCAGGCCGGCAGCGGTCCCTCGGGCGACGGTCCGACCGAGTCGGGGTTGGTGGCGATGAAGCGGGCGCCCGCGTCGACCAGACGGATCGCGGTCGTGATCGCGCTGAAGCTGTAGGTGCGAGTCTCGCCGAGCACGACGTAGTCGGGCTTGCGGTCGGTCAGGACGTACCCGATGCTGTGCAGCGCCGTGGTGAGCCCGGCCTCGCCGATGACGAACGCGGACCCGTGCGGCGCCTGATCCTCGAGGAACTTCGCGGTCGCGAGCGCCGACGTCCAGATCGACTCCTCCGGGACGTCGAGCCCGGTCGCGAGCAGCCGGGCGCGCAGGTCGCGTGCGGTGTAGATCGAGTTGTTGGTGAGGACGAGGAAGCTCTTGCCCGACTCACGCAGGCGTTTGACGAACTCCGGCGCTCCGGGCACGGGGTTGCCCTCGCTGACGAGCACGCCGTCCATGTCGGCCAGCCAGCTCTCGATCGGTTTGCGTTCGGACACCTCGCCCACCTCCTGCCGCGTCAACCTACCCGCAGCAGAAGGACAGCACGCAAACGGAGGGCGTCAGCCGGCGTGCGAAGGGCCTCCTCGAGCCGACGTGGGGGCAGGGCGACCAAACCCGAGGAGACCCAGTCCGGTGGACACCGCGACGGGAGTAGCACTCCCGACTCGGCAGGCGAGAGCCGGGACAGGCGGTCACCCCCCTCCTGTGACCGCCAATCCCGCCACGGTAGAGCTGCTTCATCAAGGAACGACGACAAAAGTCGCGAAACTCGTCGAAGTCATCGAGAGGCGCCGGTCAGCGCCGTCGCGCGACTCGACAAGCCACCATTGAAAAAACAACCAACTCCCCGGACGCACACCTGGCACTTCATGACATGAGGCCAAGGTCTGGGGCTCCACAGGGGCGCACAACTTACGCACGCACCGTCCCGTGATCTTAGTAGCTGCGACGCGTCAAGGGAAGCCGTCTGCCCAAATAACACAGGACGCGAAGATCGTGCCAAGATAGAACCTTGCCGTAGGCACTCGACGCAGCAGGATTTCCGACCCGGCTCGACACTTCTCAGCGTGTTGAGTGTGGTGGCCGGTATCCAGGGCAGTGCGAATTCGTTGGGGCTTCCAAGAGGCTTCGGTGGGGGAAACTGAGGAGCGGGCATGTCTCGTGAGCAGGGCCTGGCTCAGGCATTCGTCGAACTGGCGGATGCGCGAAATGCCGGGTTCGACGACATCTACTTCATGAATGTCCTGGCCCGGCATTGTGTCGACCTGGTCGGCTGGCCGGCGGTCGCCGTCCTGCTGGCCGACGAGCACCACGTTCTCCACGTGGCGGCGACCTGGCCGGGAGACTTGCTGGCGACCGCGCTGGAGCATCCGAACGAGGACGGCCCGTGCGGCGACTCCTACCGCGGCGGCACACCGGTCCGGCTCGACCTCGCGGGATCCGGCCAGCCGTCCCGGTTCGCGCGGGAGGCGGGCGACGCCGGCTTCACCACCGTCTACGCGTTTCCACTGCAGTGGCGGGACGACAGCATCGGCTCGTACGCCCTGTTCACCGAGCAGTCCGAACCTCCCGAGCCGGAGAACTTCGACCTGGTCCAGGCGCTCGCGGAGGCGGCGACGATCACGATCCTGCGCCGGCGCGAGCTCGACCGGGCCGAGATGCTCGCGCAGCAGTTGCAGGGCGCGCTCAACAGCCGCGTCGTGATCGAGCAGGCCAAGGGGATCCTCGCCGAACGCGGGCACCTCGACATGGAGGGCGCGTTCGACGTCCTGCGGTCGTACGCCCGCAAGAACCGGACCCGGCTCGCCGTCGTCGCCGAGGAGATCGTGGAGGGGCGGATCCGGCCCGAGCAGCTGCTCGCCGGCTGAGCCGGATCGCCAACGGCTACGTCTCCTTGACGAGCTCGGCCCACTCATCCACGGCGAGCATCGGCCCCCGCCCGCGATAAGCCGACGTGAGGAGCCTTCGCAGGCTGCGCTGACGGTGTGGGCTGGACAGGCCCGGCCGCGTCCGGATCCGGAGCTGCGCGCAGTCGACGGCAGGTTCCGGCTTGAACAATCGGGCGGGTATGCGCCGGACCAGCCGGAACTCGTAACGGCTGGCCCACCAGGCGACCTCGAGGTCGCGTGGCACGGCGGCGGTCATGCGTTTGGCGAATCCCCATTCGAGGATCAGATCCGCCGCGTAGATACTGCTGCGTTCGGAGTCGAACAGCCGGCGGAACAGGTGCGTCGAGAGATCGAACGGAAGGCTGGCGACCACCTGGTAGGGGCGGCGTGGGAGCGGTACGTCGCGCAGGTCCGCCTCGATGATGCGGACGTTCGGCCGGTCGCCGAAGCGGCTTCGCAGCCGGCGGACGAATCCCGGGTCGCGTTCGATGGCCAGCACCCGCGCGCCGGAGTCGGCGAGCGCGCCGGTCAGCGTGCCAGGGCCGGCGCCCAGGTCCAGCACGAGCGTGCCCGGACCCGTGCCGGCCTCCTCGACGATGCCGCGGACCAGGCGAGGTGCCCTGAGCAGATGGATTCCGGAATGGTTGGGACGGGAGGTGCGTTGCGGGCGTCCCGGCGAACGCTTGGGCGCGTCGCGGTACGGCGGGCGCTGGGGATGTTGCGGGCGTGACTGTTTGCGAGCAGACATGCTGCGACCTCGAAGACATGGGAGGTGAACGGGGGCAGTCGAACTGGCCCCGCCGAGGTCGCAAGTGGGGGTTCCAGGGATCGTTCCCTGGGGAAGCACAACGAAGGTCAGAGGCGAAAAACGCTGCGTGAGCAGGGCTTGGCTATGACCTTCGCGAAGCGGTGGCTCGCGCGGGACCTAGATGGCCGCGCGGATCCGGGGGCGCTTCACCTGAAACTGCGAACAGCAGCGGGCCAGAATGCCCGCGCTGTCTATGTTTGCTGCTCCCATGGGCGCCAGCGTACCTGCTGACGCCCGGGAGTGTCATGCCGGTTTTGCGTGGTTACTGCTGGTCGGTCTGGGTGATCTTGGACAGCCCGCGCGGCGCGTCCGGGTCGAGGCCGAGCCGGCGGGCGAGCTCCTCGACCATCAGCTGTCCCGGCACCACCGTGGCCAGGGGCGCGACGGCCTCCGTCAGGTCCGGCCCGGGCACCGACAGCGTGCACGCGGCCGCGAAGTCGGCGTCTCCGCCGATGCCGATCGTGAGCGCGCCCCGCTGGCGCAGCTCGCCCGCGACCTCGGTCAGGCCTCCGCGTACCGGCCCGTCCTTGGGTGCGACGACCACCGCCGCGATCTCGGAGTCGACGACGGCGATCGGGCCGTGCTTGAGGTCGGCGTAGGAGAGCCCGCGTACCGGCCGCAGGCAGGTCTCCTCGAGCTTCAGCGCGACCTCCAGCGCGGTGCCGAACAGCAGCCCGCGCCCGGAGACCAGCGTCTCCGGCCGGTCGACCAGCGCGGCCGCGGCCTTCTCGATCCCGGACCGCTCCGCGACCAGCCGCGCCATCTCGCCCGGCACCCGGGCCAGCTCCTCGTCCAGGTGGCCGAGCTCCGGGCTCAGCGCGGTCGCCAGCATCACCATCGCGGCCAGCTGCGTGGTGTAGGTCTTGGTGGCCGGCACAGCCAGCTCCTGCCCGGCGTACGTCACCAGCGGCAGGTCAGCCGCCCGCGCCAGCGAGCTCCCGCCGTCGTTGGTCACCGCGACGGTCCGCGCGCCGTGCGAGGTCGCCCACTCCATCGTCTCGACGATCTCGCGGGTCTCGCCCGATTGGGAGACGCAGACGACCAGCGCGTCCGACAGGTCGAGCTTGGCGTGGTAGAGCGTCGCGATCGACGGCGCGGCCAGGGCACCCAGCCGGCCGGCGTGCGTCTCGACGAGGTAGCGCCCGTAGACGCAGGCGTTGTCCGACGATCCACGCGCGACGAACAGGACCTGCCTGCTGCGCTCGGCGAGTTTGGTGAGCTCGGGACGCAGCGGTCGCATCGCGTCGAGCGTGCGCGCGACGGCTTCGGGCTGTTCGGCGATCTCGGACGCCATCTGGGTGGTCATGCGGGTGCCTCCGCAGGTCGCTCGTAGGTCTCTGGTGAGTCTGTCCCGAACACCGTCCGACGCTTGCACCCTTGCGCGGCGTCGGCCGCCGTGCTGGCTCGGTGTAGTTTCCGGGGGGAAGGTACCCGTATCGTTCGGACCGTGTCGAGACCTACGCAGCGGCGACTGGTCGTGACAGACGGTCCGGTTCCCAAGCATGTCCAGCTTCGCCAGATCTTGGAGTCGCTGGTCACCGAGGATCTGACGCCTGACGCACCGATCCCGTCCGAGCGTGAGCTGATGGCAGAGTACGGCGTGTCCCGCATGACGGTACGCCAGGCGATCGGCCAGCTCGTGCTGGAGGGTCGGCTGCACCGGGTCCGCGGCAAGGGCACGTTCGTCGCGCCTCCGAAGGTCGACTCCATGCTCGAGCTGACCTCGTTCACCGAAGACATGCGCCGGCGTGGCCACGAGCCGGCCACGGTCATCCTGCGTTCGGTCGAGCTGGAACCGCCGCCGGAGGTACGCCGGGCGCTCAACCTCACGCCCGCCCAGACGGCCTACCGCATCGAGCGGCTGCGGTTGGCCGACGGCATCCCGATGGCGCTGGAGAACGGCTGGTACGTCGCCGAGCCGATGCCCGGCCTGCTCGACCGTGACCTGGCCGGCTCGCTCTACACCCTGTTCGCGCGGACCTACGGCGTGGTGATCGACGCGGCGAAGCAGACGCTGCGCTCGGAGATCGCCGACGCCCAGACCGCGCGGATCCTCGGCGTCGCGATGGGTGCGCCGCTGCTCGTGCTGGAGCGCACGTCGACGGCCGGTGGGCGGCCCGTGGAGCACATCACGTCGTGGTACCGCGGCGACCGCTACCAGGTGCATATCGACCTCGCCCGCGCCAGCGACGCGGGGCGCGTGCCGTGGCAGCAGCGCTAACGGCGATACTTGGTTCTCGACACTTGGGTTTCACACAGGGGGTATCAGGGCGACGACGCCCCCGGCCCTCGGACCAGATATCGCTTTCACACTGCAGGAGCGCCCATGCCTATTGCGACGCCAGAGGTCTACGGCGAGATGCTCGACCGCGCCAAGGCGGGCAAGTTCGCGTACCCCGCCATCAACGTGACCTCCTCCCAGACTCTGAACGCGGCGCTCAAGGGCTTCGCCGACGCCGAGAGTGACGGGATCGTGCAGGTCTCGACCGGCGGCGCGGAGTACCTCTCCGGCGCGTCGGTCAAGAGCATGGTCTCCGGCTCGCTGGCGTTCGCGGCATACGCTCGTGAGGTCGCGAAGAACTACCCCGTCAACATCGCCTTGCACACCGACCACTGCCCGAAGGACAAGCTCGACGGCTTCGTTCGCCCGCTGCTGGCCGCGTCGGCCGAGCGGGTGAAGGCCGGCGACGACCCGCTGTTCCAGTCGCACATGTGGGACGGCTCGGCCGTTCCGCTGGAGGAGAACCTCGAGATCGCCAAGGAGCTGCTGGCGCTGACCGCGGCCGCTCGCGTCGTCCTCGAGGTCGAGATCGGCGTCGTCGGCGGTGAGGAAGACGGCATCGTCGGCGCGATCGACGACAAGCTCTACACCACCGTCGGCGACGGCATGCGCACCGCCGAGGTCCTCGGGCTGGGCGAGCACGGCCGCTACATCACCGCGCTGACGTTCGGCAACGTGCACGGCGTCTACAAGCCGGGCAACGTCAAGCTGCGTCCGGAGATCCTGAAGGAGATCCAGGACGAGGTGGGGGCGAAGTACGGCAAGGAGAAGCCGTTCGACCTGGTGTTCCACGGCGGGTCCGGCTCGCTGCTGTCGGAGATCCAGTCGGCGGTCGACTACGGCGTGGTCAAGATGAACATCGACACCGACACCCAGTACGCCTTCACGCGCGCGGTCGCCGGGCACATGTTCAGCAACTACGACGGCGTGCTGAAGATCGACGGCGAGGTCGGCAGCAAGAAGGCCTACGACCCGCGGGCGTTCGGCAAGGCAGGCGAGGCGTCGATGGCGGCGCGCGTCGTCGAGGCGTGCGAGAACCTGCGCTCGGTGGGCACGTCGCTGTCCAAGTGACCTTCTTTCGTTCGGTTCCTGGTCGTGGGCGCGCCCTTTCCCGGGGTGCCCCCACGATTTGGTTGCGGAGCGTGTGGACGCGGTCTGTATTGGCAAGCGCTTGCCGGTTGCGAAGGGTGGTTGTCCGGATTCGGCCAACCGGCTTGGGAAATCGCTATCCTGCGCTCTTGCGCACGTTTCAACGTTTCCGCGAAACTGAACACACAGCAGCGGTGCTCCGGTAAATCGCGCAGGCGGTTTCGAGGAGGGGCACCGCTGCAGCCATTTCGGGGTCGGCCAAGATTGCCGTTATGACTTCGCAGAATCTGCTGGGCGGACCGCCTGAGACGTTGCTTCCCGAGGACGACGAGGCTCGGGCTCTGCTCGATGGTGGGGCGGACGCCGGGGATGTCGCCCGGGCGCATCCGACGTATTCGCTGGCGTGGGCGTTGCTGGCTGAGCGGGCGCTCGAGGCGGGGGAGGATCTGCCGGCGTACGCGTACGCGCGGGTGGGATATCACCGCGGGCTCGACGCTCTGCGCCGGAACGGGTGGCGGGGGCACGGGCCGGTGCCGTGGGAGCACGTGCCGAACCGCGGGTTCCTGCGGGCGCTCGGTGCCTTGTCGAAGGCCGCGACTCTCATCAGCGAGATCGAAGAGGCCGAGCGGTGCGCGACGTTCCTGGCCGACTCCAGTCCGGCTGCCGCCAAGGAGCTCGGGCTCGCCTGAGGCTTCAGCAGTGAGCTGACCCGCCGCCTTGCCGCTGGTGCGGTGCCGGATCGTGCCGATAGGTCTCGACTCGAGGTGGCTCGACCAGCAACCCGTGCCAGCGCCGCAGGTAGTCCTTCATCTCAGGATCGTTCTCGACCCGGGCCTGGTCGAGATCGTGGCTGTGCTGGTCGGCGTACTCGACCACCTCGACGAAGCGATCGGGGTCCGCGACATCCCACATCAGCCGGACCCGGATCCCGCCCGGCTGCTCGTAGAAGGGGATCGCCTCCCGCAGGAAGGCGACCAGATCGTCGCGCCGTCTCGGGGCCACACGCCCGCGCAGATGCAGTTCGATCATGCGGCCACGCTAGCCACCGATCGGCCCGGGTGACCCTCGGCTGGGCTTCCCGGTCGCTCAGGCGGGGACGATCATGCGGAGCCGGTGCGGTGCCACCGTCCAGGTGCAGCGTTGTTCGTAGCCGCCGGTCTTGCCGTCGGCGTTGAGCCAGAAGCGCTGGCCGGCAACTCGGACCTTCGACGCGCGGATGGTCACGGTGTCGGGACCGTCGATGCGGGCGAGGTGGTGGCGGCGCAGGGTGCGGGCGAAGCGGGTCAGGCGGCCCACCGCGAACTTCACGACGAGATCCATCTGGCCGTCGCACGGGTCGGCGCCGGGGGCTCTTGCCGTGCGGCCGGAGCCGGCGCGTGACGGGGTGTTGCTCACGTCGACCCAGAGCACTGGCTGGTCGAAGTCGGCGATCACTTCGCCGTCGGCCTCGATGAGGACGCGGAGGGGCTTGCTGCGCCGGTTGGCCGGGCGGCGGTCGCTGGTCGAGGACTCCGGAGCCCAGAGCCCGTGCAGCGCGTGGTCGGCGAGGTAGCTGAACCCGCCGTGTCCGCGTCCGCCCGCGGAGACGGTGACGCCCGCGCTGTTCGAGACGCCGGCCACCAGCTGGCCCAGCCATTCCTGGCCGGGAAGGCGGCCGGTACGCGCGCCCACGTGCACGGAGTTGACCAGGACGTCGCCACGGCAGTCCTGGATCAGGTCGAAGCGCCGCTCGGCGCCCCCGAGCACCACCCGGGCCGCCTCTTCGAGGTCGGTCGGGATGCCCGCGGCGGCGGCGAAGTCGTTGCGTCCCACCGGGAGCATGCCGAGGACGGCGTTGTCGAGCTCCATCCTGCGATGCAGTGCCGACACAGCCATGTGCAGCGACGCATCACCGCCCACGACCACCAGGCTGCGGGTGCCGCGGCGGTGCAACGCACCGTCGAGGTCGCCGGGCAGCGAGATCGGGACGAGCTGGACATCAGCCTTGGCGCGCAGGACATCGACGGCAGCGCGTACGCGATGGTCGTCCATGCCCCCGGCGTCGGCTCCTGTCACAACGAGCAGGGACTCCACGCCGGGCACATTACCCCCTTCGCTGTTCGACTAACAGCCTTTACGGACCCTGAACCATCCCCCAGGCGTGGTACGCGCCGATCCTGTCCGTTATCCGAATACGCCACGCTGTAGCGCTCTCAGGCCCCCTGACCAGCGTTCCAACGTCCGGCGACTACCCTGTGTTGGCGCGAAACTTGGCGCACAAAGGCTGGAAGCAGCGTCTGCAGGGAAGCCGAGGCATGCTTTGTAGCCCGGCAGCGGAGCCGTCCGATCGGCCCCGCCGCACCGGCGGAGAGGACATTCATGCCCGCGATCGTGCTCGTCGGCGCCCAGTGGGGCGACGAAGGCAAAGGCAAGGTCACCGACCTCTTAGGCAGCTCAGTCGACTACTGCGTTCGCTACCAGGGCGGCAACAACGCAGGCCACACGGTGGTCGTGGGCGACGAGTCCTACGCGCTGCACCTGCTCCCGTCCGGCATCATCACGCCCGACTGCGTGCCTGTGATCGGCAATGGCGTGGTCGTCGACCCGGCCGTGCTGTTCGAGGAGGTCTACGCGCTCGAGCAGCGTGGCGTGTCGTGTGAGCGCCTGCTGATCTCCGCGAACGCCCACCTGATCTCGCCCTACCACGTCACGCTCGACAAGGTCAGCGAGCGCTTTCTCGGCAAGAACCGCATCGGTACGACCGGCCGCGGCATCGGCCCGACGTACGCCGACAAGGTCAACCGCGTCGGCCTGCGGGTGCAGGACCTGTTCGACGCCGGCATCCTGAAGGCGAAGGTCGAGGGTGCGCTGGAGCAGAAGAACCAGCTGCTGGTCAAGGTCTACAACCGCCGTGGCGCCCAGGTCGACGAGGTCGTCGAGGAGCTGCTGTCGTACGCCGACCGGCTGCGCCCGCACGTCGCCGACACTTCGCTGGTGCTCAACCGCGCGCTCGCCGACGGCAAGGTCGTACTGCTGGAAGGCAGCCAGGGCACGCTGCTCGACGTCGACCACGGCACCTATCCGTTCGTGACGTCGTCGAACCCGACCGCCGGTGGCGCCGCGACCGGCTCGGGCATCGGGCCGACCCGGATCGACCGCGTGGTCGGCATCCTCAAGGCCTACACCACCCGCGTCGGCTCCGGGCCGTTCCCGACCGAACTGTTCGACGCCGACGGCGAGCACCTGCGCAAGGTCGGCGACGAGTACGGCGTGACCACAGGCCGGGCCCGCCGCTGCGGCTGGTTCGACGCGGTGATCGCGCGATACGCCAGCCGGGTCAACGGCTTCACCGACTACTTCCTCACCAAGCTCGACGTGCTGACCGGGTTCACCCGGGTGCCGGTGTGTGTGGCCTACGACGTCGACGGCGAACGGCACGACGAGATCCCGATGACGCAGACCGACTTCCACCACGCCCGGCCGGTCTACGAATACCTCGACGGCTGGTGGGAGGACATCTCCGAGTGCCGCGGCTTCGACGAGCTGCCGAAGAACGCGCAGCGCTACGTCAAGACGCTGGAGGAGATGATCGGCGTACCGATTTCGGGTGTTGGTGTCGGTCCGGATCGGGATGCGACGATTTCGCTGCGTTCTCTTCTTTAGGCTCATCGGGCCAGGTAAGGTCGCCGCAACGAGACCGTAACCCCGTGCCGGGGGCCTCGTTACTCCCAGTACCAAAAATGCTTTGCCAAGGGGAGGGGTCTTCGCCATGGGCGCGAAGAGGATTTTGGCGTTGGCCGGCGCCGCCGCGTTCACCGGTCTCGTCGGCCTGTCCACACCGAGCCTCGCAGCTGCGCCGGTCAGCCAGGCCACGGCGAGCGCACTGACCGTGAGCCTCGCCGGCCGATCCGCCGGGTCGGGCGAGTTCAAGGCCGTCTACAACGGCTCCGAGCTGGTCACCGAGGGCGAGAACGTCCCGAAGGTGCCCGCGCTGGAGAACCAGACCGCCGTCGTCGGCGGCGCGCTCGGCCAGGACGCCATCGCCTCGAGCGACGGCACCTCCGCGGCCTGCGCCGGCCTGGTCGCGCGCAACGGCACCGTAGAGCTCGGCCCGCACGGCAGCTGCCTGCCTGGCGGCCACGGCAAGGTCGAGCTCTCGCTCGGCACGCTCAGCGAGCTCGGCCTCGACGACCTGATCCGCGGCCTGCCCGAGACCCCCGACCTCCCGCTGCCCGACCTGCCAGGCATGGAGCTGCGGATCGTCGGCGACGCGATCTTCGCGCGCTGCTCGGCCGAGCCCGGCACGGCCGCCGGCTCGTCGTCGGTGGTCGACGCCGAGGTGGTCGCGATCGTCGACGGCCAGCGCATCCCGATCGCCGACATCCCGCCCGGTGGCCTGAGCCTCGGGCTCGACGACGTACTCGACAAGCTGCCGGAGATCCCGGGCCTGTCCGACCTGCTGAAGCAGCTCCCCACCGACCAGATTCCGGCCAACCTGCTGTCGATCTCGACCGGCGAGAAGTCCACGGGCAAGGGCAAGATCACCGTGACCGCACTGCGCGTCGCCGTCGTGCCCGAGACTTTGCTCGACGTCTCGGTCGGCAAGGTCACCTGCGGGCCGAACCGGAAGGTCGCCGGTGGCGGCACGCCGCCGAAGCCGACGCAAGCGCCGTCGCCGGGGCCTGCCTCGGTGCCGACATCCGTGCCGGCCGGGCTCGAGTCGCTGCCGGCCGGCGAGGCTCAGGCCGACAAGCCGCAGAGCTTCACGATCGCCGGCGTCGGCATCGGAGGCGCGGCGACGATCGCACTGTGCGGCCTGCTGCTCGGCGGTTACTTCCACCGGTTGCGTAAGCCCTCCCGGCAACCAGACGCATGAGCAACAGCCTGCTGCGCCGCCTCGGGGTGGCGCTGGGGGCCGGGCTGTTCGCGCTGCTGATCTGGTGGGGACCGCTCGCCGGAGGCAACGGCATCCACGCGAGGGCGAAGCCATCGGCGGCACCCACGTCACCCGCGCCGACGCACACCGTTCCTACGCTGCCCGCCGCCGCGCCAGCGCGGCTTCGGGTTCCCGCGCTGAAGATCGAGACCCGCGTCGTACCCGTGTCGCTCGGTGCGAGCCGCACCCTGCGCCCACCGCGCAGTGCGACGCTGGTCGGCTGGTGGTCGGGTGGCGCCAAGCCCGGCTCGCCGCGCGGCACCGTGCTGATCGCCGGCCACACCGTCCACACCGGCGGTGGCGTCCTCGACGACCTGCCGAAGCTGCGGAAGGGCGCGCTGATCGAGGTGCGCACGAGCAGCGGCCTGATGACCTACCGCACGACCTCGGTCGTGCGGTACGGCAAGGGCGAGCTGGCCAAGCACGCCGAGCAGGTGTTCAGCCAGCGCGTGCCGGCGCGGATCGCGGTCATCACCTGTGACGACTGGGACGGCCGGGAGTACCGCGCGAACGTCGTCGCGTACGGCGAGCCGGTGGCGGCCAAGCCCGCGGCGGCGGGAGGCTGAGCGTGACCGAGCCCGAGCTGCCTCCCGTGCTGCCGTTCCTGCTGGTCGTCGACGCGGCGAACGTCGTCGGCTCGGTTCCGGACGGATGGTGGCGGGACCGGGCGGGCGCGGCCGCCCGGCTGCGCGACGCGCTGACGCCGCTGGCCGGAACCGGGCTGCCCGAAGCCGAGGCGGCCGGGCCGATCGACGTCGTCCTGGTCGTCGAGGGGCAGGCGCGCGAGGTGCCGGGCACGCCTGCCGTCCCGGTGATCCCGGCCGAAAGCAACGGCGACGACACGATCGTCGAGCTGGTCAGCGCCGAGGCTCCCGAACGCGACCGGATCGTCGTGGTGACGGCCGACCGCGAGCTACGCCGCCGGGTCGAAGCCGTGGGCGCGGAGACGCTCGGCCCGCGCACGCTGCTCGACGCGCTCGAGCGTCAGGACCGTTGACTGGAGCGGATCTCCGCCCGAAGGTCGGCGTACTTCCGCGTCTCGTACGTCACCAGCACCGCCAGCACCACGGCCAGCGCGGCAACGGCGGCCAGCGCCGGCACCAGACCCGCGACCGGGATCAGTACGAGCAGGACGGCACCGGTGATCAGCCGCTGCACCTTCACCACGCCGAACATCCGCAGGCCGAACGCCGCATGCGCCAGCAGGTAGATCGCGGCGCCGCCGTACAGCGCGACCAGCCCGACGCCGTGCAGCGCCTCGGTCAGCGTGTGGTCGTCCGCGCCCGAGACGTACGACAGCACCTTCTTCAGCCCGAACGCCAGCAGCAGGATGCCCGCGACCAGAGGGAAGTGGAGGTATGTGTAGCCGTAGGTCGCCAGCACCGAGCGGTGGTCGCCGCGGGAGTGGGCCAGGACGTGCTCGGCCTGCAGTGCGGTTGTGTCGAAGTAGACCCACCACAGGCACGCGGCCACCGCGATCCCGCAGGCGGCCGCGGCGATGATCGGCCAGGAGATCGGCTCCTCGATCACGCCCACGCCGATCGACACGATCGACTCGCCCAGCGCGAGGATGATCACCAGGCCGTGGCGTTCGGCCCAGTGTGCCGCGGAGTTGACCCGCCAGCCGGCCGCGCCGTTGCGAGCGGTCCAGCCCCAGTCCAGCAGCAGGACGAGCGCCCACAGCCCGATCTGCACCCAGCCGTGAACGAACGCGGCGACGAACAACGGGATCGTCGCGACCGACATGACCAGCAGAGAGTTCTTGACCTGGCGCCGCAACGGCACGTCGCCCTCGGCCGCGAACCAGTAGACCAGCAGGTGCAGCAACCGGACCAGCAGGTAGCAGAACGCGAACACCAGCGGGCCGGGCAGCCCGCCGTCGATGTCGGCGAATGCCTCCGGCACGGTCAACGAGATGACGAACATCGTCGCCATCACCGTGAACAGCGCGAACCGCGGCACACCCTCGTCGATGTGCACGGTGTTGCCCAGCCAGGCGAACGCGCACCAGCACCACCACAGCAGGCCGAGCACGAGCAGGCCACGGACCAGCCCTTGGACGTCCTCGGTCTTGGTTATCAGTCCGACGACCTGCGTCACGGCGTAGACGAAGACCAGATCGAAGAACAACTCCAGCGGGGTGACGCGGGAGCCTTCTCGGCGTACCAGCATGCGGGGAGCGTGCACAGAGACCACGGGCGCATCATAGGGTCGCGGGCATGGACGTACTGGTTGTCGGTAACGGTGGGCGCGAGCACGCCCTCGTAGCGGCCCTCCGCCGCGACCCGGAAGTGGGCGCGCTGCATGCGGCGCCCGGCAACCCGGGCATGGCTGCTTCGGCCGAGCTGCACGAGCTCGATCTGACGGACATGACCGCGATCGCCGACCTCGCCGAGAAGCTCGCGGTCGACCTGGTCGTGGTCGGGCCGGAGGCGCCGCTGGTCGCCGGCGCCGCGGACGCCGTCCGCGGGCGAGGGATCGCGTGCTTCGGGCCGTCGGGCGCCTCGGCGCAGATCGAGGGCTCGAAGGCGTACGCGAAGAAGGTGATGGCCGCCGCCGGCGTGCCGACCGCGCGGTCGTATGTCTGCCGCACGCCGGCCGAGGCCGAGGAAGCGCTGGACGCGTTCGGCCCGCCGTACGTCGTGAAGGACGACGGCCTGGCCGCCGGCAAGGGCGTCGTCGTGACACCGGACCGCGCGGCGGCTCTCGAGCACGCTGCCGGCTGCGAGCAGGTCGTGATCGAGGAGTTCCTCGACGGGCCGGAGATCTCGCTGTTCGCGATCACCGACGGCACCACCGTGCTGCCCATGCTGCCCGCGCAGGACTTCAAGCGCGTGGGCGACAACGACGAGGGCCCGAACACCGGCGGGATGGGCGCGTACACGCCGCTGCCGTGGGCGCCCGCGTCCCTGGTGCCGGACGTGCTCGAACGCGTCGTCCAGCCGACGATCGACGAGCTGCGCAAGCAGGGTGCGCCGTTCAGCGGACTGCTGTACGTCGGGCTGGCGGTGACTTCCCGTGGCCTGCGGGTGGTGGAGTTCAACGCGCGCTTCGGCGACCCGGAGACGCAGGCGTTGCTGGCCTTGCTGCGTTCGCCGCTGGGCGTGGTGCTGTCGGCCGCCGCGAACGGGACGCTGGCCGAGGTGGGGCCGTTGCGCTGGCATTCCGGCTCGGCGGTGACCGTCGTCGTGGCGTCGTCCGGCTATCCGGAGTCTCCCCGCACGGGCGATGTGATCACTGGGCTGGACGCCGCGGGCGCGCGGGAAGGCGTGGAGGTGCTGCACGCCAGCACGGCCTTCGACGCCGCGGGCAACGTGGTGACGGCGGGCGGCCGCGTGCTCGCGGTGACCGCCGTGGGTGCGGACCTCGCCGAGGCCCGTGCCCGCGCCTACGAAGCAGTGGGTGACATCCACATCGACGGCGGCCACTTCCGCGGCGACATCGCGCTCAAGGCGGTCGAGGGCTCGGTCAGCTCGGCGTAGCCACCCGCTCTTCCGGGCGCTCGGCGGCTGGGTGGCGGTCGCCTTCGTTGATGGCCGCCGGCGGGCGGCGCCACCGGAGGATGCTCCTGCGGGACATCCTGACCTATGCGCATACCCGGCCTGACATGATTACCGTCGGACGGTGGTGCGCATGCCCGCATGGGACCAGTGGCGGCCGCGTGATCTCTCCGAGGTCGACGAGACCGAGAGACCGAAGCGGCGGCGCCGGTATGCCCAGTCCTCCCGCAGCCTGATCGACGTCGTACGCGCCGGCGAGGCGCTGGACGATGCCGACACCACCGACGTCCCGTTCGGCAACGGTCACCCGAACGGCGGTCCCGTCGACGCCGGCACCGGCACCTCCACCGACCGGACCACCTGGCCGGAGGGTGTCCGCCGCATCCTCGAGCTCGACACCGAGCTGGAGCCGGGCGTGACGGTCCGCGAGGTGCTCACCGGCTTCACGCCCGCGCGCCTCGGCCTGCCGGACATCCCGCTGACGGACGTGCCCACCTACCTCGCCGACCACGTGCCGTACCGGCCGTGGTTGCGGATGGCCGAGGGCCAGGACCCGCTGGTGCAGCGGGTCTACGCCGTCCTCGACAGCGGGCACGGGCACCTGCTGCAGCGGCACGAGGGCTACGGCGGCGACGGCGCGCAGTTCGAACGGGCGGCGTACCTCCGCGACCCCGCCCAGCGCGGTGATCTCGCGCACTTACGCAGCGTGGACGGCTTCAAGCGCCGCGACCGCCAGCACGGCTGCGGGATCTACGCCACGCGCATCCACGACCCCGTGGCGTTCGCGACGGCCGTGGCGCGGATCCAGGAGCATCCCGCGGTCCGCGAGGCGCTCGACACGCCGTTCACCGAAGGCAAGCGTCCCGAGACGATCGAGTCGGTCACGCTGGCCGAGGTCCTCGGGCAGGACGGGTATCAGGCGTGCAGCGGGTTCTACCTGACCGGCGCCGACCACGACACGGCACGTTCGGACCGGCAGAAGTGGGTGGACGCGATCAGGTCGGCGGTGCCGAGGCACTCGGCCGAACCGGTTGCGGTGCTGGCGGAACGGGCAAGGGAGAAGGCGCTCGCGGCCGGGTTGACCGAGCCGGTCGCGGCGCCGATCGAGAGTTTCGAGGGCGGGCGACTGCGGATCGCGTTCAAGCCGAACCGGGCCAAGGACGGGTACGAGCTGCTGACCATGTTCGCGTCGCCTTCTGCGAGTCCGGAAGGATCCGAGGAACGGTTGTGAGCGAGACCAACGAGAATCGATGGGTCGCCGGGTCCGACCGCCGGTTCGCGACGCTGCTCAGCTACGCGCGGACCTATCTCCACCCCGAGGTCTACAACGACGCGATCGACGACCTGCGCTACCTCCTACGGCTTCCGGAGGAACGTCAGGATCCTGACACGCGCCGCTTCAAGGCGGAGCTCCGCATGGTGATTCTCGGGCAGACCGAAGGGCTGCCGCCGGGAGCGCTGTCGGAGGCAGCCGAATACGACGACGGCGACCAGGACGCGTTCGTCCGCCGGTTGTGGCGGGAGCTGTTTCCGAACGAGCCGTTGCCGGACCGGACGCCGGCGCCCTAGTTCAGCTGGCGATTCAGCCGGCCGAGGTCCACGCCCTTGCGGTCGATGGCGGCTTCGTGGAGCAGCTCCGGGAAGTGCGTACGGATCTCGGTGGCGTCGCCGATGTCGGGCGTGTAGCTCGTGACTGGGGCCGCCTGCGTACCGATGTCGACCGACATCGGCTGGGAGATGGCACTCTTCCCCTGGTCGTTGCTCCGGCACAGCACCCAGACGTAGACGCGGGTCCGGCCGGGCGCGTCGAGTACCGGCTCCTCGCCGAGTTCCTGGACCGCGCAGTTCAGCTGGTCACCGCTGTTGGTGCCCCAGGCCTTCCTCTGCTCCTTGGTGACGTGGGCGGCGACCGTACGCTCGTGCTCGGCGCGGACGGCAGGCGCGAGGTCGGCGGCGAGCTTCAGCTGGCTTTCGGGCCGGTGAACCAGCAGCATGACAGTCGGCGGGATGGCCAGCACGACGACGGCGATCACGATCGCGATCAGCGTCCGGTTCCGTCGTGTCGTGCCAGCTGCGTTGCTCATCGGACCCGATTCTGCACCAGGTTCCTCAGCGCTGCTCCAGCTCCTGGGTGAGCCGCTCGAGGTCGATGCCTTCCTGCTTCAGGACGGTGTCGTGCAGCCGTTGCGGGAAGTGCTGGCGGATGCTCGGTGCGTACCCGGCGCCCTCCTCCGGCAGGAAGCTCACCACCGGCCCGTCCGGGCCACCGAGGTCGACCGACAGCGGCATGGACGTCGCGGACGGGTCGGCGCTCGTGGTCCGGCACACGATCCAGGCGTAGACGCGCGTCTGGCCCTGGACGTTGGGCACCGGTCCCTCGGCGAGCTCCTGAGCGGCGCACTGCAGCTGGCCGCCGGACGAGCCCTGGAGCGCGTTCTGCGCGCGCTCGACGTGCGTGGCGACCGTACGCTCGCGCTCGGTGCGTTCGGCCTGGGGAAGGTCGCCGGCCAGCCGCAGGCCGTTGTCCGCCCCGCGGCTCGTGATCAGCCCGACGACCGGCGCGGCCAGCAGAGCGAGCAGGACGATCGCGATCACGATCAGGGCGGCCTTGCGCCGCCCGGACCACTGGGCCGTTGCTCGTCCGCTCATCGCTCGATTGTTCACCAATCGGGGCCGGCAGGCACAATGGAGGCGTGCCGAAGCCTGTGATCCCTGACGTCCTCGCCGCTCGTTACGCCTCCGCTCCGCTCGTGGAGCTGTGGGCGCCGGAGCGCAAGATCGTTCTCGAGCGTCAGCTGTGGATCGCGGTGCTGCGAGCGCAACGCGAGCTTGGCGTCTCGGTGCCCTACGACGTGATCGCCGCGTACGAGGCGGTCGTCGACCAGGTGTCGCTGGAGTCGATTGCCGAGCGCGAGCGGCTCAACCGGCACGACGTGAAGGCGCGGATCGAGGAGTTCAGCGCGCTCGCGGGGCACGAGCACATCCACAAGGGGATGACCAGCCGGGACCTCACCGAGAACGTCGAGCAACTGCAGATCCGGGCGTCGCTGGAGCTGCTGCGTTCGCGTGCGGTCGCCGCTCTCGTACGGCTGGGGGCGCGGGCGGGCGAATACTCCGGGCTGGTGCTGGCCGGGCGCTCCCACAACGTGGCCGCGCAGGCCACGACGCTCGGCAAGCGGTTCGCGTCGGCTGCCGACGAGCTGCTGGTGGCGTTCGAGCGGCTGGAGGACCTGATCGCGCGCTACCCCCTGCGCGGCATCAAGGGCCCGGTCGGCACCGCCCAGGACCAGCTCGACCTGCTCGACGGCGACACGTCGAAGCTGGCGGAGCTCGAGCAGAGGGTCGCGGCGCACCTGGGCTTCGCACGGGTGCTGACGAGCGTGGGCCAGGTCTATCCGCGCTCGCTGGACTACGACGTGCTGACCTGTCTTTCGCAGCTTGCCGCGGCACCGTCCTCGTTCGCGACGACGATCCGGCTGATGGCGGGGAACGAGCTGGTGACGGAGGGCTTCAAGGCGGGCCAGGTCGGCTCGTCGGCGATGCCGCACAAGATGAACACCCGCTCGGCGGAACGGATCAACGGGCTCGCGGTGATCCTGCGCGGCTATGTCGCCATGACCGGCGAGCTGGCCGGCGACCAGTGGAACGAAGGCGACGTGTCGTGCTCGGTGGTGCGGCGGGTGGCGCTGCCCGACGCCTTCTTCGCCGCCGACGGGTTGTTCGAGACGTTCCTCACCGTCCTCGACGAGTTCGGCGCGTTCCCGGCGGTGGTGCAGCGCGAGCTCGACCGCTACCTCCCGTTCCTCGCGACGACCAAGATCCTGATGGCCGCAGTGCGTCGTGGAGTGGGCCGAGAGGCCGCGCACGAGGTGATCAAGGAACACGCGGTGGCGGTCGCCCTGGAGATGCGCGAGAAGGGCACGGCCGACAACGACCTGTTCGACCGGTTGGCGGCCGACGGTCGCCTCGGCCTCACCCGCGACGACCTCGCCACGTTGGTCAGCGACCCGCTGTCGTTCACCGGTGCCGCGACGGCCCAGGTGGCCACCGTGATCGAGCGCATCGAGGAGATCGCCGCGAAATACCCCGAGGCCGCCGCCTACGATCCGGCTCCCATCCTCTGAGCGCCACAGCTGCCGCCGGCCGGATCGCTGCCGGGGTCACTGCCGGTGCCGCTTCCCGCGCTGCTGCCCGTGCCGTCGCCGCCGAGCTCGATCTCCAGGCCGGGTTTGCCGGACAGCACCGAAAGGTCGAGGTTGCCTGGGCAGTCGACGATCCGCAGCCGGCGCAGCCGCGGCAGGTCGCGTACTGCTCGTAGGTCCGGCGCACGGTGCAGGCGGACGAGCTCCAGCTCCTCCAGGCCCTCCAGCGACGCGAGGAACCCCAGCCGGATCGGCACGTGCCAGTACGCGAGCGTCAACCGCCGAAGCGCTGTCAGGTCGGCCAGCGGACCGAGATCGGGGGTCCAGAGGTCTGCCAGGACGAGCTCCTCCAGGCAGTCCCACCAGTGCGTGAGGTAGGAGACGTCGAGCAGATAGGGCCAGTTGCGCAGCTCGAGCCGGGTCGGGCGAGCGAGGAAACCGAGCGCGTGGAGGTCGTTGCGGCCCTTGACGTTGGCCAGGCCGAGCTCGAGCATCGGCACGCGTACGTTCGACAGCGCGAGGTTGGTGAGTCCGGAGAGGCGAGGCAGCTCCGAGAGTCTGGTGCCGTACGCGTTCAGCGAGAGCGAGGTCAGCTCCGGAAGGTCTTCGAGACAGGACCAGTTGCTCGACGGCACGGTCACGGTCAGGCCGGTCAGCTTGCGAAGCGCCGGTACGAAAGCGAGATCGCACTCGCCCCGGCGGAACGTGCAGCGCAGGTCGCGCAGGTTCGTCAGGTGCCGCAGGCCGGGTACGAGCTCGGGGTCGGACAGGTCGAGCCGGCCGTCGTGCAGCGGTGCCTCGGCGAGCACGACCTTCGCATACGACTCGACGTCGAACCGCTTCCACGCCGACAGCAGTGCGTCGACGACCTGCTCGCGGCTGTCGGCCTGGAAGCTGGACAGGAACTGCAGCGCCTCCTCGCCGCCGATGCGGGCAGCGGTGTAGATCAGCCAGCTCGCATCCTCGGCGGATGCCGTCGATGCCGACTGGGCGAGCAGATCGAGCACGAAGTCGCCGGCCACGGCCAGCGCGTCCGCGGCCTTCTTCGTACGCGGCGGGATCAGCCGCCTGGCCCGGCTGCGTACCTCGGCCTGGAGCTCCGGCGCGATGTCCGGCGAGTTCTCCAGGAACGCGACGGCCAGCGGATCGTAGTAGTCGCGCCGGTGCCGCTGGCGCAGTCCGGGGTAGAGCAGGCCGCGCAGCAGCCGGTCGGCATCGCCTCGCGTGACGTGCAGGCCCGCCATCACGACGACCTCCCGCCACAGGTCCAGCTCGGCGTTCTGGATCAGCAGGCCGATCTCGTCGTACTCGACGGCGGCCTTGGCGGCGAGGTACTCCTGGAACGTCCGGTGGATGAAGTCGACCCGGTCCGCGATCGGCTGCCGGAGCAGGCCGGGTCGTTCGAGCAGGTACCGCAACACCTCGTCGGTGCTCGCCTCGACCCGCGTGAGCGACTGCAGCCGGGCGTCGATCCGGGCGCGTACGCGGGCCGTGTCGGCGTCGGTCTCACCGTTCTTCAGCAGCCAGTACGCCAGGTCCTGCAGCAGGATGACCTGCTCCGTGTGCGCCAGGTCCACGGCCGGCTCGACGCCGCGAGCCTCGTCCCAGCGTCCAAGCAGCATCTCCAGCGCGGTCTTGTAGAGCGTCTGCCGGTCGCTCGGCAGCGAGCGGTTCTCGCGCTGCAGGGCGCAGAGCAGTGCGCACAGCAACGGGGTCTCCGCGATTCGCCGCAGGTTGCGCCGGCTGGCGATCGCGTGCAGCAGTTGGCGTTCGTAGCCGTCGAGCTCCTCCCACTCCTCGCGCTCGACGCACTGGGCGCGCATCGCGTCGTACCAGCGGTGGACGAACGTGCGTACGTCCAGGGGCGTCATCGGCTGCAGCTCGGCGGCCGTGAAACCGAGGCCGTCGAGCCACTCCGGTCCGACGGCGGCGGGCCGGGACGTCACGACGTAGCGGGCGCGGGGCCAGGCGGTGGTGAGCTCGGTGAGCCACTCGCGTACCCCTTCGCGCTGGTGCGCGGGCAGCTCGTCCACGCCGTCGATGAGGACGACGGCCCGGCCGGACTCCAGCAGCTTCCGTGTCCAGCCGGGCGGCGCCTCGTCGGCGATGTGCCGGCCGACGTGGCCGAGGAACTGGCCGACGCTCGGCAGCTCGCGCTTGGCGTACCGGCGAAGCGGGATGAACAGCGGAACGGTGTCGTTCCACGCCGGCCGCTCGCCGGACTCGGCGCCGGCCTCCACCGGCAGGTCGCGGCTCGCGCAGCGGACGGCGATCCACTGCAGCAAGGTGGACTTGCCCGCGCCCGCGTTGCCGTGGATCAGCAGCCGGGACTGGTCGGCGAGGATGTCGTCGACCCGGACGTTCTGCGCGCCGTGGGCCGAGACGTTGAGGCTGAGATACGCGACGGAGAGCGGGTACCGCCGGCTCGGCTCGGACAGCCGGACGCCGAAGATGCGCATCCGGTCCAGCGTCGCGACGACCTGCTGGCGGTAGTCGGCCTCGAAGTCGGACGCCGAGTGGCGTTCCGGCATCCGGTCGAGCACGGTCCGAACCAGCTCGAGCGTCTCGGTCTCGCGACGTAGCAGCTCGGTCAGGACGCCGGTCTGGAACCCGGGCAGTGTCGTCGTGATCTGGACGAGCGAGCCCGCGCACTCTCTCAGCAGGCGGTCGTAGAACGCGGTGCCGGTCTCGGACAGGCCGCGCTGTCGTGGCACGTCGGGCACGGCCGAACGCAGGTAGCGGTCGAGGTAGCCGGCATCCAGGTCGAAGTCGAACAGGTCGTCGTCGGTGAGCGCTGCCCGGTCGAACGTGTGGCGTACGGCGTCGGTGGCCGCCTCCTTCTCGTTGTCTTCCAGCGTGGAGAACTCCCTTTCCAGCAGGGGTTTCAGGCGCAGGACGACGGCTTCCTCTAGGTGTTGGACGAGCCGGTTGAACCTGCGGCGATCGAGCGCGCCGGGGATGCGGGCACTGAGGACATCGACGACGCTGAGCGCCGCATCGGCGGCGACCGGCTTGTCCCGCAGCCACAGCTTCATGGCGACCTTGATCACGGCCGTCCCCAGCCCGATGGCCGCGGTCTCGATTCCGGTCACGTGGCCTGCTTCCACTCGACAACGATGCCGCGTCTCTCGAACTCGGCGAGGACGTCTCTCAGGTCCAGGCGCGCGCGATCCGCGTCACTGGCTTCGTACACGAGTCTTCTGAGGTTCCGGAGATGGCGGAGTCCGGCGACCTTGTTGGGATCGCGGATGGTGAGGCTCTCGAGGTCCAGCACCGAGCCGCGGAGCACGACCCTGGCGTACTCCTCCGGATCGAACCGGTCCCAGGTGTCCCACAGTGCTTGTTTGGCGGCGTGTGACGGATCGTTGGCGAAGCGCGCGACGAACCGCATGGCGGCGTCGCCGCCGATGTATGCCGCCGCCCGGATCGTGGCCGCGACCTCCGCCGGCCCGGTCGGCGTCGACTTGGCCAGCAGGTCCAAGACGAACTCGCCGCCCCGGGCGAGAATCCGGGCGGTGCCATCGTCCCTGGGTGGGAGCAGTCCGGACGTACGTCGCTGGATCTCCTCGCGCAACGCCGGGTCGAGGTCCGGCGAGGTCTCCAGGCAGGCGACCGCCAGCAGGTCGAGCCGGTCGCGGAACTGCCGCTTGCCGATTCGCTTGCGCAGCAAGCCTTTCAGCAGCTCATCGCGCTGCTTGCGGGAGGCGTGACCGGCCGCCATCACCACGACTTCGTGCCACGGTTCGAGATGCGAGTGGTCGATCAGCACGCCGATGTCGTCGGCCTCGACGGCGGCCTTGGCCGCGAGGTAGTCCTGGAAGCTCCTGTGCACGAAGTCCATCCGGCCGACGACCGCCTCCCGGAGCAGGCCCGTCCGCTCCAGAAGCCGGCGATACATCGCCTCGGGAGCCTCGCCGCTGTGCGCCGTCGACTCGAGCGTCTTCGCCAGGCGTTCGACGACACGTTCGCGTGCGGCATCGACCAGGCCGTTGCGCACCATCCAGTAGGCGAGATCGGACAGCAGCACGATCTGCTCGGTGCGCGTCAGCGTGGCCAGCCCGCGTTCCTTCTCGCGGCTCTCCAGCAGAACCGTGAGCGTCGTCTCGTACAGCTCCATCCGGCTTTCGGGGATCTCGCCGCGTTGCTCGCGATGCATCGCACACAACAACGCGCACAGCAAGGGGTTCTCGGACAACCGGCGGAGTGCGCGGCGATCGGCGATCGTGTCGATGAGACGGGCTTCGAGCTCGGTCAGCTCGTCGATCTCGTCCTGCTCGACGCACTGGGAACGCATTGCCTCGTGCCAGCGGTGCACGAACGACCGGACGTCGGCAGCCGTCATCGGCTGCAACTCGGCCACCGCGAAGCCGTAGTCCTCGAGCCAGTCAACCTCGACCGCGGCTGGCCGGGACGTCACGAAGTAGGTCGCCTTGGGGAAGGTCTCGATGAGCTCACCGAGCCAGGCGTGTACGTGCGGTCGCCGGTCCTCGGGCAGCTCGTCCACGCCGTCGACGAGCACGATCCCACGTCCCGTTCGGAGCGTCTCCTGAACCCAGCCGGGCGGCATCTCGTCGGCGATGTGCCGGCCTATGTCGTCCAGGAACCGTTCCGGCGTAGGCAGCGGGTCGGTCGCGAACCGGCGCAGACGCAGGAAGAACGGCATGCGCCAGCCCTTGCCCCTGCGCCGGACCGCGACCCACTGCAGCAGCGTGGTCTTTCCGGAGCCTGCCTCCCCGCGGATCAGGAGCCGGGACTTCACCTGGATCACGTCGTCGGCGGGCAGGCTGCCGGTCTGATCGGTCTGATTGGACAACCGCAGGCTGAGGTAGGCGACCGAGAGCGGATACCGGCGGGTCGGCTTGGAAACGCGGGCGCCGAACAGGTACATCCGATCCAGCGTGGTGAGCACCTGCTGGCGGTAGTCGGCCTCGAAGTCGCTGGCTCCTCGTCGGTGCGGCAACCGGAGCAGCACCTGAGTAACCGCATCGAGCGTCTCGGACTCGCGGCGCAGGAGCTCCGTCAGGACGCCGGCTTGGAACGTCGGCAGCGTCTTGGTGATCTGCACCAGGTAGATGCAGCACTCCATCAGCAGCCGGTCGTAGAACGCGTTCCCGTCCGTGGAGAGCAGATACCGTTCGGCGACGCCGGGCACAGTCTGGCGGATATACCGGTTCAGGTAGGCAGGATCCAGGTCGGAGGCGAAGAGATCCTCATCAGTCAGGGCGGCCTGTTCCAGCGTCTCCCGGACGGCAGCGATGACCGCCTCGCGTTCGTCGAGGCGCTCGAGCTCTGCCTTCAGCGCGCGTTCCAGGCGTACGGCGACGACCTCCTCGAGCTGGTCGAACAGCCGCTGGGTCTTGCGTTTGGACAAGGCGTCAGACGCTCGGCCGATCAGCAGGTCGACGGCGCTGGCGCTCGCGTCGGCGGCGATCGGGCGGTCTCCGAGCCAGAGCTTGACCGCGCTCTTCACCACGGCGCCGCCGAGCGCCAGCGTTACCCCCTCCATGCCCCCTCCATAGGCACAAGCCTGACCGTCGCGGCAGCTAGCTGCAACCGGTTCGCCACCCGTTGACGCGGATTCGGGCCGCTTCTAACGTTGAAAACATGCGCGTGAGCCGATTCCTCCTCGCGATCTGCCTGATCGGACTGTTCGCCGCGACGCTGCCCGGAACGGCGTCCGCGGCAACTGGCACCAAGCTGATGAACGACGTGTCGTTCTATCCGCGTTCGATCCGGCTGCAGCACAGCGGCGCCGCGAACGGGCGGATCGTCGCCAACGTCGCCAGCGACACGGCGCGTGGTGCGGACGGCGTGATCTTCGAGAGTACGAACAACGGCGCCTCCTTCCAGCAGGTCGGCCGCGTCGAGGATCCCTGGGGTGCCGCGGGACGTGGCGGCTGCTGCGAGAGCCTCTTCGAGCTGCCGCAGCAGATCGGCTCGATGCCCGCCGGCACGTTGCTGTGGGCCGGCTCGATGGGCCGGCAGGCAAACCAGTCGCAGCTGCGGATCTGGAAGAGCAACGACATCGGCCGTACGTGGTCGTACGTTTCGTCCTGCTACGCCACTCCCAACGGCCTCGGCCTCTGGGAGCCGGAGCTGTCGGTCGACGCTGCCGGCCGGTTGGTCTGTCACTTCGCCGACGAGACCGAACAGCCGGCGCGCAGCCAGATCCTCTCCCGCACGGTCTCGACGGACGGCGTCAACTGGAGCGCGAAGTCGCAGACCGTCGCGAGCACGACCAGCGGGCACCGGCCGGGCATGCCGGTCGTGGAGAAGCTGCCGAACGGCACGTACTACATGGTGTACGAGATCTGCGGGCTCGCCGGGCAGTACCACTGCGAGCTGCGCTTCCGTACGTCCGCCGACGGCTGGAACTGGGGCAGCGTCACCAACCTGGGCGCGCGGCTGACCACGCTGGACGGCAAGTACTTCACGCACACGCCGAACCTCGCCTGGGTGCCCAACGGCACGCCGAACGGTCGCCTGCTGCTGATCGGGCAGGTGCTGACGAACGCCAACGGGTCGGTCGCCGCCGGCAACGGCGCGACGATGTTCGTCAACACCGAGAACGGCAACGGCAACTGGTTCGAGGCATCGTCGCCGGTGTCGGTGCCAGGCGCGCGCGACAACGTGTGCCCCAACTACAGCTCCAGCCTGCTCCCGTCGACCGACGGCAACTCCGTACTCGAGATCGCCACCGACTACGACCCGGCCGACAATCGCTGCAAGGCGTACTTCGCGACCGGGCCGGCGGAGGGCAGCGGGGACGCGGCGGGCGTGAGCGACGGTACGTACCGCCTGCGCAACACGATGAGCGGCCACTGCCTCGACGTCGCCGGCGGGTCGTCGCAGCCTGGCGGGAACGTCCAGCAGTGGACGTGCAACGACCTGTGGCCGCAGAACTTCGTGTTCACCTCGCGTGGTGGCGGGGTGTACCAGCTGAAGAACGCCGGCAACGGCCTCTGCGTCGGTGTGGCGGGCGGGTCGACCGCGCCGGGTGCGAACGTACAGCAGGAGACGTGCACCGGGGCGGCCTCGCAGGACTGGGTGCCGGAGAACGCCGGCCGCGGCTACTACTACCTGAAGAACCGGAACAGTGGGCTCTACCTGGACAACGCGGGCGGATCGCTCAACCCGGGTACGAACGTGGCGCAGTGGACGCGGAACGAGCTCGCGCCGGAGATCTGGAAGCTGGAGCGCCGTTAGCGGTAGCGGCGCCGGTTGCGGTCGCGGCCGTCGCCGCCGAGACCGTGGGCGAGGTTGATCGCGGCCATGATGCCGAGCGGGAACGCAGGCCAGTAGAAGGCGAAGTGCTGGCTGCTGATGACAGTGAACAGCCAGATCACGTTGAGCAGCACCGCGATGCCGATCCAGCCGCGCCAGCGGTCGAGCATCGCCTTCCGGGCGGCATCACGGCGGCGTTCCTCCGCGGCCCGCTGCTCCTGCTCGACCTGCGCCTTCGACAGCGGCAGGTCGTCGACGATGCGTTCGAGCTCGCCGAGCGTCTTGGCGCCCATCGCCTGCGCGAGCCGGGCGTCGTATTCACCCATGTCGAGCCGGCCTTCTGCGAGCGCGTCGCCCAGCCGCTCAGCGATCTGGTCGCGGTCTGAGTCGGCTGCCCGCATCTCGGGCCTGCGTTCGGGTCTGTTGTCGTTCATCGCTCCGGTCCGTAGCCCTTCCTCTCACGAGTCTGACACGGCTTTCCAAAGGCCCGCCAGGCACCGGCCAGGCGGTGGAACCGAACCGTGACGTGCGGTGTACCGGCACCATGAGGAAGCGTTATGTTCAAACGATCGGGGCGCTCGTGGGGTGCCTGGTTCTGCTTCTGTTGGCGAGCGGGCCTGCTTTCGCCGGTGGGCCGACGAGTGTCCTGCTGGTCTCACCGGGTAACGGCCGGACGGCGTCGCTCTACACCTCCGAGCCGGCGTACGGCCAGCTGCTCTCGGCCCTGGGGGAGAACCCCGTCGCTGAGCGGGGCGGCCCGTCGTGGCACTCCAACCCGGGCACGTCGCAGATCAACGTAACCTGGCTGGTCCACGACGTGTCGGTGTGGCGAGTGGACCGCATCGTCCTCGACTACAACGGCACGACGTGGATCGAGACCCAGGGCTCCCTGACGGAAACCGTCGACTGGGACAAGCCGGGCATCTGGCACAAGGCTCAGGATCCGGCGGTTGTGCGCGCCCTGGTGACCGAGCTGGGCCTGGTCGGCAAAGCTGTGGCAAAGCCCCAGCCGACAGCGTCGGTCGAGCCATCGGCGGCGCCGGTAGCCGCCCAGTCCCCGGCCAATGTGGGCAGCGGTGGTCTGTCCGGCTGGTGGCTCCTCCCCGCGGCGATCGTCGGCCTGGCCCTCGGCCTCGCTGCCCGCCCGGCCCTGACCCACCTCCGCGCCCGCGAACCCCACCAACAGTTGATCGACGTCCAACCCTGAGCACACGGCTTGGCTTCGCAGATCACGCAGATCCTCGATCCGATTGAGCTCCTCACGAGCTTCGAGGCCGAGCGAACGGACCCTCCATACGCACAGCGTGGCCACAACCGGACCGCACTCGCCACTCCGGGCAGGATGGACAGATGGCTCGACGTCCGAATGTCCTGTTCATCCTGTCCGACGATCACGGGTACGCCGACCGGAGTGCTCTCGGGATCGACCCCGCCGTCAGTACGCCCAGTCTCGACCGGCTTGCCGCCGAAGGCGTCTCCTGCACCAACGGCTATGTCACGGCGCCGATCTGCAGTCCGTCGCGCGCCGGGATCATCTCTGGGCAGTATCAGGCGAGGTGGGGTGCCAAGTGGTTCGACAGCTCCAGCTTTCCGCCGCCGCACACGCCCACGATCGCGGAGCGGTTCGAGCAGCTGGGCTACAAAACCGGCTATTTCGGCAAGGTGCACTACGGCAAGGAGGACATCGGCGATCGGGCTTGTCCGCCGCACCACGGGTTCGGCGAGACGTACTACGGGCTGGCCGGCAAGCAGATGGGGCGGCTCAACTATCTGCGGCACTCCAAGCAGGCGGTGGAGGAGTACGGCGAAGAGGCGCAGTGGAAGATGGCCGTCCAGCCGATGCTCGAAGGCGACAACGAGGTCGACCTCGAAGGCTTCCTCACCGACGAGCTCGGCCGGCGTGCACGCGAGTTCGTCGCGAGCCACGAAGAAGAGCCGTTCTTCCTGATGGTCGCGTTCAACGCGGTGCACAACTTCTGCTTCCAGCTCCCCGACGAGGAGCTCGACAAGCGCGGGCTGGAGAAGTACGGCGACTGGGATCCGAAGACGTCGGAGTACGTCGACTGGTACGACGGCGCGATCTCGCCGAACCTCCCAGACGGACGCGCGTACTACCTCGCGCAGCTGGAGCTGATGGACGCCCAGATCGGCAAGCTGCTCGACGAGCTCGACCGGCGCGGCCTCGCCGACGACACCATCGTCGTCTACAGCACCGACAACGGCGGCTCCACCTGCAACTTCGGTGTCAACACGCCGTTGGCAGGTACGAAGTACACCCTGTTCGAGGGCGGCATCCGCGTCCCCTACCTCATCCGGTGGCCGAACGGGAGCATCAGCGGCGGCCGGACCTACGACGGTGTCATCAGCACGCTCGACCTCTATCCCACGCTGCTCTCAGCCGCCGGCGCCGACCAGGAACAGTGGGCGCACTCCGACGGCATCGACCACACCCGCGCGCTCAGCGGCGACGAGCACGCACCCATCCGCCAGACGATGCACTGGGACTGCGGCTTCCAGTGGGCCGTACGCGACGGCGACTGGAAGCTCCGCTACGCCGAAGCCGGCCCCAACGCCGACGCGCTGAGAAGGACCGAGCACACCGACATCGGCGTCGGGTTCACGCTCACCAACCTCCGAGACGACATCGGCGAAACGAACGACCTGTCGACCGTCCATCCTGAGATAGTGGAGCGGCTCAAAGCCAGTCATGAAGCGTGGCAGAAAGAAGTGAGCCGATGACGATCGCCGTACTCTCCGACATCCACGCGGTGCTCCCGGCGCTGGAGGCCGTGCTCGCCGAGCCCGACGTGCGGACGGCCGAGCGCATCGTGCTGACCGGCGACCTCGCCGCCGGGCCGATGCCGGTCGAGACGCTGGATCTGCTGGCAGGATTGGGGGATCGGGCGATCTGGGTACGCGGTAACGCCGACCGCGAGCTGGTCGAGATCAGCCGGGGCGGCGAGCCGTCGATCCCGGACGCGATCGCGAGCTGGGCGGCCACGCAGCTGCGTCAGGACCAGCTCGAACGCCTCGACAGCCTGCCGCTGACGCTCACGCTCGACGTGGACGGAGTCGGAAAAGTGCTGTTCTGCCACGCGATTCCCACCGACGACGAGGAGGTCGTCCTCGTCGACTCCCGGCTCGAGCGCTGGGAGGAAGTCTTCGCCGGCCTCGATCCGGCCGTACGAACGGTCGTGTGCGGCCACACGCACATGCCGTTCATCCGGCTCGCGTACGGCCGGCTGGTGGTGAATCCGGGCAGCGTCGGCATGCCGTACGGACGAGCGGGTGCCCACTGGGCCCTGCTGGGAAAGGGAATCGAGCTTCGGGTGACGGAGTTCGACTACGACGCGGCCTGCGCCCGGATCGCCGCCGAAAGTGGATACGCCGACCCGGACAGCGACCTGCCGGACGCCGCCGCGTGGGCCGACTATTTCGTACGGGCGAAGGCAACTGACGCCGATGCCCTGAACGCGTTCGGCCCACGCGACGGCCGGGCCACGCCGGGCTGACGCAGACGACGCCCGGCGCGACCGGAGGAGGGACCTACCAGTAGTTGTAGGGCCCGAAGGTCCACATCGGCCCGAAGAGGAAGGAGTTCTCCTGGCCGAGGCCGTCCTCCATCCGCCAGCTCTGAGTGGTCCAGGCCGGCTGCATGCCCGGTCCCGCGCCGTACTTTTCATGCGGGTCGCCCGGCCCTCGAGGCCCATGCGGCCCGTGCGGGTCGTCCGTCGGCGTCGCCGTATCCGGCGGGGTGGCCGTTTCGGTCGGCGTCGCCGTGTCGGTTGGCGTGGCGGTGTCGGTCGGAGTCGCGGTTTCGGTGGGAGTCGCGGTGTCCGTCGGCGTCGCCGTCTCGGTCGGAGTCGGGTCAGGCGTGTCGGTCGGCGTCTGCGTGGGGGTCTTCGTCGGATCGTCGGTCGGGGTCACTGTTGACGTGGGCGTCTCCGTTGGTGTCTGCGTTGGCGTCTCGGTGGGCGTCTCTGTCGGGGTGTCCGTCGGCGTCGGCGTGGGGGTCGGCGTCGGCGTTTCGGTCGGATCCGGGTCGGGCGGTCCGGGGTCGTCCGGGCCAGGGCCAGGATTGCCGGGGCCAGGATTGCCCGGGTCGGTCGAGTCGTCCGGGCCCGGCATCTGCGTCGGAATCGGGAACGACTGCGGCTGTCGCGGGTAGCCCTGATCGACCGGAGTGCCGTCGGGTTTGGTCACGACCGGCAGGAACGGCGGCGTCGGCCAGCTCGCGGCGTAGCGGTTGCGGCCCCGCGAGGTCTGCGTCCTCGTGAGGTACGGCGTCAGGTCGGCCGCCTGCTGGGTTTCCGGCTTCGCCCCGGAACGTTCGAGCAAGCCGTTGTTCGGCAGCCCCGGATAGAACGACAGCGCGCCCTGCGGCAGCCCGTCGAACGTCGCGTGCCCGCCGTTGCCGACGTACGACAACATTCCCCAGGCCGCCACAGCCACCGCCGCGGCCGCACCGACCGCCGCGATCGCGAGCCCGCGTCCGGTCGCGCCGACGATCTGGCGCGTCTTCACATAGACCGGCACTCGAGCCGTGGAGACCTCGACCGCACGGACGTACCCGGACGCGTAACCACCGAGCACCGCCGTGGCCAGGATCAGCCCGAGCCGGTCGTCGATCGTCGTCAGCCGGGTGTAGAGCAGATGGCAGCGGTCACACCGGTCGAGGTGCTCCTCGACCCGCAGCGCCTCTTCTTCCTCCAGTCGCCCGGCGCCATAGGCCGGCAGCCGGTCGACGGTGGTCCGGCACCGCTTCGGCTGTACGTCGGCCAGGTTGCGCCTGGCGGTGTAGTGCTGCAAGGCGGCGCGGGCGCGCTCGCCCAACGCCTCCACATCGTCGACGGAGAGCCCGAGCAACCTCCCGATCTGCTCGGACGGCTCACCTTCGACATCGCGGTGCCACAGCACGACCTGCCAGTCTTCCGGCATGGCGTCATAGGCGTACGCGGTGATCGATGCGGCATAGGTCTCGGCATCGACATCGCCGTCGAGCACGGGTGGCGCGACGTCGTCCGGTGTGCCGAGAACGGTCAACAACAAGTGGGTACGGAAGGCGGTATGCGGCCCGTCCCCCGAACGCAACGCGTCGAGGACTTCCGTATAAGCCCGCAGGACAAGGTCCTCGGCATCGGTCCGGTGCTTGGAGATGAGGCGCGCCAATCTGCGCGCGGCGGACTCGTGGCGCCGGAACAGCTCGTCATAGGCGGTCGCGTCGCCTCGGCGCGCGGCCTCAATGAGTTCGGGATCGGTACGTATAGTGGACTTAATGGACATCGGGTTGGTGGCCCCCAGCCGATAGCAACTTTCTGTAGTCGTACGATGCGGCTGCGTGACCCCGGCGCCCTGAACTTAGCGGGTTCTTTTGCATTCCGCTACCCCCTTTGCCGGACAAATCCGGTGAGTGAGGAACTTCCCGCCAGTCGCCGGTTAAAGGGGCGCGTGCAGGCCTCGATTAGGCTGGGCGACGGCAAAGCTTCGGCAAGAGCGTCAGCTAAGGAGCGTGAAGGTGGCCCGCGTCGTTGTGGACGTCATGCCCAAGCCGGCGATCCTCGATCCGCAAGGCCAGGCCGTTTACGGCGCGCTGGGCCGGCTCGGATTCGATGGCATCGCGGGCGTACGGCAAGGCAAGCGGTTCGAGATCGAGGTCGAGGGTGAGCTCACCGAAGAGCGCCTCGCCGAACTGCGCCGGGCGGCGGAGACGCTGCTCGCCAACACCGTGATCGAGGACTTCGAGGTACGCGTCGGATGAGCGCGCGAGTCGGTGTCGTCACGTTCCCTGGCTCCCTCGACGACGGCGACGCGCGCCGGGCCGTACGCCTTGCCGGCGGCGAGCCGGTGGCGTTGTGGCACGCGTCGGAGTCGCTCGACGGGGTCGACGCGGTGGTGCTGCCGGGAGGCTTCTCCTACGGCGACTATCTCCGCTGCGGCGCGATCGCGCGGTTCGCGCCGATCATGTCCGAGGTGATCGCCGCGGCCAACGGCGGCCTGCCGGTGCTCGGGATCTGCAACGGGTTCCAGGTCCTGTGCGAGTCGCACCTGCTGCCGGGCGCGCTGGTGCGCAACGACCGGCGCAAGTTCGTGTGCCATGACCAGCGGCTTCGGGTGGAGGACGCCTCGACGCCGTGGACGTCGGGCTACGAAGTCGGCCAGGAGATCGTGATCCCGATCAAGAACGGCGAAGGCGGCTTCGTCGCCGACGAGCCGACGCTGGACCGGCTGGAGGGTGAGGGGCAGGTCGTCGTGCGGTACGTCGACGGCAACCCGAACGGGTCGTACCGGGATATCGCCGGGATTCGCAACTCGCGGGGGAACGTGGTCGGGCTGATGCCACATCCGGAGCATGCGGTCGAGGACCTCGTTGGTCCGACGTCAGATGGTCTGCCGTTCTTCACGTCAGTGCTGAAGGCCCTCGTCGCTGGCTAGGTTTCCGATGAGGGCTTGTGGCGGGGGTCTCGCTGATGCCGCAGTGGCCTGGGCGGGTCGTGATCTCGAGGCCGAAGCCGGGGGCGGCGGCGGATTGTGTTTGGGTGGCCCCTCCAAAGTCAAGACGCTGTCTCACGCCGGCGAGCGATTCCTTTTCAGGCTTCGCTCTTCGTCGGCTCTGGCTCGGATGCCGGCGTGAGACAGCATCTTGACTTCGGAGCCTCTGCCACCCATGGCAGGCACTTGTAGGCAGGCTCCGCCTGCCTCTTCTGGCCCGCCGCCGCCCCCGACTCCGACCTCGAGATCACGACCGGCGTTGGCGCGGGCCTTTCCGCCTCAGCCGGTCACCGCGTCGTTGGCGGCCTTCTCCGCCTCGGCCAGGCCCGCCTGCACCGGCTTGCGGCCGAGGAAGATCTCCTCCAGCACCGGCGTCATCGCGGTCAGGCCGGCCTGGATGTTCGGGCCTGCCTGGGCCGGGATCGTCTTGCCCTCGCTAGCCGTCACGAACGGGGTGACGTCGACCTTCTGGTCGGCCCAGTAGTCGAGGAACGACTGCTCAGCAGCCGTTACGCCCGGGAAGGCGTACCCGCCCTCGGCGATCGCCTTCTGGCCCTCGGCCGAGCCGAGCCACTTCATGACCTCGACCGTGGCGTCCAGGTGCTTGGTCTTCGCGTACCCGACCGCCGCCACACCGTGCACCGCCGACACGCGGCCCGCCGGTCCCTCGAGCATCGGCGCGATCGCCCAGTCGAACTTCGCGTTCTCCTGGATGTCCTTCAGGCGGTACGGTCCCGACTGGTACATCGCGAGCTTGCCCTGGACGAACAGGTCGCGCGTCTTCTCGCCGTTCTGGTTGGTGTCGGCCGCCGACGGTGAGACGTGCTGCTTGTTGATCAGGTCGACGGCGTACTGCACGCCTGCCACGGTCTGCGGCGACCGCAAGGCGAACGTGTCGCCCTGCTGCCAGACTCCGCCGTTGGAGCCAACGAAGTCCAGGTAGATCGCCTGCGAGTCGAGCGCGGAGTTGAAGCCCCACTGCTTGACCTGCTTGGCGTCGAAGCCCGGCTGCCCGGCCGACTTCCCGGCCTGGTCGAGCGTCAGCTTCTGTGCCGCCGGCAGGAACGTGTCGGCCGCGCCGCCCGCCGGCGACCACTTCAGCGAGGTGGGGTCGACGCCCGCCGCCGCGACCAGATTCTTGTTGTAGAACAGGGCGATCGAGTCCCACAGCTGGGGTACGCCCCACAGCTTGCCGTCGCGTGTGTAGATGTCGACGACCGACTGCTTCCACTTCGACTTCGCGGACGCCCCGAGCTTGGCGTCGACGTCGACCAGATCGCCGTTGTCGGCGTACGTCGCGAAGTTCGCGGTGTTGGTCCAGAAGATGTCGGCCATGTCGCCGCTCGCCACGTCGTTGGGCAGCCGCGTCCAGTAGTCGGCCCACGGGATCAGCTCGACCGACACGTCGATGTTCTTGTGGGTCTTCTCGAACTCCGCGAACGACTTCTCGTACGCCTTGGCCACCTGCTCGTCCCACAGTCGGAACGTGACCTTCGTCTTGCCGGACGGGCCGTTGCCGCCGGAGCTGTCGTCGTCGTTGGCGGCGGGCGAGCAGGCCGCCCCGGCCAGCGCCAACACTGCCGCGGACATGACGGCGGCCGCCGTGAACTGTCTTCTCCTGAAGCGCATTCCTCTGGTTCCCTTCTCTACCTCAAGCCGGTCAGCGAGATCGAACGAACGATGTGCCGCTGGAAGACCAGGAAAACAAGCACGAGTGGCGCCATCGCGATCGTGGTGGCGGCCATCACCAGCGTCCAGTTGCCGTTGTACTGCGTCTGCAGGTTCGCTGTCGCGACCGTCATCACCCACCATTCCTTGCGGCTCGCGATCATCAGCGGCCACAGGAAACTGTTCCAGTGCGTCACCACCGTGATGATCGCCAGCGTCGCGAGGATCGGCCGGCTCATCGGGATCACGACGTGCCAGATCACCCGCAGCGTGCCGGCGCCGTCGAGTCTCGCGGCGCTCAGCAGGTCCTCGGGGATGCCGCGGAAGTACTCCCGTAGCAGGAAGATGGCGTACGGCGAGCCGAACACGAGCGGCAGCACCAGCCCCCAGAACGTGTTCTTCAGGCCGGCGGTCGTCAACATCGCGTACAGCGGGATCAGCGTCACGATCTGCGGAACCATCAACGTGGACAGGTAGACCCAGAACAGTGCGTCGCGGCCGGGGAAGCGCACGCGGGCGAACGCGTACGCCGCGAGCACCGAGCAGCCGAGCTGGCCGACCAGGATCACCAGCACCATCTGCAACGTGACGGCGATGGGCGCGATGAAGTCGTAGCGGTCGCCGAACAGGCTGGCGTAGTTGTCGAGCGTGAACGGGCTCGGGAACGTCAGTGCGGGCTGCTGTGCGAACTGCGCCGAGGTCTTCAGCGACGTCAGCAGGCTCAGCAGGTACGGGCCGAGAGTGAGTGCCGCGCCGCCCAGCAGGACGGCGTACGTCAGCACGTTCGCCACGAGTCGTCTCGTCGTCATCGGCGGCTCATGAGAGGTCGTAGGTGATCCGGCGGCGGAAGTACAGCTGCTGCGCGATGGTGACGGCGACCAGCAGTACGAACAGCACGAGCGCGATCGCGGCGGCGCGGCCCAGGCGTAGCGCCTCGAACGCCTCGAAGTAGATCCGGGACGCGATCACGTCGGTCTTGCCGGCCGGGCCACCGCCGGTCATGGCGTAGACCGTGTCGAACACCTGGAAGCTCGAGATGATGCCGGTGACCAGCACGAAGAACGTCGTCGGGCGTAGCAGCGGCAACGTGATCCGGCTGAACGTCTGCCAGCCGCCGGCGCCGTCGATGCGGGCGGCCTCGTAGATCTGGCCGGGGATCGCGTTGAGGCCGGCGAGGAAGAACAGCGTGACGTACCCGACCTGGCTCCACACCGTCACGGCGGCGACTGCCGGGAGCGCGAGGGCAGGGCTGGTGAGCCACTCGACGCGCTGACCGATCAGCGCGTTGAGCGCGCCGTCGGACGGGTCGAAGATCCACTTCCAGACCACGCCGAGGGCGAGCGGGGCGCTGATCCATGGGATGACGTAGATGACGCGGAGGACGTTCGAGCCGGGGAGGCTCCGGTTGAGGAGTAGTGCGGTGGCGAGGCCGAGCGCTGTCTGCAGGGGGATCACGAGCAGCACGAACAGGCTCGTGACCAGGAACGAGTTGCCGACAGCCGGGTCGGTGAAGATCGCGCGAAAGTTGTCGAGACCGGCGAACGTGGCCGGCGTGATGAGGTTCCACTTCTGCAGGCTGAGCCCGAGCACGACGAACACGGGGAACACCAGGAACAGGCTGACGCCGACCAGGCTGGGGGTGAGCAGGAGGTAGCCGGTGGCGGCCTCCCGCCTTGCCAGCCTGTGCCGTCGCGCGCTTGTCATGGCCCCTTCTCTTTGTCCCGCTTGGCGATCTTATGGCGGTGACCGGTTGTGGATGGCGCAAGCCTGGGTCTTGCCTTCCTCGGACGTAGATTGCTAGCATTCTTGGTCATGGGCGAGAGTGCAGCCAAGGCGCAGATGAACGTCACGCTGCCGTCGGCGTTGATCCGGCGGGTGAAGCACAAGGCCATCGACGACGGCGCGAGCCTGGGCCACCTGGTGGAGCAGGCGCTGACGGAATACCTGGAACGACACGGAGAGGCAGCCGGATGAGTGGCGCGAACGTTGGCACGGTTGAGGTGGAGGTCCGCCCGCTGCGGTTCACCGCCTCGTTGGCACGGATGCGGGAGTTCCTGGCGCTGCTCGGCTTCTCGGCGAGGGCGACCAAGGCGGATCTCTGGGCCACCCTGGTCGGCGAGTCGGGGCAGGTCGCGCTGCACGACGTCGCGGTCAGTGCCGCGGGCGGCCGGGCAGGTGAGACCGGCTTGTGGTTCGAGGCCTCCGACCTCGACGGACTGGCGGTGCGGTTCGCTGAGGCCGGCGTCGGCGACGTCACGATCGAGGACGAGGCCTGGGGCCGCGTACTGACCGCCCGCGGCGGCGGAGCGGAGCTCGGCTTCGACGATCAGCCGACCGACTTCTACGGCTCTGAGGTCCACGAGCCCGAGCCGCGGCACGGGATCACGGCAGTGGCGGTGGTGACGGGCGCACCGACCGGGCCGATCGACCGGCTCCTGGAGGCGGCGGGCTGCACGCGGCTGCCTTCCGGTGCGGACTCGGAACGGATCTGGCGAGGCAGCGGTGGCGGGCTGGTGGCGTTGTCCGCGGAGAATGCGGCGGAGGGGGAGCAGTCGCAACGGTTGGCGTTCCGGACCCGCGAGCCACTGACCGACCTGGCAGCCCGCCTCGAAGCCGCCGGCCACCCGGTGGTGGCGAGATCGGACACCGAGCTCCTCGTGACCGACCCGGACGGCCAGACCGTGCCGATCCGGACGGCCTGACGCGTCAGTCAGCGCTTCTGGGCCGAAGGTCTTCGGCGAGGCCCTTTCCAGGTCAACGATCTCTCAGAAGTCGATGCGCATGACGGCGCGGCGGTTGCCGGGGCGGCTGACCTCGGCGAGGCCCGCGGCGGCGAACGTGCCCGGCGTGCCGACCGAGCCACCGTCGACGAAGTCGGGGTAGGCCTCGAGGGCGCCCGCGCCGCGGGCGCGGGCGAACGGCACCGCGGCGCGGGCCAGGGCCGCCGAGATGCCGCGGCGCCGGTAGCCCGCCCGTGTGACGAAGCAGGTCACGGCCCACACCGTCGGGTCGGTGCGGTCTTCGTTGCGGCCCAGCCACGGTATGCGGTAGTCCCGCAGCAGCCGGGCGTGATCCGCCCGAGGCGCCACCGCGCACCAGCCGACCGGCTCGCCGTCGAGGTAGGCCACCAGTCCGCTGGTCGCCTTCGCCTGGCGCGATCCGCAGGCCGTCTGGTCGCGCAACCGGGCGGCCAGCTCCTCCGGCCCTTCCGACGCCCACGACTCCTTCGGCAGCATCCGAAACCGCTGGCACCAGCACCTCCCCGGATCCCCGGCACCGAAGATCGCCTGCAGGTCCGCCCACGACGCCTGGTTGGCCGGCACGATCCGGAGTTGCTCGTCCGTCACCGGCTCCCGCGAGCCCACCACCCGCGGCGCCCGCTTCGCCGCCGGCCGCTTCTTGCCAGCAGCAGCGGCAGGAGCAGCCTTCCGCGCCGGCGCCTCGAAGGTCAGCTGTACGTCCACCGCATCGCCGGCCTCCAGCCCGGCAGGCTTGCGCACCCCGTCCTTCAGTGGCAGGAGGTACCCACCGTCCTTCGGCCACAGCGACGTCTTCCACTCCGTACGACCGATCCGGGCCCGGATCGGCAGCATCCCCCAGCCGTAGCTGGCCGACAGCGCCGTCTCCCGCAACGCCGCACCGGCCTCAGCCGGCACGGGCACGAAGTAGTACGGCGCCGGACCGCGCCATTCGATGATCTCGGCGGTGAACTCCTGGTCCATGTCAGCAGAGCCTAAGCGCCATTCCGGACAGTCCGCTTCCGGTTCACGCCCACAGCTTCCCCCGGTTGACGACGACCCACCCGCAGCGGCCAGGTACCGTTGGCATCGCTCAGCGCCCTCTCGTCCAGCATGGAGAACAGCCCGGTGACCGTCGACACCGTAAAGATTGCCGAACAGACCCCGGACGTCGAGCAGCCATACGCGGAGCTTGGGCTGAAGGACGACGAATACACCCGCATCCGCGACATCCTCGGCCGCCGCCCCACCAGCTGCGAGCTCGCGATGTACTCCGTGATGTGGAGCGAGCACTGCTCCTACAAGAGCTCCAAGGTCCACCTGCGCAAGTTCGGCCAGCTCCCCGACGAGACGGCCAGGGGCAAGCTGCTCGCCGGCATCGGCGAGAACGCCGGCGTGATCGACATCGGCCAGGGCTACGCCGTCACGTTCAAGGTCGAGAGCCACAACCACCCGAGCTACGTCGAGCCGTACCAGGGCGCGGCCACCGGCGTCGGCGGCATCGTGCGCGACATCCTCGCGATGGGCGCCCGCCCGGTCGCGGTCATGGACTCCCTGAGATTCGGCACGGCAGACGCCCAGGACACCCACCGCGTGCTGCCCGGCGTGGTCGCCGGCGTCGGCGGGTACGGCAACTGTCTCGGCCTCCCCAACATCGGCGGCGAGGTCGTCTTCGACGAGACATACGCCGGCAACCCCCTGGTCAACGCGCTCTGCCTCGGCGTCCTGCGGCACGAGGACCTCCATCTCGCCAAGGCGTCCGGCGTCGGCAACCAGGTCATCCTGTACGGCGCCAAGACCGGCGGCGACGGCATCGGCGGCGTGTCGGTGCTGGCGAGCGAGACGTTCAACGAAGGTGGCCCCACCAAGCGTCCCGCCGTCCAGGTCGGCGACCCGTTCATGGAGAAGCTGCTCATCGAGTGCACGCTCGAGCTCTTCAAGGAAGACATCGTCGTCGGCATCCAGGACCTCGGCGGCGCCGGCCTGTCCTGCGCCACGTCCGAGCTGGCGAGCGCCGGCGAGGGTGGCATGCGCGTCTGGCTCGACCGGGTGCCGCTGCGCGACTCCTCGCTCGCACCCGAAGAGATTCTGATGAGCGAGTCGCAGGAACGCATGATGGCGGTCGTCGAGCCGGCCAACGTCGAGCGTTTCCTCGAGATCTGCCGCAAGTGGGACATCCCCGCGACCGTCCTCGGCGAGGTCGACGACACCAAGCGGCTCACGGTCGAGTGGCACGGCGAGATCGTCGTCGACGTGCCGCCGCGGACGGTCGCGCACGACGGCCCGGTCTACGAGCGCCCGTACGCCCGGCCCGGCTGGCAGGACACGCTGCAGGCCGACACCACCGACAAGCTGGACCGCCCCGGCACAAGCGACGAGCTCCGCGCGACGATCCTCCAGCTCGCCGGCTCGGCCAACCTCTGCGACCGTTCCTGGGTCACCGACCAGTACGACCGCTACGTACTCGGCAACACCGTGCTGGCCCAGCCCGACGACAGCGGCGTGATCCGGGTCGACGACGAGACCGGCCTCGGCGTCGCGCTGGCGACCGACTGCAACGGCCGCTTCGCCAAGCTCGACCCCTACGCCGGCGCGCAGCTCGCGCTCGTCGAGTCCTACCGCAACGTCGCCGCGTCGGGCGCCCGGCCGCTGGCCGTCACCGACTGCCTCAACTTCGGCTCGCCCGAGGACCCCGCGGTGATGTGGCAGTTCGCTCAGGCCGTCGACGGCCTGGCCGACGCCTGCCGCGAGCTGGGCCTGCCGGTCACCGGCGGCAACGTCAGCCTCTACAACCAGACCGGCGACACCGCGATCCTCCCGACGCCGGTCGTCGGGGTGCTCGGCGTGATCGACGACGTACGCAAGCGCACCCCCTCCGGCTGGAGCAAGCCGGGCGCGCAGGTCTTCCTGCTGGGCGAGACCCGCGAGGAGTTCGGCGGCTCGGAGTGGGCGCACGTCGTCCACGGCCACCTGGGCGGCCTCCCACCGGCGGTCGACCTCGCCGCCGAGCGCGCCCTGGCCGAGGTGCTGATCGAGGCCGGTGCCGGTGACCTGCTGGAAGCCGCGCACGACCTGTCGGACGGCGGGCTGGCGCAGGCGCTCGTGGAGGCCTGCCTGCGGCGTGGAGTCGGCGCCCAGGTGACGCTGCCGGAGGGCGACGCGTTCACGGCTCTGTTCAGCGAGTCCGCGGCCCGCGCTGTCGTGGCCGTCCGCGGCGAGCAGGAGGCCGCCGGCCTGCGCGCGCTGGCCGAGCGGCACGGAGTCACCGTGACGGCGATCGGCACGACGACCGATCGGGATGCTCTGGAGATCGAGGGGCATTTCGAGATCTCGCTGGCCGAACTTCGGGATGTGTGGTCGAAACCCCTTCCCGCACTATTCGAATAGTTTCCCTGCCGAACCAACCCAAGACCCCCAAGGAGGTAACGAGACCCCCTTGGGGTGCTGGGTAGGCAGCCTGGCCGGGCTGATGATCCCGGCTATGACAAAAAGAACCTGGAACGAATCCAAACGGCGGGCAAGCGGTTTCAGTCGCCGGCGTTTCCTCAGCGGACTAGGCACCGGAGCAGCAGGCGCTGCCGCGCTCGGGCCAGGTACAGCGCTTGCCGCACCCGCTCAGGAACGGATCGTCGTTCAGGCGACACCGTCGGACCGGTTCGGCCGCATGTTCCCCGACCTGCCGTCCTTCGTGGAGGCCAACGACCGTAACCGCGCCGCACTGATGGACATGGGAAGGCCGGGCGGGCTGTTGGACGCCCAGGACAACCTGGGCGCCGGTCCAGTTCAGCTGATCGCCGATCCCAACCTCAGCCTCAACAATCCCGACAACACGACACACACGGCCGGGACGACGTTCGTGGGCCAGTTCCTCGACCACGATCTGACCTTCGACACGACGTCGCCGCTCGGCGTGCCGACCGTGCCGGAGAGCTCGCCGAACAGCCGGACACCCGCGTTCGACCTCGATTCGGTCTACGGCGGCGGGCCGACCGCCAGCCCGAACCTCTATGATCCGGACCGGATCAAGCTGCGGATCGAGTCTGGTGGACTGTTCGAGGACCTACCCCGGCAGTCCAACGGCACCGCGATCATCGCCGATCCGCGGAACGACGAGAACACCATGATCGCCGGTTTGCACTGTGCGCTCATTCTGTTCCACAACCGGGTCGTCGACCTGTTGCGGAGCCAGGGAACTCCCGAGAACCAGCTGTTCGCAACCGCGCAACGAACGGTCCGTTGGCACTACCAATGGATGATCCTGCACGAGTTCCTGCCGCTGTTCATCGGCCAGCCGATGGTCAACGACATCCTCACCAACGGCAGACGTTGGTACCGCCCCGAACCCGGACCCGCGTTCATTCCCGTGGAGTTCCAAGGGGCCGCGTACCGGTTCGGGCACAGCATGGTGCGGCCGTCGTACCGGCTCAACCTGCGAGGAGACCCCGGCGGCGATCCTGCCACCGGTGCACCGGCCTTCTTCGGCTTCATCTTCGATCCGGCCGGGGACTTCGAGGCCGACCCGTCCGACCTGCGCGGTGGTGCCCGTGCGCCCCGGCGCTTCGTGGGATGGCAGACGTTCTTCGACTTCGGTGACGGGGAACTTCGGCGCAACAAGCTCATCGACACCAACATCTCCACTCCGCTGTTCCGCCTGCCCTTGCAGGCGATTCCCAGCCAGGATCCTCCGGTGTCGCTGGCACAGCGGAACCTGCTTCGTCAGCTGACCTGGAGCATTCCGGCCGGGCAGCGGATCGCGCAGGCGATGGGCCAGCCCATGCTGCACTTGCAAGAACTCGCGAACTACGGCGTAGCGCTGGAGAACCAGACCCCGCTCTGGTACTACGTCCTGGCAGAGGCCGAACGGCTGGCCGGAGGCCGTACCCTCGGGCCGGTCGGCGGCCGGATCGTCGGTGAGGTCTTCATCGGCGTCATGCAACTCGACCCAACGGCTTATCTCGCGGCGAATCCACAGTTCCGGCCGACTTTGCCGACTCAAACGCCTGGCAATTTCCGGATGACCGATCTACTGCGGTTCGCACGGGTTGATCCGGCGAGCCGTGGCCAGTAAACCTTCGACACAACAGAAAAGCCGGAAGGAAAGGAGCAAGGTAGCGCCAAAATTCCCCTGGGGCCTGGGCATTTGACGTAACCGGGGCCACACTCACGCAAGAGCGCTACGTTAACCAGTGCGTTATGTTGCACGTGCTCACACCATGCCGAAAGCACCACGGCCGGGTCGGCCATGGCGGCGGGCACCGGGAAGGGACGACGTGCAGACATCGTTGGCGCATGACCGGGCCGTGGGCTTGGCGATTCGGTCGCCCAGGCGCCTGTTTCGAGACGCGCTGGCCGCCTGCCTCGGCAGCCGGCCGGAGTTCTCGGTCGTCGGGCACGTAGGAGCCGACGCCGATCTCCTTCAGCTGTGCAAGTTGCGTTCCCCAGAACTGGTGCTGTTCGACGCGGGCAGCTCGATCGCCGAATCGCTAGGCCCGCTTCGTGAACTGCACGCTGGTTTCGCCCGGATCCGGGTGGTCGTGGTCTACGAGCGGCTCACGTCGGAGGAGTTGACGGCCGCCTGGAAGCTCGGTGTCGACACGTTGGTTCCGTGCTCGCACGGCCTCGACGCGCTGCTGGTCGTCCTGCAGCAACGAGCCCGGGTCGTGCGAGCCTGGCCGGAGCAACGCCGGCGCGAGACAGGACTCACCGACACCGAACGCGAGATCATCACGCTGATCGGCGCGGGGCACCCGGTCAGCCGGATCGCGGAGTTGCTTGGGGTAAGCGCTTGCGCGGTCGAGAACAGCAAGCGGCGGATTTATCACAAACTCCAGGTCGTGAGCCAGAGCCACGCGATCGCGCGGGCTTCGGCGTTGGGCTTGATGGATCGCCCGGCGCCGCCGAAGGTCGCGTCGCTTCGTACGGGCGGTGGCGTCGCGCTCGCGGCGCTGCGTGGTCCGGACGGGCCGTTGCGGGACCGGGTGGTCGTGTCGTTGCTGTCGAGCCGGATTCCCTTCGTGATCGACCGATCGGTGCGCCTCTCCGAGGTCGACACCTGGGACCGCTGGCACACCGGGCCGGTGCTGGTCGTGCTCGTCGACCCCGAACCGTCGGACTGGAAGGGAATCGACAAGCTGCAGGTGCCGGTGTTGCTGGTCAACTCCCGTACGTTGCCGCGCGGCGAGACACTCAAGGCGCTGGGTCGCGGGCTGACGGGGATCCTGGCCGCGGACGACGTCGAGAACGCACTGGCGCCCGCACTGCTGCTGGCGGCGGCGGGCTACTTGCTGGCCGGCCCGGAGTCGGCTTCCGAACTGGGTACTGTGATCCGGGCCCGCTCCAACGGCCGCGACGACGGGCTGCCGGAGCTGACGGTGCGCGAGAGCGAGATCCTCCGTTCGATCGCCGCGGGCGACACCGTGCGCCAGACTGCCCGGACGCTGGGGATCGCGGAGAAGACGGTGGAGAACACGCAGGCGCGGCTGTTCCGGAAGCTCGGCACCCACAATCGCGCGGGTGCGGTCGCGATGGCACACGCGCTCGGCCTGCTGGACCTGCCGATGGCGTTGCCGCAACGCCGAGCCCAGTAAGGGCTTGGGTGAGACACCGCGGAGACACCGCAAGGACAGAACAGGGAGCAAAAGCACAACAGAGGCAGGGTGAGCGGCCGGTCCTGGCTTGGGTACCAGGCTGGCCACCCGGCGTCGGCGCTCAGGCCCGCTCCAGCCCTTTCTTCCCGGCATGCACGACGAACTGCTCGCCCATGCCCGCTGTACCCGAGCTCGACTTCACTGTGCTCACCACACGCTGCGTCGCGAGCGCACGATCGCGGTCGATTTCACAGAGCATGTAGCCACGCCGCGAGTCGCCGTACTTCCAGTGCGGCGACTCCTTGATGATTGGGTCCCAGGTGCGGTGCCATGCTGCCTGGTCCTCGTCACCGTTGGAGGTGATCGACGTCGCGACCAGTTCGGAGGCCACGACCGGTGAGCTCTCCCGGTTGAAGTCGGGCTTCAGGTCGCACGCCATCGTCCAGTGCCGGTCACCGGTGACGACCAGCGGGTTGGATACGCGCGACGTGCCCATCAGCTCCATCAAGCGCTTGCGCTGTACGCGATAGCCGTCCCAGGGGTCCGTCCAGAGCACCTGCTCCGGACCTGTCTTCTGGTCGGTCTGCGCGACCGGAGTCTGGTTCGCGACGATGTTCCAGCGTTGCGAACCGGTCGTCAGCCCGCCGGTCAGCCAGCTTTCCTGCGCCGCGCCCGTCATCGTGCGCGCCGGATCGTCAGCCTGGGCAGGCGTCGTGGCCTGATCGGTGCGGTACTGCCGGGTGTCGAGGACGTGGATCCGCGCCAGCTCGCCCCATTCGAACCGCCGGTAGACCTGCATCCGCGTGGCGTTCGGACGGCTGCTCTGCCGCACCGGCATGTGCTCGTACCAAGCTTGGAACGCCGCGGCCTTGCGTGCCGCGAACGCCGACGGCGACTGCTTGTCCGGGTCCTGCGGCACCGCACCGGCCCAGTCGTTGTCGACCTCGTGGTCGTCGAGCGTGATGATCCAGGGAAAGTTCGCGTGCGCGGCCCGCAGGTCGGCGTCGGTTCGGTAACGCGCGTACCGGTTTCGATACTCCGCCAGCGTGAGTGGTTCGTGCGTGCCCTCGTGCTGCCGCACGGCGTCGGCGCTGGCGGCGCTCTCATAGATGTAGTCGCCGAGGAACGTCACGAAGTCCACGTCCTGCCGGGCCAGGTCGCGATGCGCGACGTAGAAGCCCTGCTGGTAGTTCTGGCAGGACGCGATCGCGAACCGCATCCGGGTCGGGTTGGATCCGGACGCCGGGGCGGTCCGAGTCCGGCCGACCGGAGAGATCTCGGTGCCGACGCGGAACCGGTAGTAGTACCAGGAGTTCGGCCGCAACCCTCGAGCCTCGACGTGCACGCTGTGCCCGAGGTCCGGACGCGCACTGCTCACGCCGGCCTGCACTCGCTGGCTGAACCGGCTGTCGGTCGCGATCTCCCACTGCACGGTGATGCTCCGGTTCGGCATGCCACCGCCATGGATCGGATCCGGCGCGAGCCGGGTCCACAACACGACCGAGTCCGGCAGCGGATCGCCGGAGGCGACACCGAGCCGGAACAGTCCGCTGGGCAGCTTGGGCACCTGAGGACCGGTGGGTGGTGGCGGGACGATCTTGCCGGTGGCGCTGGCAGGCGTTTGGCTGCCGAGCAACGCGGCACCGGAAAGGCCGCCGACGACGAGCAGGTGACGTCGCGAGATGTTGGCCATGCTGCCAAGGTCGCTACGGAATCCGAACGTAATGGCGGCGTTCGATGGCGGTTACTTGTTGAGCAGGTAAACGTTCCATGAGCATCGGCCGAGGGGCCGGCCCGGATGGATTTCCGGTAACCGGCCCCTGACCGTACGGTGTCCTGCTCCCTTCAGCTCGGCGTCATTGGATCGTGCATCGAGTGGTGTTGAGCGTGATGCTGGTCGGTCTCGAGTTGGTGGCGTTGTTCCAGACTCCGTTGAAGCCCGGGCCACTCAAACTCCCTCCCGGACCGATGTTGCGGTTGTACGACACGCCGCTCAGCTCCATCCGCCTCCCCTGCACGTTCGTGGAATCCCAGGACTGGCTGATGGTCTGGCCGTCGGCATACGTCCAGCGCACGGACCAGCCGGTGATCGGTGTCGAGCCGGTGTTGTTCAGCGTCAGCGCGACCTGGAAGCCGCCTGGCCACTGCGTCGTGACGTTGTACCTGACCGAGCAGCTCGTCGGCGGCTCCTCGCCGTTGACGGCGAACACGTTGTCGGACAGTTCGGCCCGCGGGATGTCGGTGTTCGCGGCGACGATGTCGCCGAGGTTGCGCAGGTAGTCGATGCCGTAGGTGTTCCGGATCGTTGTCAAGTCGGCGTTGGCGGTATTGCCGGCGTAGAAGAACCGGTCGCCGTCGCGCAGCCGCTGGAACTCCCTCGTCCAGATCGCGCGCTGAAGCTCGCCGAACTCACTGCCGGCCTGGTGCGGCTCGGCCAGCATGCCGACGAAGGCGTCCACGCTGTTCACGTTGCCGTTGTAGATCGCCCGCAGCCGGGCAGCCAACGGTGCTCCGCGAGTGGAGAAGTTGCCCTCCGCGTCCAATGCGTCGGCGTCGCCGGCGGGAATGACGTCACCGTTGAAGTCGCGCACCTGGGCGAAGGCCAGGCTGTTGCGGTTGTCCACACCGGTGCCGGCCGGGAACTGGTCGCTCGACTCGCCGGTGATCTGGGTGAACGACGTGCGCGGTGCGAGCCCGTAGGCCTGGCGGAGCTGGTTGTACGTGGGCATGCCGTGGTCCCGGTCGCGCTCGGTGTCGATCGCGCCCAGGTCGTTCACGACTCGGAAGCACTGCGGCAGCGTCGGCCCGTCCAGGCATTCGGGGTTGCCCGACACCGGGATCTGGAACAGGATGCTGCGCAGCTGGTTGTCGATCATCTCGTCGTTGTTGTACTGCGACTCGCCGCCGATGCCTTCCAGCATCGGGCCAAGCTGCAGGTCGGTCAGCAGGTCGGGGTTGCCGAACGCGACGTTCAGCGGGATCGCGAACTCCACCTCGTCGCCGTCGACCTCGACCTCGGCACCTTGGGCTTCGATCCGGTTCAGGGTCGCCTGGGAGTAGCGCGCGACATCGGCCTCGACCTCGAACTCACCATGGATCTGGCTGTGCGCGCGATATCCGACCGTTGCGAACTCGTTGGTCAGCGTCGAGTTGGTGTTGGGGTTGTAGCCGTTGTACGAGGGCAGCCGGATCCCCATCATCGGCAGGAACTCCTGGTAGGTGACCGCTTGCTCTTCGGCGATGACCACTCGCCGGGCGATCTGGAACTTCTCCTCCTCCGACAGCGAGCTCGGCAGCAGGCCGACGATCCGGTTGTGCTCGCGGGCGAACAGCGTCTGGGTCGCCAGCAGGCCGATGTTCTCGTTGGCCCGTACGTCACCGCCGACAGCTGCCCGTCCGGGCGTTGCGGCGAGCCGGCCCGGTGTCTCCATGAACGGAGCCGCCGACGCGTTGCCGCGCGCGTCCCGCCGTGGGAGGTACTGGTTGGACAGGAGAAGCCGGGCGCTGTTGTTGGCGATGTTGCCGTCGACCGAGCCCTCACGCAGCCACTCCAGTCGTGAGGTGGATCCGCCGTAGACCACGGCCGCGTCGATGTACGAGCTCACGGTGTTGATCTGCTGGCGGGCGTTGTTCACGCCCGTTCCCGGCGCGGCGGCCGAACGCTGGAACGGGATGACGCCGAGGTCGTTGGTGAAGTCCTCGAGTGGATCGGAACGGTTGAACGGGATGTTCGCCGTTTCACCCTGCGGATCGAACGGTTCGGCGCCGAGTCGCAGCCCGAACGTGTGGTCGAGGAACTGGCCCCAGACGAAGCCCCATTGCGTGACGTTGTGTTCGGAGAACAGGTTCTGTGCCTGGTCGTTGAACACGCGGTTGCTGATGTAGCGGGTGTTCGGCCCGCCCACGGGTGCACTCCGGCCGTCCGCGTAGTTCGCCGCCGCGACCCGTGCGTACTGAGTCCCGCCCTGTCCCCACGACGGATTGGCGGCGTTGTTGCCGCTGCCGTCCAGCGACTGCACCTGGATGGCCAGGGCACCGATCTGCGCCTCCTGCTGGCCGGGCGGTCTCGCAGCCCCAGCTGGCCCGGCCGTAACCGCGAAACCACACACCAGAAGGGAAGAGAGTAGTGCGATGGAGAGAGTCTGACTACGCCGTGCCATGTGTCCTGCCCTTCCCGGCCGTCACGGGCTCTCGGCGAGGCCGCGGGGTCGGAACAGAGGGATGGCGGTGACATACGCGCCGCTTTGGATAGCGGGAAACCTAATCGGCCCGGCTCGTCCCACGACAGGCACAAAGAACCCTTGGGCCTCTGCGCCCAAGGGTCCTTTTGGCAGGTTTGTTCGCGCGCGGGGCGCGGCTGTGGATCTAGTAGGGCGTGGACGGGTCGTCGGCGAACAGGAGCTTCGCGACAAGCGCCACGATCCCGAACACGATGAGGACCGCCGGCAGCGCCTGCAGGATGCCCGGCCACTGGCCGGCGACGGTCTTACGCAGGATGGCGACCACACCGCAGGACAGCACTGCGAGCAGCAGTGCGAACGGCGTGATCAGCATCAGCACGAAAACGAGGAACCAGGATCCCGAGCGCACGGGATCGACGTACGGGATCGCGAGCATGTCGAAGCCGACCAGCGCGAGGGCGCCGAGATAGGCGACACCGACGAGGATGATCGCCCAGAGATAGCCGCGACGTAGCTTGGCGGGTGGCCCAGGTAGCGGGCTCAGAGTGCTCTTGATCTGGCCTGTGCTCGAGGCGCCGGATTGTCCGGACATGGGTGCGGGGACTCCCTCCCTGGTGTGCAATCGATGGTAGCCCGCCCATCTGAACACCGCACCGCCATATTCGGGCGGTCAGATGTCGAGGTCCTCGACCTGGGGCTCGGTGATCCTTTGCTCGACCAGGTCACCCAGCTCGGCGGGGACGTTCTGCTTGAGGTTCTCGAGCGTGTCGTAGATGGCGAGGACGGTTTCCTTGGCTTCTTCCATCGGGTCGAAGTCGTCGTCGTGGGTCGCCCAGTCCATCGCAGCGCCCTTCATCACGGTCTTCATGCTCGCGCTGCGCAGGATCTCGACCGCGAACTTCTCCTTCTGCGTCCGGTAGACCTTGTAGGTCTCGAACAGGTCCTCTCCCGCCTTGTGCCGCCAGCGGGCGATCTCCGTGCCGACGAAGCGCTTCTGCTTGCGAAGCGTGCCGCGTCCGACCTTGACCGTGATCTCCTTCAGCCCTTCCACGGTGGCCTCCCTTACCTCGACGTATCGCCGCAGCGCCTGGCTGATGGCCTGCGACAGGTTGCCGCCGGCCAGCTCCTGTGCCCGGTTGTAGAGCTCCAGGTCGTTGTCCGCGACGTAGATAGTCTTGTTGGGCATATACGTATAGTGCTACGTATACGTAGAGCCGTCAAGAGGCCGGAACCAGACGGATCGCTTGCTGGGTCATCGGCGCCGTCCGTAACGTCGCGTTTCATGCCTTTGGACCTGAGCCTGGCGCCCACACCGCCGATGGGCTGGAACAACTGGAACACCACCAACGACCGGCCCGAGTTCAACGAGGAGCTGGTGCTCGCGACGATCGAGTACTTCCTCTCCTCCGGCCTGAAGGACGCGGGTTACGAGTACATCAACCTCGACGACAACTGGGCGCTGCCCGAGCGCGACGAGGCCGGTGACCTCGTGCCTGATCCGGCGCGCTTCCCGAACGGGATCAGGGCGCTGGCCGACCACGCGCACGACGTCGGCCTGAAGTTCGGCATCTACACCAGCGCCGGCATCAAGACGTGCTCGAGGATCGGCTTCCCGGGCGCGCTCGACCACGAGGAGCAGGACGCCAGGCTGTTCGCGTCGTTCGGCGTCGACTACCTGAAGTACGACAACTGCAACAACCAGGGCCGCGACGCCCGCCGCCGCTACACCGTGATGCGCGACGCGCTGCTCGCGACCGGCCGGCCGATCGTCTACTCGATCTGCGAGTGGGGCCAGAACAAGCCGTGGGAGTGGGCCAAGGGCGTCGGCCACCTCTGGCGTACGACCGGCGACATCAGCGACCGCTGGGACAGCCTGCTGGAGCTGACCAAGCTCAACATGGTGCTCGCCGACCACGCCGGACCCGGGCACTGGAACGACCCGGACATGCTCGAGGTCGGCAACGGTGGCATGACCGTGACGGAGTACCAGTCGCACTTCGCGCTGTGGGCGATCATGGCCGCGCCCCTGCTGATCGGCTGCGACCTGCGCCGGATCTCGCCGGAGAACCTCGAGATCCTGCTCAACACCGACATCATCGCGATCGACCAGGACTCACTGGGCGTGCAGGGCCGGCCGGTGCGCTCGGAGGACGGGCACCACGTGTTCGCCAAGTCCTTGTCCGGCGGGGACGTCGCGGTGGCGCTGTTCAACGAGACCGACTCGGCGGCCGAGATCACGGTGGCACTGGCCGAGCTCGGGCTGGAGTCGGCCGGGTCCGCGACGGACCTGTGGACGGGCGACCGGACAACGGCCGGCAGCGGTGGGCTGGGCGCCGAAGTGCCGGCGCACGGAACGGCGATCTTCCGGGTCAACCCGGCGAACTAACGCAGGATGAGCCACGCGATCGTCGCGATCGCGTAGACCGCGAGCGCGGCCAGCAGGCCCTGAACGCCGCCGCGCCACTTCTTGGCCGGTCCGTACTGCATGGTGAGCACGAGCACCCAGGCCGCGCCGGTGCCGAGTGCGGCGTAGGGCGCCGACGCCGCGGCCAGGAACACCGCGCTGGACGTACCGGTGCACAGTCCGCCAAGGCTCTGGCAGAGCTCCGCCTGGCCGTTGGGGTTCGCCAGCGACCACAGCAGGAATCCGGCCAGGCCGAGGAGGTACGGCACCAGCGTGAAGACCGCGCCCCAAAGCAGCCCGTGACCGGCTGTCGGCCGGCTACCGGCCCTGCCCGCACCGACGGACGGCGCGGCAGGGCGGCCGGCGGCCTTGTCATTGGCCCCCGTGCGATCCGCGCCGGAGGATCGGCGCGTGGTCCCCATGATCATGAGCTCCAGGATTCCCGTGCGTGACGTGGACTCAAGCGTTCCGGTACGGGGCGGTTCCGGCATCCGTACAAGTACTCAGGCCGGTCCTGAGTACGTCGCTGCTAGCGCGTCCCGCCTTTGGCCGATCTCCAGGAGCGGGTCGAGCCGGGGGTGATCGCGGCGTGGCTGCGGACCTCGGGACTCGAGGTGGAGCGCCCGCAGACGAGGCAACGGCGGTCGTCGTCCGGCGCGGGCACATAAGGAGAGCTGCTGCTCGAGGCAACGGGAGAGGGTCGGGGCGAGACCCCCTCCCGCCTGGAGCTGCCAGCGGCGGCCCGGATCGGGCGGGGATCCGTAAGCCGGCCGCGGCTACGCGGCCACCGGTGTGCGGGGCGGTGACCGGTAACTAGAACGCTAATGCTTCGGAGCGGTCCGTGGAGGCGAGCGGAGGAACTGTGGATAACTCGGCGGTGGAAACCGGGTTCGCTCTGAGCGGACGATCAACCCGTCGTCCACGGGCTTCGCCGGGAATGGTGTAAGCGTGTAATCGCGTTGCAGGTGGCATGACGAAGCTGACACTGCCACTGCTCTTCCTCGACGACACCGTGGTCCTGCCCGGCATGGTCGTGCCGGTGGCCTTGGACGGCGACCGGCAGGCGGCCATCGATGCCGCCAAGCTCGCGAACGGGGTCGGCGCAGCCGGATCCGACGACCCGCGAGTCCTTGTTGTTCCGCGCATGGACGGCCACTACGAAAACGTCGGTGCGCTCGCTGAGATTTCCAAGATCGGACGGTTGCCCACAGGCGAGCCGGCCGCCGTCCTGCGTGCGATTGCCCGCGCCGAGGTCGGCGTCGGCGTCAACGGTCCTGGTGCGGCGCTCTGGGTCGAGGCGACGACGCTCGACGAGCCCGAAACCGACGACCACACCCGTGAGCTGGCCCGCGAGTACAAGTCCTTGCTCGTCTCCATCCTGCAGGACCGTGGCGGCTGGCAGGTGATCGACGTCGTGCAGCGGATCACCGACCCGAGCGAGCTGGCCGACGCGGCCGGCTACGCCACCTGGCTTTCGGAGGAGCGCAAGCTCACTCTGCTCGGCACGCCCGACCCGGCCGAGCGCCTCACGCACCTGATCGAGTGGTCGCGTGAGCACCTCGCCGAGGTCGAGGTCACTGAGAAGATCCGCGAAGACGTACGCGACACGATGGAGAAGTCGCAGCGGGAGTACGTCCTGCGCCAGCAGCTCGCCGCCATCCGCAAGGAGCTCGGCGACGACGAGCCGGACGGCGCCGACGACTACCGCACCCGGGTGGAGGCCGCGGACCTGCCCGAGAACGTCCGTGAGGCCGCGCTTCGCGAGGTCGGCCGGCTGGAGCGCGCGTCCGAGCAGTCGCCGGAGTCCGGCTGGATCCGGACCTGGCTCGACACCGTGCTGGAGCTGCCGTGGAGCGCGCGCACCACCGACACGCCCGACGTCAAGGCTGCTCGTGAGGTGCTGGACGCCGACCACGCCGGCCTGGACGACGTGAAGGAACGCATCGTGGAGTACCTCGCGGTGCGTACCCGGCGGGTCGACCGTGGCCTGGCTTCGATCGGCGGTCGCGGCAGCGGTGCCGTGCTGGCGCTGGTCGGTCCGCCCGGCGTCGGCAAGACTTCGCTCGGCGAGTCGGTGGCCCGGGCGCTGGGGCGGAAGTTCGTCCGCGTCTCGCTCGGCGGCGTCCGCGACGAGGCCGAGATCCGCGGTCACCGCAAGACCTACGTCGGCGCGATGCCGGGCCGGCTGGTCCGCGCGATCAAGGAGGCCGGCTCGATGAACCCGGTCGTCCTGCTCGACGAGATCGACAAGGTGGGCTCCGACTTCCGCGGCGATCCCGCGGCGGCGCTGCTCGAGGTGCTCGACCCGGCGCAGAACCACACGTTCCGCGACCACTACCTCGAGGTCGACCTCGACCTGTCCGACGTTCTGTTCCTGGCGACGGCCAACGTGATCGACACCATCCCGCCGGCCCTGCTGGACCGGATGGAGCTGGTCTCGCTCGACGGCTACACCGAGGACGAGAAGGTCGCTATCGCGCGTGACCACCTGCTGCCCCGGCAGCTGGAGCGTGCTGCGCTGACCGCCGACGAGGTGGCGGTGTCGGACGGCGCGCTGCGTACGATCGCGGCGGACTACACGCGGGAGGCCGGGGTGCGTTCGTTCGAGCGCTCGCTGGCGAAGATCCTGCGCAAGGTCGCGACGACGCTGGCGAACGACCCCTCCAAGGCGCCGGTCTCGGTGGACGTGCTCGACCTGCGCGACTACCTCGGCCGGCCGCGCTTCCAGCCCGAGTCGGCACGCGACGGCAAGACGCCTGGCGTGGCCACCGGCCTGGCGGTGACGGGTGCCGGTGGTGACGTCCTCTACATCGAGGCCGCGACCATGCCTGGCGACGCCGGGCTCACGTTGACCGGTCAGCTGGGCGACGTGATGAAGGAGTCGGCGCAGATCGCGGCGTCGTACCTGCGGGCCAACGGCGCCCGGCTCGGCATCCCGACCGAGGCGCTGGGCGAGCGGCGCGTGCACATCCACATCCCCGCGGGCGCGATCCCGAAGGACGGACCGTCTGCGGGCGTGACGATGACGACCGCGCTGGCCTCGCTGCTGTCCGGCCGGCCAGTACGTCCGGAGGTCGGCATGACCGGAGAGGTCTCGCTGACCGGACGGGTACTGCCGATCGGTGGCGTCAAGCAGAAGTTGCTCGCGGCGCATCGTTCGGGCCTCACCGAGGTGGTCCTGCCGAAGCGCAACGAGCCCGACCTGGACGACCTGCCCGAGGACGTGCTGTCGGATCTGCAGATCCACCTGGCCGAGGACGTGTCGGACGTCGTGCGGATCGCACTGGCGCCGGCCGAAGTCGCGGCGCAGGCCGCCTGATCTCGGGCATCCTGATCTCCATGGCGACCCTTTTCGAGTACGCCGGAGGCGCGCCGGCCATGCGGAAGCTGGCCGGCGCGCACTACCGGCGCTGCCAGACCGATCCCGTGCTGGTCGAGGTGTTCGGAACGACGCCTCGGCCAGAGCACGTCCAGCACCTGGCCGACTGGCTGGGTGAGGTCTTCGGCGGGCCCGCTGTCTACACACAACAGCACGGCGGGCACAACGCCCTGCTCCAGCACCACGCGGGCTTCCACATCACCGAGGGGCAGCGGCAGCGCTTCGTCGAGGCGTTCCTGGAAGCGGCCGACGAAGCCGGCTGGCCGGCCGACGAGCGCTTCCGTACCCGCGTCAAGGAGTACGTCGAGTGGGGATCGGCGATCGCGCTGGACGTTTCGCAGTCCGACGAGGTCCCGCACTCCGACCAGCCCGTCCCGGGCTGGGACTGGTGAAAGTGGCGTGCGTCGGGTGCCGCCCACCGGCACAATGGCGGCGTGAACGCTCAGCCGCCGGGATCGGAACGCTTCGCCGATCCCGTTGTGTCGCTGTACGCCCTGGCTGAGGACCCCGTCCACGTGGTCTGTCCGGCCTGCCGGTGCCGCGCCGAGGTGGCGCCGTGGCTCGACGGGGAACCGCCGCGCAGTCGGTACTCCGCTTGGTGGCCAGGCTGCCGGCGTGGCTGAAGTCGGCCAAGCACCGCACCGAGGTCCTGCGGACCATCGATCGGCTGCGAGCGTCCCTTCCGCGGTGACGGGCGTTACGCCGGCCGGGCTGGAACCTCAGACCCGCACCGGCAGCTCGGCCAGGCCGCGCAGGGTGACCATCTTGCGGCGGGTGACGCGGCCCGCCACCCGAAGCTCCGGCAGTCGTTCCGCGATCGCCTGGAACGCGACCACGCCTTCCAGCCGCGCCAGTGACGCACCCAGGCAGTAGTGGATGCCGCTGGAGAACGCCAGGTGCTCAGCCGCAGCGTCCCGCGACAGGTCGAAGCGGGCGGGGTCGGCGAACACCTCCGGGTCCCGGCCGGCGGCTCCCGTGAGCAGCAGCACCGCGCGATCCTTGGGGATCACCCGGCCGCCGAGCTCCACGTCCTCGTGGGCGATTCGCTCGGTCAGCTGCACCGGCGAGTCGTACCGCAGCGTTTCCTCGACGGCCTTCGGCGCCAGCCCGGCCGGGTCCGCGCGCAACGCGGCCCACTGTTCGGGGTTGGACAGCAGGGCGTACGTCCCGTTGCCGATCAGGTTGACCGTGGTCTCGAAGCCCGCGACGAGCAGCAGCGCGCAGACCTGCAGCAGCTCACCGACCGACAGCGCGCCCGGGGTGTCGTCGGTCCCGAGCGCGACGACGAGCCGGCTGATCACGTCGTTGCCGGGTGCCCGCCGCCGCTCGGTCAGCAGTTCGGTGAACAGGTCCTGCAGCTCGCCGATCGCCCACTGCAGTTCGCGGGCGTGGCGTACGGACCGGATGCCGTCCAGCGAGACGCCGAGCGCGTTGCCGTAGCGCGCCAGCCGGCCGATGTCGACCTCCGGAATCCCCAGCAGGTCGGCGATGACGTAGATCGGCAGCGGCCGCGCGACCTCGGCCATCAGGTCGAACCGGCCCTCGCGTTCGCCGCGGGCGATGGCGGCGTCGAGCAGCCGGTGGACGACCTTCTCGATGCCTTCGCGATAGCCGGCGATCTGCTTCGGCGTGAACGCCGGCATCGCGAGCCGGCGCAGCCGCGTGTGGTCGGGCGGGTCGAGGACGAGGAACGCGGGGTCCCAGCCGTCGCCGAGTTGCGGCTCGAAGTAGTCGGGCACCGGCAGGTGCCGGAACTCCGTCGAACGTACGCCGAACCGCCGGTCGCGCAGGATCTGGTTGGCCAGCGGATGGCTGGCCGTCGCCAGCCGGCCGACCCGGCTGCGGTAGAGCGGGCCCTCGGCCCGGATGCGTTCGTAGACGGGGTACGGATCACGGCGTCCGGCCGGCGTGACGAGCTTGGCCACCAGGTCGCCGCGCGCGGCGAGCATCCGGACGCCGAAACGTTCGAGAGCCACCCGCGTCGCGAGCTGCCGGGCGCGTGGGTCGGTGAGAACGGTCATGTGGGTCCCAGCCCCTCCAGGAGAGTGGACAGCACCAGTGCCGGTGCGTCCAGCGCCGCCAGCCGCCCGACGGCGACTCCTTCCCAGGCGACGTAGATCTGCGCGTAGAGCGTCGACACGAACCACCAGCCGGGCCGGTCGTCGCGCAGCAGGCCGGCCTTGCGGGCCAGCGCGCCGACGGCGGCGATCATCGGGTCGATGCCGCAGAGCCGGTCCTTGATCGCCGGCTCTTCTTCCAACGCGGGCTGGCGGAACAGGAACGCGAGCCCGGCACCGAGCGGCGCCAGCTCGCGGACCAGTTGCTCCAGCCCGGCTCGCGCGTCCTTTTCGGCGGTCTCGACCGCGGCGTTGATCGCCTGCTCGGCCTGGTTGAGCGCCGCGTGCGCGACGGCGACCAGGAGGTCCTGCCGGGTGGCGTACTGCTTGTGCAGCGTCGTCCGCCCGATGCCGGCAGCCGCCGCGACCTCGGCGAGCGAGGCGGACGGGTTGACCGCGAGCACCTCGGCGGCCACCTCGAGCACCGTGGCTCGACGAGGCGGCGCGGGCCGAGACGTGCCGATCGGAACAGTCATGTTCACAACGGTACGCCCGTGACCGCCTCCTATGCCAGCCCCGACCGTTGCTCACTGGCAGCTTTTGGTCGTGGCAGCCTGCTGCCAGCAGGAAGACGACTCCGCACTTCTGCCGGGAATCTGTGCGTACGGATCAGGAGGTATCCATGCGTACTCGCCTCACGGCACTTTCTGCCTTTGTGCTCCCACTCGGCTTGGCGATCGCGGCTCAACCGGCACTGGCCGCCCAGCCGCCGGTGCCGGCCGAATCGCCCGCGGGGTACAAGCCCGTCACCTATCACGGCTATCGCGTCGACGTGCCCGCATCGTGGCGAGTCGTCGACCTGGCGAAGGACCCGACCGCCTGCGTGCGGTTCGACATCCCGTCGGTCTACCTCGGTCACCCCGGCGAGTCCACCTGCCAGAGTGGGCTGATCGGACGTACTGCCGGTCTGATCATCGAGCCCCTGGACGGCAAAGCGGCCGCCCATCTCACGCCTGCCGTCCGGACCACTGCGGGCGGCGCGCCCACGCTCTCCGACCAGATCCAGGTCGCCGACGAACGTGCGGGCGTCCTGGTCACCGCCGGGCACACGCCGGCGACCGAACCAGCCGTACGCAGGATCCTGAGCGCCGCGAAGCTGGTCGACGGCGGCAAGCCGGCGAAGCTGGCGAGCGTCGCCGGCTTGGCCAAACGGCAGTCCGGGGGCGTCACCACGCAGGCCGTCGCGGCGCCCGGAACGTACACCGGCAAGGGCTTCGACGCCTGCGCCGCGCCCTCGCAGAGCGCGATGAACGCCTGGGGATCCTCGCCGTACCGTGCGATCGGCATCTACATCAGCGGCATCTCGCGGGCGTGCAGCCAGCCCAACCTGACCGCCACCTGGGTCAGCAACCAGACCGCGAACGGCTGGCACCCCTGGCCGATCGAGGTCGGGCGGCAGGCGCCGTGTACCGGCTATACCAACAAGATCTCCACCGACCCGGCGACCGCGCGTTCGCAAGGCATCTCGGCGGCCAGCGCGTCGGTGACGGCCGCGTCCAACCTCGGTATCGGCGCGGGAAGCGTTATCTACAACGACATGGAGGCCTACACGCGCGGCGGCAGCTGCACGACGGCCGTGCTGACGTACATGGATGGCTGGACCGACCGGCTGCACGAGCTTGGTTACCTGTCCGGCTTCTACTCCAGCGGCGCGTCCGGCGTGGCCGACATGGTGGCCACCTACAACAGCACGACGTACACGCGACCGGACCACATCTACTTCGCGTGGTGGAACAACGTCGCCGACCCTGACGGTGGGTCGTACGTACCCGACAACTACTGGGAGAACGAGCGGATCCACCAGTACCGCGGCGGGCACAACGAGACCTACGGCGGCGTGACGATCAACATCGACAACGACTACCTGCGGGTGGCGAGCGGCCCGCCGCCACCGCCGTCGTGCGCGAACCAGACGCTGGACTTCACGGCGTACTCCACGATCCAGTCCGGTTCTTCCGGCGGGTTGGTCTGGGCGGCGCAGTGCCTGCTCGAGGCACAGGGCCAGGACGTCGGGACGCCGGACGGGCAGTTCGGGCCGAACACGCAGACCGCGGTGCGGGCGTACCAGACCGCGAAGTCGCTGCCGGTCACCGGTGTGGTCGACTCGCACACCTGGACGGCTCTGCTGTCGGCCGGCTCGACGCCGACGCTGCGGAACGGGTCGGCGGGGGAGGACGTCCGGCGGCTGCAGCGGTCGCTGACCGCGGCGCTGGGACGCACGGTCGGGATCGACGGGCAGTTCGGGCCGTTGACCGAGCAGGCGGCGCGCGACTACCAGTCCTCGCGTTCGCTCGGCGTCGACGGGATCGTAGGTACGCAGACGTGGGGAGCCCTGCAAGCAGGCCGGTAGTACCTAGGCGCAGTTGAGTACGCGGCCGGATATGACGAGAGGCCGTGGCGGACGACCATCGAGGTGCAGGTCCGCCACGGCCTCACCCAACCTCAACGGTCGCCCTGGGACGGGAGGAGGCGTGGCGGCCGCCGGGCCGCCGCTGACGACCCTCTCCATCCCCACGTTGTCGCGGCGGTTGGGCACCGGGGCCCGCATAGCGTGCAATCTCCGGCGGGGTGCGGGCCGGGCCCTGCGCCAGGCGGCAGGTTTCACACCACTGCCGCCTGGCGCCGGCGGTCCGCGATCCTCCGTCGCCACTACCCGCGCGAGTGTGACCGCTGACCGGGCAGTACACCCGGTCTCGGGTCGCCGCCGAGGCCACGAGGACCCTGGACGCCAGACACGTCCTGATCCGAGCGCCGAGCTGCCGGTGCGAAACGGGTGACTCCCGGCATCGAAGACAGGTCTTGCTCTTCTGGTGCCACCCGCGGCTCGTGGGTGAGTCTGGCCGTAGGAGGTGCGCTATGGCTACTCAGCATCACGTTGCCGGCTCTCCGTTGCCGGCAACACCCAAGGGCCTGCAGAGCCTCTGGCGCGCATGGGTCTCGCTGGCGTTGCTGCCGGTGGGGTTCGTCCTCGCGACCCTGCTCGGCGATTGGCTGTTGAGCCTGCAGGGTTACCAGAGCGAGGACACGATTCCGCTCACGGCCGCGCTGTGGGCGGCCGGCCCGGCCTTGCTCGTGCTGATCGCGCCCGCCGTGGGTGCTGTGATGTACGGGCTGCGGGCCCGCGCGCGTGGCCGGTCCGCAGGGCTCGTCGTGGCGGTCATCGGCTGTGCGGTCGCCCTCGGGACGATCGCGCTCAACGTGCTCGCGTTCGCATTCGCGCGTTGACTCCGGCCACGCCGAGGCCCGTGGGCTCGAGCTAGCGGCCCTTGGGCGCCAGCACGGAGGAGTCGGTCACGTAGCCGGTCTCGATGTCGTAGACCACCGACATCAGCTGCACTTTGCCCTTGCGCAGCGACCATTCGAGCCCGACCGAGCGTTCCTTCAGTTCGGTCGCCGTCCGGATGGTCTGCTCGACCACACAGCTCTTCCAGAACTTGTCCGGGTCGGAGTTGCGCTTGGTCGTACGCACGGCCGGCTCGATCGACCGAACCAGCGAGGCCAGGTCTCCGGTCACCTTGCCCTTGCCGTCGACCATGTCGATCGCCGCCTTGACCGCGCCGCAGTTGGTGTGGCCGAGAATGACGATCAGCGGGATCCGCAGGTGCGCGACGCCGTACTCGATGCTCCCGATCACCGCGTCGTCCAAGGCCTCGCCGGCCGTACGCACAGTGAGCAGGTCGCCGAGGCCCTGGTCGAAGATGATCTCCGGCGCCACTCGCGAGTCGACACAGCTCAGGACGAGCGCGAACGGCTGCTGGCTGGTCGCCAGTTCCTCCCGCCGCTTCGGGTCCTGGTGCGGGTGCTGGGTCTTGCCGCCCGCGAACCGGTCGTTGCCGACCACGAGGCGCAGCCACGCGTCTCCCGGAATCGGTTGCGGTGTCTGGATGGCGGCCTGACGTACGTTGGCGCGGTCGCCTGCCGAAGCCGATGGTGGTTTCGGCGGTTCCGAACAGCCGCTCAGGGCTGATCCGGCGACTGCGAGGCCGCCGAGCCCCAGCAGTTTCCGCCTTGATACTCCGCTACCCCTCAGAGTCACCCGAGTGATCGTAGGCGAACGTCCAACCGAACGATCATCAGATGGCAGATTCGGTCCGGCTGTTTCCTTCCGAGGGCCTACGCGGCGGAGCCGCATAATCCAGTACGGCGCGGACCCCGGATAGTCTCTTCGCGTGCCTCGCCAACTCAAGCCCGCCGACCCTGCCGAGGCTGCCGCCGCACTCGACCGCGTACGCCCCGTGCTGGCCGGCGCCGGTGCCGGCGACTCCGACTCCCCGGCAGCGCCGGAAGACCTGCGGTTGCTGGTACGGCACTATCTCGCGCGGCTCTCGCAGGTCGCGCCCGGCAACTCCGTCGAGGTACGCATCCCGCCGTACGCCGCGATCCAGTGCGTACCCGGCCCGCGGCACACCAGAGGCACCCCACCCGGCGTCGTCGAAACCGATCCGGTGACCTGGATCCGGTTGGCGATCGGTGAGCTGAGCTGGGCCGAAGCCGTCGACGAGGGCCGGTTGATCGCGAGCGGCGAACGGACGGACCTGTCGGCGTACCTGCCGCTCTGAGCGCCCGCCAGAAATTTCTCGAGAAAATCGGAACCGCTGGGAACCGCCCTGGGAACCGGTCCGTCATAGGGTCGGTGGTCCGAAGCCATCACGACGAGGCCCCCGCGCTACCCCCCGACGCGGGGGCCTCCTCATGTCCTGATCCACCTCAGCGCGTTTCGGTTGCGCCTGTGAGCGCGAATCTCGTGAATCCTCTTCAGCCGGCGTGACAGCCTGGCAACTTGGTGCCGTCGAACTGGCGGGCGACCGCCGGCTCCCTGATATTTGCGGGCACGAAGATCTTCCGGTGCCCAGGGTGGGGAGCTTTGATGAAGCGGTTCCTTCTGCTCGGCGTATCAATCCTGGTGGTCCTGATACTCGGCGTCCAGGCGCCGGCACAGGCCGCCGACTGGCCGACCGTGCAACGTGGCGCGGCCGGCCTGAACGCGCAAGCCGTTCAGTACCTCCTGACCGCGCGTGGCTTCGCGACGACCGCGGACGGCCAGTTCGGCCCGAACACCGAGACCCAGGTCAAGGCGTTCCAGTCCGCCCGCGGCCTGACCTCCGACGGGATCGTCGGCCCCGCGACGTGGGGTGCGCTGGTGTCGAACGTGCAGTCGGGTGCGAGCGGCAACGTTGTGTACGCGGCGCAGGCGCTGCTCAACAAGCACGGTCACACGCTGGTGTTCGACGGCCAGTTCGGTGCGCGCACCGACACCGCCGTGCGTTCGTTCCAGTCGTCGCACGGGCTGTCGGCCAACGGTGTCGTCGACGCGAACACCTGGCGTGAGCTGGCAGGCGCGTCGGGCGTGGCGTACTCGCTGATCATCCCGAAATACCTCCTGCCGCGCGGCGAGTTCGACGACCCGCACCACGACTACCCGGCCGTCGACCTGCCGGTCGGGGTCGGCACCGACGCGTTCGCCGTCCGTCGCGGCACGGTCACGATCGTCGACGACAGCAGTTGTGGCCGCGGCGTCATCCTGAACGCGACCGACGGCGGCCGCTACGTCTACTGCCACTGGTCGGCGTGGTCGGTCTCCAGCGGCTTCACCGTCGACGCCGGCCAGAAGATCGGCGACAGCGGTAACACCGGCAACTCGACCGGCCCACACCTGCACTTCTCGGTCCAGATCGGTACGGGCGCTCGGCGTTGCCCGGGCCCGCTGCTGCTGGCGATCTACGACGGCACCACACCGCCTGCCCTGAGCAGCCTGCCGACGTCCGGCTGCACGAACTAGGGCCGAACGCCTTACCCGGTGTGCGGTTCGAAGCCGGCGAGGGTGTGGGCCAGCCTCTCCTTCACCGCTGTCGCGTGTGGCAGCGGCCGGGGTTCGGCCCACCCCTCGCCGTCGTGCTGCCGTACGCCGCGATCGGCGAGCACGTAGAGGGCGCGAAGGGTCCGGACGGTGTTCGACACCCACGGCGGAATCGTGGTGCGGTCGCGTGAGCGCAGCGCGGTCGCGATCGTCTCGAGCCAGCCCGTCGCCTCGACCTCCGAGAGCTCCGGCCGGAGCAGAACGGTCGCGAGCGCCGCGGCCAGGCGATCGTCCTCCGCGTAGGCGAAGACGTACGGCGTCGGCGCGATCAGGCGGGTCGCCGCGAGTTCGAGCAGGTCGGCGAGCTCGGTGGTTCCCAGATGAGGTGAGCCGCCCAGCTCGTCGAGGAAGTCCGAGCCGTGAGCCACCGCGTGCAGCCAGCCGAGATCGTCGTCCCAGCCGCGCAGGTCTTCCTCGGTGGCGTACCAGGCGGCGAACGCGTCCCGCCAGCGCAGCACGCGCTCAGGCTCCAGCAGGCCGGCCCCGGCACGGGTGTCGCGCAGCACGGCCGACGCCAGGATCAGCACCGCGAACGTCCGGGCCTGGATGTCCTGGTGGGACAGCGTTTCGGCCATCCGGTCGCCGAGCGCGGCCAGGTCCTTGTCGAACAGGCCGCGACGGATCCAGGTCGCCAGCACCATGAACGCCTGCTGGTCACGCAGCACGGGATCCGCCGAGCGCAACGCTTCGACGAGCTCGTCGACGAGCTCGCGTGCCTCCCGCCCCTCTGGCGGGATGAAGTCGGCCGCGACCACCGCGGCCCAGTCGGTCTTTGTAGTCACGTCCAGTGATCCTAGGCGTCGGCTAGACTTCCGGGCACAACCGCAGATCGAAAGCAAAGGGACTGAGGTGGGCGTGCCTGGGAGGCATGCGTGCTTCGTCCATCCGGTGGCCTGTGGAGCCACCCGTTCTTCCTCACCTACTGGTCGGCTCAGTCGCTGTCCCTGCTCGGCATCCAGGTCGGGCGGATCGCGCTTCCGCTGCTCGCGATCCTGACGTTACGAGCCAGCGCGTCCGACGTCGGTCTCCTGCTGTTCGCCGGCACCCTGCCGGCCCTGGTGTTCGGCCCGTTCGCGGGCCTGCTCGTCGACCGGCTGCCGCGCCGCCTCGTCCTGGTCGGGGCGCATGCGGGCCGGGCGGCCCTGCTGGCAACGGTGACGGTGTGCGCCCTGCTCGGCGTGCTCAGCCTCCGCCAGCTCTTCGCGACCGCGGTCCTCGTCGGCGGCCTCGACGTCTGCTTCCAGGTCGCCTACCGCTCGTACCTGCCGTCGCTGGTCGATCCGGCGGAGCTGCCCGAGGGGTACGCGAAGCTCGCCGTCACAGACGGCCTGATGCGTACGACCGGACCAGGGATCGGTGGTGCCGTCGTGCAGGCCCTGGGCGCGGCGGCCGCGGTCGGCCTGCAGGCGTTGACGTTCGCGGGCGCCGGCCTGCTGCTGGCCAGGATCCGCCGCTCCGAGGCCGTCCCGGCCGACCGGCACCGCGAGCGGCTGTGGCCGGCCCTGCGCGCCGGCTGGACGTTCAGCTGGCGGCAGCCGCTCGTACGCGCCTTTCTCTTGTCCGAAACGGGTTTCGGCTACGCGTTCGCCGTGATGTTCAGCGTCCAGCTGGTCTTCTTCACCGGATCGCTGGACCTGTCGCCGTTCGAGATCGGCCTGATCTTCGCGATCGGCAGCGTCGGTGGCCTGGTCGGCGGGCTGCTGGCCCGCCCGATCGGCGCCTGGCTCCAGACCGGCCGGTCGATCGTCACGGGCTCGCTGCTGCGGGCCGCCGGCCTCGCGCTCTTCCCACTCGCAGCGATCGCCGGCTCGTTCGCGCTTCCGCTGCTGATCGCGGCGAGGCTGGTCAACGCGTTCGGCTGGACGCTGTGGGAGGTGCACCAGGAGACCACACAACAGCTGCTGACACCGGCCGGTTTGCGGGGTCGCGTCAACAGCACGGGACTCTTCGCCATGCAGGTCGCCGACGCGCTCGGCATGGCGACCGGTGCCGCGCTCGCCGGCGTGGTCGGCGTCCTGCCCACGCTCGTCGCTGGTGCCGTGGCGGCCGTACTGAGCAGCGCGTTCCTGGCCGTGCGCGCGCTGTGGACCTACCGGCTCAGCTGACCGCCCGTACGATCGCCTCGCCGAGCTCGGCCGGCTTGGTGAACATCGGCCAGTGGCCGGTCGGCAGGTCGACGTACTCGACGGCGCGCAGCTTCCCGAGCTCCCGCAGGTTGCTCTCGCCCGCCGCCGTCCACTCGCGCAGCTGGGCGCTGGTGAACTCGCACGCGATCAGTGTGGACGGGACGTCGTACCGCCGCTCGTCGGTGAGGTGGACGGGATCGCGGCTGATCAGTCCCGGCCACGGGATCGCCCGCTCGCGGAACTCCGCACGCAACTCGTCGGAGAGGTCGACGAGGTCCTCGTCGTCGAACAGCGACCAGTCCGGCAGCGGGACCTCGCCGTTCTCGACCGGCAGCCCGGAGTTGAGATGCCCGCCGTCGCCGGTGGGCCAGCTGTCGACGTAGACGACCCGGGCCACCCGGTCGATCCGTGCGTCGGCCGCGGCGTGCGCGAGGGCGCCGCCCATCGAGTGCCCGACGACGGCGACCTGGCCGTCGGCCGAGTCGATCGCCGCGACCACCGCGTCCACGAGGTCCTGCAACGTGACCGTGGAGCGGTCGGCGGCTTTCGACTCCATGCCGGGCAGCGTGAGCGCGTTCGCGCGATGCCCGGCTTTCTCGAGCGTGGGTACGACGGCATCCCAGGCCGAGCCGTTCAGCCACATCCCCGGAATCAGGATGATCTCCATGGGTTCCTTTCCAACCGCGCAACGATCCAAAGTTTTCGAACGTTCGGGAATGCTAGTCTAATCGCACCATGGCGATCAACTCCCAGGTCCCTGACTACGACCTTGCCGACAACCTCGAGCTCACGACGCCCGAGCAGGTTCGGGCCATCAGCGACCCGTTGCGCACGACGCTGCTCGGCCTGCTGCACGAGCGTGCCGCCACCGTGACCGAGCTCGCAAGTGCCGTGCAGCGGCCCAAGAGCACGGTCGCCCACCACGTCAACGTGCTGGCCGACGCCGGCCTGCTGCGTGTGGTGCGGACACGGCGGGTGCGCGCGATCGAGGAGCGCTACTACGGCCGGGTCGCGCGGATGTACTACGTCGGCCTCGGGCGGCGGTCGAGTGGGGGCGGCCGGCTTCCGGAGGACTTCAACGACTTCGAGGTCGCCGCGAAGGAGTCGGTCGGCGCGTACGAAGCCGGAACGATGCGGTCGTTCATCCGGCACGCCCGCATCCCGGAGGAGCGGGCGAAGGAGTTCTGGCGGAAGGTCCACAACCTCATCCACGACTTCGACAAGCTTCCGCGCGCGGGCGGCACGACGTACGGGTTCACCGTCGGCCTGTATCCCATCACCGACTACCCCACGCTGCCGCCCGCCGAAGGCGAGACTGATACCGATACCGAGGCTGATACCGATACCGGGGCCGGCGAGGCCTAGAACAGCTTCTGCTGCTTGATCCTGGGTCGCTGCCGGGCCGGCTCGCCGACCCGTTCCAGCACACCCGCGCCGATCGCCGACAGGAACGGCGAAACGTTCTGCTCCCGCAGGCCACCGTGCCGCAACCGCTGCTTGGCGTGGCTGAGGAACAGATGCGACTGGGCGCGGGTCATGCCGACGAAGAACAGCCGGCGTTCCTCCGCGACCTCGTCCTCGGACAACTCCTGGCCGGGATACCGGAACGGCAGCAAGCCGTCCTCGCAGCCGACGACGAACACCACGGGAAACTCCAGACCCTTGCTCGCGTGCAGCGTCAGCAGCGAAACGGCGTCGGCGCGCGGATCCAGGCTGTCGACCTCGACCCCGGTCGCCAGTTCGACCAGCAACCGCTCGGCCGAGTCGTCGCACCGTGCGGCCAGCGGCATCAGCAGGTCGACCGCCTGGTGCACCTCGCGCGGGTCGTCGATCGCCGACATCCGGTCGACCAGCACCCTCGCCACCAGCCGGATCCGGTCGGCCAGGCTTCCGGCGCCGGCACCCTCGCTGTCGGCGTACCGGAGCTCGCGGGCGATGTCCTGGACGGCAGGCCGATCGCTCAGCCGGTCGTGCGAGCGCTTCTGGAACGGTACGCCCGACTGCGTGAACGCCTCGACCAGCGCCCGCGCCTGGACGTCGGTCCGGTAGAGCACCGCGATGTCGGAGAAGGACAGCCCGCCGATCGCGTCCTCGCGCGAGTCGACGCGCCCGCTGTCCAGCGAGTGGTGCGAGGAGCCACCGAGCAGCTGGTCGATCGTCCGGGCCACGAACGACGCTTCGGCTTCGGCCGTCTCGGCCTGGTGCAGGCGTACGGGCGCCACGTCCGGGTCGCGCCGGACGGGCGACAACGCGCGGTCGGGCACCAGCGTGCTCGGCGCGATCGCCTGCCCCGCGGCGGTCAGGATCGGCCTGGTCGAGCGGTAGTTCCGGTTGAGCCGCACGGTCGTCGCCGCCGGATAGTCGTCGCCGAAGCGGAGGAAGAAGCCGACGTCGGCGCCCCGGAACCGGTAGATCGCCTGGTCCGGATCGCCGATCGCACAAAGGTTTCCGTCGCTGGGTACGAGCAGCCGCAGCAGGCGGTACTGCGTCTCGTCGACGTCCTGGTACTCGTCGACCGAGACGTACCGCCAGCGTTCGCGATAGCGCTCCGCCAGCGCAGGATGCTCCGTAAGCAGGTCGACCGGCAGCCGCACCAGCTCGCCCACGTCGAGCAGGTCGCGGGCTCGCATCGCCTTCTGGTACTGCGCTTTCGCCTCGTCGTCGAGCCGGTCGAAGTCGAGCTGGGCCACGCGCGGGCCGAGCACCTCCTCCAGGATCGCCACCCGCGCCGTGTCGTCGGCGACCTTGAACGCCGGCGACAGCCCGGCCAGCTCGGGGTGCTCGCGCAGGATCCGCAGCCCGAGCCCGTGGAACGTCGTGACCAGCGGCCGCTGACCGGGTACGAGTGCGCCGAGCCGCTCGCCGAGCTCCTCGGCCGCGCGGCGGGTGAACGTGATCGCCAGGCACTGCGTCGCCGGAACGCCGAGATCGCTTACGAGGTGGGCGATCCGGTGCGTGAGCGTACGCGTCTTGCCGGTGCCGGGGCCGGCGATGATCAGCACCGAGCCGTCGACGGCCGAGGCGGCGGCCCGCTGGTCGGGGTCGAGCGCGTCGAGCAGTCCGGTCAGCTCGGTGCCCGGCAGCGTCGGAGCCTCGGTCTCCACGGCCTCGGCGGCCGCGACTGTGTTGACTAGTTCGTCCTTGTCGGCCTGGGGTTTGGCCGGCTCGGGCAGGTCGAGCTCGAACAGCGTGCCGGTGGTGTCGAGCTCGCCGGGCTCGAACAGGCGGATCACGCCGTACTCGCCGTCGTACCCCGCCTCCCTGATCACGTCTCCCCGTCGTAACCGCGCGACCGCTTCCGCGAGCATCGGCGTGGCGCGCGCGAGGTCGTCGACCGGCGTCTCGGTGACGATCGTGAGCTCGGACCCGTGGCGGCTCACCAGATCGTCGATCGAGCGCATCACCGACTTGCTCTTCGGGCCGACGCCCAGGATCTCGCCCATGATCTCGGGCAGCTGGATGAAGTTGCGGTAGCCGGCCGCACCGTCTGGACGTTCGCCGTCGGGACGGTCGGCCAGCGCCTCGACGCGGTGCAGAACGCCGACGGTCAAGGGCTTTCCGCATTCCGGGCAGCGGCCCTGGTGCGCGCGGGTCTCGGCCGGATCCAACCGCACGTCGCACTTGCGGTGCCCGTCCGCGTGGTACTTGCCCTCCTCCGGGAAGAACTCCAGGGAGCCCTGGAAGCCGTCACCCGTCGCCAGCGCCCGGCGGACGGCGTAGTAGTCGAGGTCGGTGTCGAACGCCGACGCCTCGCGGCCGAGCGCCGGCGGCGAGTGCGCGTCGGAGTTGCTGACGAGGCGGTACTTGTCGAGCGACGAGACCCGCCAGTTCATCGGAGGGTCGGACGACAAGCCGGTTTCGACCGCGAAGATGTGCTCGGCCAAATCGGCGTAGCAGTCTTCGATCGCGTCGAAGCCCGACTTGCTGCCGAGCGCGGAGAACCACGGCGTCCAGATGTGCGCGGGTACGAGATAACCGTCCGGGCTGGATTCCAGCGTGATCTCCAGCAGGTCACGCGAGTCGAGCCCGAGGATCGGCCGGCCGTCGGAGCCGAGGTTGCCGATCCGTCCGAGGCTCGTGTTGAAGCGGGCGACGGCCTCGAGGTCGGGGAAGTAGATCAGGTGGTGCACCTTGCGCGTACGATCGTCGCGCTTGTAGATCGTCGAGATCTCGACCGACGGCATGAAGCGCACGGGCTTGCGCAGCGCCGACGGCAGCGTACGTTCGACGGCGGACTCGACGTCCGGGCGCAGCCGGAACAGTCCGGGCTCCGCGGGCACGAGCATCTCGCGCAGGTGGTCGTACCACGCGGGGTGCGTGAAGTCGCCGGTGCCGACGAGACCGATTCCCTTGCGCTGCGCCCACCAGGCCAGGTGCTCCAGGTCGCAGTCCTTGCTGCAGGCGCGAGAGTACTTGGAATGGATGTGCAAGTCCGCGTAGAAAAGCACGCGGAGCATCATTCCAGAACGACGTCACCAGGCGATCGGCACGGCAACGGGTCGGCGGATCACCAGCTCCGGTCCCCAGACGATCTGATCGTTCGGCACGGCGAGTCGTAGGCCGGGGAAACGGTCCAGCAGGCCTCGCAGCGCGACCTGACCCTCGATCCGGGACAGCGGCGCACCGATGCAGAAGTGGATGCCGTACCCGAAACCGACGTGCGGATTGTGCCGGCGAGTGATGTCGAACCGCTCCGGGTCGGCGAACTCCGTCTCGTCGAAGTTGGCCGAGCTCGTCATCGGCACCACCGCCTCGCCCTTGCGGATCGTCACACCACCGATCTCGACGTCGGCTGTCGCGACGCGCAGCAGGGCAGCGCCGGCCGGACTCTCGTACCGCAGGACCTCCTCGATCGCCCGGTCGACGAGCGACGGATCCCCGCGTAGCGCCGCGAGTTGCTCCGGATGCCGCATCAGCAGGACGACGGAGTTGGCGATCAGGCCGACCGTCGTCTCGTGACCAGCCGACAGCAGCTGTGTGCCCAGGTCGACGAGCTCGTCCTCGGCCAGCCGGTCGCCCTCGTCCCTCGCCTCGATCAGCCTGCTCAGCAAGTCTTCGCCGGGGTGCTCGCGTTTCCGCGCGATCAGCTGCCGCATGTGCTCGGCGCCGGAGCGGCCCGCGGCCGCGATGTCGTCCGGGGTGTTCTGCATGGGTGTGACGAGCACGTTCGACCAGGCGCGGAAGCGTTCGCGCTCGTCGTAAGGCACGCCGAGTACTTCGCAGATCACGACGGTCGGCAGCGGGAACGCGAACGCCTCGATCAGGTCGGCAGGCTGTTCCATGGCAGCCAGGTCGTCGAGCAGGCCACTGGTGATCTGCTCGATCCGGCCTCGCAACGCCTCGATCCGCCGCATCGTGAACGCCTGCGCGACCAGTCGTCGCAGCCTGGTGTGGTCAGGTGGATCGAGGTTCAGGATGCTGCGCTCGCCGGTGGAGAAGTCGCCGGGCTTGATCATGCAGGGCGCGCCGGGGTAGAGCAGGTTGCGGCTGAACCGCTGGTCCGACAGCACCGCGCGCACGTCGTCGTACCTCGTCACGACCCACGCCTGCGAGCCACTCGGCAGCACTGTCCGATAGACCGGCGCGGCGGCGCGCTGCCCGGTGTAGACCACACCGGTCGGCGTGCCGGGGGTCGGCCTGGGCAACGGATGCGTGGGGAGCTGGCTGGTCATGCGTCCCATGCTGGCGTCCTTCGTGCCGCTTCGCAGGCCGTTGTCGATCCAGCTTTTCGGGACTTCTCGACAGCGCTCCGAACGAGTGTCGGCGGCGTCACCTAGGGTCGTACACATGATCGAACCAGGCACCCTCCGCTCCACCGCCGAAGCCCACCTCCGCCGGCTGGTCGGGCGTCCCGACGCCGAGTTCCGCGACGGGCAATACGACGCGATCGAGGCGCTGGTGGCAAGGCGTGAGCGGGTGCTGGTCGTGCAGCGCACCGGCTGGGGCAAGTCGGCGGTCTACTTCGTGGCCACCGCCCTGCGCCGGGCCGAGGGCGCCGGGCCGACGCTGATCGTGTCGCCGCTGCTGGCGCTGATGCGCGACCAGGTGGCGGCGGCCGAGCGCGCCGGGATCCGGGCGGTCACGCTCAACTCCTCCAACGCCGAGTCGTGGGGTGACGTCGGCGCTGCCCTGGACGCCGATGAGGTCGACGTGTTGCTGGTCAGCCCGGAGCGGCTCAACAACCCCCGGTTCCGGGCGGAGCAGCTGCCAGGACTCGCGGCCCGCACCGGACTGCTGGTCGTCGACGAGGCGCACTGTGTCTCCGACTGGGGACACGACTTCCGGCCCGACTATCGCCGGATCCGCGACCTGCTGGGCGAGTTGCCCGCCGACACGCCCGTGCTTGGTACGACCGCGACGGCCAACGCGCGGGTGGTCGCCGACGTGGCGGAGCAGCTCGAGGCCGGCGGGCGCACGGTTCTGACGTTGCGAGGGCCACTGGCGCGCGACAGCCTGCGGCTCGGGGTGCTCGCGCTGACGACTCCGCGGCAACGGCTGGCCTGGCTCGCGACGCATCTCGACTCGTTGCCGGGCAGCGGGATCATCTACACCCTGACAGTTTCGGCGGCCGAAGACCTGGCCGTGCTGCTGCGCGATGCCGGCCACGAGGTGCGGTCCTACACCGGTCGCACCGATCCCGCCGAGCGGCAGGAGGCCGAGGAGGCGTTACGCCACAACCAGGTCAAGGCGCTGGTGGCGACGTCCGCGCTGGGGATGGGTTTCGACAAACCCGATCTGGGGTTCGTCGTGCACCTCGGTGCGCCGGCCTCGCCGATCGCCTACTACCAGCAGGTCGGGCGGGCCGGGCGAGCCACCGAACGCGCCGACGTGCTGCTGTTGCCGGGGGTCGAAGACCGAGACATCTGGCACTACTTCGCCACCGCGTCGATGCCGCGCCAGGAGCAGGCCGACGCGGTGCTCGGCGCACTGGCCGACGCGTCGCGGCCGTTGTCGACGCCGGCGCTGGAGGCACTGGTCGACATCCGCCGCACCCGGCTCGAGCTGCTGCTCAAGGTCCTCGATGTCGAGGGCGCGGTGTCGCGGGTGAGCGGCGGCTGGGTGGCGACGGGGCAGCCGTGGGTCTACGACGCCGACCGCTACTCGCGGGTCGCGGAGGCCCGTTCGGCCGAAGCGCAGTCGATGCTTGCCTACGTACGCACCGACGAGTGCCGGATGGCGTTCCTGCAACGTGCGCTGGATGATCCGACCGCCGCCGACTGCGGCCGCTGCGACAACTGCGCTGCCGTCTGGTTCCCGACGTCGGTCGCCGAGTCGGCGGAGGAGTCGGCCGGTGCCGCGTTGCGGCGTGCGGGCGTCGAGGTCGAGCCGAGGGCCAGCTGGCCGAGCGGCATGGACCGGCTCGGCGTACCCGTCAAGGGCAAGCTGCCGGAAGGCGAGCGGGCTTCGTCCGGCCGGGTGATCGCCCGCCTGACCGACCTCGGCTGGGGCCAGCGGTTGCGCGACCTGCTGGCGGTGGGTGCCCCCGACGCTCCGATCGACGAGGCGCTGCTGGGCGCTTGCGTCGACGTGCTCCGGCAGTGGGGCTGGACCCGGCGCCCGCACGGCGTGGTCGCGATGCCGTCCCGCCGTCGACCCGAGCTCGTGGCGTCGGTGGCCGAAGGCATCGCGCGGATCGGCCGGCTTCCGCTGCTCGGCACGCTCGCCCTCGTCGACGGCGGACCGACCGGAGACGCCGGCGGCAACAGCGCGTTCCGGGTGGCCGGACTGTGGGAACGGCTGGCGGTGCCACCTGACGTCAGCGATGCCCTGGCCAAGCTCACGGCCGACCTCGGCGAAGGACCGGTCGTCCTCCTGGTCGACGACCTCATCGACTCCCGCTGGACCGTCACCGTGGCATCCCGCGAGCTCCGTCTGGCAGGCGCCGAAGCCGTGCTGCCGTTCGCGCTGGCGATGGCCGGCTGACCCGACGACCACCTTCCGCAGCGCCAGCTGCCGACTGGCGAGCAACGCCAGCAGGCACGTCGATCGTCTAGGCCGGCCTTCTCGGCGGTGGCTTCGGCGCGTTCGCGCCGGTGTGCGCGGATCGACCAGGCGACCGGCCCACACGATGGCGATCGCGGTGTAGCCGGCCGGCTGCGTGCCGAGGCGCCGACCCTCTTCCGCAGGTCATCCGTCGGCAGGCGGGCTACTCGGGCTGGGCGTCCGGCCGGCAGTCACCGCCGATGGGTGGAGGCGGCGAGGCGGGCGGAGACACTCCGAGCGGGGCCGGGAGCCACCTGCTTTCCCGGCTTGCCGAGCTGCCCGGCGAGGTCCACGCCGGGCAGCGAGTCAGGCGCGGTTGAGGTCAGGCTCGTACGGCGTCGCCCTCTGCTTCGCCGGCGGGCACGTCGGCCTGTTCCGCTTGGCCGGCCTGCTCGGCTGCGCCTTCGGCGCGTTCCTGGCGGTGTGCGCGGATCGACCAGGCGACGGCGATGGCCCAGACGATGGCGATGCCCGTGTAGCCGGCAGCCTGCGTGCCCGACGACGCGTCGACCCAGTCGGAGCGGAGGATCGTTCGTACGTTGGTCAGCACGATGACGCCGCCGACCAGTGAGCCGAGTACGCGTCCGGGGATGTGCCGTACCAGCCAGGCCGCGATCGGTGCTGCGACCAGACCGCCGACCAGCAGGGCGATCACCGCGGTGAACGGGATGCCTTCGGCGCCCAGGCCGATCAGGAAGCCGAGGCTGGCGGCCACCGAGACCACGAACTCCGCGGTGTCCACCGACCCGACCACCTTCCGGGGTTCCATCCGCCCGCTGGCGAGCAGCGCCGGCGTCGCCACCGGCCCCCATCCACCGCCGCCGGTGGAGTCGACGAAGCCGGCGAACACTCCGAGGGGTGCCAGGAACCGCTTGCGTACCGGCTTGCCGAGCTGCCCCCGAGGCGTCCCCCAAGCCGTGAAGCGAATCAGGATGTAGATCCCGAGCGCCAGCAGGATCCCGGACGTGACCGGCGCCGCCGTCTCGGTCGACAAGCTGGAGAGGAACGTCGCACCCGCGAATGCCCCGACCGCACCAGGAATCGCGATCCGCGACACGACCTTCCAGTCGACGTTCCCGAACCGCCAATGCGACGCCCCGGACGCCAACGTCGTGCCGATCTCGGCCAAGTGCACAGTGGCAGAAGCGGCCGCCGGCGCAGCCCCAGTCGCGAGCAGCAAGGTCGTCGACGTGACGCCGTAGGCCATCCCGAGGCTGCCATCGACCAACTGAGCACCGAGTCCGACCAGCGCCAACAGCAAGAGCTGTAGCAACGGATCCACCTCTCCCATAGTTCCGACTTAATAGATAGGATTTGAAGGTACGTCGAACAGCCGAGTTCGCCTAGGCCTGTCCGCATGCTGAGCGCCCGTCTCACCCGCCGCAGCCGAACCTGCCGGCGCGCGAACCCACGCGATCCGTGCGACCGGTGCAACCGCGCAAGCCGCAGATACCGCAGGCTCGTCTAGGCTCCGAGGGCATGACTTCCGATCAGCTGCGCGACGCCTTGAGCCGTGTCCTGCCCGCCACTCGGGCCGACCTGGAAAGCCTGATCCGGATTCCGTCGATCAGCGCTGATCCGGGCTCCGCCGAGGAGGTACGGCGCAGTGCCGAAGCCACCGCCGAGCTGTTCCGCGGCGTCGGAAACCCCGAGGTCGAGATCCTCGACGTCCCCAACGGGCAGCCGGCCGTGCTCGCCCGTTATGCGGCGCCGGCCGGCAAGCCGACCGTCCTGCTGTACGCCCACCACGACGTGCAGCCCACCGGCGACCCCGCCACCTGGACGGTCGCGCCGTTCGAGCCGTCGGAACGCGACGGCCGCCTCTACGGGCGAGGCTCAGCCGACGACAAGGCCGGCATCGCCGCTCACCTGGCCGCCCTCCGCGCCCACAACGGCGAGCCTCCCGTCGGCGTCACCGTGCTGGTCGAGGGCGAGGAGGAGATCGGCTCCCCGACGCTCGGCGATTTCCTGCGTACCTACAAGGACAAGCTCCAGGCCGACGTCATCGTGCTCGCCGACTCCGCCAACTACGCCGTCGGCGCGCCCGCGCTCACCACGAGCCTGCGCGGCCTGGCGGACTGCTACGTCGAGGTGCGCGCGCTGAAGTACGGCGTCCACTCCGGCCAGTTCGGCGGCGCCGTACCCGACGCGCTCACCGCCCTCTGCCGCCTGCTCGCCACCCTGCACGACGCCAACGGCGACGTCGCCGTCGAGGGGCTGGTCACCGCGGCGACGCCCGAGGTCGACTACCCCGAGGCCCAGCTGCGCGCCGAGGCCGGGATGCTCGACGACGTGCAGCTGATCGGTTCCGGCACGCTCGCCGAGCGGATCTGGGCCAAGCCCACCGCGACCGTCCTCGCGATCGACACGACCCGCGTCGCCGACGCGTCCAACACGCTGATCGCGAGCTCCCGCGCGAAGGTCAGCATGCGGCTCGCCCCAGGCGACAACGCCCAGAGCGCGATGGCCGCCCTGCGCGCCCACCTCACCAAGCACGCGCCGTGGGGCGTCCAGGTCGACGTGGTCGACGGCGACCTCGGCCAGCCGTTCGCCGTCGACGCCACCGGTACGAACTACGACGCCGCGCGCGCCGCCTTCCGCGAGGCCTGGGACGGCACCGAGCCCGTCGAGATCGGCATCGGAGGCACGATCCCTTTCATCGCGGAGTTCGCCGCAACGTTCCCGGAGGCCACGATCCTCGTCACCAGCGCCGGCGGCGACCCCGACTCGCGCCCGCACGGCCCGGACGAGAGCCTCCACCTCGGCGACTTCGCCCGCGCGTGCCTGGCCGAGACGCTGCTGCTGGCCAAACTGGCCACATGACCGAACGTCGGGTGCTGTACGCAGACCGTCGCCCGTACGTCGTGCCGGACACGCTCGCCGAGCTCACCGGCCCGACCACGGGCGTCGTGGAGCTGCCCCTCCACCTCGACTGGTCCGAACAACGCCGCTACAACCTCGACGATCCCCGCCAGCTCAGCCTGATGTACGAGGTCGTGCTCCGCGAGGCGCAGAACGTCGAGGACTTGAGACGCTTCGTCAACGGCACATCGTTGCAGGAGGCGTGGCTGCGGATGTTCCTGCCGCGGCGCGTTCGCGCCCTGTGGCAGAACCGTTTCCCCGTGCTGTCGAAGGCGGCGTGAGCCCAGATGGACGTGTTCCACGCCCGGTTGGTCCGGGTGGGGCTCAGCGCGGCCGAAAGGTTCGGGTTCTGCCTGGCCGGCGGCTATGCGGTGCAGGCCACGGCTTCGTCGTCCGCCGGTCCGATGACGTCGATCTCTTCACCACGATGGCTGCGGAGCAAGACTTTCCCGCAGCTGTTGAGGCAGTCGTCTCTGCTCTGGAGGCCGACGGACTGGACGTCACGGTCGAGCAGAACGCGTCGACGTTCGCACGGTTGATCGTCGCTGACTCCGAAGTCAAGGAGGCGGCGCGACTCGAGCTGGGTGTCGACTGGCGGGCCCAATCGCCAGTCCGGCTGGAGGTCGGATCAGTTCTGCACCCGGATGACGCGGTCGCCAACAAGGTCTGTGCGCTGTACGGCAGAGGTGCCGTCCGCGACTACATCGACGTCGATGGCATCCTCCGATCGAGCCGATACCCGCTGGAGAAGATCCTCAGGCTCGCAGCCGACCATGATCCGGGCTTCGATCCGGCAATGTTCGCGCAGGCAATGGCTGCCATCAATCGCTTACCGGACGAAGCGTTCGAACCGTACGACTTGACTCCTACCGAGGTGGCCGCGCTTCGCAAGCGGATCGTGGAGTGGAGCGAGCAGATCAGCTGACCTTGTCGCGGGCTTCGGCGAAGGCGGTGGCGGCTCGTTCGAGGTCGTCGAGGGTGTGGGCGGCGGACATCTGCGTACGGATCCGGGCCGTCCCGTGCGGCACGACGGGGTACGAGAACGCCGTGACGTAGATCCCCAGTCCCAGCAGGTGTTCCGCCATCCGACCGGCCAGCACCGCATCCCCGAACATGACGGGGATGATCGGGTGCTCGCCGGGCAGGACGTCGAAGCCCAGCGCGGTCATCCGGGCCCGGAAGAACTCCGTGTTCTCCCGCAGCCGTGACCGCAGCTCGTCGGACGAGTCCAGCAGGTCCAGGGCGGCGATGGACGCCGCCGCGATCGAGGGCATCAGCGAGTTCGAGAAGAGGTACGGCCGGGACCGCTGCCGCAGCAGCTCGATGATCTCCGCCCGCCCGGAGGTGTAGCCGCCGCTCGCGCCGCCCAGTGCCTTGCCGAGCGTCCCGGTCACGATGTCGATCCGGTCGGCGACGCCGTGCAGTTCGGGCGTACCCCGGCCGTGACCGCCGATGAAGCCCACCGCGTGCGAGTCGTCGACCATCACCAGCGCGTCGTACTGCTCCGCGAGCGAGCAGATGTCCGGCAGCGGCGCCAAGTAGCCGTCCATCGAGAACACGCCGTCGGTCGCGATCATCCGGAATCGCGCGCCCGACGCCTCCTTGAGCTGCGCCTCGAGGTCTGCCATGTCGCGGTTCTTGTAACGCAGCCGCTGCGCCTTGCACAGGCGTACGCCGTCGATGATGCTCGCGTGGTTCAGCGCGTCGGAGATGATCGCGTCCTCCGGCCCGAGCAACGTCTCGAACAGGCCGGTGTTGGCGTCGAAGCACGAGGAGTACAGGATCGTGTCCTCGGTTCCGAGGAACGACGACACCCGCGCCTCGAGGTCCTTGTGCAGCTGCTGCGTCCCGCAGATGAACCGCACGGACGCCATCCCGAAGCCCCACTCGTCGAGCGCGTCCTTCGCGGCGGCGATCAGCGTGGGATGGTCGGCGAGCCCCAGATAGTTGTTCGCGCAGAGATTGAGTACGGACGACCCGTCGGCCACGGTGATGTGCGAGCTCTGCGGTGTCGTGATCGGCCGTTCGCCCTTGTAGAGCCCGGCTTCCCGGATCTCGTCCAGCGTCGTCGCGAGGTGCGAGCGCATCGAGCCGTACATCTATGCCTCCCAGTCCAAGATGACCTTGCCGCAGTGCCCTTCGCGGACGGTCGCGAACGCGTCTTCGTACGCCGACGCCGGGAACCGGTGCGTGATGACCGGCCTGAGGTCGAGCCCCTGCTCGACGAGCACCGACATCCAGTACCACGTCTCGAACATCTGCCGCCCGTAGATCCCTTTGAGCGTGAGCATGTGCAGGATGATGTGGTTCCAGTCGACGTCGATCGGCCCGGACGGCAGGCCGAGCAGCGCGATCCTCGCGCCGTGCGCCATGTTCTCCACCATCTCCGGCAGCGCGCCCGCGTGCCCCGACATCTCCAGCCCGACGTCGAAGCCCTCGCGCATGCCGAGCGCGGCCTGTACGTCGGCCAGCCGCGTGTGCGCGACGTTGACCGCGCGCGTCACGCCCACCTTGTCGGCGAGGTCGAGCCGGTACGGGTTCACGTCGGTGATCACGATGTGCCGCGCGCCCGCGTGGCGTACGACGGCCGCCGCCATGATGCCGATCGGGCCGGCGCCGGTGATCAGCACGTCCTCGCCCAGTACCGGGAACTCCAGCGCCGTGTGCACGGCGTTCCCGAACGGGTCGAAGATCGAGGCGACGTCGAGGTCGATGTCGGCCGGGTGCCGCCAGACGTTCGACTCGGGCAGCGCGATGTAGTCGGCGAACGCGCCGGCCCGGTTGACGCCGACACCGAGCGTGTGGGCGCACAGGTGGCGGCGGCCGGCCATGCAGTTGCGGCAGCGCCCGCAGATCAGATGCCCTTCGCCGCTGACGATGTCGCCGACGTTGAGCTCCGCGACGCCCGAGCCGACCTCGGTGATCCGTCCGACGAACTCGTGCCCGACGACCAGGGGCGTGGGGACGTTGCCCTGGGCCCAGTCGTCCCACTCGAAGATGTGCAGGTCGGTGCCGCAGATGCCGGTTCGCAGCACCTGGATGAGCACCTCGCCGTCACCGGGCTGGGGCTCGGGTACGTCCTCGAGCCGCAGGCCGGCCTCGGGTTTCGCCTTCAGCAGTGCGCGCATGCGGACACTCTCACACTGTCGGCTGTACCCGGTCCATGGAGGAAATCTGCAAGGCTTGTTCAGTTCTTCTGCAAGGACGCCTTGGTGAGCTCGGCCAGCAGCGCGGCGATCGCCGGGCGCGACTCGGCGCCCCGGCGCATGGCGGCGAAGACCCGGCGTTCGGGCGCGGTGCCGGCCAGCGGGCGCAGCAGCAGGCCAGGCCGTTCGACGCCGCTGAGCGCGTGCCGGGGGATCAGCGCGACGCCGGCGCCCGCGGACACCAGGGCGGCGACCGCGCGGAAGTCGTCGGAATGGTGGGCATACGACACCTCGACGCCCTCGTGGGCGCAGGCGGTCGCGATCATCTCGTGGCACGGGTTGCCGGGGTAGGGGCCGATCCACCGCTCGCCGACCAGATCCGTCAGCCGTACGTCGGACGCGGAACCGGAGGCCAGCCGGTGGTCTGCCGGCAGCGCGAGGTCGAACGGCTCGCTGTAGAGCGGCGTGGTCACCAGGCGCTGGTCCCAGTCGGGTACGGGCAGGGCGTGCGGCTGCGCGTCGGCGACAGCGACGTCGATCTCGCCGCGGAGCAGCAGGGGGAGGCTGTCCTGGCCTTCGGAGTCGCGGACGAGCACCTGGAGTCCGGGAGCAGCCTGCCGCAACTCGGCGATCGCGGGCGCGACGACCAGCGAGATGGCGGTCGCGAACGCGGCGACGGTGAGCCGGCCGCCGAGGCCCTTGGCGTGGGCAGCGAGGGCGGCTTCGGCCCGTTCCAGCTCGGCGAGGATCGCGTTGGCGTGGGCGAGCAGGATGCGCCCGGCGGGCGTCAGCTCGACGCGCCGCCCGGAGTGCTGCAGGATCGGCTGGCCGACCTCACTCTCCAGCGCGGCCAGCTGCTGCGACACGGCGGACGGGGTGAGGAACAACGCGTGGGCGGCGGCCGTCACCGTGCCCTCGTCGGCCAGTGCCCGCAACACCCGCAATCTGCGCGGATCGATCACGCCTTCATGCTGCCACGCCAACCCCCGCCGACGCCGCCGCCGTCATGCCGGCCGCAGGTGACCGGGGTGCCGGTGCGCTGCGATGGGGCGCTGGCGCCGGTGTGTGCCGTGGTGGGCGCGCCGTCATGCCGGCCACGCGGGGTGACCGGGGGTGGCGATGTGCCGCGGGTGGGCGGGCTGCTGCGGGTGTGCTGCGGCGGCGGGGCGGTGGCCACCGGCGTGCCGCGATGGGCCACGCCGGCCACGGGTGACCAGGGCGGCGGTGTGCCGCGGTGGGCGGGTGCTGCCGGTGGGACCCCGGCGGCTGTCAGGGTTTGCGGCCGGTCAGGCCGAGGAGGAGGTCCTGCAGGCCGCTGCCCGGATCGACGTCGACGGGGGCGGCGAAGACGCCCATCCCGGACCACTGGCGGGCCTGCGGCTCGAGGTAGGAGTAGACGTGCTCCACCAGGATGCCGTCGAGGTGTTCGTCGAGCCCGGCGCCGCGGGCGAGATCCCACGCGTGGATCACCAGGTCGGACAGCATCTGCTCGGCGTACTCGTGAGCGGGCGCGTCGCCGAACGACAGGTGGACGGTTTGGTCCTCGCTCGCCTCGCTCCAGGCTGCCAGCGAGCCTTGGATGGCGGCGTTCCACGCACCGATCGGATCGTCGCCGAGGACGTCGCCGTCGTAGCGGTTGCCGACCTCCTCGATCGTCTTGCCGGCCAGCAGGTCGGGCACCCACAAGTGCTCGGAGACCAGGTGACCGACCAGGTCGCGGACGGACCACTTGGTGCACGGCGTCGAGTCGTCCCAGCGGGCCGGGGACACCAGCTGAACCCGCGAGCCGAACTCGGCGGCGCCGCGGGGGATCAGCTCGATGACGTTGACGGGGGTAGGCGTGGCGCTCATGGTCATGTGCCTAGTTCTACCTTCGAGCACCGACATCAATCGCTGGACGAGGATTCGGCCCGGCGCCGTTCCTGCAGGACCGCCTTCTGGTGCTCTGACTCGGCGCGCGTGTCAACCGCCAGCTGCGACAGCTCGGCCGCCTGCGCCAGCCCGCCGGCGAGCACGCGCAGGCCGTCGGACACAACGTCGTCGGAACGTCGTCGGAACGCCGCGAGCGCGGCCTCGTCCAGGAGAGGATCAGGCACCGACCTCTCCCTTCAGGCGCCGGAAGTGGTCGGAGTCCGCGTACGACGTGAGCTGCTCGAGCATGCCGTCGTACAGCTGCGAGACGCTCGACTTCACCGACGCGGTCATCTGGTACCAGAGGATGATCGCCGGCGCGATCGGTGAGCACTCGCTTTCGGTACGAGACACGCTCATGCCGATGTCCTGCGCGTGGTCCGTGCCGTCCCATTCGCCGTACCACTTGAGCCAGTGTGAGGTCAGCACCCGCATGGAGGCGTAGCTCCTCGCCGATGCTCGCCTGCCGTTCTGCCGCATGTTGTCCGGCAGGCCGGTGATGTCGCCGGTGCCGAGGTTGTCCTCGTCGTGGCACATCGCGCCGCACAGCGGAATCGTGTCGATGGTCTCGCCGTCGAGGAGGTGCAGCTCCGACGACTTCGGCATGCCCTTGAACTCGAACGTCCGCTCGCTGAACGCCCGGTAGCCCTCTTCGCCGTACAGCTCGCGCAGCTTCTCCGTCGTGTGCGAGACCATCTTGCCGGCGACCTTCAGCGCGGCGCTGGCCACCAGCATGCCCTGGACGGTCTGGCCCGCGGTCTGCTTGAACGCCTCGAAGGCCTCGCCCTCCCAGGCCTTGCCGTCCTCGATCTGCTTGATGCCCGAGGTGATGCAGTCGGCGATGTCGTCGAGCGCGTCGCCGAGGCCGGTGAGCCGGGCGCCCTCGCGCTCGATCACGCCCCACCGGATCCCGTTGATCTGCTGCCGTACCTCGTCGGGCACCGGGTCGAGTCCCAGCTGGAGCTTCTCGTCGTACTCGGGGATCGTGCGCTTGACGCCGGTGTCGAGCGGGCCGCCGATCTCGTCGTTGGACTCGCCGGAGGTCTCGACGTCGACCATCGCCTCGCGGATCCGGTCGATGGCGTCGGGCTGCTTGAACCGCATGGGTCACGCCCCCGTTCCGGCGTCGGCGACCCCCGCCAGGTCGCCGGAGAAGCGGCTGAGACGCTCGGCCTGGTCCGCCTCGGCCGCCTGCATGTTGTTGGCCGAGTCGATCATGGACAGGCCGAGGTGTTCCATGACGTCGGCCAGGTTGCCGAGGTCCAGCTCGATCTTCTCGATCTGCTGGATGAACTGGCCGCCCTCGTCGTGCCACGACTCGCCGAAGTCGTCGTCGTTCACCTCCGGCACCAGCATCGTGTCGCGGATGTCCTCCAGTTGCTGGCGCGCGGTCTCGAAGACCTCGGCGAAGGCCGTGATCGCCTCGCGGTCGTACGTCGCCACGGTTGAGCTCCCTCGTGAGTGTGCTTCAGGAGGGCACCATCGCAACGATCGCTTTAGTCAGGCTTTAGCCCGCGCTAGCGCCAGCCATCGGCGTGCACGCCGCCTGGGATCGGAGCGCCCGGGTCGTACGGTGTTCGCGCGAAGATGAACGTCGCGATGTCGAGGTGGTTCACCGACCCGTCGGCGTCGCGGACGACGCGCAGCGTTTCCCCTGCGTAGTAGCCGTCCAGCCCGATCCACTCGTCGTCGCCGGCGGGACGGAAGCGTGACGCCCGGCCCCGCCCGGCCAGCGGCTTCAGGTCGAGCCAGCCGTCGACGCCGGTCGCGCGCATGACCAGCGGAGTCGTGCCCCAGTACCAAGGCCCCACCACGTCGAGCACGCCGCTCGGCGGCGGGCCTGGCGGAATCCACTCGGCCGGCAGTGGGGGTTCCAGCTCTCGCAGAGCCGAGATCAGGTCGACGCACAGCACGCCGACGCCCGCTCCGGACGTCGTGTTGGCCATGGTGATCGCGCCATAGCCGTCATCGGTGTCGACGAACAGCCCGGCCAGGAAGCCCGGCATCGAGCCGCCGTGCCCGACCAGCGTGCGGCCGCCGGACTTCATCAACTGCAGCCCGAGGCCCCAGCCGACCGTCCACTCCGGTCCGTCGTCGACGCTGGCGGGCTCGCGCATCTCGGCCAGCGTGTCCGGATGGAGTACGTCACCGGTGTCGCCGCCGAGGAACGCGCCCCAGCGTGCGAGGTCGATGACCGTCGACCAGAGCTGCCCGGCCGGCGCCAGCGCACCGGAGTCCTCGGAGGGCTCCGGCAGCAGAACGTCGGCCCACGGGTGAACAGCGAAACCGTCGGCATGCGGCACCGAGGGGAAGTACGTCGTCCGCCGCAGGCCCAGCGGCTCCAGGATCTCCGCCTGCAGCGCGTCCCACCAACTCGTCCCGCGCAGGCGCGCGACCAGCTCGCCCAGTGCCGCGAAGCCGGTGTTGGAGTAGTGAAAGCGACGGCCGGCGCGGAGCTTGATCACGTCGTCGGTGAACGTCGTCGAGAACTCGGCCCACCCGGCAACGGGGGCTCGTTCCCACCATGGGGGAACGCTGCCCTCGGCCTGGATGCCGCCGGCGTGCGACAGCAGCTGCGCGATCGTGCGGTCACCGAACGGAGTGCCCGGCACATGCCGGTCGAACGGATCGGACAGGCTCAGCTTGCCCTCGTCCCGCAGTCGCGCGACCAGAATCGCCGTGAATGTCTTGGTGATCGAACCGATCCGGAACTGGGTGCCCGCGTCCGGCGCCGCCCCACCGACCCGGCCGCGGCCCGCGCTCCAGGCCAGTGACCCGTCGCGTACGACGCCCGCGACCAGCCCAGGAGCCCGCCCCTCGGCCTGCTCCCTGGCCGTTCGGCGCAGGAGCGCACTTGCCGTGCTGGGCAATACTGAGTTGTCAGGCATGAAAGCAAAAACTAGTAGGCAGGGCCGATGCGCCAGTGAGGGACGCCAGTGATCCACTTCGTCCCGGTTACACTCGACACGTGCCGTGCGGTGATGGGCGACTGTCCCACGACCCTGATATGACCGATCATCAATCTGACCAGGGCCCCCGAGACGCCTGCGGTGTCTTCGGCGTTTGGGCGCCCGGCGAAGAAGTGGCCAAGCTCACCTACTTCGGGCTGTACGCGCTGCAGCACCGCGGCCAGGAGTCCGCGGGCATCGCGGTCAGCAACGAGCAGCAGATCCTGGTCTACAAGGACATGGGCCTGGTGTCGCAGGTGTTCGACGAGGCGACCCTGGAGTCGCTGTCCGGGCACCTCGCGGTTGGCCACTGTCGCTACTCCACGACCGGGAGCAGCGTCTGGCAGAACGCTCAGCCGACGTTCCGGCCGACCGCCCAGGGCTCGCTGGCGCTCGGCCACAACGGCAACCTGACCAACACCAAGACGCTGGCCGCGCTGCTGGCCGAACGGGCCGGCACCACCGCCTCGCGCACCGGCGACGCGATCTCCACGTCCGACACCGGCCTGGTGTCCGGGCTGCTCGCGTCCTATCCCGACCGGTCGCTGTTCGAGGCCGCGCTCGAGGTGCTGCCGGTGCTGGAGGGGGCCTACTGCCTGGTCTTCATGGACGAGGACACGCTCTACGCCGCGCGCGACCCGCAGGGCATCCACCCGCTGGTGCTCGGCAAGCTCGACCGCGGCTGGGTGGTCGCGAGCGAGACCGGCGCGCTCGACATCGTGGGCGCGAGGTTCGAGCGCGAGATCGAGCCCGGTGAGCTGGTGGCGATCGACGAGCAGGGCGTGCGGTCCAAGCACTTCAAGGCGGCCGATCCCAAGGGCTGCCTGTTCGAGTACGTCTACCTCGCCCGGCCCGACACCCGGATCTCCGGCCAGTCGGTGCACGCGACCAGGGTCGAGATCGGACGGCGGCTGGCCAGGGACTTCCCGGTCGACGCCGACCTGGTGATCCCGGTGCCCGAGTCGGCGACGCCGGCCGCGGCGGGCTACGCCGAGGAGAGCGGGATCCCGTACGGCCATGGCCTGGTCAAGAACAGCTACGTCGGGCGCACGTTCATCCAGCCGTCGCAGACGCTGCGGCAGCTCGGCATCCGGCTGAAGTACAACCCGCTGCGCGAGGTGATCGCCGGCAAGCGGATCGTCATGGTCGACGACTCGATCGTGCGCGGCAACACCCAGCAGGCGCTGGTGCGGATGCTGCGCGAGGCCGGAGCGCTGGAGGTGCACGTACGCATCTCGTCGCCGCCGGTGAAGTGGCCGTGCTTCTACGGCATCGACTTCGCGTCCGCTGATGAGCTGATCGCCGCCGAGATGACGGTCGAGGAGATCGGCGAGCGGATCGGCGCCGACTCGCTCGGCTACATCTCGCTGGAAGAGCTGGTCGCGGCGTCCACCGTGCCGGCCGAGCGGCTGTGCCGGGCCTGCTTCGACGGCGTCTACCCCGTCGGCATCCCCGACTCCGCCAGGCTCGGCAAGCACCAGCTGGAGGTCGTGCCCTCGTGACCACGTACGCCGCCGCCGGAGTCGACATCGCCGAGGGCGACCGCGCCGTCCGGCTGCTGAAGGAGTGGGTCGAGAAGACCCGGCGGCCGGAGGTGCTCGGTGGGATCGGCGGGTTCGCCGGCCTCTTCGACGCGTCGGCACTCAAGGCCTACCGCCGGCCGCTGCTGGCGACCTCGACAGACGGGGTCGGTACGAAGGTCGCGATCGCGCAGGCGCTCGACATCCACGACACGGTGGGCTTCGACCTCGTGGGCATGGTCGTCGACGACATCGTGGTGTGCGGGGCCGAGCCGCTGTTCCTCACCGACTACATCGCGTGCGGCAAGGTCGTGCCGGAGCGGATCGCTCAGATCGTCAAAGGCATCGCGTCGGCGTGTGTCGAGGCCGGGTGCGCGCTGATCGGCGGCGAGATCGCCGAGCACCCGGGGCTGCTGGAGCCGTCGGAGTACGACCTGGCCGGTGCCGTGACCGGTGCGGTCGAGGCCGACTCGTTGCTGGGCGCCGAACGCGTTCGGGCGGGTGACGTCGCGATCGCGATGGCGTCGTCCGGGCTGCACTCCAACGGCTATTCGCTGGTGCGGCACGTCATGAAGTCCGCGGGCTGGACGCTGGAGCGGTCGGTGCCGGAGTTCGGCCGCACGCTCGGCGAGGAGCTCCTGGAGCCGACGCGCGTCTACGCCAAGCACTGTCTCGCGCTCGCCGAGACGGTGGAGGTGCACGCGTTCCCGCACATCACCGGCGGCGGGATCGTCGACAACATCGTGCGCGTGGTGCCGGCCGGGCTCGAAGTCGTCCTCGACCGTTCCACGTGGGCACTCCCGCCGGTGTTCTCGGTGCTGGCCGAGCTCGGTGGCGTCGAGCGGGCGGAGTTCGAGAGCACCTGGAACTGCGGGATCGGCATGCTCGCCCTGGTCCCGGCCGACGTCGCCGATCGCGCGATCGCCTTCCTCACCGAGCGGGACGTACGCGCGTGGGTGGCCGGCACGGTCGGCGAGACCGACGCGAAGACCGGCCAGGCCAGGCTGGTCGGCGACTACCGCTAGGGCTGTCCTGGTCTTCTACGGCCGCAGGTCGAACCTCGCGAGGTCGCGGCCGGCGGCGCCCCAGGCGAGCCACGACTTCGGCTCGAACTCCAGCTGCGGCACCGTGAACCAGCTGGCCGTGAGCCCCTCGTACAGCACCCGCGCCTCCGCCAGATCCGGGCCGAGCACCGAGATGTCGTCGCCGAAGTTGGTGGCGGCGTAGACCGTATCGCGGTGCACGGCGATCTCGCCGTAGCCGCTGAGGTTGCCCTGCGTACGCACGGTCCCGCCGGCCAGGTCGAGCGCGAACCACGTGCCGCTGGTCCGCTTGTAGACGCCGTACAGCACGCCCTCGTGCACCTCGATGTGCTGCAGGCTCGGCTGTGCGGGCAGCGGCTCGATCCGCCACCGCACCGTCCGCGTCCTGAGGTCGAACGCCGCCACCTGCGCGGTGGTCCGCTTCGGTGTGACGCTGCCACCGCCATAGGTGTCGCCGGCGAGGTACGCGACGTCGCCTGCGATCGTGACCGAGACGACGCCCTGGTCGGGCAGGACGTCCGGGTAGTTCTGCAGCCGGCCGGTCGCCAGGTCGAGGATGGTCAGCCCGCCGGTCAGGATCCCGGTGCCCGGCGCGCTCGCGATCAGCACCAGCCGGCGCCGGCTGTCGTACGCGATCTCCCACGGCCGCTGCAGGCCCGTCGTACCGAACGAACGGACGTCGCCGGTCGCCGGGTCGAGCTCGACGACCTCGCTGCTCGGGTACAGCGCCGCGACCAGCTTGCCGTCGAGCGGCAGCAACGCCTTGGGCTCACCCGCGATCCGGAACCGGCGCGACGTACCGGCCCACGGTTTGTGCTCGGTGAGGCCGTAGTGCCCGCCGACGTAGACCGCGCGGCCCGGATCGAGCGCGATCGACTGGATCAGGTCCGGCCCGGCCACCTCGGTCTCGGCCAGGTCGAACAGCGTGCTCTCGCCGGTGGCCAGGTCGCGATACCACAGGCCGCCGCTGCCGCCGGCGACGATCAGCTGCCCGCCGAGCGGGACGAGACCGCGATTCTCGTCGCCGGCGTTCTCGGTACCGATCAGCTCGAGAGCGTCGCCGGTACGCCGGAAGATGCCGCCGTTGCGCCGCGCGATCGCGTACAGCTCGCCGTCGGCGGTGACCGTGAGCGCGTCGAGCGGCTCGACGACAGGCGTGGTGAGGATCTTGACGTCGGAGCCGTCGGGTGCGAGGTCGTACACCTCGCCGCCGGTGGTCGCGAGCACGCGCGAGCCGGTCGCCCGGATGTCGTAGATCGCGCCTGGGCCGACCAGTTCGGGCGGGAGGATGTCGCGGCGCGCACCGGTCGCGCGGTCGATGGCGACGACGTGGCGCTCGGGAGTGGTGCCGACGTAGACGAACGCATCGTCGGCGGCGATCACCCGCGCGAAGTCGACCGCGGCGTGCGCACGTCCGAGGCTGCGCAGCGTGTCGGTGGCCGGGTTGTACTCCCACACCTCGCAGCCAGGTGACGTGCCCGCGTAGACCACGCCGTCAGGAGCGGTCGTGAGGCACCAGACGAAGCCGTTGCCGGGTGAGAGCTTGTCGAGCAGGGTCGATTCGCCACTGGCTGGGTCGTGGCGGTAGAGCTCGACCTGCGGGTACGTGCCGACGTAGACCTGGCCGTTCGAGACGGTCGCCGCCCACCCGCCGTCGCCGTTCGGGATCCGGCCGACCTTGGTGACCGCGCGGTTCGCCAGGTCGATCGTGACGATCTTGGGCGGCGTCTGGCCACGGGTGACGGCGTACGCAGTGCCGGGGTCGGCGCTGTCCAGCGCCCAGCCGACGATCGCGGCGGTGACGGCGGCGGTGCCGAACGTCTCCGGCTCGGCCCGCCCGGCCGCGGTTGTCGTGGCCGCCGCTGCGGGCGTTGCGTGGGTGTCATCAAGCAGGGGCGCGCCCACGCCAGCAGCCAGCGTTGCCGTGGAGAGCGCGGAGAGCAGGGTACGTCGAGAGGGCCTGGCGGCGTGGTCTGTCATGGCGAGTGCCCCTCCTGAGCCGGCCGGCGCTACAAGGCGCGGGCACTGGATGGCTCAGGAACGTAGTTGGGGCATGCGTGCGAGAACAGACCAGCGACCACTTTTGGTCATGCCCGAAAGCCCGAAGGTCCGGCGAGCTCACCGCGCGGATCGCGAAAGCTTCAGGACACACCCACCCGTCCAGCGTCATCCTGGACCGACAAGGCGTCACCTGGCCGATAGAGATCTACCGAGATGGCCGTTTCGGCAGGGGGTGTCCCACGCGGCTAGACTCCGCGATCCGCCTGACTGCTGTCAGTTGCGGTTCGCGTGCTCGTCTGCGTAGTAGTCGTCGTAGTCGTCGCCGGACGGGGTGCTGTCGGACTCCTCGTCGTCGTCGGGACGGTTGCGGCTGTCGCCGTTGCCGTCCTTTTGACCACCGCTGAGCTCCTGTTGCAGCGCGTCGAGGTCAGGCTCGTACGTGCGGTACTTCAGGTCTCGGGCGACCTTCGTCTGCTTGGCCTTAGCGCGGCCGCGACCCATGGGTCGACCCCCTCGCACAACATCACCGGGACGGAGGTGTCCTGCCGCCCTCGGTATCAACGGTCAAATATGTTCGTAGGTCAAAGGTACCGGCTGCAAACCAACTCGTGCACGGTGGGGGCGGCGACACACCGGTTCCGTTCACGTGACGGAGCCGGTCCGGAACGTAAGGGGTCCGGAGGACTTGTGCCGCTGACCAGCTTCGCCCGCCCGGTGGTCCGATCCGAAAGGCCGGGCCCGGTCGGCCGGATTCGGCCAGGACCCCGTTTCACGTTCAGGTCCCAGTGACAGGCTCAAGATGTAGAGCCACCGTCGCCTCCGCTGTACGAGTTCAGAGCTGATTCAAGAGCTGACCGAAAGGTTCCCCTGTGAACGACTCCAAGATCCGCGTGCTGGTCTGGTCCGAGCACACCGCGCCGAAGGAGATGTACCCCAACGACATCAACGGCGCCGTGGCGGACGGCTTTCGCGGTGACCCCGCGCTGGTGGTCTCGACCGCCGAGCTGGTCGACCCCGGGCAGGGCGTGCCGGAGGACGTACTGGAGCAGACCGACGTGCTCGCCTGGTGGGGGCACATGCTCCACCGCCAGGTGCACGACTCGACGGTCGACCGCATCGAGCGGCACGTGAAGGAGCGCGGCATGGGCTTCCTCGCGCTGCACTCGTCGCACATGGCCAAGCCGTTCTGCCGCCTGATCGGCGACGACGGACGGATCGGCGGCGTGAAGCACGAGGCCGGCCCCGAGTCGGTCAAGGTGCTGGCGCCCGACCACCCGGTGGCGGCCGGTGTGACCGACTTCGACATCGACCCGGAGGAGATGTACGACGAGGAGTTCGGCTGCGGCAAGCCGGACACGGTGGTCTTCCACTCCACGTTCCCGGGCGGGCACGAGTTCCGTTCGGGCCTGGCGTACGAGATCGGCGCGGGCCGCGTCTTCTACTTCCGCCCGGGCCACGAGGAGAACCCGACGTACTACCGCGACGACGTGCGGCACATCCTCCGCAACGCCGTCCACTGGTGCGCCAAGCGCACCTGACCCAAGCCGCGACTGGCCACGCCCGACTCCCCAGCCTTCGCAGTCGGACGTGGCCAGCCGCCTGTCCACGCCTGTTCCGGCCGGTTTCTGGGCCGGTTTCTGGAACCAGGCCTAGCGGGGGTTGCCGAGCCAGAGGCTGCGGAGGCGGCCGACCTCGGCGATGCGCCGCTCGGCCAGCCGGTCGGCGGCCACGGCGGGTGGCACGCCCTCGTCCTCGGCGAGGTCGAAGACCTTGCGGGTGGTGGCGAAGATCCCGGTCGCGCGGGCCTTGGCGCGTTCGAAGTCGAAGCCCTCGATCTCGTCGGCCACCTGGATGAGGCCGCCGGCGTTGACGCAGTAGTCCGGGGCGTACAGGATCCCGCGTTCCTCCAGCGCCTTCTCGATCCCGGTGTGGGCGAGCTGGTTGTTCGCGCCTCCGCAGACGACCCTGGCCCGCAAGGTGGCCACCGTGGCGTCGTCCAGCGCACCGCCCAGCGCGCAGGGCGCGTAGACGTCGACGTCGGCCGCCGCGAGCTCCGCGCTCGAGCCGACCGCGGTCACCCGGGGATGCTTCGAGACCACCGCCGAGACGGCGGCCTCCGAGACGTCGGCGACGACGATCTCGGCGCCGTCGGCGAGCAGGTGGTCGACCAGGTGCCGTCCGACCTTGCCGACGCCCGAGATGCCCACCCGCCGGCCGCGCAGGTCGGGGGAGCCCCACACGCGTTCGGCGGAGGCACGCATGCCCTGGAAGACGCCGTACGCGGTCAGGATCGACGAGTCGCCCGCGCCGCCGTGTTCGGTCGTGCGCCCGGTGACGTACGCGCACTCGCGAGCGATCAGGTCCATGTCGGGGGAGTACGTGCCGACGTCGCACGCCGTGATGTAGCGGCCGCCAAGCGACTGCACGAACCGTCCGTACGCCCGCAGCAGCGCCTCGGTCTTGTCGCGGGACGGGTCGCCGATGATCACGGCCTTGCCGCCGCCGAGGTCGAGGCCGGCGAGAGCGCCCTTGTAGGCCATCGCGGTGGACAGGTTGAGCACGTCCGACAGCGCCGCGGCCTCGCTGGCGTAGGGGTAGAAGCGGGTACCGCCGAGCGCGGGTCCCAGGGCGGTCGAGGCGATCGCGATGATCGCTCGCAGGCCGCTCGTGTCGTCGTTGCAGTAGACGACCTGTTCGTGTCCGGAGATTCGGGCGAACACACCCGGCTGAACCGGTTCAGCCTTGGCAGGATCAGGTTTGGCCGGCGGGTACGCCTGCGCCTCGCCCTCCCCGGTCGACGCGGTTGCGTCCTTGGTCACTGTGGTGACCCTCCTTCGACCATTCCGCTGGGTTGGCGCGGAGGTTTGGTGCGGACCTTTGGTTCAACGATAGATCCGTGCGGATCGGAACACTGGCGAGAGACGCGAGCCGGACCCTGCCAACTTTTCTCGCTTCGGGCCGGATTCGTTGCAACCGAGCTCTAGCTTCGCGAATCATCCCTAATGGGACTATCCAGGGTGCCGCAGCAAATGTCACGGTGAGTAGGCGAAAAATGGCTCAAAGGACCGGCGATGTGTCAGGGTGCTGACCTGCACGGACCGGGCCCCGCGAGCCTACTCGAACACTTTCCGCGACGGCGGCATCACGTTCCGATCGCACCGGCCCACAGGCACGATCGCTCGCCTCAAGACATCCCGGATCGGGTCAGAAATTTGGGGAAAATCTGGGCGGAACCCCTGTGGGCGAGTTACCGTCAGTCACGTGAGAAATGGGTTGGCTCAACACCACGATCACGCAGGGTGGGGGATGAATAACGGGGCGTGAGTCATCCAAGGACGTTGATCTGAGAAATGCCCATTTCTTATGCCAAGGATTCGATGCACCATGGAGGGTGCGGGACGGACTTCACCGTCCGGTTCTCGTGAGGAGGCCGCATAAATGACAACACGAGCGCAGGAAACCGAGCAGCTACTAACACCTGCCGAGGTCGCAGCGATGTTTCGGGTCGACCCGAAGACGGTCACCCGCTGGGCCAAGGCCGGCAAGCTGAGCTCGATCCGAACACTCGGGGGGCATCGTCGCTATCGCGAGTCGGAGGTACGCGCCCTGCTTGCAGGGGTACTCCCGGAGCAGCGTGGCGACAGCGACGATCATTGATCGACCTGTGACGGCCATGACCGGCACTAGGCGCCAACCAGGTGATCCTAGGCAGGCTGCCGGCCCAACGCCGTCCTAGAACAGGCAGAAGACGTGGCGACATCATCTATTCGCGGATGGTGTCGCCACGTTTTGTACGGGGTCCGGGGTCGTCCCCGGAAAGGTGCAGCCGGGGTCCGGGGTCGTCCCCGGAGAATTGCGGCAGAGCTGCGGGCGCTCGCGCGCTCGGCAGCGCTGATCGGTCCGGGCAACAGCCTCCGGGCGGTCGGGTACTCCGCCCGCCGAGCGGTGCGGGACCGGTCGTTGACCCGCTCGCAGACCGACCCGGCTTCGCCACCACGAAGCCCGGGAACGCTGCGGTCGGTCGACCAGACGGGCAGCGGCACGCTGTTCCGGTTCGAGCACACGACGCTGGAGCTTCGCTACCTGGCCGGGGGAGGCGTCTTCGTCGGCTGGGACGGCGCCGAGCCGCTGCCGTCCTACGCCCTGGTGAGCGAGCCCGAGACAGTGCCCGACTCGGGGACAGTCACGGACAGGCTCACGGTCGACGTCCGGCCCGACGGTGAGCTGCACTTTCGGTACGACGGGCAGCTCTTCCGCCGGGACGCAGCCCCGGAATGGTCGGGTGACGGCTGGACTCATCGCACTCACCTCGCGGCGGACGCCGCGGTCCTCGGCCTCGGCGGTCGTTCCACGGCACCCAACCGCAGGCCCGGGACGTACCGGCTCTGGAACACCGAACGCGGCGGCAGCTTCCAGGCCGGCGACGACCCACTCGCGCTGACCATGCCGGTCTACTACGCCACCGGCACGACCGGCCAGCTCACGTTCCACGACAACAGCTTCGACGGCACCGTCCGGATCGACGACGACGTCACCGTGACGATGACCGGCGGGCCGCTGCGCTACTACGTCTTCCCCGGTACGCCGGCGCAGGCGCTCGACTCCTACACCGCGCTCACCGGCCGGCCGGCGCTGCCGCCGCGCTGGGCGCTCGGCTATCACCAGTCCCGCTGGGGATACGGCAGCCAGGCGGCGATCCTCGCCGTCGCCGACGGGTTCGCCGAGCACGAGCTGCCGCTCTCCGGCATCTGGCTCGACATCGACCACCTGCGCGGCAAGCAGGTCTTCAACGTCGACGAGTACCGCTACCCCGACCTCAAGGGCCTCGCCGACGAGCTCGCCGGCCGCGACATCCACCTCGTCGTGATCGTCGACCCCGCGATCGCCCGCCGCAAGGACAACCCCCGCTACGTGTCAGGGCAGGCCGCGGGCGCCTTCTGCCGCGACCGGAACGGGAGGCTCGCCACCGGAGTGGTCTGGCCCGGCGTCACCGCCTACCCCGACTTCACCGATCCGTCGGCTCGCGACTGGTGGTCGGCGCAGTACGCCGGCTACCTCGACCAGGGCGTCGCCGGCTTCTGGCACGACATGAACGAGCCTTCGGCGTTCGCCGCGTTCGGCGATCCGACGCTTCCGCTGACCACCAGGCACAACCTCGACGGCCGTCCGGGCGACCACCGCGAGGCGCACAACGTCTACGGCCTGTTGATGAACCGCGCCGGCTACGACGGCGTTCGCAGGCACCGTCCCGGCGAGCGTCCGTTCCTGATCTCCCGCTCCGGCTGGGCCGGCATGCAGCGCTACTCCGGCAGCTGGACCGGAGACATCAGCACCTCCTGGGAGTCGGTGCGCACGAGCCTCGCGTTCACGATCGGCCTCGGCATGTGCGGCGTGCCGTACTCCGGCCCGGACATCGGCGGCTTCGACGGCCGCCCCGACGCCGAGCTCTACCTGCGCTGGCTCCAGTTGGCCGCCTACCTGCCGTTCTTCCGCACCCACTCCGACGTCACCGGTCCGCCGCGCGAGCCGTGGTGCTTCGGACCGGAGACACTCGACGCCGCCCGGGCGGTCCTGCGCGAGCGCTACGAGCTGCTGCCGTACTGGTACACGCTCGCCCACCAGGCCAACCGCACCGGCGCGCCCTACGTCCGCCCGCTCCTCTGGGCCGACCCGGCCGACCACGAGCTGTGCGACGTCGGCGACGCGTTCCTGCTGGGCGACGCCCTGCTCGTCGCGCCGATCCTGGAGCCGGGCGCCACCGAACGGACGGTCCGGCTCCCGTCGGGCCGCTGGTACGACCGCCGTACGGGGCTGGCGTACGACGGTCCCGGCGAGGTGCGCGTTCGGGCGGCCCTCGACGAGGGTCCCGCGGTGCTGGTCAGAGCCGGTGCGGTGCTCCCTCTGAACGACGAGCGGGGCCGCGTCCGGCTGGAGGCCTGTCGGCCGGCCGCCGGTCAGCCCGACGGCGGTCCCGGTGGCCACCTGATCCTCGACGGCGGCGACGGCTTCGACGAACCGGACGAATGGCACTTCGCGTTCCGCCAGGACGAGCAGGGCGCATGGACCCTCCCGCCCGCACCGTTCGACGTCCGATTGCTGCCACCCGGATGACGATGTGATCTCGAACGCCGCATTCGATCCGGGTTGTGTCTAAGGTGGCAACACTCGGGTGTGACCGTCCGCAGCCGCCGGACGTGCCGAAGGGAGGCGATGCGCTGTGCGCGCTTGGGAACGCCGCCTCGAGCAGCTCAAGCAGAACCCGCTGCTGCTGGTGGGCATCGTCGTGGCACTGCTCGCGGTCGGAGCCGTCGGCGTCGGCCTGCGCGAGCAAGTAGAGCTCGGCAAACAGTCCTACCGCCCCGACCTCACGCCCACGGTGCTGGTCGTCCTCGCCGCCTGCACCATCGTGTTCGGCTTCCTGCTCTGGGCGATGCCCAAGCGCCGGCCGACCGGCCCACCCCGCAAGCGCACGAACCCGCTCATGCAGGCGCTCGGCATGCTGATCGTCGCGGGACTGTTCGCGCTGGCCGCCCAGTGCGCTCCGAAGGGCAGAAATGCTCAGCTGCCGATGGTCAAGCCGCCGGGAACGGTGCCGACACCTCCGGCCGAGACCGGCAGTGGCTCGGTGTCGCCCGGTGTGGCGTCGGGCATCCCGCTGGCAATCCTGGCAGGCCTCGCGATCGCGGCGCTGGCCGGCCTGTTGTGGTACCGCACCCGTGACAACCTCCCGCCCGTCGACGAGCGGAGCGAGGCCGAGGACCTGCGGGTCGTGATCGCCGCCGGTCAGGCCGCGATGGCCGGCCAGGTCGACGCGAGGAGCGCGGTGATCGCCGCGTACGCCGCGATGGAGAACGCCCTCACGCGGGCCGGCGTCCAACGCAGGGTCGCCGACACCCCGACCGAAGTCCTGAGCAAAGCCGGTGCGGCCGGCCTGTTCGGTCCGGCCGCTGCGGCGGCGGCCGCCGAGCTCACCGAGCTGTTCGAACGGGCCAGGTTCTCCGATCGCCCGATGCCGCTCGGTGCTCGCGAGTACGCCGAGCGCGCGCTGGCCGAGCTCGACGCCGACCTCGAGGCAGCGATCGCACGAGCGGCAGCCGCCAGGCAGGACGAGTCGGCAGGAGTCCGATGAACGAGCTTCGGCCCTGGCTGTACTTCGCTGTGGTCGCCGCTCTCATCCTGCTCGGCCCGGCCGGGGCGCTGCTCGCGCTGCTGGCGCTCGCCGTCAACGAGTTCATCGCGCTGATGGTCAACCTGCGCGACGACCGGCTGCCGCGCTCGTCGCGACTGCGCGCCTGGTTCGGCTGGGCCGGCCGGCTGTACACCCGCTACCGGCACTGGCGCGGCTCGTACCACCTCGGCAAGTTTCCCGCGTACGACAAGGCGGTCAGCGACCTGGCGTGGGGCCGTTACTCCCGGCGCGACTTCGACGTGCTGATGCGCAAACGGCTGCTCCGGGCGGCCACGGTGCGCCTCGCCGACCGGCACGGAGTCGACCTGGACCGCCAGCCCGAACGGGCGCGGCAGCTCCTGGGAGAGCACGCGTGGCTGGTGCTGGCGCCCGAGCAGGCCCCGTCCCAGGACCGGTCCAGAGGCGGCGTGGACGTCCAGGAGGTCGAGCGCGTGGTCGCCGCGATCGAGGCGCTCTAGCGACAAGCACCTGCCACAAGCACTCACAAACACAGTCGACGGGGTTCGAGGAGAGAAGCAGATGAGCATGACGCCGGAGCAGACCCACGCCCGTGCGCGCGAGGTCGTCGGCGAGCTTTCGAAGGTGATCGTCGGCAAGCGCGACGCGCTCGAGCTCGTGCTGATGGGCGTGCTCGCCGGCGGCCACGTGCTGCTGGAGGACCTGCCCGGTATGGGCAAGACGTTGCTGGCCCGCACGTTCGCGAACGTGTTCGGCCTGTCGTTCACCCGCGTCCAGTTCACGCCCGACCTGCTGCCGCAGGACCTCACCGGCGCCGCGATCTACAACCAGAAGACCGGCGAGTTCAGCTTCCGCGAGGGCCCGGTCTTCACCCAGTTCCTGCTCGCCGACGAGATCAACCGCACGCCGCCGAAGACACAGGCAGCGCTGCTGGAGGCGATGGAGGAGCGGCAGGTCTCCTCCGACGGCGTGACCCGGCCGCTGCCCGGTCCGTTCGTCGTGCTGGCCACGGAGAACCCGATCGAGTACGAAGGCACCTACCCCCTGCCCGAGGCCCAGCTGGACCGGTTCGTCCTGCGGACGAAGCTCGGCTACCTCGACGCCGGGCTGGAGGCCGAGATGGTCCGGCGGCGGATCGGCCGCGGTGGCGTGGCGCCGACCGTCGACCAGACCTCCAGTGCCGCCGAGCTGCTCGACATGATGGGCTCGCTGGAGGCGGTGGAGGTGCACGACGATCTGCTCGCGTACATCGTCGCGCTCGTCCAGGCCACCCGGCACCACCCGAAGGCCCAGGTCGGCGCCAGCCCGCGCGGCACGCTCGCGGTCACGCAGCTGGCCCGGGCCGCGGCGGTGCTGGCCGGCCGCGACTACATCACGCCCGAGGACGTCCAGCGGGTCGCCGCTCCGGCGCTCGGGCACCGGATCGTGCTGCGGCCGGAGCTGTGGGTACGCCGGGTGTCGGGTTCGGATGTGATCGCCGAGGTGCTGGAGGACGTGGCCACGCCGGCGACCCGGCCCCAGAGCCAGCCCCAGCAACAGCATCAGCAGGCCGTCACAGGGGTCTCGTGAGACCGTTCACGCCGACCTGGAAGGTCTCCAGCCTGCTGGTGCGGCTGTCGGCCATCGCCGGGCTCGCCCTGATCGTCGCGGTCATCACGAGCCGGGCCGAGCTGGTCGTGGTCGCCGCGCCGTGCCTGGCCGCCGGCGTGCTGGTGGCGCACCGGCGCCGGCCACCGCAGGTGGCGGTGTCCGCGACTGTCTCCGAACCGCGCTGCTTCGAAGACGACGAGCTCGACCTGACCGTACGGGTCGCGTCGCCGGATCCGCTGGGCGGGATCGGCGCGGTGTTGCATATGCCGCACGGGTTCGAGCAGCCGGACGACGCCCGGCGGCTGAGCTACGACACCAAGGCCTACACCGCGACCTGGAAGGTACGCCCGGTCCGCTGGGGGAGCTGGACGCCCGGTCCGCTGCGGATCCGCCTGCATACGCCTGGGTTCGGCCATGTCGGCATGCTCGACCTGTCGATGGAGCAGGTGACGGTGTTCCCGCCGCCCGCCCGGGCCAAGGACCTCACGGTGCCACCGGTGCTGCTCGACCGCTTCGGCAGCCACGTCTCGCGGCGGCGCGGCACCGGCACGGAGTTCGCGGAGGTACGTGCGTACGCTCCCGGCGATCTGATGCGGCGGATCAACTGGTCGGTGAGCACGCGCCGGGGCGACCTGTTCGTGAACGCCTACCACGCCGAGCGATCCGCCGACGTGATCGCCGTCGTCGACACCACGGTCGACGTCGGGCCGTGGGGTACCTCCACGCTCGATCTGGCCGTCCGTGGCGCGGCCGGCGTCGTCCAGGCCTATCTGCAGTACTCCGACCGAGTGGGCGTGGTGTCGCTCGGCGGCTCACTGCGCTGGCTCGGGCCCGACATCGGGATGCGGCAGTACTACCGCATCGTCGAGACGTTGCTCACCACCCGCCGCGACGACTCGTTCCTCGAGCCGGAGCTGGCGCACCTGCCGCGCAAGGCGCTGCCGCCGGGCGCGCTGGTGTTCGTGTTCAGCCCGTTGATCGACCCGCGGGCGGTCGAGGCCGTACGTGACGTACGCGAGCGCGGGCACGCGGTCGTGGTGATCGATGTGCTGACGACCGAGCCGCCGACCGACCGAAGCCCGGAGGGGCGGCTGGCACTTCGGCTGTGGCGGTTGGAGCGGGAGGTGCTGATGCACGGGCTGGCGGAGATGGGCGTCACGGTGCTGCCGTGGGGTGACGGCGGGGTCCCGCTCGACCGCGTACGCCTGGAGCCGTTGTTGCGGGCGGCCCGATGACCGCGCAGACGCCTGTCCCTGCAGCCGGGGCAGGAACCGAAGCGACGCCTGCGCCGGCGCCGAGGCGAGCGCCGCGCCTGGCGGGCGTGCTGGCCGGTGTGCCGGGGCTGCTCGCCGTCCTGGTGACGGTACTGGCCGCGCCCGGCGGGCTCGGTTGGTTCGTCCTGATCGCCGGTGGATTGGCGGTCGTGCCGGGAATGATCCACCGGACCTCCGCGCTGTTCGAGCCGGTCGCGTTCATCGCGGTGATCATCGGGGCCGCGGGCGCCGCCGCCTCCGGCCGGTTGCCGGCGATATTGGCGGTGCTGGTCGGAATTCTGTTGCTGGCCTACGCGATCACGATCGAGCTCGCCGACGAGCTGGCCGGCAACACCGTCGTCGAGCCGGGCACGTTACGGCGCTGGGCGTCTGGCGTCCTGCCGTTGCTCGCCGTCGGCGTCGTCGCGGCCGCGACCGTCGGAGTGGTGCTGCTGCTGCCGATTCCGCCTTTGGCGCTTGCCGTTTTCCTCGCACCGCTGGCCCTGATGCTGGCGGCCGTACTCACGTTCGGCGGCCGCATGATCGGCACGAAGAAGCGCGCGAACCCTTAAGGGCAAGGGCATTTCGCGATATACTCGTGTGTGCTGGTTTTGCTGCGGTACACCCTGCGGGTTCGGCCTTGGTTGACGGCGGCCGCGATCGGTCTCGCGCTGCTTTCGGCCGCGATCGGTGTGCTGCTGACCTACCTCACCGGCCAGGTCATCGGTGCCGTGCCGGTGCTGGTGGCCGGCGAGAGCTCGGCGTTCGGCTTCCTGTTTCTCCTGGCGGCGCTGGGCGTCTGCTTCGTCGTCGACGCCATCGTCCCGGTCGGCCTCGACGCGTTGCTGGCCGATCTGCGCAACCACGTCGACGCCGACGTGACGTACCGGATCAGCCGGATCTTCCTCGCTCCGCGGGAGATCGCGCACCTGGAGGACCCCTCGGTCGCTGACCTGCGCGAGCGCGCGCAGGGTCGCGGTGGGATCTCTGTGTCGATAGGAGTGCAGTGGGCCATCCAGTTGTCACGCACTCGGTTCGCGGTCGTGGGCTCCGCGGCCCTGGTGGGCGTGCTGTTCTCGTGGTGGGTCGCGGCGGTGTTGCTGGTGTCGACGCGGCTTGCCGAGTGGCTGGTCGGGCGTTCGGTCGACAAGGAGTCCGGCGCGTGGACCATGCAGACGGAAGGGCATCGGCGAGCGAGCTACCTCTTCCAGTTGGGCATGGGCGAATCGCCGAAGGAGCTCAGGGTCTTCGGGCTCGCGCCCTGGCTCGTACAGCAGTACATCGAGCACTGGACGGCTGCGATCCGGCCGATGTGGCGGGCGCGGCGCCGAGCGGCACTCGCGATGTGCGGCTCGCTGGCCGGGCACGTTGCCGTGCACGCCATCGCTGTCTGGCTGGCCATCCGGGCGGCGACGGCCGGGCAGCTGACGATTGCCGAGGTCGTGACGGTCGTTCCCGCGATCATGGCGATTGGCCTGGGCTACAACGGCAGTGCCGCCGGCACCGTGCGGCGCGGCCTGGATCCATATCGCGCACTGCTCGAGCTCGACTCGCTCGTGAGGCCATCGGAAGAGGGTTCGGCGGCGTCTGGCGCGGGCGGGATCCGGTTCGAGAGGGTGAGTTTCCGCTATCCGGGTTCGGAGGTCGACGTGTTGCGCGACCTGGACCTGGAGATCGCGCCGGGTGAGGCGCTGGCTCTGGTCGGTGTCAACGGGGCGGGGAAGTCGACGTTGGTGAAGCTGCTCGCAGGCGTCTACCAGCCGACCGCCGGCCGGATCACCACCGGCGGCCGCGTCGCCGCGATCACGCAGGACTACCTCCGGTTTCCCCTGTCGGCGAAGGAGAACGTGACGTTCGGCCGGGAGGGCGACCTCGCAGGTGTCGCGGCGCGCGCCGGTGTCGAAGACCTGGTGGCGCGGCTGCCCGGCGGCTGGAGCACTGTCCTCGACAGGACGTACGAGGGTGGTGCCGACCTGTCGGGTGGTGAGTGGCAGCGGTTGGCTCTGGCCCGCGCGTTGTACGCGGTCGAGGGCGGCGCGCAGGCGCTCGTGCTGGACGAGCCGGCGGCGGCGCTCGACGTCCGTGCGGAGGCGAGGCTGGTCGAGCGCTACCTGGAGCTGACGAGAGGAACGACGTCGCTGATCATCTCGCACCGGTTCTCCGTCGTTCGGGGAGCGCACCGGATCTGCGTACTCGACGACGGGCGGATCGCCGAGTCCGGAACGCACGAGGAGTTGCTGGCGCTGGGCGGCACGTACGCCGAGCTGTTCCGGCTGCAGGCGGAGCGCTATGCGTGACGCGTTGCGCGACCTCGGGCTCTGGGTGGCGACCGCGTGGCGGGCGGGGCCGGTGTGGTTTCTGCTGGAAGCCGCGCTCGCGATTCCGCACGTGCTCGCGCCGGCGGGACAGGCGTACGGCATCAAGCTGGTCGTCGACGGGCTGAGCGGACGATCCGAAAGCCTGTGGCCAGGCGTCGTGGTGACTGTCGTGGCGTTCGCCTGGCAGTTCCTCGCGATGGCGGTCGTGGTGCCGATGGAGGCGACCATGAACGACCGTGCGTACGTTCACCTGCATCGTGAGCTGCTGCGGCTGACCGCCGGCATACCCGGGATCGCGCACCACGAGGATCCCGCGGTCGCCGACCGGATCGGGCTGCTCCGGGAGCAGGCGAGGAACATGTCGTACAGCCTTGGCGGGCTGGCCTTCGGCCTGGCCTCGGCGGTCAACGGCTTTGCCGTACTGGGCATCCTGGGGTCGGTCCATCCGGCGCTGCTGGTGCTACCGGTGCTCGGGCTGACGCGGGTGTGGGCGGCCGCGGTCAGCGGTAACCTCCAGCAGCGGGCCGCCGAGGAGAGCGCGCCGCAGCGGAGACTGGCAGGGCAGCTGGCGGGCCTGACCACGTCGGCACGGCACGGTCTCGAGATGCGGGTGTTCGGGCTCGGGCCGTTCCTGCTGGACCGGATCGCCGGCCTGTTCGAGCGGGCCCGGCGGCGGCGGTCGGCCGCGATCCGGCGTGGTGCCCTTCTGGAGCTCGCCGTTCGCGGAGGATTCGGTGTCGCGTACGTCGCGGCGATCGGGTGGACGATCTGGCTGGCGCGGAACGGGTCCGCGTCGGCAGGCGACGTCGCGCTGGTCGTCCTGCTCGCGCCGCAGGTCGATCAGGCCGCGACCCAGATCGCCGCGAACACGCGGAATCTCGGGCAGACCGCGCGATATTTCGGGCGGTTGCGCTGGCTGCGGGAGTACGCGTCGGAGCATTCCTGGGCGGATGCCCTCGCGCCGGCGCCCCCGCGGTTGAGGTCCGGGATCGCCTTGCGAAATGTGTCGTTCGGATATCCGGGGTCCGGGGTCGTCCCCGGGGAAGCACAGCCGCGGGCGGAACGACCCGCTTTGTCCGGTGTGGACCTGGACCTGCCCGCCGGGTCGACGGTGGCGTTGGTCGGCGAGAACGGTGCGGGGAAGACGACGGTGGTGAAGCTGCTCGCGCGGCTCTACGACCCGACCGGCGGCGCGGTGCTGCTGGATGGCGTCGACCTGCGATCGCTGCGTCCTGCGGAGTGGAGCCGGCGGCTGTCGGCGGGTTTCCAGGACTTCGCGCGCTTCGAGTTCGCGGTCCGCGAGTCGGTCGGTGCCGGTGACCTGTCGCGGCTGGACGACGATGCCGCGTTGTGGGGCGCGCTGGGCCGGGGCGACGCGGCCACGTTCGTACGCGCGCTGCCGGCTGGGCTGGACACCCAGCTGGGGAAGAGCTTCGCGGGTGGAGTCGAACTGTCGGGCGGGCAGTGGCAGCGGCTGGCGCTGGCCCGGGCGTTCCTGCGGGACCAGCCCTTGCTGCTTTTGCTGGACGAGCCGACGGCGGCGCTCGATCCGGCCGCGGAGCACGCGCTGTTCGAGCGGTTCGCGGCGGCGGCCAAGCAGGCGGCGGCCGCCACAGGAGGGATCACGGTGCTGGTGTCGCACCGGTTCTCGACCGTGCGGATGGCTGATCTGATCGTCGTACTGGAGGGCGGTCAGATCATCGAGTCCGGCGGGCACGCTGAGCTGGTCGCCGCCGGTGGGCGCTATGCGGAGCTGTTCGAGCTGCAGGCGCGCGCCTACCGCTGAGCGGCTTCCGTGGACGTTCTGTAGATCCTTTGTGGACGGTCGAGCGTGATCGTTCCGGACGGGAGCTAAAACCGGTCGAGTATGTCGGTGGACGGCGTTACGGTCGTCTGGCCATGTTCACTCTGTTCCGATACATGTTCCGGATCGCGCCCGTGAGCGCCGCGATCTCGCTGGCGCTTGCGATCGGCTCGGCCGGCCTCGGTGTCCTGATGACCTATGTCGTCGGTCAGGTCGTCGGTGCCGTGCCCGACGTGATCGGCAACCAGCCAGGTGCGATGTCCATGAGTGTGTTCAGCGTGCTGCTGGGCGCCCTGCTGTTGATCTTCCTGATCGAACGCGTGCTGCCGACGATCGATCAGATGATCGGCCTCAACCTCGACAACCACATCCACCGCGCGCTCGCGATCGCGATCACCGAGCCGGTGCTGCGGCCGCGCAGGGTCGCGCATCTGGAGGATCCGGAGATCCAGGACATCCAGGAACGCGCCAAGGGCAAGGCGGGCTTCCAGGTCGGGCGGGGCGTACGCAACGTGCGCTGGCTGCTGAGCAGCCGGCTGACGTTGTTCGGCTCGGCGGCCCTGGTCGGGCAGATGTTCTCGTGGCCGGTGGCGGCCGGGCTGGTCGTGGTCACGCTGCTGATGGAGTACTACCGCGCGTGGCTGTGCGAGCGGGAGATCGACTCCTGGTGGGGCATGACCGAGGGACAACGCCAGGCCGACTACACCTTCAACCTCGGCATGCGCGACGCGCCCAAGGAGTTACGCGTGTTCGGCCTGGGCGACTACCTCGTCGGGCGTTACGTCTCGAAGTGGATGGAGTCGTTTCGTCCGGTCTGGAAGGCCAGGCAGCGCGGCATGTGGCTGGCGATCGGCGTCGGCGTGGTGCACCTCGGAGCGCAGGCGGCCGCCGTCCTGCTGGTCGGGCGGGCCGCGCTGGCCGGAGAGCTGCCGCTGACCCAGGTCGCGACGGCCGTGCCCGCGATCCTCGCGGTGGGCATGTCCTACAACGGCTGGGGCGTGATGCAGATCCGGCGCGGGCTGTCGGCCTACAAGTCGATGCGCGACCTGCCCGAGATGATCTCCTCGCGCTATCCCGACCCGCTCGCCGACGAGTCGTCCCGAGCCTCGACCAGCGTGATGCCGCAACGGTCGATTCGCTTCGAGAACGTCAGCTTCCGCTATCCAGGGTCCGACTACGAAGTGCTGAGCGGGCTCGACCTCGAGATCCGGGCGGGTGAGGCACTGGCGCTGGTCGGAGTCAACGGTGCCGGCAAGTCCACGTTGGTGAAGCTGCTCGGCGGGGTCTACCAGCCGACGAGCGGCCGGATCACGGTCGATGGTGTCGACCTCGCCTCGCTCGACCTCGAGACCTGGCAGCGCCGGGTGGCCGCGATCGTCCAGGACTTCCTGCGCTTTCCCCTGCCCGCGACCGACAACGTCGTGCTGGGCGCGGTCGAGCATGCCAAGGATCCCGGCGCGATCGAGCTCGCGGCGCGGGAGGCCGGCATCGACGAAGTGATCGGTGCGCTGCCTTCGAAGTGGGAGACGGTGCTCGACAAGACCTACGACGGCGGCGTCGACCTGTCGGGCGGTGAGTGGCAGCGGCTGGCGCTGGCCCGGGCGTTGTTCGCGGTGCACGCGGGCGCGGGCGTGCTGGTGCTGGACGAGCCGGCGGCGGCTCTCGACGTCCGTGCGGAGGCACAGCTGGTCGAGCGTTACCTGGAGCTGACCAGTGGCGTGACGTCGCTGATCATCTCCCACCGGTTCTCCGTCGTCCGCGACGCGCATCGGATCTGCGTCCTCGCCGACGGCCGGATCGTCGAGTCCGGCACCCACGACGAGCTGCTTGCCACCGGCGGCCGCTACGCCTCGATGTTCCGCCTGCAGGCCGAGCGCTACATCACCGGTGGCCTCGACGACGAACTGGAGACGATCGATGGGTAGGACCTGGCGGGTGCTGCAGCTCTGGTTCGGCACCGCGTTCCGGGCGGCGCCGCTGCTGATGGCGGTCTCCTGTGTGCTGGTCGCCCTGCAGTCGGTGACCTCGCCGGTGCAGACCTACGGCGTGAAGCTGCTCGTCGACGGCCTCACCGGCTCCGAGAACTCCGCGATCGCCTGGGGTGTCGGCGTGATCGTGGTCGCGATGGCGGTCTCGTTCGTCGGCATGGTGCTGACCGATCCGTTGCGCGACACTGCGCAGGAGCGGGTTGCCTGCCGGGTGCACGCCGATCTGCTCGACGTCACCACCGGCGTGCCGGGCATCATGCACCACGAGCGCTCCGACATCGCCGACCGGCTGGAGCTGATCCGTGAGCGGTCCTGGCGACTCGGTGTCGGCGCCGAGATCCTGCTGTGGGTGGTGGCGACGATCGCCAACACCGGCACGGTGCTCACGCTGCTGGCCTCGATCCATCCGCTGCTGCTCCTCCTGCCACTGCTCGGTGCCGGGCGGATCTGGTCGGCCTACGTCAGCGGCCGGATGGAGCACCAGGCCTGGGAAGACACCATGCAGCAGGAGCGGTTGTCCGACCGGCTCGCCGAGATCGCGAAGGATCCGCGCAGCGGCCTGGAGCTCCGGGTATTCGGCCTCGGCAAGGTGCTGGTCAACCGGATCATCAAGCTGCAGAACGATCGCTACCAAATCCTGCTGCGCGCCACCAAGCGCGGCGGCTTCCTCGACGGTGGCGTACGCCTCGCGTTCGCCGCGTCCTACATCGCCGCGGTGATCTGGGTGGTGTGGCTGGCACGAAACGGCCGGGCGAGTGCCGGCGACGTCGTGCTCCTGCTGCTGATCGCGCCACAGCTCGACCAGATGACCGGCGGTATCGCGCAGAACGTCTTCTGGGTCGGCGAGGTCGTGCGGAGCTTCGCGCGTTACGAGTGGCTGCGCGAGTATGCCCGCGACAACGCCTGGGCCGAGGTCCGGGCCGAGACACCGAAGCGGCTGACGTCCGGGATCGTGCTGCGCGACGTGAGCTTCTCCTATCCCGGTTCGGAGAGCTCGGTGCTCTCCGGCATCAACCTCACGTTGCCGGCGGGCTCGACGGTCGCGCTGGTCGGCGAGAACGGCGCCGGCAAGACCACGTTGGTGAAGCTGCTGGCCCGCCTCTACGACCCGACCTCCGGCTCGGTGCGAATCGACGACGTCGACATGCGCGACCTCGATGCCAACGACTGGCGGCTGCAGATGTCCGCGGGCTTCCAGGACTTCGTGAAGTTCGAGTTCACGGCGCGCGAGACCATCGGCATCGGCAACGTCTCCCGGATCGACGACGACGCCGCCATCGCCTCCGCGATCCGGCGCGGCGACGCGGAGTCCGTCATCGCGAGGCTTCCGAACGGGCTGGAAACCCAGCTCGGCAAGAAGTTCAAGGGCGGCGTCGAGCTCTCCGGCGGCCAGTGGCAGCGCCTGGCCCTGTCGCGTGCGTTCATGCGCGAACGGCCGTTGCTGCTGCTCCTCGACGAGCCGACGGCCGCGCTCGACCCCGAGGCCGAACACGCGCTCTACGAGGAGATCGCCGAAGCGTCCCGGGAGTCCGCCCGCGAAACCGGCGGCATCACCGTGCTGGTCTCCCACCGCTTCTCGACCGTCCGGATGGCCGACCTCATCGTCGTCCTCGAGGACGGCCGGATCGCGGAGCTCGGCAGCCACGAGAAGCTCCTGGCGGGCGGCGGACGATACTCCGAGCTGTTCGAGATGCAGGCGCGCGCCTACCGCTGAGCCCGGCCGACCCGGTTTCTCAGGTTGCACTTATGTGGATTGACTCAGGTTGAGCCCAGGGTGGTCTCAGGCTGGGCGACGACATTGTTGGCATGACGCAGCCAGGACAGTTCCCCTCAGGCCAGAACCCCGTCCAGCCCGGCCAGCCGGTACCGCAAGCACAGCCCCAGCCCCAGTCTCAGCCTCGACCGCCGCAGCCGCAGCAGCCGCAGGTCACGCCGTCGCCGGTGCAGACCCAACAGATACCGGTGCCGGCCGGTGGTTACGGGCCTACCCAGTTGCCGCCGCGGTGGCCGCCGAGTGGGCCGACACCGCCAGGCGGTCCGGGTGTGCTGCCGCCTCAGCCGCGGCAGCCCGAGCCGAACGGGCGTAAGCGGTCCACCAAGGCGATGCTCGCCGCCGCGTTCGCCGCAGTCGCCATCGGAGCGGGCGCAGTAGGTGGCGTAGCCGGTGGTGCGCTGGCGTCCGGCAATGCACCTGTAGCCAGCGCGAACAGCGGTACGGTCACCACCCAGCAGGCCGCCAGCAAGACCAGTGCCCAGACGATCGCGAAGATCGCGGCAGCGGTTTCGCCGAGCGTCGTGCAGGTCGAGGTCGCCACCTACCAGGGGAAGGCGATCGGATCCGGCGTCATCCTGAGCTCCGACGGCAAGATCCTCACCAACGCGCACGTCATCTCAGGCGCGAGTGACGGCGGCACCGTCAAGATCACGTTCTCCGACGGCAAGACCGCGAACGCGACCGTGCTCGGCTCCGACACCAGCAGCGACCTCGCCGTCCTGCAGGCCGAGGACGTCAGCGGCCTGAAGGCCGCCACGCTCGGCGACTCCAGCAGCGTCCAGGTCGGCGACGAGGTCGTCGCGATCGGATCGCCGGAAGGACTGCAGGGCACCGTGACCTCCGGCATCGTCAGCGCGCTCGACCGCGACGTCACCGTCGGCTCCGAGCAGCAACAGCAGGATCCGACGAGCCCGTTCGGCCGCACCTCGTCCGAGAACAGCGGAACGACGACGTACAAGGCGATCCAGACCGATGCATCGCTCAACCCGGGCAACTCCGGAGGCCCGCTGATCAACCTTTCCGGCGAGGTGATCGGCATCAACTCCGCGATCTACTCCCCGGCCTCGGCCTCCGGTCAAGCCGGCAGTGTCGGGCTCGGGTTCTCGATCCCGATCAACGAGGCGAAGGAGATCATCACGCAACTGGAGAACGGAAACAGCTGATCCCAAGAGATCCCTCCTGGGTATAGAGAGAGCAGACGGCGGCGCGCGATCCCCTCCCAGCGCGCCGCCGTCACCCTGCTCGAAGGCAGGCCGAAGCGAGCACCCGCGCCGCTTCGGCCAGTTTGCGTTCGGACATCCGCGAGTAGCCCAGCACCAGCGCGGCAGCCGGCGGAGTACGAAAGTGCAGTGGCCCGGCCGCCTCCAGCACCACACCGCTGGCCTCGGCCCGCCGCAGGATCGACGCCTCGTCGAAGCCTGGCAGTTCCACGTACACATGCAGTCCGGCCGAAACGCCGCGGATCCGCGCCGCCGGCAGGGCGGCGGAAAGCGCGCTCACCAGTGCGTCCCGGCGACCGCGGTAGACCCGGCGCATCGCGCGCAGGTGCTTGTCGTGCTCGCCGGTGGCCAGCAGCCGCCGGAACGCGTACTGCTCCAGCACGGGCGAGCCCAGGTCGGTGTTCGCCCGCCACTGGCGTAACGCCGAGTCGTACGGTGCCGGCGCCACCGCCCAGCCCAGCCGGAGCCCGGGGGCCAGCGGCTTGCTCAACGAGCCGAGCAGGACGACATGATCGGGCGCCAGTCCCTGCAGGCACCCGACCGGCTCCCGGTCGTACCGGAACTCCGCGTCGTAGTCGTCCTCGATGATCAGGCCGTCCGTGGACCGAGCCCAGTCGACCAGCGCCGCCCGCCGCCGTGGCGAGAGCACGACGCCGGTCGGGTACTGGTGTGCCGGCGTGACGAGCACGACCCGCGCGCCGGTTCGCGCGAGCGCGGTGACGTCCAGCCCTTCGTCGTCCACCGGAACGCCGACCGGCGTGAGGCCTACCGAGCGCAACAACTGGTTGCATCCGCCCGACGACGGATCCTCGACCGCGATCGAGCCGATCCCCGAGCGGACGAACAGCTGGCCGAGGTTCGCCAGTCCTTGAGCGACTCCGCCGATGACCACGACCCGCTCCGGTGCGACCTCGGCCGCGCGCACCCGGCGCAGGTACGCCGCGAGTTCGGCCCGCAGCTCGGGGACGCCGGCCGGATCCGGATAGCCGAGCGCCGACGCCGGCAGCTCATCCAGCGCCTGGCGTACGGCCGCGGCCCAGCGCTTGCGCGGGAACTGCGACAGGTCGGGGGTGCCGGGCCACAGGTTGTACGCGGCAGTCGCCGCCGCCGGCGCGGACACCGGCGGCAGCGGGCGCTCGGGCTGGACGTGCCTGGCCACCCGGGTGCCGTCGCCGTGCCGGGCGACCAGGAAGCCTTCCGCGATCAGCTGGTCGTACGCCGAGACCACGACGCCGCGCGAGACGTTGAGGTCGGCTGCGAGTACCCGGCTCGCCGGCAGTCGCAGGCCCGCCGCCAGCCGGCCCGACCGGATGCCGTCCCGGAGCTGCTCGGACAGCTGGGCGGCATACCCGCCGGCGTCCCGGTCGAGCACCAGTGGAAGGTCGATCACGGATTTGGTCCTTGATTTCGCTGCACGATTGGACCTCCACTGTGGACCAAGTTGCCAATAGCGTGCAACTATGACCGCCGCGCCCACCGCCCCCGTCCCGCAGGCCTCCCACCCGGCCGCTCAGCTGACCGCGACCAGGCAACCGGTCGCCTGGCTCGGCGCGGGCTTCGCGATGTTCCTGGTCGGCAGCATGACCGGCGTCGGTCCGCTGATCATCGACTATCCGGTCTACGGCGGCCAGGCCGTCCGTTACCTCGTCGCCACGGTGCTGATGTTCGGCCTGATCCGGCTGCGCCGGCTGCCCCGGATCCGGCTCACGGCCCGCGATGCTGCGCTGATCGTGGCGCTGGCGGCGGTCGGGCTGGTGGCGTTCAACCTGTTCCAGCTCGCGGCGCTCCGGCACGCGACACCCGCGGTCGTGGGCACGATCCTCGGGTCGGTCCCGATCGTGCTGGCCGTCGCCGGGCCGCTCGCGACCGGCCGCCGCCCGCGGCCCAGAACGATCGCCGCCGCCGCGGTCGTGGCCGGCGGCGCCGCCATCGCAACCGGTTTCGGCTCGACCGACGCCGCGGGGATCGGTTTCTCGCTGGCCATGCTCGCCTGCGAGGCCGGCTTCTCGCTGCTCGCGGTGCCGTTGCTGACCAAGCTCGGCCCACTGCGCACGTCGGCGTACGCGATCGCCGTCTCGGTTCCGATGCTCACCGGCGTCGGCCTCCTCGCCGACGGAACCGGTTTCCTGCGCCGCCCGACGGGTGCGGAGCTCGCCGGGTTCGCGTACATCGCGGTTGTCGTCACCGTCGTCGCGTTCCTGTGCTGGTACGCCTCGCTGCCCCGCCTCGGTGCCGACCGGGCCGGCCTGTTCGCCGGCTTCGTCCCGGTGGGCTCGATCCTGACGGCCATGGTCGCCGGAACCGGTTTCCCCACCGGAGCCGACCTGCTCGGCGCGCTCGTCGTGATCGCCGGCGTGCTCATCGGGGTCTTGGGCGGCGGCAAGCGAGGCACGGGCCAGGTGGCGCGGACACCGTAGGCTCGCAGGCGTGGCTTCCGACTCCCGTGCGTACGACCTGATCATCTTCGACTGCGACGGCGTGCTCGTCGACAGCGAGCGGCTCGCGCTGAAGGTCGACGTCGAGATCTATGCCAAGCTCGGCTGGCCACTGTCGGAGCGCGAGATCGGCGACCGTTACATCGGCCGGACCTGGGACTTCATGCTCGCCGAGCTCGAGGCCCAGCTCGGCCACGCGCCCGACCCCGCGGTTCTCGAGGAGTGGAGCCGCCGCCACCGCGAGGTGTTCGAGACCGAACTGGAGCCGGTCGACGGCATCGCCGAGGCGCTCGACGGCATCACCACGCCGGCCTGCGTCGCGTCCAGCAGCGGTCACTCCCGCCTGCGCCGCACGCTCACCAAGGTCGGCCTGTACGAACGCTTCGCGGGCCGCATCTTCAGCGCCGAGGACGTCGCGCACGGCAAGCCCGCACCCGATCTCTTCCTGTACGCCGCCGAGCAGCTCGGCGTAGAACCCGAGCGCTGCGCGGTCGTCGAGGACAGTGAGTACGGCGTGCTCGCCGGCCGCAGCGCGGGCATGACGGTCTACGCCTACACCGGCGGCGACCTCATCCCCGCCGAACGTCTCGTCGGCGAACGCACCACCCTGTTCGACGACATGCGCAAGCTCCCCGGTCTGCTCAGTACCTGAGCCGGCGGAGGAGCCCTCAACCCCGTTCGGAACGGGCCCAGCCGCGCTTGGTGTGGGTGAGGACGCGGAAGCCGGCTCGCACCAGCCACGCGATCTCCTCGGGTTCGTCCTCCCACGCGTAGTGCAGTAGCCGGTCGATCCGTGCCAGCCGCAGCCAGTCGGCTGCCTCGGCCAGCAGGCGGAGCCGCACGCGCCGCGGATCCGCCGCGCTGACGGTGTGGAGGTTGCCGATGTCGGCCCAGCCGTCCTGCCGGGAGATCAGGCCGGAGACCGCCAGGTTGGTCTCGACCTCGATGTAGCCGGCCTCGCCGGACCCCAGGCAGGCCGAGAGGCGAACGCCGTTGACGCCGACGCTGCGCCGGATCTCCAACCCAGGCAGGGCGTCCGGCTCCGGCGCGGGCAGGTCCTCGACCCGCGCGAGCAGCACGATCTCGGTCTTGCCTTCGTGGACGAAGCCGGACCGCTCGTACAGGTCGCGAACGTGTGGCCACTGCTCGGGCACGCCGTAGATGCCGGGCGCCGGAAGGGACCCGTCGGCCCACTTCCGGCGTACGCCCCAGCGCTCCAGCTGGGCCAGGCAGGCGCGGATCAGCACGTCGCCGGACTCGTCGGCGCCCGGCCGGAACGGCGCCGACCGGGCGTGCACCAGCCACCGGATCTCGCCGACGCCGCGGTAGTCCGCGCCGACCTCCGACGTGCTGCCGTACCGCAGCAGCAGTGCCGCCGCGACCACGCTGCCCCGCAGCTCGGCGACCAGCGTCACGCGCTCGACCACCCACGGGTCGACGATCGGCTCGCCGGGCTCGCGCTCGAGCTGGCTGAGGACGGTGTTGACGGAGACCGACGAGCCCGGCACCACGGCGCTGACGTGAGCGTTGACCAGCCCGGTGACCTGCTCGCGGTCACTGCGGCGGAACGGGCGTACGACGATTGAAGACACGGGCGAACCTCCGAAGAAACGCAAGGGGAACAGGAGGCCGCTACCAGTGCGGTACGAGCCCGAGCTTAGCAGCGTCAGGTGCTAGGTGACGCAGAATTCGTTCCCTTCGACGTCCTGCATGATGAAGTGGCCCTCGACGTGGGTCACGATGGTCGCGCCGGCGGCGACGAGGCGTTCGGCCTCGGCGTCCTGCCGGGCGCGTACCTGGTCGGGCGGCAGGCCGAGGGAAGCCTTGATGTCCAGATGCAAGCGGTTCTTGACGGCCTTGCCCTCGGGTACGGCGAGGAAGAAGATGTCCGGCCGGCCTTTGCCCGAGGTGTCGATGATCGTACGGGCCGCATGGCGCTGGTCGGCCGGGATGTTGTGGGCGTCGGCCCAGGCTTCCCAGCTCTCGAAACCTTCCGGTGGGCTGCCGGCGGGCTGGTCGGCTGGGCTGCCCGGATAGTTGTAGCCCTCGAGCGCGGTCAGCCAGAACCGCGACACCTTGTCGACGTCGGCGCAGTCGAAGACGATGTGGATGTCATAGACCATGGTGAGCAGCATTCCTTGCCTCGGGTGACACCCTTGTGTCACCGTCTCAGCCATGAACCGTACGGATCGCCTTTACGCGCTGACCGAGGAGCTACGCCGGGCCGGTAGCCGCGGCCGCACGTCGGCGGAGTTGGCGGGACGGTTCGAGGTCAGCCGGCGCACGATCAAGCGCGACGTCCTCGCGCTGCAGGAGTCCGGGCTGCCGATCTGGGCGCAGGGCGGGCCGGGTGGCGGTTACGTGCTCGACGCCGCGGCCTCGCTGCCGCCGCTGAACTTCACGCCGGCCCAGGCGATCGCGGTCGCGGTGGCGCTGGCGTCGGTGCACCATGCGCCGTTCGCCGCTGATGGCGCGACGGCGCTGGCGAAGGTGTTCGACATCCTCGACGGCGACTCGCGGCGCCGGGCTACCGCGCTCGGCGCCCGGATCTGGGTCAACGACGATCCGCTCGATCCGCCGCCGGGAGCGACGACGGGCCCAACCGCCGGCGCCCGGGTGATCGAGGAGGCACTGCACCTCCGGCGGGTCGTCGTGCTGGACTACCTCGACGCCAAGGGCGCCCGGACGCGGCGCCGGGTCGAGCCGATGATGCTGGCGCTGACGTACGGCCACTGGTACCTCATCGGCTGGTGCCAGGAGCGGGACGCCGTGCGATGGTTCCGCTGGGATCGGGTGGTGGACGCGCGGCTGACCAAGCAGGCGGCGCCGGAGCGGGAGCTGTCGGTGATCGGCGAGTTCCCGCCCACGGCGCGTTCCATCCGGCCGTGACGCCCAGCTCGGTCAGGACGGCTCGCCACGTGGCCACACCGCGTTGTAGACGGCCCGGGCACCTTCGTAGCGGGACAGGTCGCTCATCCGGCGTACGTCGGTGCGTTTCCACCTCGCCGCGGCGGCCGGGCAGCTCATCCGTTCCGCCCGCAGGTCCTTGGCGTCCTTGATGTCGCCGGCCCAGCGCGTGACGGACTGCCGGGCCTCGAGCAGCAAAGCCTCGCCGGCGTTGTTCTCGTCGGCGCACGGGCCGTACTCACCCATCAGCCGCCGGTACTTCGTGTCCGCGCCCTGGAACGCCAGCACCGACCGGTCCGCCGCCGGCCGGCTGCGATCCCAGTCGCGCATCGCCTCCTTGAACTCCGTCCGCATGCCGAACAGCGCGTTCATCGCCTCGATGTGCTTGTGCCACTGGACGATCGCCTGCTCGGCCTCCGCGAGCGCGTCTCGCCGTGCGGCGTCGACCTTGATGCACGGGCTCGGCGTGCTGCGCGCGGCCGACGTCGACACGTTCGCCGAAGGCTCGGAACGCGTTGCTTCGTTGGGCAACCGGAGTTGCTGGTAGCCGAGCCCGAACAGCGTCACGGTGGCGCCCACCACTGTCATGGTGACGATGATGACCGCGAGCCTGCTTCGGTGTGGCTCCACGATGCCTGTATGGCGACCGTTCATCGTTGCTCCTCAGTTGCCATGGAACAGCTGGCCGGCCTTCGTCCACACGTCTTGGCCGATTCGCTGGCCGGCCTTGCGCGCATCCTCGTCGCCTTCCTCCAGATGGATTCCGCCGTAGCGCCGCGAGAGGCCGGCCTCGTCAGCCGCGGCGGTGAACGTCGGCCAGGACAGGGTGATGTCGGCCGCCGGCGTGATCCCGGGCTCGATCCGTGAGCTTCCCGCGCGTACGGTCGCCGACAGGCCGAACCGATCGCTTCCCGTGAACCGCTTCAACACCGTGGCCGCGGCCGCACTGAACGTCGAGTGACCGGAGGCGAACTCGCCGAACGGAGGGGTGGGGAAGGTCGCCGGCTGGTACGGCTTCCAGGTGCCACCGTCGATCGTTCGCGTGCCGAGCCCGGGTCCGGCCCAGGCTCGCACCTGCTTTCCGTCGTACAGGTAGCGAATCGCGGTGATCGGGCGCACCGAGTCGTAGGCCAGCTTGTTGTCCCAGGCGCAGATGCTCGCGTCCAGCAGCGCGTTGTTGAGGACGAAGAACATCCGTACGTCGTCGTCCATCGCATGGTTGTCGCGCTGCGACACGTGTCGCGCGAACAGGTTCCAGTGCCCGGGCGGGGTCTCGCTGTTCGGACCGTCCGACCAGTACTCCGAGATCGCCTTCTGGCGGTCGGTGAGGTTCGCGCTCAGGTCCAGCACTGCCTGCGCCTCCCGTGCGTAGGCCTTCTTGTCGAAGATCGCCGGACCGTTCGGGCTGCGTAGCTCGTCTCCGCTCCGCATGGCGAACGGCGTCACGTTGCCCCACTGCGGGGCCAGATACGCCTGCGTCACCTGGCGGCCGAGCGAGTTGGTGAAGACGAGCGGCTGCCATCGGTTCGGATCCCGGACTGTGCCGGGATCGATCGGGCCGGCCACGACCATCGGCGAGTTCACCGGTCGATAGCCGGTGTAGTCGGAGTATGCGCCGGGCGCCAGATCGCCGAGCTGGTTGGAGCCGTCGTGATGCCGGAACGACAGCACCGCGCCGCAAGCGGCGTAGGCGGTCTTCGCCGGCTGGCTGGAGGCAGAGGTGTCGTAGCCCTGCTGGTGCAGCAGTTCGGTGAACTGCTCCGTCCGCGCGGGGTACAGGTCGACGGCTGCCTGGTAGAAGCCGAAGCTGAACGCCTCGGCTCGATTGGCCTGGGTACGTTCGGCGGCTGGTCTTCGTAGCGCTCCGCCGAGCCGGGTGCCGGCAGCGGTGTCGTCGTAGGCCGCCCAGGCGTCATAGCCACAGGTGTGCGCGATGGCCATTGCGCGAGCGACCATGGGTGGGCCCAGGGAACCGGTGCGAACTGCCTCCAGCAGTGCGCCGTTCCATCGCAGAACGGGGTTTTCCTCAGCGCCCGTTCCAGAGATGCTCACCGCGGCAGCGGCGGAGATCAGCTGGACGGCGGTTGTCGCGGCCCACACCAAGCGGGCGGGCCCACGCGGAAACATCGGGGCGTGCTCCTTTGTCGCATAGAACCGTGAGCACAGACCCCTCTGCGGCCACCCTGCCTGCTCCTGATGTCAGCAAACCGCGGCACAAGCTAGCGGAGTTTCGAAAGCGCTACAAGAGCGCGGTAAGTGTTTTGGTTCACGGAATTCAACTGGAGGGGGGCGCATAAGCCCCCAACCCGAACAACTCGAACAACTGCTCCTGCACCGGATCCATCGTGGTGAGGACACGGCGCGTACGTGGCCGGCCTCCGGAGGAGGGATAGCGCAGCAGCGTCTCCTCGATGCCGGCCAGCTGGTCCAGCAGGTCCCGCACGGAGAGGTTGAGCCCCGCCTGCTGCGCACGCAGCCGCATCACGTGCGTAACAGTTGTGGCGAGCACCGAAATCAGCGTGTCGATCGCGACTCGCTGATCGTTCCACCGCCAGGCCGCCGACGGAGCTTCGACGACCGGGCCGACCCATTGCCGTAGCGTCGACTCGACGCGGTACTTCGCGCGATAGGCCGTGACGATCTGCGGCACCGGCCAGTCGTCATGGCTGGTGATCAGCAGTTGTTTGCCGAAGTGCTCGCTGTGGAGACGGGACAGGGCCGCGGTGTCCACCCGCCACCGCAGACCACCGGAGCCGGAGAGCGACGTGGAGAGCACCCGTTCGCCCCAGCGGAACCGGGTGATTCTCGAGACCTCTGCCGCGAGCAGCTCCCGCGACTGGCCCAGCTCGCCTCGCGACAGCGCGTCGGCCAGCTCGCGCAGCCTGCGAGTCGCCTGGCCCAGATCCTGGGCGAGTCCTCGAGCGTGCGCCGCCTGCAGGTTGGCCGAGTGAACGAGGACGGCCCGGCGCTCCACACCCGAGACGCGAGCGTGCGCGTCGAACGCGGTCAGACCCGGCTGGCCGGGATCGATCGACTGGCGGCGGCTCGCGGGAACGGCCAGCAGGGCTGGATGGTCGCTCGGCGGCAACGAGCCGATGAACGAGTGGGGTGGGCCCGTGGCGCCGGGGGCCGGATGAGCACCGTGCCTGTCCAGCCGCGGCTTCAGGTTGACCAATGCGCTCTGCTCGGTGTCGAGGACCACGGTGACCGGCGCGCCGAGCTGTTCCGCCAGCTCGTCGGCCAGCTCGCTGAAGGTCGGTGCCGCCGAGTCGACGTGCCGGTACGGCCGGGCCAGCAGCGGAATCGCGCCGTCGAGCGTGACGACCAGGCCGAGGCCGATCGGCCACAGCCGGTCGCCGGCGGCATCGGTGAACGTGGTGAACTGCGGCACGTCCAGCAGGAGAAGCTCGCTGCCGGGCTCGAACAGACTTGCCCGTAAGGCTGCCTGGAGTTGCTCGACATGTCCCGCGGTGAGCCTGTCCAGCGCGCGCCAGAGCCTGCTCTGGCTGAGGGCGTCCGCAGGTGGGCACGGCCGGACGATCCGTTCGGCGCCCACGCCGCTCCACCAGCCGGCGAGGTCCTGGTGCGGTGCCACGACGCGCTGGAGGACGGCGAGCGCGAGATAGGTGCCGACAGGAACGCGCATGCGCGTGCGTCCCACCACGCCGTCGGTCAGCTCCGCCAGCCCGAGGTCGGCGATGACGTTCCACACCCCGGCGACCGCCCCGAACGGAAGCTGCTCGGCGCGGGCCGGAGCCGCGGACTCGCGGCCGGACACGGCGGCACCGATCTCCTCGGCCGTGCCGAGGTAGCGCTGCGCGACGATCCGGGGTTTGCCGTCGACCCGGCCGGACTCGGCGAGGTAGTAGTACGTCCTGCCGTTGACGCGCTTGCCGATGACCGATGCCACACTTTAGGTAATACATCCGACGAGCCGTCAAACGCAACTTTCGCCAGCAGCATGACCTGCGCGGATCCTGTCCGAGCAGCGCGTGCGGGAGACCGGTGCGAAGCGGTTACGGCCCGCGCGCTGGCGGGCAGGCATCCCGCATGCCTAGCGTTCCGATCATGACCGACCCGACTGCAGACCCGGTTGGCGAGCGGCCCACCGCGTCGGCGATGCGGCGTGCGCTCGCTCGCGCTCGCGACGGCAAGACGCTCAACACTGACGAGGCAGCGGTGCTGCTGCACGCCCGCGACGACGACCTGCGCGCGTTGAGCGAGCACGCGAGCCGTGTACGTGACGCCGGGCTGGTCGCGGCGGGCCGGCCGGGGGTCATCACGTACAGCCGGAAGGTCTTCATCCCGCTGACCCGGCTGTGCCGGGACCGCTGCGGCTACTGCACGTTCGTGACCGTGCCAGGCCGGCTGCACGCGCCCTACCTCAGCCCCGACGAGGTGCTGCAGATCGCGCGCGACGGTGCGGCGATGGGCTGCAAGGAGGCGCTGTTCACCCTCGGCGACCGGCCGGAGGACCGCTGGAAGGCCGCGCGGGAGTGGCTGGACGAGCGGGGCTACGACGACACGCTCTCGTACGTCCGCGCGATGGCGATCCTCGTACTGGAAGAGACCGGCCTGCTGCCGCATCTCAACCCTGGTGTGCTTTCGTGGCGCGACCTGCAGCGGCTGAAGCCCGTGGCGCCCTCGATGGGCATGATGCTCGAGACCACCGCGCACCGGCTCTACACCGAGCGTGGCGGGCCGCACTACGGCTCGCCCGACAAGGATCCCGACGTCCGGTTGCGCGTGCTGGAGGACGCCGGCCGCAGCTCGGTGCCGTTCACCTCCGGAATCCTCATCGGCATTGGCGAAACGCACCTCGAGCGCGCCGAGTCGCTGTTCGCGATCCGGCAGGTCGCGCGAACGTACGGCGGCATCCAGGAAGTCATCGTGCAGAACTTCCGGGCCAAGCCCGACACCAAGATGCGCGCGACGCCGGACGCCGACCTGCAGGAGCTGGCCGCGACGATCGCGGTGGCGCGGCTCGTGCTCGGCCCGAAGGTGCGGCTGCAGGCGCCGCCGAACCTCATCGACTCGGAATACGACCTGATGCTGCGTGCGGGCATCGACGACTGGGGCGGCGTCTCGCCGCTGACACCCGACCACGTGAACCCCGAGCGGGCCTGGCCGCAGATCGACGAGCTGGCCGCGCGGACGTCGGCATCCGGTTTCGAGCTGCGCGAGCGGCTGACGATCTACCCCGAGTACGTCCGGCTCGGTGAGCCGTGGCTCGATCCGCGGCTGGCCGGGCACGTCGCCGCACTGGTGGATCCCGAGACGGGGTTGGCGAAACCGGGCGCGATGCCGCAACCGCTGCCGTGGCAGGAGCCTGACGGCGGATGGTCGCTGGCGGGTGCCGGGTCCGGTCGTACCGACCTGCACGTCACGGTCGACACCGAAGGACGTACCGACGACAAGCGCAGCGACTTCGACTCGGTCTACGGCGACTGGAACGAGCTGGCCGCCATGGTGCCGACAGCGCCTGCCCGGATGGACTCCGATGTCAAGTCGGCCTTGCGGCGTGCCGAGCAGGACCCGGCGGGCCTGAGCGACGACGAGGCGCTGGCGTTGCTGCACGCCGATGGTGCCGAGCTCGACGAGCTCGCGGCGCTGGCCGACGGGCTTCGCCGTGACGTCAACGGCGACGACGTGACGTTCGTCGTGACGCGCAACATCAACTTCACCAACGTCTGCTACACCGGCTGCCGGTTCTGCGCGTTCGCCCAGCGGCGAAACGACTCTGATGCGTACACGCTGTCGCTCGCCCAGGTCGGCGATCGGGTCGACGAGGCCTGGCAGGCCGGCGCGACCGAGATCTGCATGCAGGGCGGCATCCATCCGGACCTGCCCGGCACGGCCTACTTCGACCTCGCCGAGGAGGTGAAGCGGCGGCAGCCGGACGTCCACCTGCACGCGTTCAGCCCGATGGAGGTGATGAACGGCACGGCGCGCACCAACCTGCCCGTCCGCGAGTGGCTGACGCGCGCGAAGGAAGCCGGCGTCGACTCGCTGCCCGGCACGGCCGCCGAGATCCTGGACGACGACGTGCGGTGGATCCTCACCAAGGGCAAGCTGCCGACAGCGAGCTGGATCGACGTGGTGACCACAGCACACTCGCTGGGGATCCCCACGACGTCGACGATGATGTACGGCCACGTCGACAGCCCGCAGCACTGGGTCGCGCACATCAAGCTGATCGCGGATCTGCAGCGCAAGGCGCTGGCCAACAACGGGCGTCCGGGCTTCACGGAGTTCGTGCTGCTGCCGTTCGTCCACACCAGCGCGCCGATCTATCTCGCCGGCCTGGCGCGCCCGGGACCGACGCCGCGCGAGAACCGCGCGGTGCACGCGCTGGCGCGCATCCTGCTGCACGGCCTGATCGACAACATCCAGTGCTCGTGGGTGAAACTCGGTTCGGAGCTGTGCCCGCAGGTGCTCGACGGCGGTGTCAACGACCTCGGCGGCACGCTGATGGAGGAGACGATCAGCCGGATGGCCGGCGCGGCCAACGGCTCGTACAAGACGATCACCGACCTGCGCGAGATCGCGGCGTCGGTCGGCCGGCCCTTGAAGCAGCGGACGACGGGCTACGGAACGCCGTCCGACGAGCGGATCGCCGCCGCCGAAGCCAGCGACGGCGTGTGCGAGGCCGTTCGCGGACCACGGAGGGCACTGCCGGTCGTCTAGGGGGTGTCCTGTGGATGTCACCGGGCTGCGGCACCCCCTAGACCTTGACGCGCCTCTGAGCCGGGTTCAGAGTGCGTTGATATGGCAGAGACGTCCGGTTCGGTCGAGCAGTTCGGGTACCAGCAGGAGCTCAAGCGGTCGTTGTCGTTCTGGGACCTGCTGATCTACGGGCTCGTCTTCATGGTTCCCATCGCTCCGTTCGGAATCTTCGGCTCGGTCTTCCAGGCGAGCGGTGGAATGGTCGCTCTCGCGTACGCGATCGGCATGGTCGCGATGGTGTTCACGGCGATCTCGTACGCCCAGATGGCCAAGGCGTTCCCGCTGGCGGGCTCGGTCTACGCCTACGCCGGGCGTGGCATCGCGCAGCCGGTCGGGTTCCTCGCGGGCTGGCAGATCCTGCTCGACTACATCCTGATTCCCGCGCTGCTGTACATCGTCTCCGGCATCGCGATGCACTCGTTCGTGCCGCAGATCCCGGTGTGGGGCTGGGTCCTCGCGTTCGTGGTGTTCAACACCGCGATCAACGCGCTCGGCATCGAGATGACCGCGCGGATCAACCGCGTGATGCTGGTCGGCGAGCTGATCGTGCTCGCCATCTTCCTGGTCGTCGGCATCGCCGCGCTGGCGCAGGGCAAGGGTGAGGGCTTCGGGCTGTCGCCGTTGTTCGACTCGGGGACGTTCTCGGTGGGGTTGGTGTTCGGCGCGGTGTCGATCGCGGCGCTGTCGTTCCTCGGGTTCGACGCGATCACGACGTTGTCGGAGGAGAACCGGCAGCAGGCCCGGCAGATCGGACGCGCCGTCGTCGGCAGCCTGCTGGTCGTCGGCGTGCTGTTCATCGTCCAGACCTGGGTGGCCGGGCTGCTGGTCCCGAACCGCGAGCAGTTGCTCGCCAAGGGCGACGCGGCGGGGACGGCGTTCTACCAGGCGGCCGAGGTCGCCGGCGGGCGCTGGCTGTTCGTGCTGGCGGCGGTCGCGACCGCGATCGCCTGGGGCTTCGCGGACGCGCTGGTCGCCCAGGCGGCGACGTCACGCGTGTTGTACGCGATGGCGCGGGACGGGCAGCTGCCACGGTTCCTGGCCCACGTAAGCCCGCGTTATCGCGTGCCGGAGCGCGCCACCGTGCTCGTCGCGATCGTCACGCTCGTGGTCGGCGTCGCCCTCAGCCTGCGCGCCGACAGCGGGCTCACGCTGCTGACGACGCTGGTCAACTTCGGCGCGCTGTCGGCGTTCCTGCTGCTGCACGCGTCGGTGATCGGGCACTACATCGTCCGGCAGCGCAGCCGCGACTGGCTGCGGCACCTGGTGGTTCCGCTGGCCGGGATCGTGATTCTGGGGTACGTACTCATCGAGGCGCAGGTCGCGGCGCAGATCGTCGGGCTGACCTGGCTGGGCGTCGGAATCGTCATCATGGTGGTCTTGCTGGCCACGGGACGGCAGGCGAGACTGGCGCAGGAAGAGATCGCGGAGCAGCCGGAGAGCAGGGAGACGACGTGAGCGTGGTGACGTATCGTCCGGGTTCGTTCGAGGACTACGCCTGGACCTTCGGCGGCGTGCGACCGGTGCGCACGGTGCGGCCCGGCGACGTCCTCCAGCTGTGGACCGAGGACTGCTACGCCGGCAAGATCCGCAGCGCCGACGACCTGGTGTCGCAGGTGTGCGAGTGGCCCTTCCTCAACCCGCAGACCGGTCCGTTCTTCGTCGAGGGTGCACAGCCGGGTGACACGCTCGCGCTGCACTTCGTCTCGATCGAGCCGGCCTCTCCGTTCGGCGCGGCGACCACGGTCCCGTTCTTCGGCGCGCTCACCTCCGACGCCTCGACGGTGACGCTGCAGGATCCGCTGCCCGAACTGGTCTGGATGTACGACATCGACGTTGCGCGCGGCGTGTGCACCTATCGCGCGCGGCGCAGCGATCTCGTCCTCGAGTTCCCGCTCGACCCGATGCACGGCACGGTCGGCGTGGCGCCGGCCTCGTTCGAGGCACGGTCGGCGCTGGTGCCCGGTGCGCACGGCGGCAACCTCGACACGCCTGAGCTGCGTGCGGGTGTGACGGCCTACTTCGGCGTCAACGTCGAGGGCGCGCTGTTCTCGCTGGGCGACGGGCACGCGCGCCAGGGCGAGGGCGAGGCGTGCGGCACAGGCGTGGAGTGCGCGATGAACACCGTGGTCATCGTGGAGTTGCTGCACGGCGTGGCGACGCCGTGGCCGCGGTTGGAGAGCGACTCGCACCTCATGAGCATCGGCGCGGCGCGTCCGCTGGAGGACGCGTATCGCGTGGCGAACGTCGACCTGGTGGACTGGGTGGCGGGGGGGTACAAGCTCGACCGGCTCGACGCGTACCAGATCGTGGCGCAGCTCGCGACCGCGCCGATCGCCCAGGTGTGCAACCCGATCTACACCGTGGTGGCCAAGCTGCCGAAGGCGTTGCTGCCCTCGGCTTCGATGTACGGCGGTGCGCATCAGGCACTTCGTGAGCAGTCGGCCACCTACCAGGCCGGCAGGCTGTGAGCGGAACGAGCGGAACGCCCTTCCTGGCCCGAGGTCTGCCTAGCCTGAGGTGCTGTCGAACGTCAGGTGGGAGGTCAGCCGGTAGCGGTCGCCGCGGTAGATGGAGCGGGTGTACTCCACGATCCGGCCGGTGAGGTCACGGGTCGCGCGTTCGAAGAGCAGGGCCGGCGAGTGCAGCGGAACCGTCAGCAGGACGGACTCCTCCGCGTCGGAGACGGTGGGCTCGATGCTCTGCACGGCGTCTGCGACCACGACTTCGTACCGCATCCGCAGCACCTGGTAGAAGTTGCCGGATTCCAGGTCGGCCGCCTGCAGCCCGGCGACCAGCTGCGCCGGCAGGTGCAGGCGTTCGATCGCCATCGGTTCGTCGTCGACCAGCCGCAGGCGTACGGCGTGGAGCACCGGATCGCCGGGCGAGCAGAGCAGCCGGGCACCGATCCGGGGCCCGGCGGCGGCGATCTCGAACGAAAGGACGCGACTTCGCCACTCGCCGTCGGCCGGCGGTACGAAGTAGGAGCCCTGGAGGTTCTGCGTCACCTTCGATCGGTTCGTGAACGTCCCGCGGCCCTGTTGCCGGATCAGCAGCCCGGCCTGCGAGAGCTCGTCGACCGCGGCGCGGAGCGTCGGGCGGGAGACGCCGAGCTGCCGGCACAGCTCGCGTTCTGGCGGGATGCTGCTGCCTGGCGCCTGCGACCCGATGAGGTCCAGCAGGTATTCCCGGACTCGCTCCCGCTTCATCCCTCTGAGCGTACCAATATTTACCCACTGCCAAGGGGTTGACAGCGCGCGATTCGCGGACGACGGTAGGCAATATCTGACCAATTACTTACCAATGGAGGCGAACGATGCGCAGGTCTTTCGCCGCACGCGCCGGCGCGGTGGTGGCTCTCGGCCTGACCACCGCCCTGGCAATCGGCACGACCGCTCCCGCAGGCGCGGCACCGAGCGCCGAGCTGTTCGACGACTTCACCTATGCGGGGCCCGACGACTCCCGGATCGCCGCGCGGAACTGGACGGTCCGGACCGGCGGAGGCGGACCAGGCGTGCCCGGCGCCGTCTGGGCGAAGGAGAACGTGGCGTTCCCCGCCATCGACAGCGGGAAGGCGCTGGAGCTGAAGGCGTCGTACGACGGCACCACCACCAGGCAGTCCGAGGTCTACCACCAGCGGAAGTTCTTCGAAGGCACCTACGCCGCCCGCGTACGGTTCACCGACGCGCCGCTCTCCGGGCCCGACGGCGACCAGCTGGTCCAGACGTTCTTCACCATCACGCCGCTGGACGCGCCGCTGGACCCCGACTACGGCGAGCTGGACTTCGAGTACCTCCCGAACGGCGGCTGGGGCGAGACCGGCCCGACCATGTTCACCACGACGTGGGAGACCTATCAGGCCGACCCGTGGATCGCGGACAACATCTCCACCAAGCGCACCGGCAGCCTGGCGGGCTGGCACGACCTGGTGATCCAGGTGTCCGGCGGCCGCGCCATCTACTACCTCGACGGCGCCGAGTTCGCCAACCACGGCGACAAGTACTACCCCGAGACGCCGATGTCGATCAACCTGAACCACTGGTTCATCTCCGGTGGCCAGGTCTCCAACCCGACGCCGCGGGCGTATGTCGAGCAGATCGACTACGTCTACTTCAGCCGGAACGAGGTCGTCGCCCCTGCCGAGGTGGGCACGCGGGTGCAGGCCTTCCGTTCGGCAGCCGTCGACTGGAAGGACACCGTCACGCCGTAAGCGCTGTGCCGGGCTACCGCCACAGCTGCTGGGTCGCGAGCTGGGCGCCCTCGACCAGGGCGGCCAGCTTCGCCCACGCCAGCTGCGGATGGACGCGTCCACCGAGACCGCAGTCCGTACCGGCGAGGACGTTCTCGCGGCCCACTCCCTCGGCGAAGCGGACGATGCGCTGGGCCACCAGCTCCGGATGCTCGATCAGGTTGGTCGAGTGGCTCACGACGCCGGGCATGATGACCTTCCCGTCCGGCAGCTTGGTCTCGCGCCAGACCGTCCACTCGTGCTCGTGGCGTACGTTCGCCGCTTCGAAGAGGTAACCGCCGGCGTTGACCGCGAGCATGCACGACACGATGTGCTTGATCGGGATGTCGGTGCTGTGCGGGCCGTGCCAGCTGCCCCAGCAGAGGTGGAAGCGGATCCGGTCCTCCGGCAGGCCGCGGATCGCATGGTTGAGCGCCTCGATGCGTTGCATCGTGAACGCCTGATAGTCCTCGACCGACGGCTCGGGAACGATCTGGTCCCAGTTCTCGGCGATGCACGGATCGTCCAGCTGCAGGATGAGCCCCGACTCGACGATCGCGGTGTACTCCTCGCGCAGCGCGTCTGCGCACGCCCACATGAACTCTTCGTCGGTTTTGTAGTGGTCGTTGAGGAAACGCGCGCAGGAGCCGGGCGCGACGGCGTTCAGGAAACCCTCCTCCACGCCGGCGGCGTCGAACGCCGCCTTGGCGTTGGCGATGTCGCGCCGGACTGCTTCTTGCCCGGTGTAGGTGACCGGCCCGCGGCAGACGGGGAACGTCCGCGAGGAGCCGCCGACCGAGATGCCGGACTCCGGGTCGGCATAGGCCTCGGCGTACGTCGTCCAGTCGCGGCGGTCGGCGAAGCTGCTCAGGACGATGTTGCCGGGCTCGGAACGGTGCTTCGGCATTGCCCACAAGGGCGTCTCGGAGATCTCCAGTCCACCCAGGCGTTCGAAGACATAGCCCCACCAAGCGCCGTAGTCGGTCTTGTCGCCCATCGTGTGGCCGTACTCGCCGTCGTTCGGTATGTCGATGCCCAGTTCACGCTGGCGTCGCGCGAGCTCGGCGACCGCGCCGGTGAGCTCGGCCTGGAACTCCTGCTCGTCCACCGCCTCGCCGACCATCCTGCGCCGGTTGAGCTCGCGCAAGTCGTCGGGGCGCGGCAGGCTGCCGGCGTGGCTGGTGAGGATACGGTCGGTGCTGGTGCGCATCTTGCCCCTTCCTAGGTCAGGATGGATCCAGGAGTTTCATGGTCGTACCGCGAGCCGGAGCTAGCAAGGCACGAGAGGAGTCACTGTGACAACAGTCGTCGACAGTCCGGATGCCCTGAAGGCCAAGGCCGGTGAACACCTGGGCACCAGCGAGTGGCTCGAGATCACCCAGGAACGCGTCAACACCTTCGCCGACGCCACCGACGACCACCAGTGGATCCACGTGGACGTCGAACGCGCGAAGGCGGGACCGTTCAAGGGCACGATCGCCCACGGATATCTCACGTTGTCGCTGGTGATACCGCTGTGGAACCAGATCCTCGAGGTGCGCGGCAAGGGCATGGGCATCAACTACGGCCTCAACCGGGTGCGCTTCCCGGCTCCCGTGCCAATCGGCTCGAACGTGCGCCTGTCGGCGACGCTCGCCGAGGTCAAGGACGTCGCGGGCAACGGCATCGAGATCGTCGTCGACATGACCGTCGAGTGCGATCGCGCGGAGAAGCCGGCCTGTGTCGCGCAGGCGATCTACCGCTTCTATCCCTAGGCGATCTATTCCAAGGGGTCGCCGGTCAAGCGCGCGGCGCATGGCGCCGCGCTGGCAAGGCGGAGGAGGAGCCAGGAGGGGCCTCCGGCGATCGACGACAACGCAGCCGGCGTGGATGCCAGGCGTCGCGCGTCAGGCGACCCCTTGGAATAGATCGTCTAGGCCTGTGCCTACTTCTGGCCGTAGGCCTCGCGCAGCGGCACCTTGAGCAGCTTGCCGCTCGCACTGCGGGGGAGCTCGTCGACGAAGCGGACGGATCGCGGCACCTTGTAGGCCGCGATCCGTCCGTCGAGGAATGCCAGGATGGCTTGCTCGTCGGCGGATTCGCCGGGCGCCAGCACGACGAGCGCGCGGCCGACCTCGCCCCACTTCTGGTCCGGAACACCGATCACCGCGCAGTCGGCGACCGCGGGATGGGAGTGGAGCGCGCCCTCGATCTCGGCGGGGTAGACGTTCTCGCCGCCCGAGATGAACATGTCCTTGACCCGATCCACCAGCGACACGAAGCCGTCGTCGTCGACGACGGCGATGTCTCCCGTACGGAACCAGCCGCCCTCGTCGATCGCGGCGGCGGACTCTGCCGGCAGGTCCCAGTAACCGCGCATGACGTTGGGGCCGTGCACGACGACCTCACCCTTCTCACCCGGTGCCACGTCGGCGCCCCTCGCGTCGACCACGCGGACGTCGGTGAAGAAGTGCGGCACACCCGCGGTGCCCGCCTTAGCCGCCACCTGGTCGCGGTCGAGGAACAGAACGCCCGGCGAGGCCTCGGTCATGCCGTAGCCCTGCACGAACGTGAAACCACGCTCCAGGTACGTATCGATCGTCCGGGCCGGTACGGGCGCACCGCCACACGTCAACGTACGCAGGCTGGACAGGTCCGCCGTCGCCCACTCCGGCGCCAGAGCCATCGCGTCGTACATCGCGGGAACGCCGAACAGGTACGTCACGGCGTGCTGTTCGATCAGCCGGAGCGCCGCTCCCGGGTCGAAGCGCTCCATCAGCACAGCCGTTCCGCCCTTCAGGATCGTCGGCAGACAGGTCATGTTGAGGCCCGCTGTGTGGAACAGCGGTGCGCACACCAGCGTCACCTCGTCGCCGCGTAGGTCGGAGTCGACGAGGACGTTGACGGAGTTCCACGTCAGGTTGCCGTGCGTCAGCATCGCGCCCTTCGGCCGACCCGTCGTGCCGGAGGTGTACATCACCATGGCGAGGTCGTCGAGTGACACCGGTTCGTCGATCGTCGCGGTGCCGGCCTCGGCCAGCAGCGTCTCGTACGAATCGTCAACCAGGACGAGCGACTCGACCTCCTCCGCGACTGCGGTCGCGGCCGGACGCAGCCCGGCGCTCGCGATCAGCACCCGGCTCGTGGAGTTCGCCAGCACGTATCGCAGCTCCGGCACCGCCAGCCGGGGATTGAGCGGGACGAACACGGCACCGAGCGCGGCGGTGGCGAACAGCGTTTCCAGGAAGGCGGGATGGTTCGGCCCGAGATAGGCGACGCGGTCGCCGCGCTCGATTCCCAACGTACGCAGGGCATGCGCCAGCCGGTTGCTGCGCTGGTACAGCTCGCGATAGGTCCACGCACGCGACTCGAACCGGACCGCCACCCGATGCGGCGTCTTCCGGTCGCGTCTCGTGAGCCACGAGCCGATGCCTTGGTCGCGCACGTTGCCTCCCGGTCAGGGTGGCTCCGTCCGCGATGATCGTCCTGGTCCGGCTCGCTGTCAACCGCACCATTGGCCCGTTTAGGTCAAATCTTTTCAATCACTCTGGACTAACCGAAGCTTGTCAACGAAGCTCGTAGGCATGAAAAATGCGGCCGACCACCCCGTGACCGTGCCGGACCACATCCACCACGTTGCTGACGATCTGCAGCACGTCGTCGTGATGAACGCGCAGAACGGCCAGATCTTCGGCCTCGACAACACCGCGGCGTTGATCTGGAACGTGCTGACCGAGACCGGATCCGAGCGGGCCGCGGCGGCAGCGCTGGTCGAGCGCTACGACGTCGAGCCGGACCAGGCGGCAGCCGACGTGCGTACCTTCCTGGACGATCTGGTCGGCGCCGGCCTGCTGGTCCGCGACCTGCGCGGGGCCGCCGGGTGATCGGCGCGTCCGTTCAGGCTTACACCGCGTTGATGAAGGGCAAGCGCCTGCTGGCGGCCGGCGGCTGGCCGGCGATGGTCGAGGCGCTGCCACCCAAGCCCGACGGTCCGGCGGCACTCGACTTCGCGAACGTCCGGAGCGTCGCCGACGCGTGCGCGCGGGCGGCCCGCAGGCTGCCGGTCGGAACCGCTTGCCTCGAACGCTCCTACGCCACCTGCACGCTGCTGCGCCGGCAGGGCGTGCCGTCGTTGTTCTGCGTGGGCGTCAGCCGGTTCCCGCCGATGCGGTTCCATGCCTGGGTCGAGGTCGACGGGCAGGTGCTGAACGAGGCGCAGCCCATCCACGAGATCTACCGCACCATCTGCTCGCTATGAGCACGGTCGCGGCGATCCTCGGCACCGGGGTGCGAACGCCGACGCTGGAACAGCTCCAGCCGTTGCTGACCGCCGGTGCGTATCCGGACAGCCTCGCGCCAGCGGGCGTACGCGAGGGCGCGTGTGCACTGGGTGCGTGCGTGCTTCCCATACTGGACGAGGACACGCAGCCGGACGCGAGCCAGCCGATCGGCCTGTCAGGCCTTCAGGTCGTCTTCGCCGGGCGGCTCGACAACCGGGCCGAGCTGGCGGCGGCACTCGACGTCGATGCCGGACGGCCGGACGCCAGGATCGCCGCGCTCGCCTACCGGCGGTGGGGCGAAGCGTGCCCGGAGCGCCTGATCGGTGCGTTCTCGCTGCTGGTGTGGGATTTCGCGCGCGAACGACTGTTCTGCGCCACCGACCATCTCGCGTTGCGGCCGTTGTTCTACGCCGAGACGAGCCACGCGTTCGTCGTCGCCTCGACGATTCGCCAGGTGCGAGCGCATCCGGGGGTGCCGCGTGAACTGGACGAGGGCTTTCTGCTGGCGTCACTGGCCGTCCCGACCGGGCCGCCGTTGCAGTCGGAACGCACACCGTATGTTGGCGTCAGGCGGCTGTTGCGCGGGTCGGCGCTGGTCGCCGAGCCCGGCAAGCGGCCGCGCACCTGGCGTTACTGGCGGCCGGAGGAGCTGGCCGAGGCGACGGGAACGCTGGACGAGCTCGGCGCGGAGCTGCGTGCACGACTCGAGACCGCCGTGCGGGCGCAGAGCCGCTCCCGTCGCAAGCTGATGTGCACGCTGAGCGGCGGCCTCGACTCGTCCACCATCACGGGTTTGGCCACGAAGCTCGCCGGCAAGCCGGTCGATGCAACTTCGCTGGTCTTCGGCAGCGGCACCGAGGCCGACGAGACCTTCTTCCGCCGGCTGGCGGAGCGGCGTTACGGCGTCACCGCGGTCGAGATCGACGGCAACGAGTGCTGGCAGTTTCGCGACATCGGTCCCGGCGAGGTCTCGGTGTCGGCGGACGAGCCGTACATCAGCTACTCCGCGTTCCGCGAGACGAGATCGTTCGCGCTCGCTGCCCGTGACAACGGTTGTGACGTGGTGTTCTCCGGCCACGGCGGCGACGAGCTGATGGCCGGCAGCGAGTACTTCCTGGCCGACCTGCTGGCTCGCGGCCGGTTGGCCGAGCTGTGGCGGCGCGGCCGCGAACTGGCGGGGCTGAGCTTGTGGAACCGTACGTACGCGTCCTGCCTGCGCTCGCTGGCCGCCGGACCGGTGCTCGCGTCGTTGTTTTCTCGTACTGCCGGCATCCAGTGGGCCGGCGGTGCCGTGGACCTGGACCGGCACTGGTTCCGGCCGCCCGCACCACCTTGGCTGAGTCGCGATCCGGCTCGCCGCGGGCAGGTCGACCGGATCTGGCGCGAGGTCACGACCGTCGGTCTGCGGCCGTACTCCAGGGCACACGAGCTGTCGTGGATTCGCGCGGCGGGTCTCGCGCCCGCGCTGAACGATGCCGTGTACTACCCCATGGGCCTGGAGCTGCGGGCGCCGTTCTACGACCGCCGGGTCGTCGAGCTCGCGCTGTCGATTCCGGGTGAACGGAAGCTGCGGATCGACGACGGCACGCGAGTCACCAAGCTGGTCCTGCGTTCGGCCGTCCGCGACCTGTTGCCGCCGGAGATCCTGGAACGGCGGACGAAGGCATCGCTGAGCGTCGGCTCGGCGAACGGTTTGCGCAACGAGTGGACGCGAATCTGGAACGATGGCCGGTTCGAGGTGGCCGGGCGTGGCCTGGTGGAGTGGGAGCCGCTGGCCCGGGCGTTGCGCGCGGCGCGGATGGGGCAGTGGCAGAACATCGGGCAGCTCGCCTCGCTGGTCGTCCTCGAGTTGTGGTTGCGAGCCAACCACAGCGCCAATTCCAGGGCGAGCCAACGGAGGGAGGTGAGTCCGCATGGAACGCGAAGCGTATGAAACGCCTCAGCTGGTGCTGCTCGGCGATGCCAAGGATCTGGTCAAGGGTGAGCTGGTCGAGATCCACGGCGACAACGCGTTCACGTGGTGGTGCTGACGTTTTGAGCGAACCACCTCTGTCCGGGGTTTCGCGGCGGTAGTCTGGCCGCGAAACCCCTTGCCTGGATGGAGATATGACGCACATCGTCTTTCTCACGCGCGGTCACGGCTATGGTCACGCGGCGGTCGACGTGCCCGTGATCCGCGCGCTTCGTGACCTCCGGCCGTCCGTCACGGTCGAGGCGGCGTCGTACGGCACAGGACTCGAACACTATGCCCGGCAGGGGATGCCGTGTGCTGACCTGCGGATCGACGATGTCAACGACCAGGGCGCCGAGGCGGCGCTGCGGGTGACGGCGTTCCTGCGTTCGCGGAAGTCGGCCGACCTGGTGGTGGCGCACGAGGTGTTCGCGGCGCCGGCTGTGTGCGGAATGCTCGGCCTGCGCAGTGTGCTTTTGACGCACTGGTTCTTCTCGGAGGTCGGCCTGCCGGAGCGCGACGAGGTGCTGCGTGCGGCGAAGTCGCTGCTGGTGCTGGACTTTCCGCAGGCGCACGTGGTGCCGTCCGGTCTGGCCGGGCAGGTGACGTTCGTTGGCGCGGTGGCGAAGCGGTTCGACCTCGACCGGGCGGCGGCCCGGCGCGTGCTCGGCGTCGGGGCCGCCGAGCGGGTGGTGGTCGTGACGGCCGGTGCGGTGACACCGTACAACGCGCGGCAGCTCGAGACCCTGGAGTCCCGGGCGGTCGCGGCTTGTGCGGGCTGGGCGAAGCCGTTCGTCCTGGCCGGCTCGCGCCGGGTCTCGCGGCCGGAGATCTACTACGCCGCTGCCGACGTCGTGGTGGCGAACGCGACGTTCGCGACTCTGTGCACGCTGGTCCGTAACGGCGTTCCGACTGTCGCCGTGGTCGGCGAGGGCAACCCGGTCGACCGGCTGCATACGGAGTTCTTCGCCAGGGAAGGGCTGCTGCGGCTGGTCGAAGGGGTAGAGCTGTCCGAGGAGGCCCTGCGTTCGGCACTGTCGTCGGCGGCGACGGCAGCGACGGCAGCGACCGCTGTCAAGCCGCGGTCGAGCCTGCCGTGGGCGGAGCCGCACGACCTCGCGCGACTGCTGCTACAACGCCTGGGCGAATGCCAGCCCGACGTACGCCGCTCCGAGTCCGGCGATCAGTGAGGCGCCGACGTTCAGCACGGCGAGCAGCCGGGCGCCGCCGGCGAGCAGGCGCAGGGTCTCGTAGCCGAACGTGGAGTAGGTCGTGAGGGCGCCGCAGAAGCCGATGCCTGCCAGCGAAAGCACCTCGCTGTCGAACGGGAAGCCCACCAGGAAGCCGAGCACGAAGCAGCCGGCGACGTTGACGGTGAAGGTACCCCACGGAAAGACCGAGTCGTGCCGGGTCTGCACGGCACGGTCGACGAGGTAGCGGGCGGGCGCGCCGATCGCGGCGCCGAGAATCACCAGCAATGCCGTCATGAGCGGCCCACGTACCGGATCACCTCGACCGGATCGACGATCACCAGGCCTTCGCTCACCAGCTCGTCGAGCTGCGGAAGGAAGTCGCGTACCTTCTCCTCCGTATCGACGATGACGATCGCGATCGGCAGATCTTCGGAGAGCGAGAGCAGCCGCGTCGTGTGGATCCGGCTGGACGCACCGTAGCCCTCGATGCCGCGCAGCACCGACGCCCCGGCCAACCCGGCCGCGTGCGCGCGATGCACGATCTCGCTGTAGAGCGGCTTATGATGAAACGTGTCGTCTTCGCCGACGAAAATGGTCAGGCGCGTGGCGGGACCTTGTAGCTTCATGGGATGTCCTTGTGGGAAAGGGCTTTGACCAACCAGCGGGTGGCAGCCTGACCGGCGAACACCGCGACCAACGCGGCGACGAGGGTGCCGGCAAGGTAGAACAGCGCGAGCCGTGGCGCCCCGGCCGTCAACGCCTGCTGCGTCTCGACGACGTAGGTGGAGAACGTCGTGAACCCACCAAGCACGCCGACGCCGAGAAAGGGCCGCAACAGGCGGTGCCCGGACCAGACGTCGGTGACCAGCACCATCAGGACGCCGATGAGGAAGCAGCCGCTGACATTGGTGGCGAAGGTCGCCCAGGGAAACTCGTGCGGTGCGTGAGGAAACGCGGCGGCCAGCTCGAAGCGGGCAGTCGCCCCTAGTGCGCCGCCGACGCCGATCACGGCCAAGACGAGCCAGGAAGCGCCGGTGATTCGGCGCAACCTTGGTTTGCGTGTTGTGGCTGCGAGGTCGCGGGTGGTCGTTTCGGGCACGTCTCTCCTACCAGGCGGGTTCTCACTGGTAGGGACCGTTGTCGGCTGTGGCCGAGGTTCTCCCCGCCTCACGGGGACGGCGGGCCCCACCGCCGGACTGTAGATTACCCGATGGCCCGCCGGGCCGCGGTTCTGCCCTCAGATTTGATATTCCCATCCGGTGGTGGCTGCACAGGCAGGGACAACGGCGTGTAGCTGTGCCGCACCACCACACCACCGTCTACCAAGCGAATGGGCAATTCTATTAAGCAACCACGGTAGGCCTGGGTTCTGCCACCCGACGGATCGACTTGGCACAGGCGAACCAGTGCGAAACCGTCTGCATGACATGCCGCACCCAGCCTGGATCAAAAGAAAGTCAGAACAGTGGCAGAGCAAAATTCTTGAACCTCAATCACAGAAGGTTAACTACAGCGAAACCCGCAGCCGAATACGTTGGTCCGGTAGGCCTGCTCAAGGGGCACCTACCGTAACCATCAAATTTCGTTAACCCCAAGCCACAACGAACCCGCAGCCAAAGAAACAACGCCAACCACTCAGCAACCACCGGACACACCGCAACCTACCCCGACGGTGAGCCCCAGAGTGAGGGCAGAACCGCGCCCCTACCCACCAGCCAACCGAGGCAGCACCCGCTCAGCGATCTCCTCGACAATTGCCGGGTCCTCGGTCCAGACGGGGTCGTCCGGGCGAGGGTGGTGGAAGACGATGTCGGTGAAGCCCAGCCGCGCATATCGCTCGACGAACTCCGTGAACGCGTCGACGCTGGCCAGCGGCCGCTCGTCCGTATTGCCCAGAAGGTAGATCCGCCGGATCTCAGCCGGGTCACGGCCAAGCCGCTCGCAGTGGGCGGTGAGCAGATCGACTTGCCTGCGTACGATCCGCTCCGTGCCTTCCGGGGTCTGGTCGCCATGCGACGAGTCGCCGTACGTGATCCAGGCATCCCCATAACGAGCCACGACAGCGAGAGTCTTCGGCCCGCCGGCGGCCAGGGCGAGCGGCAGCCGCGGTTGTTGGAGGCAGCCAGGATACATTCTCGCGTCGTCAACGGTGTAGTGCTTCCCGGCATACGACACCACAGGCGAACGCAGTAAGCGATCGAGCATGTCGACGAACTCGGCGAAGCGATCAGCGCTCTCCCCCGGCGACAGGTCCGCGCCGCCGAGGACTCGGGCGTCGAAGCCGCGGCCGCCGGTGCCGACGCCCAGCAACACGCGGCCGCGAGAGATGTGGTCGAGCGTCATCGCTTCCTTGGCGAGCGTAACGGGGTGGCGGAAGTTCGGCGTCGTCACCATCGTCCCAAGCCCGACCCGCTGGGTCGCACCTGCGAGGCCGGTCAGCCAGGGGATCGCCGCGTGCCAAGGGCGATCGCGGTAGCGCCGCCACGACAGGTGGTCATACGTCCACAGGTGATGATAGCCCAGCCGCTCAAGCCGCTGAGCCCGTTCGATCGTTTCCGGCCAGGGGTCGGTCGGCAGCATCAGGACTCCGATTCGCACGATCCGATCCTACGGAGTCGGCCCGCGCGGGCAGCCCGAGCAACAGCCCGATCGACACCCACACGAACAGGCTGCTGCCCAGGAAGCCGTCGATGCCGCTGAAATCCCAGCGCCACAAGAAGACCGCGCTGCTGGCCAGCGTCAGATACGCGACGACCATCCCGCCGAGGAGCAGCCGGCGCCGCAAACCCGGAGCCGCACGAAGGGCGTGCGAAGCCAGCAGCAGGAGCGCCGGCACCAGCCACACCAGGTGGTGCACCCAGCTGATCGGGCTGACCAGGCAGCCGGTCACACCCGTCAACGCGAAGCCCGTCAGCAGATCCGCGCCCCGCACCCGGCAGAACCACACCGCCAGCGCACCGAGCACCAGCAGCCCCCACACCAGCCGGCTCGGCGACGGCGGGTCGAGCCGGGCCAGCATCCCGAGCAGCGACTGGTTCGACGCGTACGTCAGGTCGCCCACGCGGCTGGTCTGCCACAGCGCCTCGGTCCAGAACGTCCGGGACGTGCCGGGCAGCAGCACAGCCGCCAGACCGGTGGCCACAACGGCAGCCACAGAAGCGACCGCCGCCGCTCGCCAGCGGCGGGTGACGAGGAGGTAGCCGACGAACGCGGCAGGCGTCAGCTTGATCGCCGCGGCCAGCCCGATGCCGATCCCGGCCCACCGCGATCCCCGCCGGAGCAGGCGCCAGTCACCGAACACGAACGCGAGCAAGACCAGGTTGACCTGGCCGAAGCTGACCGTGTCGAACACAGGCTCCAGGATCGCGAGCAGGCAGCACGTCGCGACGACGGTGAACCAGACCGGCCAGCCACGACTCCGGGCCAACGGCGAGACCAGCCAGTACGTCACCAGCGCCAGCGACGACAGCGCGAACGTCAGGCTCACAACGATCGCGACCGGCCAGCCGACCAGCGCCATCGGCAGCATCGTGAGCGCCGCGAACGGCGGATAGGTGAAGCCGTACTTCGTCCCCGGCAGGACATACTCGTACAGTTGCCCGCCGCCGACCCAGGAGTTGATCGCGCCGTAGTACACGCTGAGGTCGAAGAAGCCACGCCAGTACTGCACCGCCCACAGGAACACCACGGTCGCCGCCACCAGGCCGACGGCCAGCAAGCCCAGCCGCCACGTCCGCCCGTTCACCGCTGGAACACCGGTACGGGCCGGCCTGCCTGCGGCGCGGACAGCCGCCCGACCGCCAGCAGCGCGCCCAACGCCAGGCAGACACCCAACGCCGCTTGACCGATCGCACCGTAGCTCAGCGCGAACCCGTCCGGCAGGACGACCAGGACGAGCGCACCGCAGGCGACCGCCAGCCACTGCCGTAGACGTTCGTCACGTTCGTCCACGAGCGCGGCGGCCAGCGGAATGACGCCCCACAGCAGGTACCACGGACGAAACGCCGGCCCCAGCCCGACGACCGCGACGAACGCCAGCCCGAGCGAACGCACCGGCCCGATCCGCTCTCGGCCGATCCACAGCACGAGGCCCAGCCCGACCGCCGTCGAAAGCCCGGCCCACCGCCACCAGGTCATCGCCTCGCCGGTGCCGGTCACGACCGCCGTGATCCGGCCGAGCGCGCTGGTCACCGACCAGTTCTGCGCCGAGACCGGCGTGCCGAGCACTCGCGTCCAGCCGAAGCCCGTGCCGGCGAACGAGGTGACCAGCACAGCGGTCCCGACGGCCACCGCACCGACCGCGAGCCCGGCCAGGGCACGTACCCGCCCGCCGACCAATCCGCGCGCGGCCCACAGCGGCACCAGGAAGCCCAGCGCGAGCACCGCGGGCACTTTCACCAACGCGGCAAGAGCGATCAGCGTCGCACCGCAGACCAGGCGGGCCCAACGTTCCGCCTCCGCGTGCCGCGGCGACCCGTGCCAAGGCGACGCCGACCGCGAACCCGCGGCGATCGCCAGGCCCGCGGCCAGCAGACCGAGCATGACGGCGTCGTTGTGCGCACCGGCGACGCAGTGCAGCAGGACCAGCGGGTTGAGCACGCCGAGCCACAGCGCGCCGGTCGGCGAGGCACCGCAGCGTTCGGCCAGCCGCGGCAGGGCCCACAGCAGCAACGCGACGCCGAGCAACGCGACCAGCCGCATGCCGAGCACGCCGATCGTCAGGTTCGTGCCGGCCACGCCGGCGACCGCCGCCGCGTACAGCACGAAGACCGGCCCGTACGGCGCGGCCGTGTGCTGCCAGATCTCCGGCACCTCGGCCGCGATCGGCCCGCCGAGCGCCGACGGCCCGTGCTGGTAGATGCCGATCCCGGCGTTCACCATCGCGCCCTGGGTGAGATAGCTGTACACGTCACGGCTGAACAGCGGCGGGCAGGCCAGGAACGGAACCGCCCACCACAGCAGGATGTTCCGCAGCTCGGCCGCGTCGACGGCCACCCCTCGCCGGGCGTGCACCAGGTTGCCGAGTCGCCACCACGCGACGACGAGCAGCGCGAGACCGACGTACGTGCAGACGACGGCGGGTCCGGGCGTTCCCGCGGAGCCCTGATCGACCAGTTGAGGCACGCTCACGGCGGCGATGACAGCCGATCCGGATGCGCCGAGTACGCGCAGCTGTGCCAGGTCCGGGCGCGACGAAACCAACTGCACGCGGGCACGTTGCCAGGTCCAGACGACCGGTCGGCGACCGGACGATGTCCGCGGAGTGTCCGGGCCGCCGATGCGAGTGAAGGGTTAGGGTCGAGAGGCTTCCGGAGACGGGCAACGGCGAGGAGAGCGTGGATGGCAGGCGCGGCGAGCACGGCTGGCACCGCCGGCGCGCTCGACGGCGTCCTGGTCGCCGACTTCAGCCGTGTGCTGGCCGGGCCGTACGCCACCATGCTGCTCGCCGACCTGGGCGCGACCGTCGTGAAGGTCGAACGCCCGGGCGCCGGCGACGAGACGCGCACGTGGGGTCCGCCGTGGTCGGACGGTGTGAGCACGTACTTCCAGGCGATCAACCGCAACAAGCGCTCGGTCACCTGCGATCTCGCGACCGAGGCCGACCGGCGGGCCGCTGCCGAGCTCTGCGACCGGGCCGACGTCGTCGTGGAGAACTTCCGTACCGGAACGATGGATCGCTTCGGCCTCGGCGCCGCCCAGGTGCTGGCCCGCAATCCGCGCGCGGTCTACTGCTCGATCACGGGCTTCGGCTCCGGCCCGGGTGCCGGCCTGCCGGGCTACGACGTCCTGCTGCAGGCTGTCGGCGGGCTGATGAGCGTCACCGGACCCGCTGACGGCGAGCCCACCAAGGTGGGTGTCGCCGTGGTCGACGTGATCACCGGGCTGCACGCGCACGCCGGGATCCTGGCCGCCCTGCGGCATCGAGACCTCACGGGCCAGGGCCAGCACCTCGAGGTGAGCTTGCTGGCCTGCTTGCTGAGCGGGCTGGTCAACCAGACCTCCGGTTACCTCAACGCGGGCGTAGTACCCCAGGCGATGGGTAACCGGCATCCGAGCATCGCGCCGTACGAAGTGCTGCCGGCGGCGGATCGCCCGCTGGTGCTGGCAGTCGGCAACGACCGGCAGTTCGCCGTGCTGTGGAACGAGCTCGGCCTCGAGCCGGACCCGCGGTTCGCCACCAACGCCGAACGCGTCAAGCATCGCGACGCCTTGCTGGAGGCGCTCACGACCGCTCTGACCACCGCGCCCGCGCAGGACTGGGTGGCCCGGCTCACGGCGCGCGGTGTGCCCTGCGGTCTGGTCAACGGGATCGACGAGGCGGTCGACCTCGCGGCCAGGCTCGACCTCTCGCCGACGATCGAGATCGAGGGCGCCGACGGGAGGGTATCCAGGCAGGTACGCCACCCGGTCGGCTTCTCCGCGACGCCGGCGACCTACCGGCTGCCGCCGCCAAGCTGGGACGAGGTACGTCCGATCACAGAAGTGCTGAGGGATCTGGCATGAACAAGCCCGCTGCCGCTGACCCGATCGAGCTGCTCGCCGGTCCGGGCCTGCTCACCGACGACGAGCGCGACATCCAGCTGACCGTACGCCAGTTCGTCGACGACAAGGTCCGGCCCTACATCGGCGAGTGGTTCGAGCAGGGCCGGTTCCCCCGTGAGCTGGTGGGCGAGCTGGGCTCGCTCGGTGTGCTCGGCATGCATCTCGAGGGCTACGGCTGCGCGGGCGCGAACGCCGTCAGCTACGGCCTGGCCTGCATGGAGCTGGAGGCCGCCGACTCCGGCCTGCGTAGCTTCGTGTCGGTGCAGGGATCCCTTGCCATGTACGCGATCCGGCGGTTCGGCTCGGAGGAGCAGCGCACCGAGTGGCTGCCGCGGATGGCTTCGGGCGACGCGATCGGCTGTTTCGGCCTCACCGAGCCCGACTTCGGCAGCAATCCCGCGGGCATGCGTACGTCCGCGCGCAGGGACGGCTCCGACTGGGTGCTGGACGGCACCAAGCTCTGGATCACCAACGGCGGACTCGCCGACGTCGCGGTGGTGTGGGCGCGTACGGACGACGGCATCCGCGGCTTCCTGGTGCCGCGGGGCACGCCGGGCTTCACGACCAGCGACATCCACGGCAAGCTCTCGATGCGCGCGTCGGTGACGTCGGAGCTCGTGCTGTCGGGCTGCCGCCTGCCCGCTTCGGCGATGCTGCCGGAGGCGCGCGGCTTGTCGGGTCCGCTGGCGTGTCTGAACGAAGCTCGGTTCGGAATCGTCTTCGGCTCGCTCGGTGCCGCCCGCGACTGTGTGGGGACGGCGCTGGACTACGCCGTGACGCGGGAGCAGTTCGGCAAGCCGATCGCCGCGTTCCAGCTGACGCAGCAGAAGCTGGCGGACATGTCAGTCGAGTTGCTGAAGGGCTATCTGCTGGCGATTCGCCTCGGCCGGCTGAAGGACGACGGTGTCCTCCAGCCGGAGCAGGTGAGTGCGGGCAAGCTCAACAACGTGCGGGAGGCGCTCGCGATCGCGCGGGAGGCCCGGACGATCCTGGGTGCGAGCGGGATCTCGCTGGAGTACTCCGTGTTGCGGCATGCCAACAACCTCGAGTCCGTCCTCACCTATGAGGGGACCAGTGAGGTGCACACGCTGGTGCTCGGTCAGGCGTTGACCGGCATTTCCGCCTACCGCTGAAGCGGTGGCCAGAACGGCTACCGCACCAGGACGATCCCGTTGGAGTAGGTCCTGTTGTGGACCGTCACGGGATTGCCGGCCAGCCACTTGGCCTGGACGTCGACGCGGATCTGCCCGCCACAACTCGACGACCGGTACGCCGGCACGCCGTTCAATGTCAAGCGTGGCTTGACGTGATGCAGGTTCTGGCTGATCGACTGTGTACGCGAGCCCTGGGTGGTCGTGCCGCAGCGGCGGCCGTTGCGGTCCAGTGGGGTGGAACGCAACGTCAGGCGCACCTTCGACTCGCCGCCAGGATAGGGGCCGTACTCACGGCTCAGCTCGACGTCGGCCATGACGTTCACGGTCGACGCCTTTCCGACCGAGACCGTCTTCCCGAGGAACGTGGCGGTCCGCCGGACGACCGAGCACCGCTTGATGTCGGGAATCGCCTTGCTGCCAACGCAGGTGTCGCTGCCGTCGCCGTACTCTCGCGAACGCGAGCTCGCGGAAGCGGCGTCGAGCCGCATCTGCTTCGGTACGAGCTTCAGCACAGCCTTGTCCGGGTCGATCGACGTGGACGCCACACCGCGCAGCTCGCAGGTGTAGGCGCTGTCCTTCGGCGCGATGAACAGCCAGCGAATCGTGGCCGTCTTGACACCGGAGGACTTACCGAGATGGTTTGTGGTCGTGTACGTCGAGCCGCCTCCGCCACCGAGGCAGATGATCCGGGCTCCCATCATCGGGCCCCGGGAGACGTTCGACGTTGCCGCCAGCTGGCCGACGATCAGTTTCGCCTGGCCGGCTCGAAGCGACATGTCGGGCATCCGCATGACAGTGGTGTAACGCGGATTGGATGCGCGTAACTCTGACGCCACTAATGACGCCGCCTCTGCTTCTCCCTCGAAGGCTGGCGCCTGAATTGGCGCCAGTAAGGCGAGCGTGATCAGGGTAGAAAAAGACAACAGTGCAGGGTGTTTCATGGCACAGGCCTTCGTTGAGACAGAGTGGGGTAGGCGGCGAGCCGCCGCCGGTCCAGCGTGGGGTTTGCTGGGGCACCCAGCCAGCAGAGTGAGCTGGCAGAAGGCACAGTTAAGTAGCAGGTCAGCCCGGTGTCAGTAGGTTCGTCCGTAATTGGACGGTCCGGCCGTTATCGCTCATACGGACCGTATTCGACCGAATGCTACCGGCGAGGAAAGCGCTCACCCCAGAATGACGAAATCGTCGGATGACTGACAAGGAATGGCATATCGCGGCCGTCGGCACCGCGATATGCCATTCCCCGAAACACTTAATCAGATCGATGTCAATGACACCTTGTCATCCGGTGAAATTGACATCAGCGCAGGCGTAGAACGACTGGTCCAGGTGGCTGGCCTGCCAGATCATGAACACGATGTGACGCCCGGTCCGCCCGGGAGCGCTGACCGGGAACGACACCGTGACGCCGTTGAGCTGCGGCTCGGTCGACGGCGTACCCTCGCCCGGCAGGTACCGCCTGGTCGTGGTGACCAGTTCCAGGTCGGCCCAGTCGAGTGCGTCGGTGGTCGCGTCGTAGCCCTGGCGGGTCACGTAGATCTTGTAGTAGTCCGCGCCGTGCCTCGCAGCGTCATGGGTCTGGAACGTGAAGTTGTTGCTGAGGTTCGTCATCGTCCAGGCGCCGGGGTTGTCGAGTGCGTTGTAGCGCCCGCTGCTGGTGTGTCCACCGCTGCAGAGCTGGTTGTCAGGCAACGCTGCCTGATGATTGCCGGCGACGCCTTCGCGATAGAGGCCGTTCCAGTTCCACATCGCGTTCGTGTCGGCCTGCCAGGCCTGCCAGCACATCGGATCCTGCGTCCGCATGTTCGGGTTCTGGAAGTCGTTGCCCCAGCGCTTCCAGCAGCTGTAGTGCCGGGACATCGGGTTGATCGAGGAGCCGTGAGCGGATGCGTCGGTCGCAGGTAGGACGGTGAGGAAGAGCGCGGCGGCGGCCGCGAAGAGCACGAGCCGCAACGCCGAACGTGGGATGGTGCGAAGGGCTGTCAGAGATTCCATTGGGCCCCCAATGGGCTTGGTGGGACAAGGGGTCTCTGCACCCGGCCGATTCTTCGAAACGCAGTCTAGTGTCGACCGGCCTGGCCGAAACGTTTCGACTATGTTTCTGCTGTTTCCTTCAGATAGGCGACCCACGTTCGGGCTCCGGCCGGCTGGGCGTTCTCCGACAGGTAGCCGGCCCGGAACGTCCTGCCGAGCCGGCCGGGAATCCGCACCCGCAGGATCGGCCGGCGCAGCCCGCGCACGTCCAGCCACAGCCGCATGGTGTCCAGCGACGACAGCTCCTCCGGCCGCCGAAGCTCTCGATCGCCTCCACCGGCCCGAGCTCGAGGCGGTGGACGATCTGGTCGGCGACGACGTGGCCAACTCCGGCAGCCCGCGCCGCGTCGAGGAGCCGCCGCGTGCCGTCGATCTCGACGGCGACGGTGTAGCCGCGCTGATACGGAACGGAGGCGAGGTGCACGACCGCGTCCGCCTCGCGTACGGCCGCGGTGAGCCCATCGCCGGTGGTCAGGTCGGCGCGTACCCATGCGACCGGACCGTCGGCGAGCGCCGGCCGGCGGCTCGCCGCCCGTACCGCGTCGCCGGCCTCCATCAGTCGCGGCAGCAGCGCTGTGCCGAGCCGCCCGCTCGCGCCGGTGACGAGCACGGTGCTGGTTCGGTTGTCGTCCACGCGGGCGTGGACGGATGGGCCGGTGAATTCGTGACATCGCGGTAGATTCTGCGGAATGAACGTAGCGATCACCGGCGGTTATGTCGTACCCGTTTCAGGTGAGCCGATCACGGGCGGCACCGTCGTCATCCAGGACGGCAGGATCAGCGCGGTCGGCTCGGCGGAGGCCACGGAGATTCCTTCGGGCACGCCCGTCGTCGACGCGGCCGGTAGCTGGGTGTTGCCGGGATTCGTCGAGTCGCACGGCCACGTGGGAATCCACGAGGAAAGTGTCGGCTGGGCCGGCAACGACACCAACGAGATGACCAACCCGAACGGTGCGCGGATGCGTGCGCTGGACGCCATCAACCCGGCCGATCTCGGCTTCAAGGACGCGCTCGCGGGCGGCGTCACGAGCGTCGTCGTCAAGCCTGGTTCGGGGAACCCCATCGGTGGGCAGACGGTCGCGATCAAGTGCTGGGGCCGCACCATCGATGAGATGGTGATACGTGAGCCGGCCAGTGTGAAGAGCGCGCTGGGCGAGAACCCCAAGCGGGTCTACGGCGACCGCAAGGAGCTGCCCTCGACCCGGCAGGGCGTGGCCGCCGTGATCCGCGACGCGTTCACCAGGGCCCAGGACTACAAGGCCAAGAAGCGTGCGGCGGAGGTCGAGGACAAGCCGTTCGACCGCGACAACTCGCTCGAGACGCTGGTCCGCGTGCTCGACGGCGACCTGCCGTGGTGCCAGCACTGCCACCGGGCCGACGACATCGCCACGGCGATCCGGCTGTCGAAGGAGTTCGGCTACCGGCTGATCGTCAACCACGGTACGGAAGGGCACCTGATCGCCGACCTGCTGGCCGAGCAGGGCGTGCCGGTCATCATCGGGCCGCTGTTCACGTCTCGTTCGAAGCTGGAGATCCAGGAACGCTCGTTGCGCAATCCCGGCATCCTGGACCGCGCCGGCGTCGAGATCGCCATCACGACCGACCACCCGGTGGTGCCGATCAACTTCCTGGTCCACCAGGCCACGCTCGCGGTGAAGGAGGGCTTGGACCCCGCTGCGGCGTTGCGCGCGCTGACGGTCAACCCCGCCCGCATCATGCGCCTGAACGACCGGGTTGGCGCGCTCGAGGTCGGCCTCGACGGCGATGTCGTCGTGTGGTCCGGCGACCCGCTCGACGTGATGAGCCGCGCCCTGCGTACGTTCGTGTCAGGCCGTGAGGTCTACACCTACGACCTGGTGGCACGGACGGGCACCATGCTGAACGCGTTCTACGAAGAGGCCTGATGCTCGTCCAGTCGGACGGCGGCTGGGTCCTGCCGCTCGCGGGATATCAGGTGACCCGATGCTCGTTCGACCACGCCGTCACGCTGCTCTTCGAGAATGACTTCGAGGTCACGATCGAGTCGGCGTTCGTGCTGCGCGCGGCCGATGGCGGCGGCGAGCAGCTGGTGCCCGGCGATCCGCCCACACTGGCGCCGGCGTTGACGTTCTGGCAGCGGACGGCCGCCTCCGCGCTCGCTTACGACGACGGCCGGCTCGAGCTGCGATTCGGCGACGGCGGGACGATCGACGTGCCGTCGGACGAGCGCTACGAGGCCTGGAACCTCACCGGGCCGGGTGGGCTGCGCGTCGTCAGCATGCCCGGCGGCGAGTTGGCCATCTGGACGCCCAGCTGACGCCTGATTCGCTTATTTACAAGGGGTGCGGCCAGTTGCGGTCGCACCCCTTCGACATTCGTTGACGGTGCGCACGACAGGTTCCTAACGTTGCGCGGTATGCACGCCGACATCTCCCGGCGAGGTCTGCTCGCCGGAGGAGGCGCACTCGTCGCCTCAGGACTGGTCCAGCCGCCCGCGGCACACGCGGGCGCTCCCGCGCTCGAAGAGCTCCAAGCACTCCCCGCCGAGGACGGTTACGACCTCTGGCTGCGCTATCGCCGCGTCCAGTCGGCTGTGCTGCTCGACAGCTACCGCCGGGCGATCACTCATCTGGTCGACCCGGGTGAGGGGGCGCTGCTCGCGTCCGCCACCGCTGAGCTGCGCACCGCCCTGCGCGGCCTGCTCGGCCGCGACACGCCCGTCCGGTCCAGGCCGGACGGCCGGGGTGCGGTCGTCTTCGGTACGCCGGACTCGTCCCCGCACGTGGCGCGGCTGGTCGGCAAGGCGGAGTTGGCGAAGCTCGGCCCGGAAGGCTACATGCTGCGCTCCATCCGGGACGCGATCGTCGTCGCCAGTGTGTCGGAGCGAGGCGTGCTGTACGGCGCGTTCCACCTGCTCCGCCTGCTGCAGACCCAGCGCGATCTGACGCGGCTGGACCTCACCGAAAAGCCCGCGAACCCGCTGCGACTGGCCAACCACTGGGACAACCTCAACCGAATGGTCGAACGCGGCTACGCCGGCGACTCCATCTTCCACTGGGACGAGCTCCCAGCGACCCGGCAGCGCTACACCGACTACGCCCGCGCGCTCGCCTCGATCGGCATGAACGGCGCGGTCGTCAACAACGTCAACGCGCAGGCCGACTTCCTGTCCACGGGCCTGATCGAGGGGCTGGCCGCGCTGGCCGGTGCGCTGCGCCCGTGGGGCGTCCGGCTCTACCTCTCGGCGAACTTCGCCGCTCCGATGGTGCTCGACAAGCTGCCCACGGCCGACCCGTTCGAACCGGCCGTCAAGGAGTGGTGGCGCGCCAAGGCCGACGAGATCTACGCGGCGATCCCCGACTTCGGCGGCTTCCTGGTGAAGGCCAACTCCGAGAGCCAGCCCGGCCCGATCGACTACGGCCGTACGCATGCCGACGGCGCGAACCTGATCGCGAACGCCGTAGCGCCGCACGGCGGCATCGTGATGTGGCGCGCGTTCCTCCACGACTTCGACGCCAACACCTGGGCGCACAAGGCGTACGAGACGTTCAAACCGCTCGACGGCCAGTTCGCCGACAACGCCATCGTGCAGGTCAAGAACGGGCCGATCGACTTCCAGGTCCGCGAGCCGGTGCATCCGTTGTTCGGTGCGCTGCCGAACACCAGGACGATGCTGGAGCTGCAGGTCACGCAGGAGTACACCGGCCAGTCGACCCACCTGTGCTACCTCGTTCCCCTGTGGAAGGAGGTGTACGACTTCGACACCCACGCCGACGGCGAGGGCACGACCGTCGCGAGCTTGCTGGCCGGCGTCGCGGGAGTGCTGAACTTCGGCGACGACACCAACTGGACCGGGCATCACCTCGCGGCCGCGAACACCCATGGGTACGGGCGGCTGGCGTGGAATCCGCGACTCGGCGCGGCGGAGCTGGCCGAGGAGTGGATCCGGATGACGTTCGGTTCCGACGGCCGCGTGCTGCGCACGTTGCGGGGCATGTTGTTGTCGTCGCGGGAGATCTTCGAGGACTACACCTCGCCGCTCGGCTGCGGGTTCATGCAGCTGCCCGACAACCATCTCGATCCCGACCCGAACGCGTCGCAGGCGTTCCACCGTTCCGACGCCACGGGCACCGGTTTCGACCGGACCGTCGCCACCGGAAACGGCTACACCGCCTTGTACCACAGCCCGAACCGGGAGCTGTACGAGTCGCTCGCGACCTGCCCGGAGAACCTGCTGCTGTTCCTCCACCGCGTGCCGTACAGCCACCTGCTGAGCTCCGGCAAGACCGTGATCCAGCACATCTACGACACACATTTCGACGGCCTCGACGACGCGCGCCGGCTCCGGGAGCTGTGGCGAGGCCTGCGCGGCCGGATCGATGACCGGCGTTACACCGAGACGCTGGACCGATTCGGCCGGCAGGTCGACAACTCGACGCTGTGGCGGGAGGTGCTGGCCGGCTTCTTCTTCGAGAAGGGCAAGGTGCTGGACGGCAAGCGGTCCTGGGTGCAGGTGCAGCCGGTGCTGTCGACCTCGGTGGTGCTCAGCGGCGTGCCGAGCGCGCTGGAAGTCGTGGTGGGCAACGCGTCGGCCAGCCGGCAGGACGTCTCGATCCAGCTCGCGCCCACCGACGGCTGGACGTCCGGCGTCGGCACGATCGGCCTGCCCTCGAAGGAGTTCGCGACGGTCCGGATTCCGGTCGAGGCGTCCACGCCGACGCCGGGATTCGCCCAGCCGCGCGTGCAGGCCGACGCCGGCGGGCTGCCGGTGCTCGGCGGTTACCCCGTGCTGCGCGGTGTGAGCGTCGTGGTGGTGCCGAGCGGAGACCGTTGCGTACTTGCGCTCGACTCCGGTACAGACAGCAGCCCGCTGCTGGACACCTACCAGCGCTTGTCGCCGTCGAACCTGTGGGACGCGGAGAAGGGCTTCGGCTGGGTGGGCACCAAGCCGCAGTCCCGCGACCGGGGTTCGCGGTTCGATCCGTTGCGCCGCGACTTCACCAACGACACGACGGCTCGTACGTTGCGGGTTTCGGTGCCGGCCGGTGCGCACGAGGCGTTCATCCTGGTGGGCGACAACAACCAGTGCTATCCGACGTACGCGAAGTCCGGCGGCGAGTTGCTGGCGGAGAGCGAGTTCCTGCAGAACGGCGTGTTCGCCTGGATCCGGTTCGCGCTGGACGGTGGTGCCACCGGCCGCGACGTGGACCTGGAACTGTCCAGCGTTCCTGGCCAGCACTGGCACCTCAACGCGTTCGTGCTGCTGGCCGCACAGGGTTGAGCGGGCTCAGCCCTTCGGTCGCGCGGGCGCGATCGTCGTGCCGGGAACGATCGAGCAGGGCACGACGATGCTGCGCCCGCGTTGGTCCGGGTCGCCGACCAGGCTGACGAGGGCGTCGACCGCTACCCGGCCGATCTGCTTCCTCGGGATGCTGAGGGTGTACCAGCTCGGCGCTTCGGGCGGGTCGGTGCCTTCGAGCACGACGACCGACACGTCCTCGGGCACGTGCAGGCCACGGACCGCGAGCCCTTTGCGCAAAGCCTCGGCCAGCGCACCGTTCTCGGCGACGACCGCGGTCTCCGGGCCGTTCGCGAGCCGGTCGAGCCAGTCGTCGGTGAGGCCGCTCTCGCTGTGGAAGCCCGGCGAACGGTCGACGAGGTGGTAGCGCTCGACGGCCTCGGCATAGCCGCGCCGCCGGTCCTCGAACGGCTCGATGTCGGCCTTCTCGCGGAGGTAGGCGAAGTGGCGATGCCCTTGCAGCACGAGCATGTGGACCATCTCGGCGGTCACGCCGGCGTAGTCGGGAACGATGCAGGGGATGTCGGCGCCCGGCACCTCGCGGCGGCCGATGTGGACGAACGGATAGCCGTCGTTCCACAGCCGTGCCAGGTCCTCCTTGTCGGTGGAGACGCCGAGCAGGATGCTGCCGTCGGCGAGGTTGAGCCGGTTGGTGCCGTCGCGGTAGACCCGCCGGCGGCCGTCGCCCGCACCTGTCGACGTGAACAGCACGATGTCGTAGCCGAGCTCTTCGGCACGTTCCTCGATGCCGAGCAGGAACTCGAAGTAGAAGTCCTCCCGCGCGTGCGGGAAGACCGGCTCGAAGGTGTGGACGCCGAGCAGGTGGTTGCGTTTGTTGCGCAGGTTGCGGGCGGAGACGTTCGGCACGTAGCCGAGTTCACGCACGGCGGCGAGGATCCGCTGGCGGGTCTCTTCGGGAATGCGCGTGGCGTCGTTGCCGCCGGCCAGCACGCGCGACACGGCACTTTGCGACACACCCGCGAGCCGGGCCACATCCGCCTGCCGCGGCGGCCGTTCGCGACGCTTGACCATTTCGACCGGCCTTCCTGCGGGTGCGGTGCCTCGACATGCTCATACGTATGCGCACAAGCTAGGGCCAGCGGCGAGCGATGTCAAGAGAGACTAGGCCGCCGCCGGGCGGTCCGCAGCCGAAGCGACTTTTCCCGAGGGGCAGAAACCAGCCGGCGGGGACGGATCCGATCCGTCCCCGCCGGGGCAAGTTCTGGTTGCTCCGCCGTCAGGCCTGGCGGCTCGCGCGGCGGTTGCGGTACCAGCGTGCGATCCAGTGGTCGACGCCCAGCCGGCCCGAGCCGGCGACGGCCACGACGAGGCTGAGCAGGCCGATCATGATGACCAGCTCCGGGCCGTTGTGGTCCATGGCGAACAGGCCGCTGGTGTGGACGAAGATCCAGGCGCCCGTCATGTTCGCGGCCATCGCGACGCCGATCAGCGGCAACGCGGCACCGGCGATCACAGCGATCCCGCCGGCGAACTCCAGGACGACGTTGAACGTCGCAGCGAGTGTGGGGAACGGAATGCCAGACTGCGCGAACATGCCACCCAGGCCGGAGAAGCTTCCACCGGCGAAGTCCCATTCCAGCTTCGCGTGGAGGATCATCACGACGCCCAGGCCGATCCTGGCAAGCAGCAGTACGAGGTCACGGCCGACCCCGGCAACGGCGGCCGTGCGGCGTCCGGTGGCGGTGGACGTGGAAGCGGTGTCGTTGGCGGGCGTCTGAACCGCGGTTTGGGTCGCCATTGCTCTTTCCCTTCATAGCTTTCGTTGTTCGTGTTGCCAGAAGAGACCAGAGCGGCCCGGAAAACTCATCGGTGCACCACGAAGAAAAGTTGGAGCGGGCTCCGGGAAGGTCGGCACACGGCCCCGGAGCCCGCTCCTTGTTCGCCCCTACCAAGGCGGTCTGTGGACGCTCGTCAGTCGTCGTCGTTGTCGAACGCGATGCCGCGCCAGTCGGTCACGCAGTCGCGGTCGATGAACGTCCAGCCGATGGCTGCGTTCGGGTCGCGAACGACAACGGCGGGGTCCGGGCCGTTGGCCGTGAACCGGTACCGCACTTCGGCCGACGGCGTGCCCACCGGGTCGCGCAGGGCACCGGTGTCGTAGTCGCTCGACGTGTAGTAGTTGGCGAACGCGCCACACGCGGGGTTCTCCGTGCTCGGCGAGCCGTCGGTGGCGACGTGCGGCGGCGCGTTGAAGTCGTAGCCGAGCGAACGCCGGTGTGCGATCCGGTTGCTCGTAGCGTCGCTGCACGACTCGGGCGCCGTGCCGGCCGACAGCGCTCCCGGCGGGATCCACGCGCACATGCTGCTCCGGCTCGGGGTTCCCGCCGCCGAGATCCCAGCCGACGAAGGGGATCGGGTGGCGCTGCTCCGCAACCGCCTCGACGGCCGGCGGGTCCTGGTCGTGCTCGACAGTCCGCCACTTCCCCCGACCACCACCCCACCAACCCAGGTACGCCCGCTGCTGGCCCGCCGAACCCGGCTGCGCGGCGATCGTGACCAGCCGGAACGCGCTCGCCGGCCTGGCCGCCGTCGACGACGCGCACGTGCTGACGTTGGACGCTCTGGAGCCGGACGAGGCGGTCGCCTTGCTGACCCGCGTCGTCGGTGCCGGCCGGGTACGCCGGGAGGTGGCCGCGGCCGGCGACCTGGCCGAGCTGGGCGCCCGGCTGCCCCTAGCCCTGCGGATCGTCTCCGCGCACCTCGCGACCCGGCCGGAGCTGGAGCTCGGCGAGCTGGCCGAACGACTGCGCGCCGGCAACCGGCTCGAGGCGCTCGCCATCCCCGACGACCCGCGCGCGACGCTCAGCGTGACCTTCGACCTGTCGTACCGCGCGCTCGGCGAGCCGGCCCGCCGCCTGTACCGCCTGCTGGGCGTCGTCCCAGGAGCCGACTGCACCCGCGAGACGGCGGCCGCCGCGCGCGACGTTGACGTCGCCGACGCGGAGCCGTTGCTCGCGGAACTGGCCGCCGCGCACCTCGCCGAGGAGCACGTTCCGGACCGCTTCCAGGTGCACGACCTGCTGCGTGAGGACGCCCTCGACCGCTGCTGTCGCGAGGACGACGAGCCGAGCAGCGTCGCCGCCGTGGCGCGCGTACTGGAGGGCTGGCTCGCTGCCGCCGGACAGGCCACGCTCGTCCTGGACGTAGGGGCGACCCGCAGGGTCACGACCGTTCGGACTCAGCACGGGCAGCAGCCCGGCGCAGGCATCAGCTCGCCCGCCGAGGCGGCCGCCTGGGTGGACGCCGAGCACGGCAACCTGCTCGCAGCGGTACGCCAGGCGGCCGCCGACGAAGCGCGCGGACCGGTGGCGCGGCTGTCGGTGTGGCTGACGGCGGCGCTGTACCGACCGTTGCACTTTCGCGGCTACTGGCAGGGACCTGCTCGCCCTGCGGCAGCTGTCCGCGCGTACCGCGGCCCGCATCGGCGACGGTGCGGGTCAGGCGCTGGCGCTGGAGGACGCCGGCTTCACCTCGTTGCAGGCGGCCGACACCGACCAGGCCATCGCGTCGGCCCAGCAGGCGTTGACGATCTGGCGTACGAACGCCAGGGCGACGCGGCTGCGGCCCGTCGCTGCTGGCGGCAGGCGCTCGACATCCTCGAGGCGATCGACGACCCGCGAGCGGCGGAGGTCAGAGCCCGCCTGGTGGAACCCGAGGGCTGGGCATCGGGCGTTGCCTGAGTGCCAACCAGCGTGCAACCCGCGTGCAACCAAGCCGCAGCCAAGCGGGCACAGGCTTTGGTCATGAGAGAGCGATTCACCTATGAGGTAGCGATCTGGGTCGACGGTTGCGGGGGTGGTGGTCGGGGGCAGTGGTGGGTCACGCTGATCCGCGAGGACACCTTCAGCCGCGACGCCGGCTCGATCGCCCGCAGCCTGCTCGAGCAGTGGATCGTCGGTCACCGGGGGCAGCTGCGCGGTGGCGGACGGGTGTTCGTGTACGACGGCCGCGCCGCCGCGCGTAACCGGCGGGCGGCGCCCCAGCACCTGGCCGCGACCGTACGCGTGCGCGTGTTCAGCGGCAGCCTCGCGCTGCGGGACGCCGATCCCGTCGCGGTGGCCTACCTCGCCGAGGCGACTCCCGACAACCCAGTGGATCTACAGGACCGGCTCAGCGCGTGACGGGGACCGGCGAGCGGAAGCGTTCCTTGTACGCCTCGAAGTCCCAGGTCTCGAGGAACGACTCGGCCGCGTCCCGGCCGGACTTGTAGAGCCGCGCCCGGGTCTCGTGGTCGAGGTCGAAGTCGATCGCGCTGACGTCGCTCGTGTCGACGAAGATGGTGCGCTCGATGGTGCCCGGCGCGTGGATGTGCATCTGGTCGTAGAAGCCCATCGCGGTGGCCACCATCGCCCGGCCCATGCTGATCGCGCCGCGCACGTGCATGAACGGCCGTGCCGAGTCCGGCCGCCCCGACAGCTTGATCCCGAACGTCGGCCAGCGCGGCGGGACCCCTTCCGTGCGGTCGAAGACGTCGATCGGATAGTTCGACAGCATCCCGCCGTCGAGCAGCCAGTGGTCGACCTCGTTCCTGCCGCGCAGCCGCGCAGGCTCGAAGAAGAACGGGATCGACATCGAGGCCCGTACCGCGTCCACGACTGGCACGTCGTCCGGGCTGATGCCGTAGACCGGCTCGTAGTGGAACGGCAGCCGGGCCAGCTGCCCGGTCGTGATGTCCGCGGCGTTGACGACGAGCCGGAAGCGCTCGTTCGGGTCCAGCGTCAGCTCCTGGTCGTGCAGCGCGAGATTGCCGAACGTGTGGACGTTGTGCCTGGCCAGCTGTTCGCCGAGCCACTTCTTGAGGTACTCGCCCTCGTACACGCCCTCGTCGAGGAAGATCGACAGGCCCTTGCCGAGCGGGCCCAGCTTGTCGAGCAGGTCGGTGTCGCGGAACTTCCGGTAGTCGACCGAGTTCATCAGCTCGGTCAGCTCGTCGGAGGAGCACCCGGCGGCGACCAGCGCCCCGACGACCGCCCCGGCCGACGTTCCGGCCACGCGATGAAAGCGATAGCCGTTCTCTTCCAGTACGCTGATCGCGCCGACGAGCGCGATCCCCTTTACGCCTCCGCCTTCCAGCACCAGATCGGCGTCCGGCATGATGCACCCCCTGTAGTGGAACCACTTCAAAGCCTCCACACGCTACGTGACAACAACCCGACCGGACGGGAGTCGTTGGTGCGAGCTTTGGGGCCGCGTGGGATTCCCTTTCAGGCAAGCTGTTCGGCGCGACGCACGAACACCGCGCGCTCACCCTCGTTTCGCGTCAGGGCGGCGGCCGCCTCGAACGCCGCTCGCGCCTCGGCCCGGCGGCCGAGCTTCTCCAGCAGGTCGCCGCGGGCGGCCGGAAGGTGGGCGTAGCCCTGCAGGCGGCGGTCTCCGGCCAGCGCCTCGACGAGTGCGAGACCCGCGGCCGGGCCGTCGGCCATGCCGACCGCCACCGCGCGGTTCAGCTCGACGATCGGCGACGGGGCGACCTGGGCCAGCACTTCGTACAGCCCCGCGATCTGTTTCCAGTCGGTCTCGTCGGCGGTGACCGCTCGCGCGTGGCAGGCCGCGATCGCCGCCTGGACGTAGAACGGGCCGGCCACGCCGCCCACCGACTCGGCGCGTTCCAGTGCCGCCAGCCCGCGCCGGATCAGCAGGCGGTCCCAGCGTCGCCGGTCCTGGTCGAGCAGCAGGATGGGTTCGCCGGACGGTCCGGTCCGCGCGGCGGTACGCGAGGCCTGGATCTCCATCAGCGCCACCAGACCGTGTACCTCCGGCTCGGTGGGCGCCAGCCCGGCCAGGATCCGGCCCAGCCGCAGCGCCTCCGTGCACAGCGCCGGCCGCATCCAGTCGTCGCCGGCGGTGGCGGAGTAGCCCTCGTTGAAGATCAGGTAGATCACGCCGAGCACCGACTGCAGCCGCCCGGGCAGCTCCGCGGCCGACGGCGTCTCGTACGGGACGTCCGGTGCGGCGAGCGCGCGCTTCGCCCGCACGATCCGCTGCTGGATCGTCGGCTCGGGCACGAGGAACGCCCGCGCGATCTCCTCGGTGCTCAGCCCGCCGAGCACCCGCAGCGTCAGCGCGACCCGGGCCTCCACCGACAGCACCGGATGGCAGGCGGTGAAGATCAGCCGCAGCAGGTCGTCGCCGATCGGATCGTCGAGCGCGGCCGCGAGGTCGGGGTCTTCGTGCTCCTGCAGGTCGCGGCCGATCAGCTCGAGCTTCCGCGCGTACGTCGACCGCCGGCGCAGCAGGTCGACCGCGCGGTGCTTGGCGGTCGCCGTCAGCCAGGCGCCGGGATTGTCGGGTACGCCGTCGCGCGGCCACTGCTCCAGCGCCGCGACCAGCGCGTCCTGCCCGAGCTCCTCCGCCGTGCCGAGGTCGCCCACGTAACGCGCCAGCCCGGCGATCACCCGTGCGGACTCGATCCGCCAGACCGCGGTGATCGCGCGGTGGGTGGCAGATTCTGACTCGTCGTCCGGAACGCGAATGACCACGTTAACCACGCTAGACGATCTATTCCAAGGGGTCGCCTGACGCGCGACGCCTGGCATCCACGCTGGCTGCGTTGTCGTCGATCGCCGGAGGCCCCTCCTGGCTCCTCCTCCGCCTTGCCAGCGCGGCGCCATGCGCCGCGCGCTTGACCGGCGACCCCTTGGAATAGATCGTCTAGTGGGTGGTTCGCCACGCGCCGGGGCGTGGTTAACCAGCCAATCACGTGGTTAACGTGGTCATTCGCGTTCCAGACGGGCGGGTGGGCCAGGCGGGCGGCGGCTGCGGTTCTGATTCAGCGGCTCCGCCGCGCGGCCTACGGCTCGAAGATCTGGCGGATCTCCGACTGCCCCTCCCAGCCCTCCCACAGGTCGAGGTGCAGCTTCATGAAGCGCTTCGTCCACTCGACCGCCTCTTCCTTCGACCGCGTCTCGTAGACGGCGTAGCTGATCAGTTCCTTGGTCTCGGTGAACGGCCCGTCGGTGATGCTCAGTTCGCCACCGGCGACGGTCACCCGGGCGCCCAGCGCGCTCGGCGCGAGTCCCGCGTTGTCGATCATGGCGCCGGCCTTGGTGGCCTCCTCGCCGAGCTGCATGATGCCTTCCAGCAGTCCGGCCGGTGGCGGCGTGGCGGGGTTGGTGCCGCTCAGGATCACGATGTAGCGCATGGCTTTGCTCTCTTTTCTGTGCTCAGTGGTTGGTCAGGCTACGGCGGTAGAAGTGCACGGAGAGGGCGGACACCCAGCTCCAGGCGACCAGCACGGCGACGACGAACGTGACGACCGTGGCGGGGTTGCCCTGGCCGGACGCGATACCCACGAAGCCTCCGAAGAAGATCACGCCGGTGACCGCGGAGTACGTCGCCCAGCCGCGGCTGCGCTCGCGAGCGAACCGGGTGGCGAGGACGAAGCAGGCGGCGATCAGGCAGAGGAAGCCGACTGCGCCGACCGCGAGGTGCAGCATCCCGTGCCAGCTCACGGCGTTGGCGTCCGCGGGCGTACCGGCCGGGAAGCCGGCTGCCGGATCGGCCCGGAACGCGCCGGCGCCGATCAGGCTCACGCCGTACACGCCGAGCAGTCGTGGCGCCCAGCGGCTGCCCCGAGATGAACGCAGCCCGGTTCCTCCGAGCGCACGGCTCAGGCCGACGGCCGCCGCGATCGTGAACAGGCCGCTGAGGACGAAGTTCGTGATCTGGATCCAGCCGAGGCTGCCGTTGGACAGCAGGCTCCAGGAGTGCCTGGTCAGGTCGAAGCCGTCGCGGGTCAGCGCCTGCGCGAGCGAGACGACGACGTAGAACGGGCCGGCCAGGACGCCGTAGCCCAGCAGCGACCTGGTGACGCGGGTCGCGGGGTCGCAGGTCACCGGGCGCTTGCTGCTGCGGGTGATGGTGCTCATTTGTGCCCTCATTTCGGAGGTTTCGGCGGCCGGTCCGTCCGGCCCTCTGACAACGCCTCGAACTAGACCGACTCGGATCGACATCGTCATCGAACTTTTCTCGGGGAATTTCGTGGACAGGGTGTGACCAGCGGTTCCTTGTTCCCTCAGCCCTTGCTCGAGGCGTTGGCGGCCTCGCCCGACCGTGTCGCGTTCGAGCACGGCGACCGGCGGGTGTCATACGCGGAGCTGCTCGACCTGATCCGTGGCACGGCCGCCGCGATGCGCGCCGACGGCCTGGCGCGCGGTGCGGTGGTGGCGGTGACGGTCTCGCTGACGCCGGAGGGGTTCGCGGCGCACCTGGCGGCGTACGCGCTGGGCTGCACGGTCGTCGCCGTCCGGCCCGGCTGGACTGACGAGCAGCTGGTCTCCGTGCTCGGCTCTCACGTCGTGGTCGCCGACGGGACGTACCGACCGATGCCTGCCGATTCGGTTGCTGCCGAGGCCCGGCCGGACGACCTCGCCAGGGTGAACTTCACCAGCGGAAGCAGCGGACGGCCGAAGGGCTGCTGCTGGACCTACGCCGCGCTGCAGCCGATGTTCCACCCGGGTCTGTGGGCGCCTCAGATCACCGAGCTGCTGGCGGGCTTCGACCGCTTCCTGGTGTTCGGTACCTGGTCGATGCCGGTCATGCTGACGTTCGCCGCGCGGACGCTGCTGACCGGCGGCACCGTCGTGATTGCCGACGACCTTCTGCCGCTCGCGCCCGCGATCGAACGGCATCGGACCACTGGTGCGGTGGCGGCGGTGCCTGCGTTCCACCAGCTGCTCGACGACCTCCGGGACACGCGTTACGACCTCGGCAGCCTGCGCGCGCTGGTCGTCACGGGTTCTCCGCTGGAGCCGCATCGCCTGGCCGAGGCGATCGAGCGGCTCGGGCCGGTGGTGTGGCAGGGGTACGGGCAGAGTGAGTCCGGCATGATCTCGCTGCTGACGCCGGCCGATCTCGCCGACCGGCCCGAGCGTGCGCTGCGTTCGGTGGGCCGGATCCTGCCGCACGTCGACGTCGAGATCCGGGACGGCCGGGTCTTCGTGCGGTCGGCGCAGCAGATGGCGGGCTACTGGGGCGCCGATGCGGCGGAGGACGCCGAAGTCCTGCGCGACGGCTGGCTCGACACCCGGGACCTGGGCGCGCTGGACGACGACGGCTTCCTCTACCTGACCGGCCGGGCGCGGGACATCATCCTGGTCGACGCGCACGTGCTGTACGCCGCGCCGATCGAACGGGTGCTGGCCGCTGCCGCCGACGTGGACCAGGCCTACGTGGTCGGGGCGCCGGACGAGTGGACGGGCGAGGCGGTGCACGCGTTCGTCGTACCGGCCGGTTCGCGGGCGCCCGACCTGCACGCGCTGGCGGCCGCCGTCCGGGAGGAGCTGGGCGAGGAGTCCGTACCGAAGACGATCACCGTGATTCCCGAAGCTCCGCTGGGCGCGGGCGGCAAGCCCGACAAGCTCGCGTTGCGTGCCAGACTGATCGGGTGACGATCGAGCCCTTCTCCATCGAGATTCCCCAAGCGGCGTTGGACGATCTGCGCGACCGGCTGGAGCGGGTCCGCTGGCCGGCGGAGGTTCCGGGCGCGGGCTGGGTGCGCGGCGTGCCGGTCGGCTATCTGCGGTCGCTCGCCGACTATTGGCTGCACGACTACGACTGGCGTACGCACGAGGCGGCGCTCAACCAGATCCCGCAGTACCTCACGACGATCGACGGGCAGCCGATCCACTTCCTGCACCTACGATCGCCGCACGCGTCCGCGCTGCCACTGGTGATCACGCACGGCTGGCCGGGCTCGTTCGTCGAGATGCTGAAGCTGATCGAGCCGCTCACCAACCCGGGCTCCGGCGACCCGGCCGACGCGTTCCACGTCGTCGTGCCGTCGATTCCGGGCTTCGGCTTCTCCACGCCGCTGCAGGCGGGCTGGCACAACCGGCGGATCGCGCGGGCCTGGCACGAGCTGATGCTGCGGCTGGGCTACACCCGCTACGGCGCCCACGGCGGCGACTCCGGCTCGATCGTCTCGCCGGAGCTCGGCCGGCTCGCGCCGGAGCATGTTGTGGGCGTACACATCTACGCGAACATGGATCCGCCTGCGCTGAGCGCGGAGGAGTACGCCGCGTTGACGCCATCGGAGCGGGCGCGCCTGGAGGCGACGCGGGCCCTGCTGGCCACCGGCTCGGGCTACGGCGAGATCCAGGCGACCAAGCCGCAGACGCTGGCGTTCGCGCTTTCCGACTCGCCGGTCGGTCAGCTGGCGTGGATCGTCGAGAAGTTCAAGGAGTGGACGGATCCGGCGCGCTCGCTGCCCGAAGACGCGGTCGATCGGGACCAGCTGCTGACCAACGTCAGCCTCTACTGGCTGACCGGCACGGGCGCGACCTCCGCGCAGCTCTACTACGAGGTACGCGCCGACGCCGCCGGCCCGCCCGTGCGTTCACCCGTGCCGACAGGGATCGCAGTCTTCCCGTACGACCCGGCGATCCGCGGCCGGCTGGACCGCCTGCACACGATCGTGCACTGGTCGGAGTTCGACCGGGGCGGCCACTTCGCCGCGATGGAAGCACCCGACCTGCTGGTGGACGACCTGCGGGCGTTCTATCGCGGGCTGCGCTGAGGCCCTACAGCCGGAGGATCGCCTGGTGCAGCTCGCGGGTCGCGGGCGACGGATCGGCGCCGAGCTCTTCGCTCAACGTCGTACGCAGCCGCTCGTACGCCAGCAACGCGCGGGCCACCTCTCCCGCGGCGAGCTGTGCGCGCATCAACGCGCGGCAGCCTGTCTCGTCGAACGGGTCCGCGTCGACCGCTGCCTGGGCGAGGCCCGCCGCCAGCTGCGGCGCGTCGGTACGCAACGCCGCCTCGGCCGCGGTGTGCCGGGCCCGCCGCAGCAGCTCGGCGTGGACGTATCGCGCCGGCAGCGGCCAGCCCGCCGTCGCCGCCTCGATGAGCACCTCGCCGTCGAGCAGCCGTAGCGCCTGCCGGGCACCGGCCAGGGCGGCGCTCGCCGACGGCTCGTTCTCGGCGGCGGTGACGAGCCGGTCGGCCTCGGTGAGGTCGACGCCAACTGCGGGACCGAGGCGGTAGCCGCCGCGCCCGCCGACGATCGTGTCCGTACCCAGTGCCGTACGGACCCGGCTGACCAGCGTCGCGACGTTCTCTTCCGGCCGTTTCGGTGGCGCGCCACCCCACAGCACGCCGATGATGCGGTCAGTGGGCAGCAGCTGGCCCGGCTCGACCGCGAGCAGGGCGAGTAACGTGCGTGCCTTCCGGCTGCCCACATCCGTCGCGGACAGCGGGCTGCCGTGCCGGCACACCAGGAACGTGCCCACCAGCCGAATCGACAACGCCGGAGCTCCGGCCGGCGCCTTTCCGAGGCGAGGTGCGATTGGTCCCCTACTGTGGTGATGCATCCGGATCCCCCTACTTTGGCCAAGCGGACAATCGGTTTCGTCCGCAACCATGTCGGAGGGTTCTGGGCAACGACTGGGCATTCGCTGGGCACGGATCGGGCATCGGTGGAAGAATGCGGGCCTCGACCGTCTGGGGTGCGTATGCGGTTCCACGTTCTCGGGCCGCTGGAGGTCTGGCACGACGACCAGCAGCTCGCCGTCGGAGGGCCACAGCAGCGTGCGCTGCTCGCCGTCCTGCTCCTCTACGCCAACCACGTCACTTCCTCAGACCAGCTGATCGCGTACCTGTGGGCCGAGCAACCACCACCGACGGCCCGCGGCCTGTTGCAGGGGTGCGTCGCCGGCCTGCGTCGCGCGCTCCGGCACGACGAGGAGCAGCGGTTGCTGACCCGGGCGCCTGGTTACCTGCTCGACGTACGACCCGGCGAGCTTGATCTGGATCGCTTCGCGGACGCGGAGCGAACCGCGCGACAGCTGGCGGCCCGCGGTGGCCGGCCCGACCTCGAACGAGCCGCGACGCTGCTGACCGAAGGGCTGTCACTGTGGCACGGGCCGGCGCTCGCGGACGTCGCGCTGGAGGCCTGCCGGGCAGAGGCGACCCATCTCGAGGAACGCCGGATCGCTGCCGTCGAGGACCTGGCCGACGTCGAGCTGCGCCTTGGCAGGAACGCGAAACTGGTCAGCGAGCTGCCGCTGCACATCGAGTCGTATCCGTTGCGCGAACGGCTCTGGGCCCAGCTCATGCTCGCGCTGTACGGAGCCGACCGGCAGGCCGAGGCGCTGGAGGCGTACCGACGGCTTCGGGAGACGCTGATCGAGCAGGCCGGCGTCGAGCCGGGTGCGACCGTACGCCAACTCCAGCACGACATCCTGGCGGGAGCCGACGCTCTCGACACCTACCTGGGCGCGCGGCGCGCCAAGCCTCTCGACGTCTCGAGCGGACCTGAGCGGCCGCCGCTGCCCGCCGGTCCGGCACAGCTGCCGGCGGCGCCGTCGGCGTTCACCGGCCGCGCTCGCCAGCTGAAGCGGCTCGACGAGTTGCTGTCCGGTAGCCGCGACACCGTACGGATAGCGATCATCACCGGGACGGCGGGCGTCGGCAAGACGGCGCTCGCCGTGCACTGGGCGCATCAGGCGCGCGAGCGGTTCGGCGACGGTCAGCTCTACGTCGACCTGCGGGGATACGCACCGGCAGTCGCACTCAGCCCGATCGAGGCGCTGTCCGGCCTGCTGCAGGCGCTCGGCCTGCAGGCGAAGGAGATTCCTGCCGAGCTCGACGCCGCGGCCGGGCTCTATCGCACGCTGCTGAACGACAAGCGCGTGCTTGTCGTACTGGACAACGCCCACAGCGTCGATCAGGTCCGCCCGCTGCTGCCGGGTAGCCCGGACTGCCTGGTGGTGGTCACCAGCCGCTACCGCCTCGGTGGGCTGGTGGCCCGCGACGGCGGCCGTCCGGTCGTGCTCGACGCACTCGACCCCGACGAAGCCGCCACACTGCTCGGCAGCATCCTCGGACCGGAACGGGTGGCGGCCGAGCCCGAAGCGACGGCCGGCCTGGCCGAGGTGTGTGCCCGGTTGCCGCTGGCGTTGCGGATCGCGGCAGCCAACCTCGCGTTCCGTCCAGAGCAGAAGGTCGCGGACCAGGTGGCCGAGCTCACCGGCGGGGACCGGCTCGGCGGGCTCGCGGTCGCGGGCGACGAGCGGAGTGCCGTCCGGGCGGCGTTCGACCTGTCCTACGGAGCGCTCGATGCTGGTACGCAGCGGCTGTTTCGCCTGGTGGGCCTTGCGCCTGGGCCCGACGTCACAGCGTCGTCCCTCGGCACGCTCGCAGGCGTTCCGGCCGGGTCGGCGTCGAGCGGACTGGACCAGTTGGCCGACGCGCACCTGATCGGCCAGTGGGCGCCGGGCCGCTACGCCTTCCACGACCTGCTTCGCCTGTACGCCGCCGAACGTTGCCTCGCCGACGAGCCGGACGGCGTGCGGGCGGACGCCCTCAGCCGGCTGGTCGAGGCGTACCTGCACACCGCGGACACCGCGGCGCGGCTGCTGTTCCCGGAGAAGCTGCGGCTGCCGTTGCCGGAACGCGACCGCGCGGAGTTGGCCCGGTTCGAGACGCCGGCCGACGCTCTCGCCTGGCTGGACGCCGAGCGCGCCAACCTGCGCGCGATCGTGCAGCACACCTCCGAGCACGGGCCGCGGCAGACCGCCTGGCTGCTCGCCAACACGTTGCAGGGCTACTTCCACTCGCGGATGCACGTACTGGACTGGCTGGCCGTCGGTGAGGCGGCGCTGGCGGCCGCCGAGACCGAGTCGAACCCAGGCGGTCAGGCAGCCGGCCTGCTGAGCCTGGGCGATCGGGAGGAACGGCTCGGGAACTACTCGACCGCGGCCTCGCACTACGGCGAGGCGTTGGAGCACGCCCGGCAGGCCGGCTGGCTGGAAGCGCAGGCGAGCGCGCTCGGCGGTCTGGCGATCCTCTATCGCCGGACGGGACGCGCGCAGGAGGCTGCCGGCCTGTACGCCGAGGCGCTCGAGCTCGACCGGCGTTCCCGCTGGGTGCCCGGACTGGCGTCCCGGCTCGTCGGGTTGGGCAACCACTACGCCGAACAGGGCCGGCTCGAGCAGGCGGTGAAGTACTACGTCCAGGCGCTGGAGGCGGTCAAACAGACCGGTTCACTCAGCGGCGAGGCGGTCATCCTCGGCAACTACGGCGAATGCTGCCTGGTGCTGGGACGCTACGACGAGGCGCTGGACCACTTCACTCGTGCGCTCGCGCTCAATCGTGAGATCGGGCATCGTGGCAAGGAGGCCGACACGTTGCGGGAGCTCGCCGCCGTGCACTGCGACACCGGCAACCATCGCGAGGCTCAGGAGCTCGCGCGGGCTGCCGTGACGCTCGCCCAGGAGATCGGCGACCGGCGGTACGAGGCCGATGCGCTGAACACGTTGGGAACTGTGCTGCACAGCGTCGGGCAGTTCGACTCCGCCATTGGGTTTCACCTGCAGGCGTTGGCGATCGCCCGCGAAACCGGAGCCCGGCAGCACGAGGTGACGGCACTCGTCGGGCTGGCCCACTCCTACCAGCATCGGGGCGAGTCCATACGCGCGCTGGAGTGCGCGGACCAGGCCCGCGAGCTGGCGGGACGACTCGGCCATCGGCTGCTGGAAGGTCCGGCGCTGACGGCCGGCGCGATGATCAGACTGGTGCAGGGTGACCTGGACGGCGCGGTCGCGGCGGCGGAGGCGGCGTTGTTCGTTCACCAGGAGACTGGTCACCGGCTGGGGCTGGCACGTACGTATCTGGTGCTGGGTCGTGCGTTGTATGCGCGCGGCGAGACAGCGGCCGCGGTGGCTCGCTGGGAGCAGGCGCGGGACGGGTTCGTCGCGTTGGGTCTGCCGGAGTCCAGTCACGTGGAGACGTTGCTGCGGGCGGAACCGCCTGGGTGACCTGGGCTCCCTTTCTTTTTGGGGTGGCCGGTGGTGGGCGACGGCCCGCGCCGTCACCCACCAGCGACCGCCCCTGTCCCGGTTGTGGTCTACGCGCCGCTGAGGATCGCCTTGACGGCTGCCTCGGCGGCTTCCTTCGCGACCTTCTCGGCCAGCTCCATGCCGAGTTCCTTCAGTTGCTGGCCCCAGGTCCGGCTGCTCGGCCAGCCGATGTCGCCGGTCGGGCCGCTGCGGTCGAAGTGGAGCAGCGGCTCGTGGGCCACGCTGTTGAAGATCGCCCAGTACTTCCTGGCCTCGACCGGCGTCCCCGGCTTCCCGCCGACGATCTGCCATTCGTACTTGGCCGGCTTCGACCAGTTCAGGTTGATGCCGACCGGACGCTCGTCGTAGTAGACGAACGAGGGCTCGATGCCGTAGCCCATCGCCACCTTCTCGCCGTACTTGATCGGCTCGGACTGGTTGCCGTTACGGGCGAAGAACCAGCGCGTGACCTTCTGTACGGTCTTGGGTTCGCAGTCGTCGGTGAAGCCGAGGTTGATACCCATGGTCTGCTTCTCGTACTGCAGGCACTTTCGGATCGCGGCGTTCTTGAGCGCATAGTTCCGGCTCGACGAGTCGGCGAATTTCGCCTTGGGTAGGACCAAACCGTTCTGGTCCGGGCCGATCATCCATTGTTTGTAATGGGCCTTCAGCTTCTCCGTGGCCTCGGTAAGGTCGCTCATCCTGTTCCTCCCTGGTCGCGCGACGTGATGTGACCCGGCCATCGTGCTGGTGGGGATCGCAACCAGGTTGCAATGCGATTTCAGAGGATCGGTCCCATGAACGAAGCCGAACCGAACGCCGGCGCCGGCGCAGGTGCGATGTGGGCGCTCGGCGACTATCCGAAAGTGGCCGCCGACGTGCTGACCGACCTGGGTCGGCAGTTGGTTTCGGCGGCAGGCATCGAGCCCGGGCAGCGGGTGCTCGACGTGGCGGCCGGCAGCGGGAACGCGGCCGTCCAGGCGGCCTTGGTCGGAGCGGACGTAGTGGCGTCCGACCTCACGCCGGAGCTGTTCGTGGCCGGCCGCGCGGTGGCGGCAGCCCGTGACGTCTCCCTGAAATGGGTGGAGGCCGACGCCGAGCACCTGCCGTTCGCCGACGGTGAGTTCGACGTCGTGATGTCGTGCATCGGCGTGATGTTCGCGCCCGACCACCACGCGGCCGCCAACGAGTTGGTGCGGGTGTGCCGTCCGGGCGGCACCATCGCGCTGCTCAACTGGACGCCCGACGGATCGATCGGTGACTTCTTCAGAGTCTTCGCGCCCTACGCGCCGTCACCGCCGCCCGGCTTCGTCTCGCCGGTGATGTGGGGCAACGAGGCATACGTACGTGAGCTGTTCGGCGATCGCGTGTCCGGGCTCGACGTCAGCCCGGACACGCTGCCGGTCGACCACTTCGGCTCGCCGGAGGAGTTCGTGGAGTATTACAAGGCCCACTTCGGCCCGACGATCGCGACGTACGCGAGCGTGGCCGGCACCGAGCGCGCCGCGGAGCTGGATCGAGACTTCTTGACCTACGCGATCCAGACCAACCGCGGCGAGCCGGACGGGCCGGCGATCTATGGCTTCGACTACGCGGTGATACGGGCGACCAGATCCGGCCAGTAGATCGCGAGCCGGCTGTCGCGCTTGTCGATGACGTGGGCACCGGCGAGCCGCTCGTCGGGCGTGCCGGCCGGATGCAGCTCGATCCGCGGCGGCCTGGCCGGATCCCAGCAGCGGACGTGGCCGGCCACGCGTCCGGCGAGCGCGTTGCCGTGGCCCACGACGCCGAGCTCCCAGATTCCCTTGCCCACGCGGCGATTGGTGAGGTAGGCGAGACGTGCGTCGTCGCAGACTGCCGCGCCTCCCCAGGTGAAGGTCGCTCGCGGCGTCGAACGTGATGGCATAGTTCCAGCCGGGCAGGCGCAACGGCACGACACACCGGCCGCCGGGCGCGAGTTGCCCGAGCCAGGCAGCGGGGACGTCCCAGGCGCCGGTGGTCACGATCAGCCGGTCGTACGGCGCGTTCGGCGCATATCCCCTCCGCGCCGTCGCCGGTCACCACTGTGACGTCCGGAAAGCCCGCGCTCGCCAGCGCCGGCCGGGCCGGACATCCAGCTGCTCCAGCATCCTGGCCACGATGGAGGGCGCGGAGGCAGAGCTCTGGGCACTGCCATCGGGATGCCGCTTGGTGATGACGGCGTCGTCGGCGTACGCCTGCGCCAGCGACACCTCCGGAACGAACAGATGCCGCGGCACCGCCTGGAACGCACCCTCGACCGCATCGGACCGGATCGGCCCGCCGTATGCCCGCAAGCCGGCGATCAGGGCTTCCTTCAGGGCTGCGTGGGAGGGCTGCGTGTCGGCGGTCATGCGGGAGGAGTTTGCCATCGACCACCCCCATGAAAAGCTGGCCTTGTGAGCGCCGAAGGGGTCAGCCGGGACGAGCTGGTCGAGGAGTACGGGCCGGCCTGGGAGCCGGGACCGTACGAAGCGGGCACGGACGGGCCGCGGACGATTCTGGTCGGGATCGACGGGTCACGGACGTCGCTGCGGGCCGGTGCGTACGCCGGTGGGCTGGCCAGGCGGCAGGGCGCGCGGCTGGTCGTCCTGTACGTCGCCAGCATGTCGTCGTGGTCGGGGATGGTGCCGGCCGCGGTCGCGGTGCAGGAGCAGACGTTCAACGAGTCGATCGACGAGCTGCGGGCGCAGATCCGGTCCCGGGTGCACGAGGCGGAGATCCCCATCACGTTCGTCGTACGACGGGGAGATCCGTTCGGTGAGATCCAGCGGGCGGCGACCGACTACCGCGCGGACATGGTGGTCGTCGGATCGTCGGAGCAGGCCGGCCATCGGCTGGTCGGCTCGATCGCGGCCCGGCTGGTCAAGGCCGGGCGGTGGCCGGTCACGGTCGTGCCGTAAGGCCGGCCACCACGAAATCAGCCTCAGCGCCCCTGGACGTACTTCGCGCGCGCTTCGGCCAGCACCTCGACCGCCGCCGGGTCGCACGGCTCGGGGTTGCAGATCACCTCGGCCACGCCCTCGGCCTCCCAGGCGGCGAACGCCTCCGCGATCGCGTTCGCGTCGAGCGGCAGGCCCTGCTTGAAGTCCGGTCCGATCAGCAGGCCCGCCGTCCGTTCGAGTGTCGACGGATCGCGCCCGACCTTCTCGCAGGCCGCGGTGAGCTCGGCGTTCGACTCCCGGAACTTGTCGGTTGGCAGGCCGTACCACGCGAGGTTCCACGTGTCGGCGTACCGCGCGGTGATCTCCAGCATCCGCGGCCGCTTGGCGGCGATCAGGATGTTCGGCGGCACGCGCCCCGGCCGTTCGCGGACCGGCGCGGAGTCCACCTGGTAGTAGTCGCCGTTGAACGTCGCCCGGCCGTCGCGCAGCATGGACGTGATGATCTGCGTCGCCTCGTCGAAGCGACCGGCCAGATGATCGTACGGGATGCCGAACGCGTCGAACTCCGGCTTGTGCCAGCCCGCGCCGAGGCCGAGTACGAGCCGGTTGTCGCTGAGGTCCTGCAGGGTGTCGGCCATCCGGGCCAGCACGGCCGGCGGCCGGAACGCCGTACAGAAGACCAGGCACCCGAGCCGCACGGTCGAGGTCGCCTCGGCCAGACCGGTGAGCACGGTCCACGCCTCCCAGGGCGACTCGGCGGCCTTCTCCGGACCTTCGTCGAGCAGATGGTCGTAGACCCAGATCGTCTCCAGCCCGCCGGCCTCGGCGGCGAGCGCGAGTGAACGGATCTCGGCGTACGGCTGCGGTACACCCGGCGAGGCCATGGCACCCACCGGCAACATCACACCAATTCGCATGGCAACCGAACCTAGCGCTCTTTTCGCGCCGGCCACTTCCGCTCCGCCGTGTGCGGCTTTGTTCGGTTCGCGCCGCAAGGCGTGACTTCGCCCAATCGCTCACCTAGCCTCTGGCGGCGTAAGGCCCGATCAGCCGCATCAGCTGTACCAACCCGCATCAGCCGCATCTGGAGGCCAGCCATGCCGCGACCAGGAATGCCTCGTCGTTCGATCTTCCGCGCCGCCGCAGCAATCGGTGCCGGCGCCGCCGCGTCGGCCATCGCGACCCCCGCCTGGGCCCAGGTCGGCCGGCCGCGTCCCGCCCAGGTCGACCGCGCCACACCGCTCGGCGTCCGCCCGCTGGTCGGCGGGACGGCGCAGTCGCTGGTGTTCTCCGACGAGTTCACCGGCGCCAGCCTGGACACCGCCAAGTGGAACGCGGTCGAGCAGCACCGCGCGCCCGGCAACCACGGCGTCGACTACTGGTACAAGGCCGCCAACGTACGCCTCACCAACGGCGCGCTCGCCCTCGACATCAGCCGGCTCGGCACCGACTCCTACGGCGGCTCGCGGGTCGACAGTCAGGGTAAGTACGACTTCACGTTCGGCACGATCGAGTTCAGCATCCACGTGCCCCCGACGATCGGGCACCTGGCCGCGGCCTGGCTGCAGGCGACCAACGGGCTCACACCGGGTGGAGCCGTCGACGGCACGGCAAGAGACGGCGCCGAGATCGACGTCACCGAGACGTTCAGCACCGGCGACCAGTTCGGCGTCACGATCCACTGGGACGGCTACGGCGCCGACCACCAGCAGTCCAACACCGTCGCGAACGCGCCCGGCCTGCACGACGGCAGCTGGTACCACACGTTCACGCTCAACTGGAGTTCCACGCGGATGACCGTGAGCTACGACGGCACGGTCGTGCGGACGATCACCGATCCCAAGCTGATCAGCCAGGTCAGGGAGTTCCCGATCGTGTCGAACGAGATCATCGGCTACGCCCAGGGCGACATCCACGACGCGCCACTGGACTGGCACTCGACGATGTACGTCGACTACATCCGCGTCTGGCAGTAGCTGGCCGGTAAGAGATGTCGTTCACGCTCCGGCAGAACGCGATTCTGCGTGCGGTCCGGCGGGACGGCTCGGTGCGGGTCACCGTCGTCGCCGCCGAGCTCGGCGTCTCGCCGATGACCGTACGCCGGGACCTCGCCGTGCTCGCCGCGGCCGGTGAGGTCGAGCGGGTGTACGGCGGTGCCGAGCTGCCGCGCCCGCTGGCGGCCCGGACGCCCGCGTTGCGCCCGGTACGCACCCAGCCGTTGTCGATCGGGATGGTGGTGCCCGGGGACACGCAGTACTACCGCGAGGTGATCCGCGGCGCGCAGGCGGCGGCCGAGGCGATGGGCGCGCGGCTCACCGTCGGGATCTCCTACTACGACGAGACGCAGGATCGCGCGCAGGTGGACAGGCTGCTGCGCAACCAGATCGACGGCCTGCTGCTGACACCGACCGACCCGCTGCTCAAGGCGTCGGACGACCTCACCTGGATCAGGCGGATCCCGGTCCCCACGGTGATCGTCGAACGCCGGCCGGAGCCGAGCACGGGGCTCGACCTCGTCGACTACACCGCGTCCGACCACGAGCGGGGTGCGTTGCTGGCGCTGCGGCACCTGGCCGACCTCGGCCATCGCCGGATCGGCCTGCTGGCCTCCGACACCCCGACGACGAGCTGGCTGGTCCGCGCGTTCGCCACGGCACGGGCGGAGTTCGGGCTCGCTGCCGACGTGCCGTTCGTCGTCGACCATCCGCAAGGAGACTTTGACATGGTCAAGGCGTTCCTCGACCTGGCGATCGAGGCCGAGGTGACGGCGGTCGTCGCGCACCCGGATCCGCAGGCGGCGATCCTGCTGCAGCAGGCTGTGCAACGACAACGGACCGTCCCGGACGACCTCGCGATCGTCGCGTACGACGACGACCTGGCCGCGCTGTCCGACGTCCCGTTGACGGCCGTCGCACCACCCCGCCACGAGGTCGGCCGGACCGCGGCCGCCCGGCTGGTGCACCGCCTGCGCGAGGGCCGGTCGGCCGTGCCGCAGCACATCCTGCTGGTCCCGCGGCTGAACGTACGCGCGTCGACGCGACCGGCCGCCGAGGGGCGATACTGCTCGGCATGACAAGAAGGAGTGGGGTGGGTAGCGCGGCCGGAGGCCGCGGTGGGCTGGGTAAGCACAGCCGACGCGCGATCGCCGAGGAGACGGTCGCTGTGCTGGAACGTGGTTCGTACGTCGCGCCGTCCGGCCGGGTCGTGGAGCTGACCGACCGGCTGGCCCGGGCCGTCAAGGACACCCGGCTGTACCGGCCGGAGGACCTGGCCGAGCTGCTGCGGCGACTTCCGGACGCGCCCGGTGAGCTCACCACCCGGATCGAGGTGACCGCCGAGACCTCGCTGGCGGCGGCCCGCCGGCTGCCAGGCGCCGCTTGCCTGAACTTCGCCTCGGCCAAGCACCCGGGCGGCGGCTTCCTGAGCGGCGCTGAGGCACAGGAGGAGGCGCTGGCGCGGTCGTCGGGACTGTACGCCAGCCTGCGCGCGGCGCCGGAGTTCTACGCGTTCCACCATGCGCGACGAGACCTCCTCTACAGCGACCACATGATCTACTCGCCGGGCGTGCCGGTGTTCCGCGACGACGACGGCACCCTGTTGGAAGATGCTTACGACGTGGCGTTCCTGACCTCGGCGGCCCCGAACCGCGGCGCGATCCAGGACCCCGTGGAGGCCGGCCGGGTGGGCGGAGTGCTGCGTACGCGGGTCGCCAAGGTGCTCGCGCTGGCGCACGCGCACGGCCACCGTCGGTTGGTGCTGGGCGCGTGGGGCTGCGGGGTCTTCGCCAACGACCCGGCCGAGGTCGCCGGTGCGTTCGCGACGCATCTGCTCGGCGACGGGCAGTTCGCCGGACGTTTCGAGCACGTCGTGTTCGCCGTTTACGACCGGGCACCTGGCGCGCCTCGGCTGGCGGCGTTCCAGAGGGTGTTCCGGCAGCCTCCGCCGCATGGTGGACATCGCGGGCGACTTGGCGCCGACGGGGACGTTGCGGGCTTCGATCAACCTGGGCAACCCCGTGTTGGCGCACGGCACACCCGACGCGCCGGGTGGCGTGACAGTCGACCTGGCACGGGAGGTGGGCGCGCGGCTGGGCGTGCCGGTCGAGCTGGTCTGCTTCGACGCGGCGCGCAAGTCGTTCGAGGCGCTGACGAGCGGCCAGGCCGACCTCGGGTTCCTGGCGATCGAGCCGGCGCGGGCGGCCGAGGTCGCGTTCACCGCGCCGTACGTGGTGATCGAGGGTGTGTTCGCCGTACCGCAGGAAGCCGGCTTCCAGACACCCGCGGATGTCGACGAGGAAGGCGTGCGGATCGGCGTGAAGCAGGGCTCGGCCTACGACCTGTATCTCACCCGGACGCTCCAGCACGCGACGGTCGTACGCGGTGCGGAAGGCGTCGAGGTGTTTCGTGAGCAGGAGCTCGAGGTGGCGGCGGGGATCCGGCAGCCGATCACCGCGTATGCCGCCGAGCATGCCGACGTACGCGTGATCCCGGAGCGTTTCATGCAGATCCGGCAGGCGGTGGCCACGACCAAGGACCGCCGCCCGGAGACGGTGGCGTACCTGTCGGAGCTGGTGGAGGAGCTGAAGGCGAGCGGCTTCGTCGCCGAGGCCCTCAGCCGCGCGGGCCAGGCCGACGCGACGGTCGCCCCACCGGCGTAGCGCGTCGCGCGCGGCCGACTGCGGCCATCCGAGCCGGCTAGACCAGTCAGACCAGTTACGCTCACACTGGTCAACTGGTCGAGAGGCGTGGAGGTGGGATGGCGCCCGTGCGGGTGTTCGCTGATCCGGTCGCGCTCGGCAGGGCACTCGCGGACCGGATCGCAGACGGCATCGAGGTGGCCAACCAGGCCGGCCGGCCCTACCTGCTCGGCTGTCCGGGCGGCCGCTCCGCGCAGACCACCTACACCGCGCTCGCCGGCGGGGTACGCGAACGCCGGCTTGACGTGTCCCAGCTGGTGATCGTGATGATGGACGAGTACGTCCTGCCGGTGAAAGCGACGCCGGGCACGTACGAGCCTGTCGCCGACGGCCTGCCGCACAGCTGCCGCGGCTTCGGCCGCGACCAGATCGCCGGCCCGCTGGGCGTCGCCCCCGCCAACCTGTGGCTGCCCGACCCCGCCGACCCGGCCGCGTACGACCGGAGGATCGCGGCCGCCGGCGGCATCGACCTGTTCGTCCTGGCGTCCGGCGCGAGCGACGGCCATATCGCGTTCAACCCGCCGGGTTCGCCGGCCGACTCGACCACGCGCATCGTCGAGCTGCCGGAGTCGACCCGGCGCGACAACCTCGTCACGTTCCCCACGTTCGAGAGCCTCGCCGGGGTACCCACCCACGGCGTCACCGTCGGCATCGGGACGATCGGAGCCCTTTCCCGGCAGGCGATCCTGATCCTGCACGGCGAGGACAAGGTCACGGCGGCCGCCAGGATCACCGCCACCGAACGCTACGACTCCAGCTGGCCCGCGTCCGTCGTCCACGCGTGCGAGCAGCCCGAGATCTTCGTCGACAAAGCCGCTGCCGGCGGCCCGCCGCGTTAGTCAAGGAGAAGACCCCCATGGCAAGGATCAAGCTCGCCTACCTCGGTGGCGGTTCGACGCGTGCCGCCGGCACGATGGCGTCGTTCGTCCACCACGGCGCGCAGTTCGACGGCTCCGAGGTCGTCCTCATCGACCTCGACGAGGAACGCCTCGGGCTGGTGAAGCAGCTCGCCGAGAAGATGGCCGCCAACGCCGGACTCGACCTCACGATCACCGCGACGACCAACCGCCGCGAAGGGCTGCGCGACGTCGACGCCGTGCTGTCCAGCTTCCGGCCCGGCGGCTTCGAGGCCCGCGCACTCGACGAGCGGATCCCCGTCAAACATGGCGTTCTGGGGCAGGAGACGCAGGGCCCGGGCGGGTTCTTCATGGCGCTGCGTTCGATCGCCGTCATGCAGGGGGTCGCCGACGACCTGGCCGCCGTCGCGCCCAACGCCCGGATCTTCAACTACACCAACCCCGTCAACATCGTCGCGCAGGCGATGACGACCTATACCGACATCCCGATCGTCTCGCTGTGCGAAGGGCCGATCATCTTCCCGCGGGGTGTCGCGGAGGTGGCCGGGCTCGACCCGGACCTGCTCCAGGCGACCATGGTCGGCATCAACCACAACTGCTGGAGCGTCGAGCACACCTACCAGGGCGAGGACCTGATTCCGCTGCTGCGCAAGGCATACGAGGCCGGCGACAGGTCGAGCCGGCTGCTCCGGCTCGCGGTCACGATGGAGTCGGTCCCGTCGTCGTACTTCGTCTACTACTACTTCCGTGACGAGGAGCTGCGCCACCAGCAGGGCGCGCCGACCACCCGCGCCGAGGACATCATGGCGTCGGTGCCGGACTACTGGAAGCACTACACCGAGCAGGCGCGGTCACCCCACCCGGAGCTCGACCCGGCCCGTTCGCGCGGCGGCATTCACGAGCTGGAGCTGGCGATCGACGCGATGAACGCGTTCTACAACGACACCGGCGAGACGCTGCCGGTCAACCTGCCCAACGCCGGCGGCGCGCTCCCCGGCTTCGACGAGGACGTCGTGGTGGAGATTCCGGCTCGCGTCGACGCAGGCGGGTTCACGCCGATCCCGCAGAAGCCGTTGCCGCATGCCGTACGCGGGCTCGTGCAGGCGCTGGCCGAGCACCAGGTGCTGGCCGCGAAGGCCGCCTGGGCAGGCGACGCGCGGGACGGGCTGCGCGCGCTGGCGGCGCACCCGCTCGTACCCTCGTTGCCGGTCGCCGAGGAGCTGTACGCCGAGATGGCGCTCGCGCACGCGGCACACCTGCCGGATCGCCTGCTCCCGTGACCGCCACGTTTCACCTGGGCGTCGACGCCGGCAACAGCAAGACGGCGGCCGCGGTGGCCGACAGCACCGGTGTTCTGCTCGGCGTCGGGCGAGAGGGACAGGGTGACATCTACGGCGCCGCGTCGCCGCAGGTCGCGGTTGACGCCGTGCTCGGCGCCATCCGGACCGCGCTGTCGGAGGCGGGGATCTCGCTCGACCGGCTGACGTCTGCCGCGTTCCGGCTGGCCGGCATCGACTGGCCGGAGGACGACGCGTTCTGGCAGGAGACGATCGACCGGTGCCTGCCCGGTATCGGCAAGGTGTCGATCCTCAACGACGGCTTCGCCGCAATCCGCTGCGGTGAGCCGTCCGGAATGGGAGTCGCCATCGTGTCGGGTACGGCCGCGGCAGTGGCGGCACGCGGGCCGGCGGGACAGGAGTGGAGCCTGAGCTTCTGGCTGCAGGACAACCTCGGCGCCGGCGGGCTCGGGCATGCGGCACTCCGCGCGGTCTGCCTCGCGGACCTGGGTATGGCGCCGTCGACGTCGCTGACCTCGAAGTTGCTGGCGTACTTCGGGACGCCCGACGTCGAGAGTCTGCTGCACTTCTTCACCGGACGGGAGCAGCCGGGCAGCTGGCTGCACCATGCTTCCGCGGCCAAGGAGGTCACGAAGGCTGCTGCGGAAGGGGATGCGATCGCGTGCCAGATCGTCGAGACGCAGTGCGAACGGCTGGCGGAGTACGCCGCGACGGCTGCCGCGCGGGTCGGCTTCGACCTGGCATCTGCTGAGATCCCTGTGGTGCTTGCCGGTTCGGTGCTCACCGGCACCGGGTCACCGGTCGCCGCGACGCTGGCGGCGGCGCTGAAGGCTCGGTTCGAGACCGCCGGACCGCGGCTCGCGGTGTTCCCACCGCTGGTCGGCTCGGTGCTCGACGCGCTGGCCGAGGCGGACGTGCCGATCACGCCCGCCGTCCTGGAACGGTTGCGGGCGACCGTACCCCCGGCCGAGTTCCTGCGGACCTGAGTTAGGTTCCTTTTTGTCATGGAGCGTGTCATGGAGCACGGCATGGAGCAACGCACTGGTCCAAGCTCGGGCACAGCGGTCGACGAGGCGTACGCACGTCTCGCCGAGGCACTGCGTCGTGAGGTCTACGGCGCCGCCGGTGCCCGGCTGCCGGGCGAGCGGGAGCTCGCGACCCGGCTGGGGGTGAGCCGGGCGACGTTGCGGCAGGCCCTTGGCCTGCTCGCCGACGAAGGGAAGCTGCGGCGCTCGGCGCAACGCGGGTGGTTCGTACCGCCACAGGTGATGGGCGAGCCCCCGAGTGTGTTGCAGAGCTTCACCGAGATGGCCGAGGCGCGTGGACTGCGGGCGAGCTCGCACATCCTCGAGCAGCTCGAACGGGCGGCAACGCTGGAGGAGGCTTCGCGGCTGCGGATCGCACCGTCCGCGCCCGTTCTGGTGGTGCGCCGAGTGCGCGGCATGGACGACGTACCGATCTGTCTCGACACGACGGTGTTGGTAGGCGCCCGCGTGTCGCCGTTACGCGAAGCCACGCTGGAGGATCGGTCGCTGTACGAAGCGCTCGCGTCCCTGTGCGGGATCGTCGTGACGCGCAGTTCCTATGCCGTACAAGCAGAAGCGGCCGGCGAGCTCGCCGCCGAGTTGCTCGACATCGCGGTGGGATCGCCTGTGCTGGTGGGGCACGAGGTCACCTACGACACCGCGCAGATCCCTGTTCTGTTGAGCACCACGGTGTATCGCGGCGACGCGTACCGCTTCGAGGCGGACCTCTATCGCCCGCTCTGAGTGCCCGGCCAGTGTCAAGCGTTACCGAACATGGAGCGGGCGCCGAAGCCGTTCGGCCCGGCGCCCGCCGTGTGGCAGGGATGTTTCCTTGTCAGTCTGGTGCGTCAGAACCAGACTTTTCGACCGGCGACCGGACGCCCGACGCCGCCGAGAATCCAGAAGACAACGCCGACGACGGCCAGGATGGCGCCGATCGTCCAGAGAATGGAGATTCCAAGCGCCCAGCCCAAGATGAGCAGGATAACGCCGAGAATAATCACGGTTATTACCTCTTTCGGCCTCGAATGTCCGGCTTTCAGACCCCCAATTCGCCGTGCGCTGCCGTGGTTCCCTGGACGAGCGACCGCAAACAATCACCAGAGTCGTTCCGAGGCCGCCCTGGCGCCTTCCGCGAGAGCGGCGAGCTTCTCCCAGGCCACTTCGGGCCGAACGGTCGGAGTGGTCGCGAATGTCGCATAGCCGCAGTCCGATCCGGCGATGACGTTCTCCCTGCCGACAAGTGACGCGTAGCGTTCGATGCGTTGCGTCACCAGGTCGGGATGTTCGACGTAGTTCGTCGTGGAGTCGAGCACGCCTGGGATCAGCACCTTTCCGTCCGGCAGTTCGACGTCCTCGAACAGCGCCCACTCGTGTGCGTGCCGAGGGTTGGCGCCCTCGAACGAGATCGCGTCCGGCCTGGCCGCGAGTACGAGATCGATCAGGTCGCGCAACGGCACGTCGTCGGTGTGCGGGCCCTCGTAGTTTCCCCAGCACAGGTGGAGCCGCAGAGCGTCACCCGGGATGTCCCGGGTCGCGTGGTCGAGCGCGGCGAGATGCAGCTCGGCGCGTTTCCTCAACTCTGACAGGTCTTCGCCGGCCTGCCATGAGGTGAGGTCCGGGCAGTCGAGCTGGAGCAGGAGGCCGGAGCGGTGAATTTCGTCGTACTCCGCCTTCATCGTGTCGGCGAGCGCCCAGATGTAGTCCTCGTGCGTGTCGTAGTACTGGTTGTCGAGGAACAGTGCGATGACGCCGGGGGAGGCAGCGGTCAGGAACGCGTCGGTGGTCTCACTTCCGGCCAGGCCGGCTTGGAGATTCGCGACGTCTGTGCGCACCGGGCCGAGGTCGGGGTAGTCGAGCGCCGCCACACAGGCAGGGCGGTCGAAGTCCGTCCGCCCGGACCGCGGCGCGGACTGGCCGCCGAAGCCGGTCAGGCGTTCCTTCACATACGTGGAGTAGCCGATCTTGCCGGCCTCGCCGTCGTTCACCACATCCAGGCCGGCGTCCGCCTGCCGGCGTACGACGGTCCGGACGGCATCGGCGATCCGATCCGGCAGGCCGGGATCGGCGGGCTCGCCGCGGTCACGGCGTTCGAGCGCCTCGGCGAGCGTGCTCGGCCGCGGCAGGCTGCCGGTATGCGTGGTCAGGATGCGTTCGGTGGATCGATGCATGACTCGCGTTTCCCGCACGTACACGATCCATTCGCGCGCGTGTCAGACGGCTTGACAGGGGTAGCACAGAGCGAATGAAACCGACTCATCTACAGGACATCTACGACTCCTCCGGGCCTTTCGCGACGGCGTACCTGGAAGCTGTGCGGCCGGATGCGAGCTCGTCGGAGTCGGTCAACCTGCGCTGGCGTGCGCTGTGCGAACACCTGACCGGAAAGGGAGCCGACGCCGAGACGATCGCCGCCATGACGGAGGCGGTCGAGGCGCTCGCACCCGGTCGCGTGGCGGCCCGCGGGCTGGTGCTCGTCGCCAGTGGTGGCGCGCTGCTGCTCTCCGACTCGGCCGGCACCGCGGACGGTGGTGACCGGGCGCGCTGGGCGCCACTGCCGGACCTCGGCAGATACATCCGGTCCAAGGTCGCCGCGCGCCGCCAAGTCCTCGCGGTCGTCGACAGGTCGGGCGCCGACCTGCTCGTACGCGACGTCACGTACAGCCGCTATCGCCACGTGGAAGGGCGGTCACACCCGCTGCACAAGGTGCGAGGCGGCGGCTGGGCACACAAACGGCTGCAGAACACCGTCGACGAGGTCTCCGAACGCAATGCCGCGACCGTCGCCGAGGAGATCACACGGGTCGTCGCGCAGGCCAAGCCGGCGGCGATCGTGCTGGCCGGTGAGGTCGACGCGCGCTCGCGGGTCTACCACCACATCCCGCAGACGTTGCGGGAACGGGTGACGGTCACCGACCGCGGTGCCCGCGCTCCCGGCGGCAACGAGGACCTGAGCGCCGTGATGGAGGACGTCGCGGCCGAGGTCGAGGAACGCGAACGCGAAGAGCTGCGCGAGCGGCTCGAGTCCGGCCTCAGCACCGAGGCCGCGGTCCAGGACACGACGGACGTGCTGGCGGCGTTCCGGCACAGTGCGGTGGAAGCCCTGCTGTACCTGATGAACGAGAACCAGGCCGGCCCGTTCGTCGAGCAGCTGGAGGCCGAGGTGGCGATCGGCCCCGAGCCGATCCAGCTGGCGCGGACGGCCGACGAACTGCGCGCCACCTACACAGAGGACCTCGAGGTCATCCACGACAAGCTCGACTCCGCCGTCATCCGGGCCGCCATCATGACCGACGCCGAGATCGAGGTGGTCGACACCGAGAGCTGGACCGGTCCGGTGGCCGCGCTGCTGCGTTTCCCCACCCCGGTGACCGTACCCGGCCCGCGTTCCAGCTGAGCCGGAGCGGGCCCTGAGATAAGCCCTGAGATGGGCTCTGAACGGGCGGGGAGGGAGAAGCCGGCCGGTGCACCCCACGCGGGTGACGCACCGGCCGGCTCAGGCGCCGGACAGTTCCGGCCGGACCCGCTCCATCCGGCGTCCCTACACGTCCGGGTCGGCGCGGCGGGCGTCCGCGATCCTGGCGAGCACGTTCTGGGCCGAGGCCACCTCGTCCTCGACCGCGGACTCCGGCCGGGTGCCCTGCGCCCGCCGGATCTCCGCCAGCTCCAGGACGAGTAGCGCCTCCCGTTCGAGCAACTCGGTGATCTCGCCGCCCGGCGCGCCGGCGTAGAACCCCGCGGGCTGCGGTGACTGCGGCCCGAGCGGCTCGGTCTGGACCGGGAACAGCTCTTCCCGCCTGGCTCGGACGTCGGCCAGCTCACGGCTCACTTCTGCTTCGGTGCGCATCGCGTTTACCTCCTCGAGCGCCGATTCAGTGCCTTCGCCGCTACCCGCAGGTCGGCGACGAAACTCTCGTACGCCTCGTCCCGGTCCGGCGCGCGGAGCACGGCCGACGGGTGGACGGTCACGATCGTCACGGGCTGGGGGTTCTCCTCGGAGTTGTCGGCGTCGGAGGCCGAGAGCGGCGGCAGGGTGAGCCGCTCGCCGCGGTGCTCGGTCAGCTTGAACGACGGCCCGAACACGGCCTTCGCGGCGGTCGCGCCCAGGCAGAGGAGTACCTCGGGGTCGACCAGTTGCAGCTCGGCGATCAGCCACGGGCGGCAGGCCACGATCTGGGTACGGTTCGGCGTCTTGTGCAAGCGGCGCTTGCCGCGTTCCTCGCGCGTGAACCGGAAGTGCTTGACCGCATTGGTGACATATGCGTCCGAACGGTCGATCGACACCTCGGCCAGCGCCTTCCACAGCAGTCCACCGGCCGGTCCGACGAACGGCTCGCCCTTGCGATCCTCCTGGTCACCGGGTTGCTCGCCCAGCACCATCAGGCCGGCATCGGGGTCGCCGTCGCCGAAGACGGTCTGGGTCGCATCTTGGTGGAGATCGCACCGCTGGCAGCCGGCGGCTTCGGCGCGTACCCGGTCCAGCTTGGTGGCGCCCATCGAAGCACCTCGAAGTTTGAGCGCTGCGGCCCGGCCACTTGGGCCGGGTGCCGCAGCGCGGGGGCAGACATCGATGCCGATTCCCGGCAGGTTCGGCGTTACACATAAGCGGAGGGGTCTTTTTGCCCGCCGGTTTGCGGGCGGGGGGCGGGGTAACCGGACACCATGAGCTCCCGAGTGGTTGTGGTGACGGGCGCGACCGCGGGTGTCGGCCGCGCCGCCGCGCGTGCGTTCGCCGAACGAGGGGACCGGGTCGCGCTGCTGGCCCGTGGCGAGTCCGGCCTCGAGCAGGCCGTGGACGGAATCCAGGGCACCGGCGGTACGGCGATCGGCATCGCTGCCGACGTGTCCGACCCGGAAGCGGTCGACGCGGCAGCCGAGCGGGTCGAACGTGAGCTGGGCCCGATCGACGTGTGGGTCAACAACGCGTTCGCCACCGTGTTCGCGCCGTTCACCGAGATCGAGCCGGCGGAGTTCCGGCGCGTCACCGAGACCACCTATCTCGGATACGTCCACGGCACCAAAGCCGCGCTGGCGCGGATGCTGCCGCGCGATCGAGGCGTCGTCATCCAGGTCGGTTCGGCCCTGGCGTACCGCGCGATCCCCCTGCAGTCGGCCTACTGCGCGGCCAAGCACGCGATCAAGGCGATGCACGAGTCGTTGCGCTGCGAGCTGCTGCACGACGGATCCGGCGTGGCGACGACGATGGTCCAGCTGCCCGGGCTGAACACGCCACAGTTCGACTGGGCGCTGTCCAGGATGCGTCGCAAGGCCCAGCCGGTGCCGCCGATCTTCCAGCCCGAGGTGGCCGCCCGGATGATCGTCCACGCCGCCGACCATCCGGGCCGGCGCGAGTTCTGGGTCGGCTTCTCGACGGTGGCGACGATCCTCGCCGAACGGGTCGCGCCCGGTCTGGTCGATCGCTACCTCGCACGTACCGGCTACGACTCGCAGCAGACCGGACAGTACGAAGCAGCCGGCCGGCCGGAGAACCTCTGGGAGCCGGTCGACGACGAGCCGGACCGACGCTACGGCGCCCACGGCCGGTTCGACGACCAGGCCAAGCAACACAGCCTCCAGGCCTGGCTGTCGCGGCACCGGCCCGCGTTCGGGCGGAAGGGCTAGGAGACATGGCCAAGCACAAGCAGGGCGACCTGACCGACTACAAGCACAAGCGCGACTTCCGCAGGACCGGCGAACCGAAGGGCACCGGCTCGCGCGGACGCGAGCACAAGCAGCCGCGGTTCGTGGTCCAGCGCCACGACGCCTCCAGCCTGCACTTCGACTTCCGGCTCGAGGTCGATGGCGTACTGAAGTCGTGGGCGATCCCCAAGGGACCCTCGCCGGACCCGAGGGAGAAGCGGCTCGCCACACCGACCGAGGACCACCCGATGGACTACGCCGGCTACGAGGGCGTGATCCCGGAAGGCGAGTACGGCGCCGGTTCGGTGATCGTCTGGGACACCGGAACGTATGAGAACCTCTCGGAGCACAAGGGCGACGAGCTGCCGGTGGACGACGCGCTCGAGCAGGGCCACGTCAAGGTGCGCCTGCACGGTGAGAAGCTGCACGGCGCCTACGCCCTGACCCGGTTTCGCGAGGAACGTGGCAAGGCGCAGTGGCTGCTGGTGAAGGTCGACGACGAAGGCGCCAACCGCAAGGACAAACCAACAGTGAGCCGACCCGAGTCCGCGCTGACCGGCCGTACCAACGAGGATGTCGCGGAAGAGGAGTCGTGACGAGGCCGGCTTGGCGAGAACCGATGCTGGCGACCTTGACGGACGAGCGATTCTCCAGCCCGGACTGGATTTTCGAGCGCAAGGTCGACGGTGTGCGGTGCCTGGCGGTCCGCGACGGCGACGGCACCGAGTTGTGGTCGCGCAATCACAAGCCGATGAGCCTCAGTTATCCAGAGCTCTGCGCCGCGCTGGACCAGCGTGGCCCCGACCGGTTCGTCGCCGACGGGGAGATCGTCGCGTTCGACGGTGCTCAGACCAGCTTCGCCAAGCTGCAGGCGCGGATCCATCTCACCAAACCGCAGGACATCGAACGTACGGGCGTCACGGTCTATCTCTACCTGTTCGATCTGCTGGTACTCGAAGACACCGACCTGACGCGGCAGCCACTGCGTGAGCGGAAACGCCTCCTGCGCGCCGCGTTCGACTTCGGTGACCCGGTGCGCTGTTCGACGCATCGCAACGAGGAAGGCGAGAAGTACTACGAGGAGGCGTGCGAGAAGGGCTGGGAAGGCCTGATCGCCAAGCGCGCCGACGCGCAGTACACCTCCGGCCGGTCGCGGGACTGGCTGAAGTTCAAGTGCGTAGCCGGCCAGGAGTTCGTCGTGGGCGGATTCACCGATCCGCAGGGTTCACGACAAGGGCTCGGCGCACTCCTGGTTGGTTACTTTCAGGGCGACCGGCTGCGTTACGCGGGCAAGGTCGGCACCGGTTACAACGCCGAAACCCTGCGGATGCTGGAGAAACAGCTCGGCAAGCGCGAGCGTGCCGCCTCGCCGTTTGCCGACACCGTTGCGGAGAAGGGGGCGCACTGGGTGGAGCCGGAGTTGGTGGCGCAGATCGGCTTCACCGAGTGGACCACCGCCGGTCGCCTGCGGCATCCCAGATACCTCGGCCTGCGGCAGGACAAGGCCGCCCGCGAAGTCGTCCGGGAGGGCTGATGGCCACCCTCAGGAGAGGTCTCGTCCTTCTGCTGCCGGCAACCGGGTTCACCGGCCTCTATCTCCTGCTGCTGTCGACGATCGACCTGGCCGAGGTCGTGGTCGCCGTGACGATCGGCCTGGTTTCCGCCGCGGCAGCCGGCTTCGCCGCCCGGACGACCGGCACCTCCTACGCGCCACGCGCCCGCTGGGCCGGCTGGCTGGTGTCGCTGCCGGGCGCGATCGGCCGGGACACCATCGCGGTGATCGGGTTCACGGCCGTACGGCTGGTACGGCTCCGAGCCGCCCGCGGCGGTGGGTCGGGCTTCGACGTCGAGTCGTTCGACCGGATCCGCGCCGGTGCACGGGAAGAGGCGGATGGCCCGCGCTGGCGCGCGTACGCGACGCTCGTGCTGTCGACCGCGCCCGGCACCTACGTCGCCGAGGTCGAGCACGCCGAGGATCCGGAGCTCGACGTGCTGGTCGTCCATCGCGTCGGCGAGATCGGCCCGCTGGAACGGAGGGTCACGTCATGACGTGGCTCGCGGCCGCGCTGGTGCTGTTGGCCGGCGGGCTGTTCCCCTGCCTGGCCGGGCTGTTGCGCTCCGGGCCGGTGCACCGGCTGGCGGCTCTGCAGGCCAGCGCCGTCGTGGCGACCGTCGTGTTGCTGTTGCTCGCCGCCGGTTTCGGCCGTCCGGTCTACGCGGACGTGGCGTTGCTGCTGGCCCTGCTCAGCCTGGCAGGCGTGCTCGCGTACGCGCGATTCTTCGGCAGGCTGCTGTGAGCCAGATCCTGTTGTGGGCAGGGGTGGCGCTGATGGTGTTCGCGTCGCTCGGGACGGTGGTGATCCGGCCGCTGGAGGACCGGCTGCACGTCTCGGTGTTGCTGTCGGCCATCGGTGCGCCGTTGGTGGTCGTGGCGCTCCTCGTCGACCGCGGGTCTTCGCTGCCGGTCTTCAAGCTGCTGCTCGTGCTGGCGTTGCTCGTGCTGACCGGCTCGGCCGCGACCGTGGCGCTGGCCCGGGCCGGCGTCAGGAGGAGCCGCCGATGACCGACCTGCTGATCCTCGTCGTGCTGTTGCTCACCGCGATGATGGCGACCGCGGTCGTCCTGACACGGGAACCGGGCCGGCAGGCGATCGTGTTGTCCGGTTACGGATTGGTGCTCACGATCCTGTTCGTGGTTCTGCAGGCGCCCGACGTCGCGATGTCGCAGCTCGGCATCGGAACAGCCGTCCTTCCGCTGATCACCTTGCTGACGATCGCCAAGGTCGGACGCAGCGAGCGCAGCACGGATCGCCGGAACGAACGGGAGCGGTGATGCGCGCACGGCTGGTCCTGTTCGGCATCGGTGCGCTCGGCCTGCTCGCGTTGCTGGCGATCGGGTTCACCGGCCTGCCGGAGTTCGGTTCGCAGAGCCACCCCTACGGCGACCGGGCCGTGGCGGCCGCCGAGCAGCAGCACACGGCGAACGCCGTGGCGTCGGTGACGTTCGACCAGCGCTCGTACGACACGCTCGGCGAGGAGTTCATGCTGTTCACAGCGGCGCTCGGGGCTGTCGTGCTGCTGCGGCGGGTGCGGCACGAAGAGGAGGAGGACGGCTGGCAGCACACCTACGGCCCGGCAGAGGTGTTCGACGCGGTCCGCCTAGTCGGGCTGGTCCTGCTCCCTGTCACGGTGGTTGCCGGCGCCTACGTGATCCTGCACGGCCACGTCAGTCCCGGCGGTGGGTTCCAGGGCGGTGTGGTGCTGGCGACCGGGTTGTTGCTGCTCTACCTGGCCGGCGACTACCGGGCGCTGGAGGCGATGCGGCCGGTGCCGGTGTTCGAGGTCGGTGAGGCGATCGGCGCGGCGGGCTACGTCGTGGTCGGCCTGCTCGGGCTGACGACCGGCGGCGCGTTCCTGCTGAACGTCCTTCCGCTCGGTCGGTTCGGCAGCCTCGGCTCGTCCGGCATCGTGCTCGCGCTCAACATCACCGTGGGCGTCGAGGTGGCTTCGGCGATGATGCTCATGGCGGCGAAGTTCCTCGAACAGGCGCTGCTGATCCGCGAGGAGGGCTGACTCGTGTTCACCGGCTCGGTGCTCTCGCAGGCGCCATACCTCGTTGCCCTCTGGGTGTTCCCGGTCGGCTGCTACGGCATCGTGTCCAGCCGCAACCTCGTGCACGGCGTGGTGTGCCTGTCCGTCGTCCAGTCCTCGACGTACGTCCTGTTGCTGCAGGTCGGCTATCGCCGGGGTGGGACGGCGCCGGTCTTCTCCGACGTGCCGCTCGGCACGCGGGTGGTCGATCCGGTGGTGCAGGCGCTCACGCTCACCGACGTGGTTGTCGGGTCGAGCGTGACGGCGTTGTTGCTGGCGATCACCGTGCAGGTCGCCAAGCGGCACGGCACCGTCGACCCGGAGCGACTTCGTTCGCTGGAACACACATGACGGGGTGGCCCGCGCTCATCGTCGCGGTGCCCTTGCTGGCCGCGGCGTTGCTGGCGGCGGCCGGGCACTGGCTGCCGAGGATCGCCACCGAGACGATCGCGGTCGTGGCCGCGACGGCCGGCACGGCTCTCGCGCTCTTCGCCATGGTGTCGCCGCCCGAACGGGTGACCTGGCTCGGCGGCTGGGCGCCGCGCGGCCCCGAAGGCGTCGGCATCGCTCTGGTCGCGGACCGGTTCGGCACGGGGCTGGCGGTATTGGCAGGTCTGCTCGTGGTGGCCGGGCTGGTCTACACGTGGACGTTCTACGAGGATGTCGCCGCGTCCTATCACGCGCTCATCCTGGTCTTCCAGGGTGCGCTGGCCGGATTCGCGCTGGCCGGCGACCTGTTCAACGCGTTCGTGTTCTTCGAGCTGATGGGTGCGGCAGCCTATGTGCTGACCGGCTATCGCGCCGAGGAGCCCACGAGCGTGCAAGGTGCGCTGAACTTCGGGATCGTCAACTCGCTCGGCGCCTCCTTCTGCCTGCTCGGGATCGCGTTGCTGTACGCGCGAACCGGGGAGCTCAACCTGCGGGCGGCCGGCTCGGCGCTGGCCCAGGGGCATTCCGACGGGCTGGTCGTGGCGTCGTTCGCCTTGCTGGCCGGCGGATTCCTGGTCAAGGCGGCGGTCGTGCCGTTCCACTTCTGGACCGCGGACGCCGAAGCGGTCGCGCCGAGTCCCGTCTGCGCGCTGTTCTCGGGCGTGATGGTGATGCTCGGCTGCTACGGCGTCGCGCGCGTGTGGTGGGAGGTCTATGCCGGGGTGCTGCCGGCGCCCAGCGTGCGGCGGGCGCTCCTCGTGCTCGGCGCGATGACCGCGCTCGTCGGAGCGGCGATGTGCCTGGCACAGCGGCACGCCAAACGCATGCTGGCGTACTCCACGATCAGCCATGTCGGCGTTGTCCTGCTGGGGTTCGGCGTCCTTCGTGCAGAGGCAACGACGGGCGCTGCCGTCTACCTGGCCGGGCACGCGGGCGTGGCCGCCGGGCTCTTCCTGGCGGCCGGTGGGCTGCTCAACCGCTTCGGGACGGTCAACGAGCGGGACCTGTTCGGCCGGGCCCGGCGGATGCGGTGGACCGGAACGGCGTTCGTCGTCGGCGCGCTCGGGCTGAGCGGCGTTCCCGGGCTGGGACTGTGGTCGGGGAAGGCACTGACCGAGCACGCACTTGTGTCGGCGGGCCTGTGGCCGCTGGTGCCGGTCGTTCTGGTTTCGGCGGCGCTGACCGGGGCAGCGGTGCTCCGGTTCGCGGCCCGGACGTTCGCCGGTGTGGGAGAACCAGTGCGAAGGGATGCGGAAGCGGAGGCCGAGGAGCAGGAAGAGGATCCGGAAACGCAGTCCCGGCTGCGCCGCCTGCCGGTCGCGATGCTCGTACCGATGACGGTGCTCGTGCTGGCGCCTGTCGTCACCGGGTTGCCGTGGTTCGTGCGCGGGGTGGATCCGGAGGCGCCGAGCCCGTGGTCGTGGCCCGGTGTGGTTCTCGGCCTGGCCGGTGGCGGGCTGACCGTGCTGGTGGCCGCGGCCGGTCTGTGGCGCAGCCGCCTGCCAGGTGCGGTTGCCATGGCGGCCAAGGCTTTCCGGCCGGCCGGGCGAGCGCTGGTGGCGGTGCATCGCAGTCATATCGGCGACTACGTGGCGTGGACGCTCGTGGGCGTGGTGTTGCTGGCCCTTCTGGCAGGGGTGTGAATGGGTGTCCGAGGCAGGGGTAAGCGCGAGACATGAGTACCTACATGCCGGATCCCGACCTGCCGGGTGAGCCGGAGGACCCGGACCAGGCGGAGTACGAAGCGCTGCGGACGGACGAACTACGCCCGGAGACCGACGTGACGGAGTACGAGCCGCCGGACCAGCCGAGCCCTGGCCTGGAGGATCCGCCGACCCCGGCCGACGAACAAGCCGGCGAGACGCTCGACGAGCGGATCGCGCAGGAGGAGCCCGAGGAAGGGATGTGAGACGTCGTGGCGCGCTCGTTGCTGGAGACAGAGGAGATTTGGGAACGGTTCCACGCGGTGGTGAACATGACGTCGCGGGAACTGCTCGACTGGCTGGGTACGCAGCCTGACCTGGCGCCGCATCCTGGGGAGAAGCCGGCTGAGCTCGGCGTCGCCGTGGTCCAGGTCCTGGGCAAGCGCCGCACCGACCTCACCGACGACGACCTGGAAGTGATGCGCAAGGTCGTGGATGTCGTCGAGGCGGAGACCGCCGACGTCACAGACGAAGAGATCGCGGGCGACGAGCGAAGGCGCTACCGCCTGCTGAACGTCGGCCACGATCCGCTGCGCGGGAGATAGGAACCGGCGTTTCCCCCTTACGTCATTGACAGTTCGGGCACCACACCGTGCTCCGGCCCGCAACGCGGGACCGCCGTAGCTTGGTGCCGCAGCGAGGGCAGATCGCCTCGCTGTCGTCACGGCGGGCGGTGAGCCAGCCGCGCTTCGGCGGCACCCTGCCGGCCTGGATCGAGGCCCGCAGCACGGTGCGCATCGAGCGGTGGAGCTTCGACAGTTCCGGATCGGACAGGTCGTTGCTCCGCCTCGTCGGCCGCAGGCGGGCTCGCCACAGGATCTCGTCGGCCAGCAGGTTACCGAGGCCGGCGACCACGGTCTGGTCCATCAGCGCGGCCTTCAGCGCACTCCGTTTCGCCTGCAGGCGTTCGCGGAACTCGGCCGCCGGTACGTCGTTGGCGTCCGGGCCGAGGTCGCGAAGCAGGCCGGCCACCTGGTCGTCGTTCGCGGCGAGGCGGATGCCCTGGAGCTTGCGCAGGTCCCGGTAGCGCAGCTCGCGCCCGCCGAGCTCCAGCAATACCCGATCGTGTGGATGCCTGGCCTCCTCCGGCGAGGCGGACAACAAGCTGCCCGTCATGCCGAAGTGGAACACCAGCGTCGGCTCGTCGGGCTGGTGCCTTCGGCCCGAACGCAACGGTGCGAGCAACCACTTGCCGTGCCGCCGGGGCGCGACGAGCGTCCGTCCCGACAGCTCCCGGCCCAGCCGGCCGGCACCGACCTGTTCGAGCACACCGGAGTCGAGGACCCGTACGTCGTCGATGCGCTTGCCGGCGCCGTTCCGGGCCAGGACGCGGCGAAAGCCTTCCACATCAGGAAGTTCGGGCATCAGAGGTTGGGTTCGGCCAGGCTGATGTCGGAGAGCACCGAGTCGCCGTCGGATTCGGCGGCGAAGTCGCCGAGGGAGACGATGCCGACCAGGCGGCCGCTGTCGACGACCGGCAGCCGGCGGACCGCGGCCTCGCGCATGATGATGAGGGCGTCGTCGGCGGTGGTCTCCGGGCGGACCTCGAGGACGTCGGAGCTGCAGATCTCACCGACCCTGGCCTGGTCCGGGTCGAGACCGTCGGCGAGCACGCGGATGACGAGGTCGCGGTCGGTGACGATGCCGGCGAGCTGGTCGGCCTCGACCACGAGTACATCGCCGACGTGCCTCTCGCGCATCAGCTTCGCCGCATCGCGGGCGGTGTCGGCCGTCGAGGCGGTCGTGACGTCCAATGTCATCACATCGGCGACGGTTTGTGCTGCCATGGGCGATGTCTCCTTGCCTGGTTGAGATCAGCTGCGGTTGATTTCCCGGCGCGCGGGTATCACCGGCGCCTGAGGAGGGAATACATCATGAGTCTTGGTGCGGGAATCTTTCTGATCGCGCTTGGAGCGGTGTTCACGTTCGCGATCCGGGGTGACCTGGGATGGCTGGATATCCAGGCCACCGGCGTCGTGCTCATGCTCACAGGCCTTGTCATCGTAGGGATGGTGGTCATGGTCCGCCGCCGTCGTCGCGGAACGGTCACGCAGGAACGGACGTTCCACGAAGGCCAGCCGGAAACCGTCAGCGAAACTCGCGTCTACCGCGACGACGACGATCCCACTCACCTCTGAGCCGCTAAACGCTGCGGGCCTGCGCGGCGTGCTTGCCTTCGGCGAACTCCTCGACCAGTTTCGAGCAGAACGCCGGCAGGTCGCCCGGGTTGCGGCTGCTGACCAGACCCTGGTCGGTGACCACTTCCGCGTCGACCCACTCGGCGCCCGCGTTGCGCAGGTCCGTCCGCACGCTCGGCCACGACGTCAGCCGCCGGCCGCGGACGACATCGGCTTCGACAAGCGTCCACGGGCCGTGGCAGATCACCGCGACCGGCTTGGTCTGTGCGAAGAAGTCGCGTACGAAACCGACCGCCGCGTCGTTGGTGCGCAGCTGGTCCGGGTTGGCCACACCGCCAGGCAGTACGAGCGCGTCGTACTCGTCGGCGATGGTGTCCGGCACGGTCCGGTCGACCGCGAACGTGTCGGCCTTGTCGAGATGGTTGAACGCCTGGATCTCGCCCTCCTTGGTGGAGACGAGCACAGGCGTGCCACCCGCGTCGCTGACGGCCTTCCACGGCTCGGTCAGCTCGACCTGCTCGACGCCCTCCGGCGCCACCAGGAACGCGACTGTACGTCCGTTGAGTTGGTTGGTTGTACCCATAGGGCGGCGCTACCCGTGTGCCTCCTCGGCAAACCGCCGCCGCTCCCGCTGGGGCACGACGACGTACTTCGGGTCTCGTGCGGATTCCTTACCCGCATAGAAGATCCCGAACCTGGTGCACAGGCCTCCCGCCAGCAGCGCCGAGCCGGCGAGCGCGGACAGCACCCGGCTTCGCCTGCTCAGCAACGCCAAACCGCCGCCGGCGGCGGTCAGCGCGCGGCCGGCCTGCAGCAACCTACGTGGCCGCCCGATCCGGTACGGCTCGCCGGCCAGGCTGTCGCCGCGCTCGATCCGGGAGGCCGCGGCCTGCTCCAGGCCCGCACCCACAGCGATGATCGTGCGTACCGGCGCGAGCTCCCGCTCCGGCACCAGCATCATGGCGGCCCCACCAGCGCTCGCCAGCGCGCTGCCGGCGAACAGGAACGGCAGCTCGGGGTAGTGCTCGTGCCAGGCCGGAATGGCCGTGTCGGCGAGCAGAACCGCTGTATAGGTGGCCATTCCGGGCCCGAGCACGCCCGCCGCCGCGCCGGCCAGCTGCCCGAGCCGCGGTACGAGACCGGTCGCGGCAGACAGTGCCGCGGCGACCGCGAGCCCGGAGAACGGCGCGAGGATCCAGGACCCCACCGACAGCGGCGACGTGGGCTTGAAGACCCTGAGCATGTTGAGGAAGCGCTCCGGCCGGCCCAGGTCGTGTACGAGCGCCCCCACGCTGCCCAGCGCGCCACCGGCCGCCACGTAACGCGTCGTCCGGGCGAGTGCCCGATAGCCCGCCAGCTCCGCCGCGGCGGAGGTCGTCGCCGAGACACCGGAAAGCCCACCGAGGAAGAGATACAGCGGAACGTCGGGGACCTTCCAGGTCGGCTGCTTGAGGATCGGCCGCCCGTAGTAGGAGCCGAACTCCGCATCCGGCACCATCTCCTGCTCGCCGCGCTTCATCGCCGCCTCCCGAACAGCGAGCCCGCGAACGAGACCGCGACCGTCGCGGCCACGGTCAACGCCGCGAGTCCGGCGTGCCTCCACATCGAGGGCAGGTCGCGCGTGGTGACGACGGGATCCGGAGGCAGGCCGTAGACCTCGGGCTCGTCCAGCAACAGGAAGAACGCGCCGTCGCCGCCAACGCCGTCGGAGGGGTCGGCGCCGTAGAGCCGGGCGGCGGAAAGGCCCTTGTCGTGCAGCTCGGCGACGCGCCGCTCGGCCCGGTCCCGCAGCTCCGTCAGCGGCCCGAACTGGATGGAGTCGGTGGGGCAGGCCTTGGCGCACGCGGGCTCCAGGCCGTCACCCAGCCGGTCGTAGCACATCGTGCACTTGAACGCCCGCCCATCGCCCGGCCGGAGGTCGATCACGCCGTACGGGCAGGCGGTCACGCAGTAGCCGCAGCCGTTGCAGATGTCGGGCTGCACGACCACGGTGTCGTACTCCGTACGGAACAGCGCCCCTGTCGGGCAGACGTCGAGGCAGGCGGCGTGCGTGCAGTGCTTGCAGACATCGCTCGACATCAGCCAGCGCACGTCGCCGTCCTGCACGTCGCCGTCCTGCGCGGCGCTGTCCTGCGCGGCGCCGTCCTGCGCGGCGCCGTCCTGCGCGGCGCTGTCCTGCACAGCACCGGGTGGTCCCATGCCCGGCATCCCGAGGTCGACGGCCGACGCCGGCTCGACCTTCTGCTCGACGAACGCCACGTGCCGCCACGTACTGGCACCCAGCGCTCCGGTGTTGTCGTAGGACATGCCGAGCAGGTCGAAGCCGTCGTCGGGAACGCCGTTCCACTCCTTGCAGGCGACCTCACAGGCCTTGCAGCCGATGCACACCGAGGTGTCGGTGAAGAAGCCGACCCGTTCAGCCATCGCTACCTCCGTTGTCAGCTCCGTCGTCGGCACCGTCGTCGATGCCGGCCCGCGACCGGTACGAAGCCAGGAAGTCCAGCAACGCCGGGCCGCGCGGCCGCCGTCCGGGCCGGATGTCGCAGCTGGCGGCCTTGGACTCCTGGATGTGCACGTTGGGATCCAGCACGAACGCCAGCAGCTCGTTGGCGCCGTCGCCGGTGATCAGTCCGTTGCTTCCCCAGTGGTACGGCAACCCGACCTGGTGGACGATCCGCCGTTTCATTCGTAGCGGCTTCATCCGGTCGGTCACCAGCACGCGCGCCTCGATCGCCGTGCGGGCCGACACGATCGTCGCCCATTCGAGATGGTCCAGGCCGCGCTCGGCGGCCAGCTCCGGCGAGACCTCGCAGAAGAACTCCGGCTGCAGCTCCGACAGGTACGGCAGGGTCCGGCTCATGCCGCCGGCGGTGTGGTGCTCGGTCAGCCGGTACGTCGTGAACACGTACGGGAAGACCTCGCTGCCCGGCTCGGATCCGCTGGGGTTGTGGGGGTTCAGCCGGTGCGGAAAGAGCTGCCTGGTCGGGTTGGCCCGCTGCCCGTACAGCGGATTGTCGAACGGCGACTCGTCCGGCTCGTAGTGCGCCGGCAGCGGCCCGTCGGCCAGTCCGGCGGGCACGAACAGCCAGGCCTTGCCGTCGGCCTGCATGACGAACGGGTCGGTTCCGGCCAGCGCTGCCTGGGCTCTCGCATCGTCGGGCGGCTGGTACGACGGTGGCTTGTCGGCCTCGAAGTCGGGAACGTCCTCTCCGGTCCAGCGTTCCTGGTCGGCGTCCCACCAGACGTAGCGCTTGCGCTCGCTCCACGGCCGGCCCGCCGGATCGGCCGACGCACGGTTGTAGAGGATGCGCCGGTTGGCCGGCCAGGCCCAGCCCCAGCCGGGTGCGACCCACGACTGTTCCTTGCCTGGCTGGCGATTCGCCGCGTGGTTGTGCTCGTCGGCGTACACCCCGCAGTAGATCCACACGCCGCACGCCGTGGAACCGTCGTCCTTCAGCTGGGTGTAGGCCGAGAGCGCGCCGTCCGGACCGAAGCCGTTGATCTCGCGCAGCACCGTCTCGGCGCTCGGGTCCGCCGTCTCACCCGAGACGGGGTAGTCCCAGGTGAGATCGAGCAGCGGCCGGTCTCGTGGATCGGTCGACCCGGCGAGCTTCGATCGGATGATTCGCCCGAGGTGGTAGTAGAACCACAGCTCGCTGCGCGCGTCGCCGGGTGGCTCGACGGCCTTGTGGTGCCACTGCAGCAGCCGTTGTGTGTTGGTGAACGTGCCGTCTTTCTCGGTGTGCGCTGCCGCGGGCAGGAAGAACACCTCGGTCGGGATCTCGTCGGTCCGCAGCTCGCCGGTCTCGATCTCCGGACCGTCCTTCCAGAACGTCGCGCTCTCGATCAGCTGCAGGTCGCGGACGACCAGCCAGTCGAGGTTGGCCATGCCGAGCCGCTGCAGCTTCGCGTTCGCCGATCCGACGGCGGGGTTCTCACCGACCAGGAAGTAGCCCTTGCACTCGCCGGAGAGCTGGTTCATCACGGTCTGGTAGGTGCCGTGGTCGCCGGTCAGCCTCGGCAGGTAGTCGAAGCAGTAGTCGTTGCTCTCGACAGCCGACGAACCCCACCAGGCCTTGAGCAGACTGACGACGTAGGAGCGCATGTTGCCCCAGAAGCCGGCCCGTCCCGAGTCGGCTGCCACGAACGTGTCGAGGTCGAGGTTCTCGTGCGCGTGCGGCATCGGGATGTAGCCGGGCAGGATGTTGAACAGCGTCGGAACGTCGGTGCAGCCCTGGATGCTCGCGTGCCCACGCAGGGCGAGGATCCCGCCGCCGGGGCGGCCGATGTTGCCGAGCAGCGTCTGCAGGATCGCGGCCGTACGGATGTACTGCACGCCGACGGTGTGCTGGGTCCAGCCGACGGAGTAGCAGATCGCCGTGGTGCGCTCGCGTCCGGAGTTGCGGGTGATGGCGGAAGCGACCTGCGCGAACGTCTCCGGCGGGATGCCGCACACCTCCTCCACCATGTCCGGCGTGTAGCGCGCGAAGTGCCGCTTCAGCACCTGGAAGACACACCGCGGATGCTCCAGCGTCGGATCGGTCTTCGGCTTCGTCCGCAGGGTGGCACCGCCGCTGCCGAACGTGTCCGGCCGTTCGGACGTGCGATGGGAGGTGCCGTCGCGCAGTTCCTCGTCATCGGAGATCCCCTCGTCGAGCTCGTCACGTTCACCCGCTGCGGCAGGCACTTCGGCGTCTTCGTACGCCCACGACTTCACGTCGTAGTGGCGATGCTCCGGGTCGAAGCCCGAGAACAGCCCGTCGAGGTCCTCGGTGTCGAGGAAGTCCTCGCTGAGGATCGCCGGGGCGTTGGTGTAGGCGACGAGGTAGTCGCGGAACTCGAGCCCGTTGCTCAGCACGTGGTTGACCAGGCCGCCGAGGAACGCGATGTCACTGCCCGCGCGCAACGGCACGTGCAGGTCGGAGACCGCACTCGTGCGGGTGAACCGCGGGTCGACGTGGATGATCGTCGCTCCGCGCGCCTTGGCCTCCATCACCCACTGGAACCCGACCGGATGGCACTCGGCCATGTTCGAGCCCTCGATGAGGATGCAGTCGGCGTTTTGCAGGTCCTGCTGGAACGTCGTGGCACCGCCGCGACCGAAGGAGGTTCCCAGACCGGGAACCGTGGCGGAGTGTCAAATCCGGGCCTGGTTCTCGATCTGGATCGCACCGAGAGCGGTGTAGAGCTTCTTCATGAGGTAGTTCTCTTCGTTGTCCAGCGTCGCACCACCCAGGCTGGCGATGCCGAGCGTACGCCGGACCCGCATGCCGTCAACTTCCTCTTGCCAGGAGTCGCGGCGAGTCTGGATGACCCGGTCGGCGATCAGGTCCATCGCCTGGTCGAGCGGCAGCCGTTCCCAGTCGCTCGCGTGGGGTCGCCGGTAGAGAACCTCGGTCACGCGGCTGGGGCTGGTCACCAGCTGCTTGCTGGCCGAGCCCTTCGGGCACAGCCGGCCGCGCGAGATGGGGGAGTCGGGGTCGCCCTCGATCTGGGTGACCTGCCCGTCCTTGACGTAGACGCGCTGGCCGCAGCCGACCGCGCAGTAAGGGCACACAGAGGGGACGACCTGGTCCGCCTCGGCGGTGCGTGCGGTGAGGTTCCTGGTGCGTTCCGAGGTCACGGCGCTGCCGCGGCCCAGCGGATCGGTGCCGGTCAGCTGTCGGAAGACCGGCCAGCCGGAGATCCAGGTGCGTACGCTCCCAGCCATCGTCTACCTCCGATGGCGACGTTCCCCGGCTGTCGTGGGGCAAACCTGGGTCAGCCGGCGACCAGGTCCAGCGAAACGTCCGGAACAGGCAGCCCGAATCCCGGAGCCGCCGGAACGTGCAGGCGGCCTTCGACCAGCTGGTAGCCGGAGGAGTCGACGCCGGTCGTATGGCCGGGCACGCCCTCGACCGTGAGTACGTTTCCGAGCCCGAGCGCCATCTGCGCGGCGTACAGCGTCTTCAACGGCTGACCCCACGCGTGCGGCGAGGCCCAGGTGCCGATCTCCAGCAGTGCCGGCGTGATCGCCCGCCACGGAGTCAGCCCGTAGCCGACGACGTCCATCAGCAGCACGTCGAGCAGCCGGTCCTCGGCCAGCCGGAGCAGCTGGGGAATCTCCGGCTGCGCCTCACCGTCGGCGACGACCGTGGTCGCCCCATGTTCGTGGAGCCGGCCCTGCAACGCCGCGAGGTCGTCGTGGTTCTCGCGGAACGGCTCCTCGATCCAGAACAGGTCGCAGTCGTGCACGGCGTCGAGATAGTCCAGGAAGCCGGTTCCGGTGTATCCGTCGTTCGCGTCGACCAGGATCCGGATGTCGGGGTAGGTCTCGCGCACTGTACGGGTGACCTCGATGTCGCGCCGGACGCCCGCGGCGGGATCCATCCAGCGGTTGCCGCGGCCGATCTTGAGCTTGAGCGCGCGGAAGCCGGCGGCGTAGTCGGCCTTGCAGTTGTCGAGCACGGCCGCGATGCCGCGTGGCGCGTCGTCCGGGTCGAGGTCGTCGAAGTAGATGGCGCCGGAGTAGCAGGTGACGGCCCGGTCGCCGTCGGCCGAACCGTCCGGCGGGCCGTCGCCCAGCAGCCGGGACACGGGTACGCCGAGCAGCTGCCCGGCCAGGTCGTGCAGCGCGAAGTCCAGGGGCTCGGCCGAGGTGTCGAGCACGCCGGCGCCGGCGTCGAACACGTCGCCGAGCTCGCGGCCCACGAAAGCGTCGAGCCCGGCCCGGTCGCCGCGGCCCGCGAGGCCCCAGCCGGTCGCGCCGGAGTCGGTCGTGACGACGAAGATCCGGACGGGACCGCCGGCTCCGTGCGAGCCCAGCCGCGCGTTGCGCCCGATCGTGCGAGGGTAGCGATCGAGCAGCTCGGCGGTCTCGATCCGTGCGATGCGATGTCCGGCCGGAGTTGACGGGGTCGCTGCGGTCATGTGTCCATACAACCCGCCCGGCGGTGGCACCCGCGGGATTTGTGGCCGGACACGGACGGGCAGCACCGGACACCACCGCGGCCCGGCGTTCGGCTACCGCACTGACTCGAGACCTACCCGAGCTCCGCCCAGACCTGTTTGCCCCGGCCCGGACGCGGTTCCACGCCCCATCGGTTCGACAGCTGCGTCACGATCAGCAGGCCGCGCCCGGCCTCGGTGTCGATGGTGGGTTCCTGAAGAGTGGGAAGTTCCTCCGAGCCGTCGTCGACGGCGATGCGCAGCCGGCCGTGCTCGTCGACCCGAACGTCAAGTCGCAGTTGACCTGCGTTGGCGGCGTGCTGTACGGCGTTGGTGATCAGCTCGCTGGCCACGATGCCGGCGTCCTCGAGCAACTGTGCGCGCCCCCAGCTGGTCAGGACCTGGTGCAGGACGTGCCGAGCGGTCGAGGCGGCCTGCTCCTTGGGGGGCAGGTCGACCTCCAGACGCCATACGGCCTCAGCCATGTGCCACGCCTCCCTGTGCTCGTGGCGTGAGTTCGTACGTTCCCGCCGGACCGGTCCGAAAACCAGATTGAGTGGTCGGGCCGTCCCACAGCCCCCACCCACCACTCTGATTTCGGCCCTTCGGGTCACCCCTCTTCGGGGCGGCCTGCGACCAGCAGGGCGGCGTCGTCGGCGGTGATGTCGACGTCGATCAGCTGGGCCACGATGCGGGCGCAGACCTCGTCCGCCGTGCCCTTTTCGACCAGCGTGCAGAGCCGTTTCAGGCCCTCGTCGAACTCCTGCCCCCGGCGTTCGATCAGGCCGTCGGTGTAGAAACAGACCAGCGAGCCGGGCGGCAGGTCGACCGTCGTCGTGGTGCGCGGGTGGCCGAGCTCGACACCGATCGGCAGGTCGGACTCGAGTCGCAACACCTCGGCCGGTGACCCCGTTGTCGCGAACACCGGTGCGGGGTGTCCGGCCAGTGAGACGTGGATACGCTCGAGCGACGGCTCGATCATGGCGTAGACCACGGTGGCGAACATCCCCGCCTCGAAGTGCTGTGCCTTCCTGTCGAGCTTGGTCAGCACCTCGGCCGGGTCGGAGTAGTCGAGTGCGTAGGCGCGGAGGGCGGAACGCAGCCGGCCCATCACGACCGCCGAGCGCAGGCCGTGCCCGACGACATCGCCCATCACGATGCCCAGCCAGCCGGACGGCAGCGTGAAGACGTCGTACCAGTCGCCGCCGACGCCGGAACGGGAGTCGGGGATGTAGCGTGCGGCCAGCTGCAGTCCGGGTAACTCCGGCAGCGTGGGTGGCAGCAGGCTCCGCTGCAGAGCGGCCGCGGCCCAGCGGTCGACCCTGGTCAGCCGAGCCTCGGTGGCCAGCGCGGCCCGGTCGGCGACGAGTTGGAGCAGCATGACGTCATCGTCGGTGAACCGGCGGTCACTGAGCGACCCGACATGGAGTACGCCGACGAGCTCACCGCCGGCCAGCATCGGGACGCCGAGCACGGCGCGGATGCCCTTCTGGATAAGGATGGGGTTGACGGCGTTGGCCGCTGTGATCTGGTCGAGGATCACAGGCCGCTTCTCCGCCGCGACCCGGCCGGCGAAACCTCGCCCGATCGGAACCCGGAAGCCCTGCCGGACCTCCTCCTCGAGCCCGATCGCGGCGGTGGCGTAGAGCGTCCGGGACGGCATGTCGACGAGCATGACGGCGGCGGTGTCGACCTCGAGGATCTCGCGTACACGGTCGAGCAGCGCGGCGAGCAGGTCGTCGACGTCCAGGTGGGCCAAGGCGGCGTCGGTGACGGACTCGATCCGTCTCAGCCGATCCTCACTGTCCACGCGTGCTCCTCTGAAGCAAGGTCTGGGCTGTTGCGGCAGTGAGTGTATCCCGCTGAATCGCAGGCGGGAGCGCTTTTGACGGCGCCCTTCGGATGAACGGTCCATACGTGCCACGGCTCAGCGGAGCCGCCCGCGGGCCCGCTTGGCAGAGGTGGCGTGCTTGGCCAGGTCATGCCACGGGTCGGCCTTGCGGGCGAGCCGCTTGGTGACGCCGCCGACGGTGTGGCCCGCGGGTTCCGTACGGCCGAGCTCGTCCCAGTCGATCGGGGTGGCGACGGGCGCTCCGGGGCGGGCACGCGGGGAGTACGGCGTGACCGCGGTCTGCCCGTAGGCGTTGCGGTTGGTGTCGACGAAGATCCGGTCGCCGCGCTTGTCCTTGCGCTGCTCGACGGTGAGCCGGTCGGGCTCCTGCTCGACCAGCCGTCCGGCGAGCTCGCGGGCGAACGCGCGGACCAGTTCGTAGTCGTCCTTGCCGTCCAGCGGTGCGACGACGTGGAACCCCTTGCCGCCGGTGGCCTGGACGAACGGGGTCAGGCCGACCTCCTCGAACAGGTCGCGGGTCTGCCGCGCGGTGGCGCGCAGCGTCCTGAGGTCGCCGTCGCTGTTGGGATCGTCCGGCGGGTCGAGGTCGATCACCAGCCGGTCGGGGTACTCCAGCGCGTCGACCGTCGAGAGCCACGGGTGGAACTCCAGGCAGGCCTGGCCGGCGAGGTAGACGAGTGTGGCGGCGTCGTCACAGATCACGTGCTCGACCGGCGCCTCCCCGGATCGTTGGGGGACGGCGACGGTGTGGATCCAGTCCGGGAAGTAGTCACCGGCCGCCTTCTGGAAGAAGCCCTCAGCCTCGATCCCGTCCGGGAAGCGCCGCATCGACAGCGGCCTGCCGCGCAGGTGCGGCACCATCGCATCGGCGACCGAGGTGAAGTAGTCCACGAGGTCGCGCTTGGTGAGATGGTCGCCTGGATAGAGCTCCTTGTCCGGATTGGAGAGCTCGACCCGCTGGCCGGCGACCTCGATGGTGGGCTTGCTCATCGTGAGCTCCTACCCGCGACGGCCTCCGGAAAACTGAGCCTGAAGCCACGCCGGCAGCGGCTCGCGGTCCGCCTGCCACGATTCCGGAAGGCCGGTCGCACCGAGCCGCGCACCCACGATGCCACCCACGATCGCGCAGGTGGTGTCGACGTCGCCGCCGGTCTGGGCCGTTGTCCAGAACGCCTCCTCGAAGTCGTCGAGGTGGCGGGCGGCCGCCCACAGCGCGAACGGCACCGTGTCGTGCGCGCTGGTGTACCGCCCGTTGCCCAGCTCGTGTACGGCGATCTTGGCGTACGGCACATGGGCGAGGCCTCTGGCCGCCCACACGCCGCCCTGCACCCGGCCGGGCGGCGTCAGCTGGAGCACCTGGTCGAGGAACGCGCGCGGCTCCAGCGGAGCTTCGCCCGCGGCGAGTGCGGCCGCGACTGCCACCGCGACCGCGCCGGCCACGCCGTCCGGATGAGTGTGCGTGACCTCGGCCGACAGCGCGGCCTCACGCGCGGCCAGCTCCACGTCGTCGGCGAACCACGCGCCGAGCGGTGCGACGCGCATCGCGGCGCCGTTGCCGTACGAGCCCTGGCCGTCGAAGAGCCCGGCGGCCAGCGCACGCCATGGATCGCCCTCGCGGACCAGCCGGAGCAGGCGGTTCATGGCCGGTCCGTACCCGCGGTCGAAGTCGTGGTGCTCGGCGAAGCTGGCGGCGAGCTGGTCCTGGTCGACCCGGCCCGCGCGGTCGAGGACGGCGAGGATGGAGCAGGCCATCTCGGCGTCGTCGGTCCATTGCCACGGCGCCGGCGGCAGCTGCCGTTGTTCGAGAGCGGTTCGGTTGGCCGGAATGAAGAACTGGGATCCGAGCGCGTCGCCGAGTGCCAACCCGTGCAGCGATCCGAGCGCCCGTTGTCGTCGATCTGAGGTCATCTGCCGGTCATTGTCGCACGCGGTGGAGGACGACGTAGCCGTTCTGGACGTAGACGACGCGGTAGCCCTTGCGGAGCAGTTTCGCCACCTGTTTGCGCTGGGTGCGCACGCACGTCGACCTCGGCTGGGTGTACTTCGCGCAGTCGGGGCGCTTGGTGTCGGCCACCACCCAGGGTGCGCCGTGTGACCTGGCGTCCCACAGCAGTACGGTCCTACGTTGGCTGAGGCTCGGGCCGACGTGGTTGGCGGCCTCGACAGTGACGCCCTCGGGCACGGCCTTCGCCGCGGCCCGCGCGGCGGCGACGTCGCGGTCGTCGCGGTAGAAGGTGGGGTCGAACAGCCGGCCGACGGGGTTCTGTGGCAGCAGCGCGAGCGTGACGCCACACGCCAGGGCAGCCCACGCAACCGCGAGCGAACGTGGTCGCAGGCCGAGTCGCAGGTCCCTCGCCGTGAGCCAGTGCTGGACTCGCGCCACACCGTCGACACCGGCACAGATCGCGACGACGATGACGAACGCGTCGTAGTGGAAGTCGCCCGCCCACCACGTGGGCGCGTTCGACAGCATCCGTTCGAGCAGCAACGGAACGGCCGCCAGGAACAGCGGCGACAGCAGGCACGCGAACAGCAGCGGGCCGACCAGCTCGAGCATGGTGACCAGCTTGACCTGCGGGCTCACGAGATTCGTCAGCACCAGCAGGGGATCGGTCACGACGGTGTGCAGAACCTCCGGCACGTTCGCGCCGAGATGCTCGTACGCCCAGAAGACCGTGGGGTCGCCGCCCATCGCGGGAATCAGTACGCCGCGGATCAGCGCCATGGCGGAGATCCCGCCCACGAGGTAGGCCGCGCCGAACGCACGCCGGCGGGTCAGCAGCAGGAAGCACCCGAAGCCCGCCAGCAACAGGTCCAGATCCTCCTTCACCAGCAGCAGGCCGAACGCCGCGAGCGAGGCCTGCCACGGCCTGCCGGCGTCGAAGCGCTCGATCAGCACGGCGAGCAGCAACGGGACGAACGCCACCTCGTGGAAGTCGAACGCGGCAGCCTGGCAGACCGCGGCCGACGCGACGTACACGACCGCGACGAGGTACGCCGGCACGGTGCCGAGCTTGCGCCGCGTGTAGAGCCAGAGTGGCGGGACCGCCGCCGCGAGCAGGACGGCCTGCGCGACGATCAGCGTCTGCGGCCCGTCGTGGATCCAGTACAGCGGCGCGAGTACGGCAAGCATCGGCGAGAAGTGGTCACCGAGCTGGATGAAGTCGGTGCCCTGGCCGAGGAACGCACCACGCGCGGGTGTCGTCGGCGGCCCGAAGCCGGCATAGCCTCGGACCGCCTGGTCAAAGATGACGAGATCGAACGTCGTGGCGCGGAAGTTTCGCAACCTGAGCAGGCCGACCGTGGCATAGGTGAACGCCGCCGTGAGGCACACCAGCCCGACGCAAACGCGGTGTCGGCTGAGCCGGAGCTGGGCCATCCGGCTCAGCATAGCGAATTCGGTATCAGCCTTCGGGTCAGCCGATCGCGATCACCGTGCCGAGACCCTTCGCCGTCAGGCCGACGCCCAGCACGATGACGACGGCCGCGGTCGCGATCGGAACGAGACCGAGCAGCCGCGTCCTGCCCTTGTCCAGCAGGCGATCTCGCAGGTGGTCGCTCAGCCGGACGAACAGCAGGCCGGCCATGACGAGCGTCAGTGCCATGCCGATTCCGTACGCGAGGACGAGCAGGATGCCGAACCAGGTATGGCCGAATGCGGCCGCGCCGAGCAGTACGACGATCGCGGACGGGGTGGGCACGAGCCCGCCGGCGATGCCCATCACGACGATGCCGGCGCGGCTGCGCGGCCTGCCGTTCGCCCGCGTCCTGGACCCGTGGCTATGGGTGTGGCCGTGGGTGTGCCCGTGCGGATGATCGTGGGAGCGCCCGTGGTGGTGATGGCCGTGGTCGTGTGCATGTCCGTGGTCATAGTCGTGCCCGTGGTCATGGTCGTGCCCGTCCTGGGGTGCGTGCCGCCGGCGCCGGATCGCTCCACGGCACAAGGTGACTCCGACCACGCACACCAGCACACCGCTGATCAGGCCCAGCCAGGGAAACAGCAGCTCCGGCGCGAACGCCGTCCCCACGGCCACCAGCAGCCCGAGCAGCAGCACGCCGCCCGTGTGCGTCGCCGTCACGGTCGCGCCGAGGATCAGGACGTCGCGCAGCGACTGCTCGCCTCGCCCGGCGGCGTACGCCGCCATGATGGTCTTGCCGTGCCCGGGCCCGACCGCGTGCACCGCACCGAGCAGGATGGACGCCGCGAGCCCGGCCAGCCCCAGCCCGAACGTCAACCGCTGCTGGGAAACCAGCTCGGTGAACCGCGCCGTCGCCCGGTCCAGCACACTCGGCGTCACACTCTCGAACGGACTCGCGCCCGCCTCCCGCCGGTCCGCGGCCGGCCCACTCACACCGAGCCCGACGTGTGCCGAGCGGACGTCGAGCGGCGAGCTCAGCCGGTCCTTCGGGTATCGCGTCAACCGGCCGCTCAACGAGTCGCGCGGAACGTCCGCCGACCGTACGAGGCTCCCGCGCGCGGTGATCTCCCGCCAGCCCACCGTGTCGCCGGCCGCGCGGTTCTCGAACGCCAGCCGGCCGTCCCCGGCAGGCAGTGCACCACTGATCGCGCACTCGACCCGCATCAGCGGCAGGTCGGCCTGCCCCTTTCCGAGGCGGCCGCCGGACCGCGTCAGGCGCAGCGGCACCGCGGTGCCGTCCACGGTCGCGGTCAGCTCGCCGATCACCGCGCGGCAACGCTCGCCGGCCCAGACGGTGAGCTCCTCGTCCGAGATCTTCCTGTCCCGGTTGACGTCCAGCCGATCCCTGACGCGGGCCGTGGCGATCTCGGCGTAGTCCTCCACGTGGTCCACGGCGAGCCGGCCGGCCGCCGCCTCCAGGCCGTCGTAGCGGTTGATGCTGAAGTTGCTGACCGGATGGGCCGAGGCGAGGTTCGCCGTTACCAGCAAGCCGATCAGAGTGGCGACCAGGGTCGCGGCCAGGCGCAGGAGCGATCTCATCTTCGCGTTCCTTACTTCGTGAGCTCGGCCAGCGCGGCCCGCGCTCGTGGCGCGTGCAGCGGCGAGAAATGGGGGTCGATCGCAAGTGCCCGCGAGAGCAGCTGCCTCGCCTTGGTGTTCTGGCCGAGCGCCTTCGCGATCATGCCGTGGTGGTACGCGAACGTCGCGCTGCGATAGCCGGTACGCGCGGCCTGCCCGGCGTACGTGATCGCCTCCCGGTCGCGGCCGGCCATGTGCAGCGACCAGGCCAGCGCATCCGCGACGTGGATGCTCTTGCGGCGCTTCCACTCCTGCCGCGCCTCGCGTACGGCCTGCCCGGCAGAGCCGTGATCGGCCTCGAACAACGCGGTCTCGAGGTCGGTACGCACGCCGCCGGCCTTCGCCAGCTCGCGCCAGGTGTCGACGATGGCGTACTGCGCGGCGGCCTGGTCCCGTTGACCGCGCGAGGCGTAGAGGTCGCCGAGCTCGACGAGATACTGCGGCTCCGGCCGCAGGTCGACCACCCTGGTGTAGTCGCGGGTCGCCGCGTCGACGTCACCGCGGATCACCCGGATCCGGGCCCGTCCGGCCAGCGCGGGCACCGACGCCGGATCGGCACGCAGGGCGAGGTCGTACTCACTCGCGGCCGTGCGGTAGTCGCCGTTGGTGCGGGCCAGCTCGCCGAGCTGGAAGTGCAGGAAAGCCTGGTCGCTGGTGGAGAAGGCGTTCTCGAGCGCGCGTCGCAGCAGCTTGCGGGCCTTGGTGGGGTTGCCGCGAAGCTCGTACTGGTAGGACAGCCGCGTGAACGTCGGCAGGCCGGGCTGCCGGGTGTCGGCCTGCTTGCCGGCGGCGAGCGCTTCGTCGTAGCTGCCGAGCTCGGTGAGCGCGTCGGTTCGCACGGCCAGCGCACGGGCGCCGTACGCGTTGATGGCCAGCGCCTTGTCGGCGTTGGCGAGCGCGGCGTCGAAGTCGTGCCGGGCCGCGGCCAGCGCGCCGAGTCCGGCGTAGGCCGCGTCGTTGTCGGCCGGCCCGACCTCGAGCGACTCGCGCAAGGCTGACTCCGCCTTCGGGTAGTAGTTCGCATCGCCGGTCAGCCGGGCCTGCTCGACGTAGGCGAGCCCGAGCGTCGCCCAGCCCGAGCTGTCCTTGGGCTGGTTGCGCAGGTGCGCTTGCAGGCTTGCGATTCCGGCCGCGAGCGTGTCGTTGGACAGTCGTTCGAGATCCGAACCCGCTGCGATAGTGGGCGATTGTGGCTGTGGAGCGGACTTCGGGCCGCCGAACGCGATCGTTGCCACCGCGATGAGCACCAGAGCCAGTCCACCGATGAGCAGTAGGCGTCGCATGATCTCCCCTCCCAGAAGGTCCGGTTGCCCGGCGGCTGGTGGTCCGCCGGGCAACCGGGGCCTGATCACCTGTGGCGTCAGGTCGTCTTGAAGAACCTGTCGCGGTTACGGTTGCGGCGGATCCACAAGGTGACGAGCACCAGTGCGGCACCACCGAGGATCAGGGCTCCGCCACCGATCCAGCCGACGGGCGAGTTCATCTTCGTCATGGCGACCGTCCACCAGCCTTGCTGGCTGCCACCGCCGCCGGGGGCGCCGTTGTTGTCGCCACCCTCCAGCTGGTTGGGGGCCTGCTGGTCATCGCCTTGCTGACCCTGGTCGTTCGGCTGACCCTGATCGTTGTTCTGGCCCTGGTCCTGCTGTCCCTGGTCCTGACCCTGGTTCTGCTGACCCTGCTGACCCTGCTGGTTCCCCGGCTGGTTCTGCTTGCCGTTGGACTGGCCGAGGCTGCCGCGTACCGCGGAGCCCGAGGCCGGCAGGGCGAGGTACGGGAACGTGTTCCGGAACGGAACGTCGTTGGCGTTCACCGCGTCACCGAGGTCGTTCGGGCTTCCGACCAGCTCGCCCTCCACGGCCTGCAGCTCGATGTCGACCACGTCGTCGGTGAGCCTGCGCCCGTTGGGGAATCCGGCCTTGTCGCCGTCCAGAACGCCGAGCCGCTTGGGCTGAGCCGTCGGCGGAATCGACGTGTTCAGCCGCAACATCTCAGACGGCTTGACGTTCTTCGGCTGGTTCAGGCCGGGTACGCCGGTGAGGAACACCTGAACGAGGTCGTTGCGCGGCGTCTTCGGCGCCTTGATCTTGTAGATCGCCTCGATCAGCGTCGGCAGCTCCGGGTTCGTGACGTACTTCAGGAACTGACCGTCGTCCCGCGGCCGGGTGCGGTTGAACTTGTCCTTGTCCTTCAGGGGAATGACGACCTCGTTGACCAGCGGGTTGCACAGGCGCGAAACCCATTGGTAGTTGTCGTCGCTGTCCCGCTTGGCCGTGGTCGAGCAGACGCCGATCACGGGGTCGCCGCCGCTCGTCAGGTTCTTCGTCGGAACCTGCAGCGCGACGGACTGGACGTTGTAGCCCTTCAGCGTGTCGTTGCCGACCTCGGACAGGTTTCCGCCGTAGAGCAGGTCGAACACCCGCAGGTCGAGGAAGAACGCGTCGTCGGACTGGCCGGCGTACGACTTCAGCTTGCCCTTGGTGAGGGTCGCCTGGTTGAACAGCGTCTCGTAGTTGGGCATCGAGGCCTGGCCGACGTTCGACGGCGCGACCGGCGCGTCGTCGAGCAGCGTCGTCCGCTTGCCCTTGTCCCACTCGATCAGGACCAGGTCGTAGGTCTGGCGGAAGTTGAGGTTCGGGTCGGTCAGCGAGTTCACCGGACCCGTGTTGTAGAGGAAGGTCTTCCTGTTCTGGTAGGAGTCCTTGAACGTCCACTCGTAGGTGATGTCACCGATCGAGTCACCGTCGTTGTCGATGTTGACGTCGTAACGCGCGTCAGTGGCGAACTTGTAGAAGTTGGGGCCACCGGCTGGATCCTCGAACGGAAGCCAGCTGGCGATCAGCGTTGTGGTGTCGGGCTTGTCCGGGCTGACGAACGCGTAGACATCGGTGGTGTCGTACTGCGGCAGGCCGGAGATCAACGGCGCTTCCCGGTGGCTGGACGCCTCGACTCGAGACGGTCCGAGCCCGGACGACACCAGCCCGCCCAGTGCGACAGCCGATACGGCGGCGAACAGCACAGCCAGCTTGAATCGCGGTTTTCGCGACATTGTTGTATCCCCCTCGGAGGATGGTTCCTTCGCCGCCTTGCGTTTGGGGCGACAGTCATCCTCTTGTTCGTGCGAGGGGATCGGATGGATTGGTTGAAGATTCGCCAGCGCTGGTTGGGCTTCTGATGCTGGGGGTGCAGACCGCCCAATACCGGCACGAACCCGTCGAGGCCGGAGCTAGGTTGCCAGCACCTGGGCTCCGGCGAACTCTCCCCCCGCGCCGAGCTCGTGCTCGATGCGCAGGAGGCGGTTCCACTTCGCCGTGCGTTCGGACCGGGTGGTGGAGCCGACCTTGAGCTGGCCGGTACGCCAGCCGACTGCCAGGTCGGCGAGCCAGCTGTCCTCGGTCTCGCCGGAACGAGCCGACAGCACGGTCGCGTAGCCGGCGGCCGACGCCCGGCCCACGACGTTGCGCGCGGACGTGAGCGTCCCGGTCTGGTTCGGTTTCACCAGGACCGCGTTGGCCACGCCCAGCGAGATGCCCCGTTCCAGCCGCGCGAGGTTGGTGGCGAACAGGTCGTCGCCCAGCAACTGACGTCCGGAGAGCGCGCCGGTCGCCGAGGTCCAGCCGGCCCAGTCGTCCTCGCCGAGCAGGTCCTCGATGCTGACGATCGGGAAGTCGGCGCACCATCCCGCCAGCTCGGCGACGAGCTCCTCGGCCGACAGCACCCGGTCCTCGACGGCCAGCCGGTACGTCCCGCCGGGCCGCAGCAGCTGGTTGGCCGCCACGTCGATCGCGATCCCGGCCTGGGAGCCGAGCGCCAGCCCGGAACGCTCGATCCCGCGGGCCAGGCACTCCAACGCCGCGCGGTTGCTGCCGAACGTCCCCGCGATGCCGCCCTCGTCGGCGACGAGCGCGGCCGGCAGCCCGGCCTCGGCGGCGACCTCGGCGGTGGCGGCGCGGACGCGAACCGACCACTCCAGCGCTTCGGCGAAACTCCGGGCACCGAGCGGGACGACCAGCAGGTCCTGCACGTCGATCAGCCCGCCCGCGTGGGCGCCGCCGGAGATGATGTTGACCATCGGCATCGGCAGCAGGGGATCGGCACCGGCCGCCGCGTAGCGCCACAACGGCATCCGCTCGCTGTCCGCCGCGGCGAGCGCCGTCGCGACCGAGACCGCCAGCACCGCGTTCGCTCCGAGCCGGGACAGGTTCGCCGTACCGTCGAGGGTACGAAGCGCCCCATCGAGCCCGGCCTGGTCGCGAGCGTCCAGCCCGACGATCGCCGACCGGATCTCGCCGCGCACTCGCGCGACCGCGCCGCGTACCCCACGCCCGTCGTATCGCGCGGGGTCCCCGTCGCGGGCCTCGTGCGCCTCGTGTCCGCCGGTCGACGCGCCGGACGGCACCGCGGCCGAGCCGGCCGCGCCGTCTCGCAGCCGGACCGAGCACGCCACCGTCGGCCGGCCTCGGCTGTCGAGCACTTCCCAGGCGTCGACGCCGGTGATCACAGAGTGCACGGTCATGCGCCCATCGCCTTCCACACCGGAGTAACGGAGTCCGGCCGGTGCCGCAGGATCCAGCTCGCGCCGGCCTCGACGCGTACGGTCTCGTCGGGGCGGAGGTACTCCGCCGGCGAGCTGCCCACCACGCGGGCCAGCAGCAAGCAGCCGACCACGCCCCACAGGTGCTCGGCGTCGGCGGCGCCCGGACCGTCCGCACCGTAGGCCGAGAGGAACGCGTCGACGCACTCCCGCAACCGCTCGGCGTGCGCCGGCAGGTGGATCGACTTCAGCAGCAGGTGCGTGAGCAGGAAGCCGACGTCGAACGCCGGGTCACCGCGATGAGCGACCTCGTGGTCGATCACCCAGCCCTTACGTTCCGGCCCGGTCAGGACGTTCTTCGGCGAGAAGTCGCCGAGCGCCAGGCAGGTCCGCCGCTCCAGCAGGTCGGCCCGGTGCCGTGCGATCTCCGGTGCCAGCGCCGGCCGCCGGGCCGCGGAGACGTCGAGATAGGGCGCGACCCGAAGCTGGTGGAACGGCGTCGTGGTGTTCAGGCTCTCGGGCAGCTCCAGGTCCGTCGTGCCCGTGTGCCACCGGGTCAGCAGCCCGCCGAGCCAGGCCGCCGTCTCCGGATGCACCTCGCCCGCCATCAGCCGCTGCTTCCACGTCACCCACTCAGGTGGTGCGGCCTCGATGGTCAGCGCGAACCGCTCCGGATCCTCGTCCAGCACGCGGGGTACGGCGCCGGGTGTCAGCTCGCCGAGCAGGCGCAGCGCCTTCGCCTCGTTCAGCGCGCGCACCGGATCGGCGTACCAGTCGTCGGCCACCCGCAGCTTGGGCAACGCCTGCTTCACCACGACGCGGGTGTCACCGGCCTCGGCGAGCAGCACGACGTTGGAGACACCGCCGGCCAGCTCGACGGCATGGTCCGGTGCGGTGCGGAGTACGCCGCGCCGCACGAGGTAGTCGCCGACCGTCGTCGCGTCGAGCAGGGCTTGTTCGCTCATCCGGTTCAACCTAACGGCGTCCCGGTGCGTACGGGCGGCTCAGGTCGGCGCTTTGGCGAGATCGGCCAACCCGACGTTGACGGCGTGTGGCCCACCTGAGCTCGACCACACCGAGCCGCCGGGCTGGTCCTGCGCCGACGACCCGTTGCGCGCCCAGCCTCAGTGCCCGAGCGAGCGCAGGTACTGCCGGCTCACCACCGCGCTCTCCAGCGGCGTCGGCAGCTGTGTGACGTCGGTCTCGACGATCAGCCAGCCGTTGAAGCCGTTGCCGTCGAGCACGTCCAGCAGGCCGGGGAAGTCGACCGCGCCCTGCCCGAGCTCGGTCCACACCGCGTTCGCCTCGAACGTGGAGTAGTCCCAGCCCGCGGCGACGCCCGCCTCGCGTACGGACGCCACGATGTCCTTCAGGTGCAGCGTCTTGATCCGCGTGCCGTGCCGCCGGGCGAACTCCACGACGTCGACGCCCGCCCACGCCAGGTGCCCGGTGTCCGGGCCGAGGAACAGTACTTCGGGATCGATGGCGGCCAGCAGCCGCTCGATCTCGTCCTCGGTCTCGACGAACGTGCCGACGTGGTTGTGGTAGCAGGACTTCACGCCTTCTGCGAGAGTCGCCCGCGCGACGCCCTCGACGCACCGCACCAGCTGCGAGAACTCCGCGTCGCTGAGAGCGTCCTCCGGCGTCGCGCGCGCGGCGACGTCGCGCCGGGTCCGGCCGGCCCTCGTCGTGGTGTTGAAGCCGCCGGCCGAGACGTACAGCTCCGTGACGCCCAGCTGGTGGGCCACGGCGGCATAGCGCCCGGCGGCCTGGACGTACTCGTCGTACTTGCTCGCGTCCCAGAAGTCGCCGCCGAAGTAGCCGGGCGCCGGCTGCAGGCCGTGCTCGGCAAGCCCCGCGCGGATTTCGTCAGCGGTCCCCTTGCCGCCGTGCGGCGCGCCTTCGTACCCGGCCTTCGCGATGTCGGCCAGCACGTCGTCGGCCGGGACGCCCCGCCAGGTGATCTGCCCGCATCCGATCCTGGTCTGCATCAGCTCTCCTCGTCAGCTTTCCTCGTTCTGACTTGCCTGGACGGCGACCATGGCCGCGCGCTCGCTCTCGGAGAACGGCGCCGCCGGCCGGCAGGTCGTGGTCAGCTCGATCCGTTCGCCCGTACGCGCCGACTCGACGAACGCGGCGATCACCTCGACGACGTGGCAGGCGATCTCACCGCTGGCCCGGGGCTGCCGGCCGTCCCGGATCGCCGACACCATCTCGCCGACGCCGATGCCGCGGAGGTTCCGCCGGATGTTCGCGGGCTGCTCGCTGCCGGGCAGCTGTTCCCAGAAGTTCTGGCCGTGCCGGTTGACCAGCGCCGCATCGCCGAAGTTGTTGGGATTGGGGAACTGCAGCTCGCCTTCGGTGCCGAGCACGTTCAGCGCGGGCACCTCGCCGGTCGGCACGGTGCCCCAGGCCATCACGAGCGTGGCGAGTCCGCCGTTCGCGAACTCGATCGTCCCGGCGACGGCGATCGACGCGCCGGCCTCGGTCTGCGCTGGCGGCGTGTCGCCCGGCCAGGTCCTGGTCGCGCCGGACACGCGCGTCGCCGGGCCGAAGATGTCGACGAGCGCGGTGACGTAGTACGGCGCCATGTCGAAGATCGGCGTCGCCGCCTTGGTGTAGAAGCTCGGTTTGGTGAGCTCGGCGCGCAGCATGCTCGCGGTCGCGGCCAGCGGGCGTCCGATCTGGCCGGCCAGCAACGCGTCGCGGGCGACCTGGAAGCCGGAACCCAGCATGGTGTCGGGCGCGCAGCCGAGCGCCAGGCCGCGCCGGGCGGCCTCCTCGACCAGCGCCTTCGCGTCCTCGACGCTGGTGGCCAGCGGTTTCTCGGAGTAGACGTGCTTGCCCGCGGCCAGCGCCGCCTTCGTCGTCTCGACATGCGCCACGATCGAGGTCAGGTTGACGACCACCTCGACGTCGGCGTCGGCGAGCAGCTCGTCGGGCGTGAGCGCCTTGGCGATGCCGTAGGTCTTCGCGATCTCGCGGGCGCGTTCGGCGTCAATGTCGGCGACCGCGACGACCTCGAGCTCGGTCATGTCGGTGAGTACGGGCAGGTACATGCGGCTGACGTTTCCGCAGCCGAGAACGCCGATTCCGGTGGGCAATTGTCCTCCGTCGAGTCCCTCGGAGACGCTGTCTGGATGTCAGAGCCTCCAGACAGCGTCTCCGATGTCGGCTCGTGATGCCCGTACTCGACCCGTTTCGGACAGGCCTGAACCGGTCAGAGCGTCAGATGGTCGATCGGGGTCAGGAAACCGACGACCAGGCCTCGTCGACCAGCTTCGCGACCTGCTCCGGCCGGTGGCCGAGGTCGCCGGTCACGTTGGTGATCTCGACGGTGAGCCCGGACTCCGTGCGCCGGCAGAGCGTGGTCGCCGTGCTGTTCTTGGCAGGCTGCTTGCCGGCGGGCGTCAGCTGGTTGTAGAGCTCGCAGCTGACGTCGCCGAAGCGCTTCTCCTCGCGCTGCGGCTTGACGATGCCGAGCGCCTTCGGGTCGGTGTACGGAACGTAGATCGGGTACGGCGCGCTCGCGCGCACCATCTGCACGCTGAACGTGGAGTCGTGCTTGTCGTCGGAGTAGACCTGGACGAGCGAAGCCGCACCGTCGTACGACTCCGACAGGCGGTCGGCGCTCCGCCCGCTCCACGTCGCGGTCCGCTCGACCGCGGCCTTCGAGTCGGCGTCCTCGTTGAACTTCGCATCGGCGAACTTGACGTAGTCGCCGAGCTTGGCAGGGGCGGCGAGCTTCTTGTCGCTGCCGTTGAAACTGCTGCTCTGGCTCGCGGTCGCCATCGAGATACCGCTTACCGCGGCCGCGCCGACGATGATGCCGATCACGCCTACAACTACTCTCGGTGCCCAGTCAGTCATGGAGAGCTATTGAACACCATGATCCTGCGTGGCGGAGCCCACCCCGGCAATCCCTTGCCGGGTTCGCTGTCAGGCTTCCGGGACCAGCCGGCAGCGGCCCGCTTCGCAGTCGGCGAGAGCGTCCTTGGTCGTACGCCGGACCCGGTGCAGGTCGGCGATCCTGGCGTCGATCCGGTCGAGAACGGCTTCCAGCCGCCAGCGTTCGCTCTCGCAGGTCGCGCCGCCCGCGTCGTGGGAGCGCAGCGCCTCGATCACCTCGTCGAGGGTGAAGCCCAGCTCCTGCAGGGACTTGGCCAGCTGAATCCGCTCGACGGTCGATGCTGCGAACGTGCGGTAGCCCGACGGCTTGCGGTCGGCGGCCGGCAGCACGCCGCGACGTTCGTAGAAGCGCACCGTGTCGACGCTGACGCCGGCGGCCTTGGCGACTTCGCCGATCTTCATGTTTCTGCTCCAACAGTCTTGACTCTGGACCTGACTCCAGACTCTACGCTCGCTGACATGGAGACACCACCAGCTGACACACCGGTCGTCTGCGATCTGCGCGGCACGACCGAGACACCCGAGGAACGCATCGCGGAGTACGGCCGGCTGTTCGAGCACGCGCTGGCCGGCCGGGAGCGTACGTCGCAAGGGATCCGCTTCCGGCTGCACGCCAAGCCTGGCGTGGAGGAGTGGGTACGCGACCTGGCCGCCCGGGAGCGGGCGTGCTGCCCGTTCTTCGCGTTCGAGATCACCGTCGACGGCGACGACGTGCTGTGGGACGCCGCCGTCGCCGACTCCGAAGAGGCGCGGGGCGCGCTCGAGGAGATGTACGCACTGCCCGACCGGCCACCGCGGATCGACCGGACCAAGATCCTGCAGTAGGGGTCAGTCCTGCCAGTAGAACAACAGGTCCGAGACGCTCAACGGCTGCCTGGCTCCGAAGTGGTAGACCGGCAGTCCTTCGAAGCGGACGTCAGCGAGATCGGCGTCGATGTACCGGAATCCGTTGGCGCGCAAGGCATCCAGGGCCCGGGCATCGGCGCCGTCCTCGGCGAGACTTTCGCGGAAGAACCGCCCGAGCGTGCTGACCACGACGGTGCCGGCGAGCGTGCCGATCATGTAGTACGTGCCGTCGCCCTGCTGGTGCAGGTCGCCTGCGGACACAGGGGTCTCCGGAGCCAGGCCGGCCTGGTCGAGGGCGTCCTTCGCCTGGCGGAGCAGCTCGGCCTCGCCGGGTTCCGGCCTGGGCGGCAGGCAGGCGGCCTCGAGCAGCCAGCGCGGATCGGTGTCGCGCTGGCCCGGTGCGTACTCCCGGAGGATCGCCTCGCGTACGTCTGCCGGGACGCCGGGCAGCTCGACCCGTGGCCTGCCGAGCGCCTCCCACTGCGGCTCGATGTCGTGGCCGCGGCGGGCGAGGATGGCCAGCGCCCACTGGTGGCCGGGCAGGCGCTGCTCGACCATGGCGTGCAGCTCGTGCTCGCGCGAGTTCTCCTCGTCGGGCTCGTAGGTGGCGAGCAGGTCGTAGGCGGCCCGGGCGACGGCGAAGGAGTCGTCGGCGAGTGCGGCGGTGAAGTCTTCGCGGTTCTCCCAGCACAGGCGGATCCCTGTGACCCGGGCGGCGGCGGTTCGGCCGTGGGTGACGAGCGCTCTTGTCGATGCGACGCCCAGTTCGCTGAGCACCGCTTCCATGCCGCAGACCTCGATCAACGTGTCGACGGCGGACGTGCCGGTCCGGCGGATGTGCGGCCAGGCGTCTCCCTCCAGTTCGACGACGGCTGCCGCGACGGTGAGGTCGCCGAGCTGGGCGCGGGCGTGCAGCAGAGCCGGCTCGAAGCGGTACGGCTGCGGGACGCCCTCCTTGGCGCGGAGCCAGCCGAGCAGGGCGTCGGCGTGCGGGCTGTCCTCGGTGGAGAGCACGTCGAGCAGCTCGATCCGGACCTCGGTCGTGACCTTGGCGTCCTGGACGCAGGCGAGGAGGTCGCCGGCGCGGCCGGCCGGCACCCGGCCCGCCAGCGCCCGTACACAAAGGCGGCGGCGCCACCACGGCTCGTCCCGGTCGAGGACGAGGTCGCAGAGGGCATCCGCCGGCATGGCGGCCAGCTCCCGCTCGGCCTCCGGCGGGATCCTCACGTCGGAGGTGAGCTGCCTCAGCTGTTCACGGTCGGACGCCATGCCCACAGGTTCTACCGGGCCGGAATGACGGAACAGACGGCAGGGTTGCGGTTGAGGGCTTTGTTTTTGTTTTGGCGGGAGGTTGCTCAGGTGGGTCGTCATCCACTGGACGGTGCGGCGTGGGCTTCGCTTGCCGGCGAGCATCGGCGGTTCGCCGAGACGTACGGGCAGGCGGCGCGCTACGACCCGGAGGTCGCGCCGTTCCACGCCATGCCTCCCGACCCGGACGCGTCGGCCTGGGCCGACCTCGCGAAGCTGGCGGGGCGGGGCGCCGAGCTGACGCTGAACGGGCCGTTGGCCGTCCCACCGGAAGGCTGGGAGGTCGTGCGCCACCTCGACGGCGTACAGCTGGTCGGCGACAACCTCTTCGGCGAACCGGATCCCGAGGCGGTGCCGCTCGGGCTGAAGGACGTTCCGGAGGTCCTCGACCTGGTGGCCCGGACCGAGCCCGGACCGTTCCGCAAGCGGACGATCGAGCTGGGAACCTACCTCGGGATCCGCCGCGACGGCTCCCTGATCGCGATGGCCGGCGAGCGCATGCACCCACCGGGCTGGACGGAGATCAGCGCCGTCTGCACCGATCCGGCCTACCGCGGCCAGGGCCTGGCCGCCCGCCTGATCCGCGCGGTCGCCGCCGGCATCCGCGCCCGCGGCGAAACCCCCTTCCTCCACGCGGCGGCGAGCAACACCAAAGCCATCCGCCTCTACGAGTCGCTGGGCTTCACCCTCCGCCGGACGACGGCCTTCCGCCTCCTGCGCGTTCCCTGACACAGCGCAGCAGCCTTTCCCGGAGCCAAACAGGTCTGGCGGCACCGGTGACTGAGGCCTTCTGTCGCTCCACGTACAGGTGGTTGGAGGCCGAGTGTGTAAGGAGACCGGTCCGCGAACCACGAGCACCGCGTGGTGACGATCACTCGGAGCCGGGGCGCCTACGTCGAGTTCTGAAAAGCGTCGGTGCTGGCCGAGCTACCGCTTCGGCCAGCACCGAGGGTGCGGAGGATGAGGTGGAAGGTCGCATAGTCGTCGGAATCGACGACACCGTGGAAGCCTGGATCGCTCTGCACTGGGCGATCCAGGAGGCGCTGGCACGGCACTGCGAGATCCGGATCGTCCACGTCTACGACAAGGACCGGCCGCGCGCGGGTGGCGGCGTTCGAGCCGAGCAGGAGATCCTCGACGCGGCCGTCGGCATCGCGCACCAACGGGTCGGGGCGAGCTCCGCGACCGGGGCGTTGGTCCTCGGCGACGCGGTGGAGGTGCTCGCCGGTGAGTCGGCGCGGGCGATGCTGGTGGTCGTCGGGTCGAGGCGGCGGGCGGAGACGTACGCCGTGCACCTGGAGTCGGTGAGCGCGGGCCTGGTGGGCAGGGCGAACTGCCCGGTCATGACCGTGCGCGAAGGTCTGGAGAATCGGCCGGTGGTCGTCGGCGTGAAGGACCTCGCCGCGCCCGACGGCATGCTGCGGTTCGCGTTCGCGGAGGCACACGAGCGCGGCCGGCGGCTCTCGGTCGTGCACTTCGACCTGACCGGCGGCGGGTCGGCCGTCGAGCGCGAGCTCGTGGAGGCGGCGCGCACGCTCGGTGGCGCGTACCCGTCTGTCGACCTCGCGGTCCACGTACTGCCAGGCGATCCGGTCGCGGGGCTGATCGGACGTTCGGGCACGGCCAGCCTGGTCGTCGTCGGCGCGCCCGCCACAGACGCGGAACTGCCGAGTGGTTCAGGGCGCACGAGTCAGCAGGTGCTGTACGGCGCGCAGAGCTCGGTCGCGGTCGTACCGGAGCCGGCGCAGGCGGTGTCACCGCGTGGCCGGCCCAGCTGGATGTTCGGGTCGAGCTATCTGAGCCGCTAGGAAGAAACGCGGCTCAGCAGGCGGCCTTGGCCCCTGGCAGAAGAGCGTCGAGTACGTCGCAGATGGAAACCATTCCGAGCAGGCCGAACTCGTTGCGTACCGGCACGTGCCGGATTCCCGCCAGCCGCATCAGTCCCGCCACGTGGGTGATGCTGTCGTCGGGGTGAGCCCACACGATGTGCTCGTTGAGGATGTCGGCGACCTGGCAGCGGTCGGGGTCGAACTTGTCGGCCAGCAGCTGTACGACATCTCGTTCGGAAACCATGCCGGCCGGCATGCCGTGCTCGACGACGACGAGCGCGCCGACCCTGGCCTCGGCCAGTGCGTGCGCCGCTTCGCGGATCGTCGCGGTGACTTCGATCGAGTACGCCGGTGTGCTCATAATGCGCTCGACAGGGCTGCTCGGGGTCAGCAGGTCGAGAGCGCCGTACTCGGAGGTGGGGCGAGGTCCTGGTCCGGTCACGGTGCCATCCTCCTCCGTGCCCGTGCCGCCGCAAGAGGCGATCGTCCCCTGTCCCGGATGCTGGTCGGCCGGACCTGTCGGTGGCCGGCCCTATCGTCGCGGGCAGGAGGTGAGGCGAATGCGATATGGCCTCGACATCACTTCTGCCGGCCCGTGGGGCTCGCCGCGGTCGATCGCCGAGCTGGCGGCGCTTGCCGAGCAGTCCGGCTGGGACGGCGTGTTCCTGGAGGACTACGTCTTCTTTCACAGTGGTGGCCCGATGTACGACCCGTGGGTCACGCTGGCGGCCGTCGCGCTCGCGACCGAACGCGTGACGATCGGCACGATGGTCACACCGCTGCCACGGCGGCGGGTGTGGAAGGTTGCGGCGGAGGTGATGACGCTCGACCACCTGTCCGGCGGGCGGATGGTGCTGGGCGTCGGCACGGGCGACCCCTCGACGCCCGACTTCCGCTCGGTGGGTGAGCCGACTGACCAGCGCACGCGCGCGGCCGCGCTCGACGAGTCGTTGGAGGTGCTGGCGGGCCTGTGGTCCGGCGAGCCGGTGACCCACCACGGCGCCCACGTCGACGTGACCGAGGTGACGCTCGAGCCGCGCCCGGTGCAGCGTCCGCGCATCCCGATCTGGGTGGGCGGCTGCCTCGCCCGGTCCGGTCCGCGCGAGCGCGCCCTGCGCTGGGACGGCGCCTGCCTCTACGGCGTCCCGCCCGACGAGTGGCGTGACCTCACCGCCACCGACGTCTGCGAGCTTCGAGCCACCGCCCGGGCCCGCCGCGGCGCCGCTGCCGGCGACGCGTTCGTGATCGCGGTCGGCGGCCGCCAGCGGCGCGACGACCTGGCCGCGGAGGCCGACTACGTCACCTCGCTCGCCGAGGCCGGCACCGACTGGTGGCACGAATACATCGAGCCGAGCACCCCGCTCGACGTCGCCCGCGCCCGCATCGCCGGAGGCCCGATCCGCGCCCAGACCGGCTGAGAAATACTCCGGCGCGATGTCGTATCCCGCCCGCCGTCGATCGTCAGAGTGGTGAGAGCGGGCCAGGATGCGGAAATACCGCACTCAACCGGCATCGCGCTCAGGAGGAACGCACATGTCCAGCAAGCCGAACCCCATACCCAGCCACTACCGGCGGATCACGCCGGCACTGGTCGTGCGTGGCTGCGCCGAGGCGCTGACGTTCTACGCCGAGGTGTTCCAGGCCAAGGAGCGCATGCGGTTCGAAGGCCCAGGCGGCACGATCGCCCACTCCGAGATCGAGATCGGCGACTCTGTGGTGATCGTCGAGGACGAGTCGCCCTACCTGGGCACCAAGGCCCCGCCCGCCGAAGGGCTCGACGGCTCGCCGCTGTTCCTGTTCATCTACGTCGACGATGTCGATACCGTCGTCGCCAGGGCCGTCGAGCTCGGGGCCACGCTCAAGCGCGAGCCGCAGAATCAGTTCTACGGTGACCGGGACGCGTTCCTGATCGACCCGTTCGGGCATGGGTGGACGGTGGCGACGCACGTGGAAGATGTCGACCCCGAAGAGGCGATGCGCAGGATGGCGGAGATGTCATGAAATACGTGCTGCTGTTCGTCGAGACCGAGGAGTTCGCCAAGCAGTTCGAGGCGATGAGCCAGGACGAACGAGAGCGGGCCTACCAACTGGTGTGGAAGTGGATGGACGACAACGCCGGCAAGATCCGCGGCGGCAACAAGCTCCAGCCGGCGCACACGGCGACGACCGTCCATCTGGACGTCACGGGTAGCGCCGAGCCGATCGTCAGCGACGGCCCGTTCGTCGAGGGCAAGGAGATCGTCAGCGGCTACACCGAGATCGAGGTCGCCGACCTCGACGAGGCGCTGGCAATGGTGCGGACCTGGCCCGGCTGCCCCACCGTCGAGATCCGTCCTGTCGAGACACCGCACTGATGCTCCAGGAGCCGCAAGCCGAGCTCGCTCGCGTCGTACGCGAACACGCGGGCCGGCTCGCGGCGTCGCTGGTCTCACTGCTGGGCGACTTCTCGGCGGCCGAAGACCTCGTCCAGGACGCGATCGAGACCGCGCTGCGCCGCTGGCCGGCCGAGGGGATCCCCGACAAGCCGGACGCCTGGCTGTTCACGGTGGCCCGCAACCGCGGTCTCGACGTGCTCCGCCGCGAGAGCAACTACCGCCGTAAGCTCGCCGAACTCGCCTGGCCGGTCCCCGCCGAGCCCGACGACCGGCTCCGGCTGGTCTTCACCTGCTGTCACCCCGCCCTGTCGCGGCCTGCCCAGATCGCGCTCACGCTGCGGGTGGTGTGCGGGCTGAGCTCCGCCCAGATCGCCGCGGCGTTCCTGGTTCCGGAGTCCACGGTCGCGCAGCGGCTGACCAGAGCCAAGCGCAAGATCGCCGACGCCGGCATCCCCTACCGCGTCCCCGCCCCCGACGAGCTGCCCGCCCGGCTGGCGGAGGTGCTGTCGGTCATCTACCTCCTGTTCAACGAGGCCTACCTCTCGAGCAGCGGCGACACCGTGCACCGCCCCGACCTCGCCGCCGACGCCGAGTGGCTGGCCGCGACGCTGGTCGACCTGATGCCGAACGAGCCCGAGGTCACCGGCCTGCTGGCGTTGATCCGTCTGCACCGCGCCCGGTCGGCGGCCCGGTTCGGCAGCCACGACGAGCTGGTGACGTTACGCGACCAGGACCGTTCCCGCTGGGACCGGGACGCGATCGCCGCCGCGACCGCGCTGCTCACCAAGGCGGCCCGGCGGCACCGGCGGCCCGGCCCGTACCAACTGCAGGCGGCGATCGTCGCCTGTCACGCCGAGGCCGAACGCTGGGACGACACCGACTGGCCGCAGATCGTCCTGCTCTACGACATGCTGCTCGCCCTCGCACCCACGCCCGTCCACCGGCTGCACCGCGTGATCGCCGCCCGCTACATCAACGGCCCGCAGGCCGCGCTGGCCGCGCTCGAGCCGCTGGCCGCCGAGCTCGACCGCTACCCCTCGTTCCACGCGGCTCGCGCGGAGTTCCTGCGCGACCTCGGCCGGCCCGGCGAGGCCGCGAGCGCCGACCACCGCGCCCGTGAGCTGACCGCGAACCCCGCACAGCAGGCGTTCCTGGACGGACGGGTGGGACGTCTGGATACATTTGCCCAATGAGCTGGCAGCCGGGGAATCAGAATCAGCCGAATCAGCCGTACGGGCAGCAGCCACAGCAGCCGTACCAGCAACAGCCGTACGGCCCGCCGCAGCAGCCCTACGGACAGCCCGGGCAACCTCCGCAGCCGTACCAGCAACACCAGCAACACCAGCATCAGCAACCACAGCCGCAGCAGCCGTACGCACAGCAGCCGCCGCAACAGCCTTACCAGCAACAGCAGCACGCGCAGTACCAGCAGCCCATGCAGTGGCAGCCCGGCTCGCCGGTGATGATCGACCTCGCGGAGGGCCAGGCCACCAAGTCCATCGCGGTCGCGGCGATCTGCGGCGTGATCGGCATCGTCTCGGTCCTCGCCGCGCTCCTCGGCGCCGTGAGCGGGGGCATCGGCGGCCGGATCGTCGTCATCGTGCTCGGGCTGTTCTTCCTGGGCATCGCCGTCCTGGTGCTCTCGAAGTACAAGATGATCACCCGCCCGCGCAAGCTGCTGATCGAACCCGGCGGCATCCGCTGGGAGGACCCGAAGGGCGCGCCCTGGGCTGTGCCGTGGAACGAGCTCGCCGGCGTGGCGATCTCCACGGCGACCAAGATCAGCCGTGGCCAGGCGATCACGACGACCAGGACTCTCGTCCGGGTCGACCTGTTCCCCGCCGATCAGGGCTTCCAGTCCCGGCACCCCCAGCTGGCCAACCTGTGGGAGCACTCCGGCGCCAAGGGGTGCTACCGCATGCCGCTCGGCGCCAAGGGCGACTCGATCACCGCGATCGACAACGGCCTGCGGATGTACGCCAAGAGCCTCTACCGCGGTGTCGTCGACGAGGGCATCGCGATGGGATTCCGCTACACGTGAGCAGCCCTCACGCCTGATCCAGTGCGCGAAGCCTGGACCGGACTCGCTCGGCGTCTCGGTGACCGAGGCTTTCGAGGATGCGCAGCGCGTTCGTCCAGGTCGAGCGCGCGGCCGCGAGGTCGCCCGTCGCCTGCTGGGTCTCCGCGAGGTTCGACGAGGTCAGCGCGGTGTGGTACTGGTCGGCCAGGCTCTCGTACAGCTCGAGCGACCGCCGGTAGCAGTCGACCGCCTCGGCGTACGACTCGAGCTGGTGGTGGATGTAGCCGAGGCTGTCCCAGGTAGCCGCCTCGTACCCCCTGTCGCCGACAGCGCGATCGGCCTCCAGCGCACGTTCGCAGTAGGCCAGCGCCCGGGAGTAGTCCCCGAGTTGTGCGTACGTCCAGCCCACTTCGTTCAGCGCGTACGCCTCGCCCCAGCGGTCACCCGCCGACTGGAACAGTGAGAGCGCCTGGAGTACGTGTTCCAGCGCCAGGTCGAGCCGCCCGTCGCGTTCGACGATGCCGGAGATGACGCCGTGGATCATCGCCTGGTCGGTCTCGTGGCCGAGTTCGGTGCTGACCGCGAGCCCTTCCGACAGGTGGTCGAGCGCCTCTTCGCGGCGGCCGATCCGGGAGTACACCCGCCCGAGCGTGCGGTGTGCGAGCGACTGCGCGCTCCGGTCGCCCAGCCGCCGGGCGGCCTCGAGCGCGGTGTTCTGCAGCGAGACCCAGGCCTGCCAGCGCCCGCTCAGGTCGAGGTACGGCGCGACGAGCCGGCCCAGGTGCCAGGCGTGGCTGTCGAACCCCGCCGCGTGGGCGGCCTGGACTGTCGCCGCCAGCACCGGCCACTCGGCGTCGAACCAGGCCTGGGCCTGTTCCAGGTCCGGGATCTCCAGCCGAACCGCACCGGCCCGGGGCGGCATCGGTTCGAACTCCAGGTCCCTCGGGTCGATCAGCTTGTACGCGAGGTTCGCGCCACGCACGTAGTGGTCGAACAACCGGTACAGCGCGGTGTCGCGGTCGGTGTCCTCGCTATTCGCGAGCTCGGCGGCGTAGGCGCGCAGCAGGTCGTGGAAGGCGTACCGGCCCGGCTCCGGCTCGGTGATCAGGCGGGCCCGGGCCAGCTCCGCCAGCAGCTCGCCGGCCACCCGCGGAGGAACGGCGGCCAGGCTCGCGGCCGCGGCAGCCGACGCGTCCGGCCCGGGATGCAGGCCGAGCAGCCGGAACAGCCGGGCTGCGGCCGGGCTCAGCGTGCGGTACGACCACGAGAACACCGACCGTACGTCGGTCGTCGCCTCGCCGGTGCTCAATGCCGACAGATGCTCCTCGGTGTGCGCGAGCTCGCGCGCGATCGCCTCGAGCGGGTGTGACGGATGCGCGACGGCCCGGGCGGCGACCACCGCCAACGCCAACGGCAGCCGGGCGCACCGCTGCACGATCTCGTCGACCGCCTGTGCCTCGGTGCCCGTACGTTCCGACCCGAGCCGCTGGGCCAGCAGCTCCCTGCCGTCCTCCGGGCTCAGCAGGTCGAGCACGATCGAGCGCGCGCCCTCGGCGGCCACCAGGCCGGACAGCGGGTCACGGCTTGTGACCAACGTCAGGCAGCTTTGGCTGCCGGGGAGCAGCGGACGCGCATGTGCCACATCGCGCGCGTTGTCGAGCAGCACCAGCGCCCGCTTGCCGGCCAGCGTGCTCCGGTACAACGCGAGCTGGCCCTCCATGCTCGCCGGGATCCGGTCCGGCGGAATGGCGAACGCCTCCAGGAATCCGCGGACGGCCTCGGCCGGCGACATCACCTCGCCGGCCGGATCGAAGCCGCGCAGGTTCACATACAGCTGGCCGTCTGGGAATCGGTCCGCGACGGAGTGGGACCAGCGCACGGCGAGCGTCGTCTTGCCCACGCCCGCGGTTCCGGTGAGTACGGCGAGCGGCATTCCGGCCGGCCGGTCGCCAGGCTCGCCGGTTCCCAGCAGCTCGTCCAGCTCCTTGCGTTCGCGCCGCCGTCCGGTGAACCCCGCGGTGACGAACGGCAGCTGCCGGGGTACGCCGGGCTGGGCCGGCGCCTGCCTGGCCTGGGTGGCGGCGGCCTGGGCCGGAACCGGCTCCCACGTACCGTCGAGGCTGCTGGACAGCACGTCCGTCAGCTGCGCGTCGCCGCGCAGGACGGCTTCGTGCAGGCGCTGCAACGTGGCGCCGGGCTCGAGTCCGAGCTCGTTCCGCAGCAACGACCGCGTCGCCCGGAACTCCTCCAGCGCCTCGGTCCGCCGCCCGCAGCGGTACAGCGCGAGCAGCAGCAGCGCCCGCAGCCGTTCGCGATAGGGGTTGGCCCGGACCAGCTGCTGCAGCTCGGGCAGCACCTCGGAGTGCCGCTTCAGGTCCAGCCGCAGGCCGGCGAGGTCTTCCAGTGCGAGCAGGCGTTGGTCGGTGAGCCGGCGTACCTCGTCAGCGACGGGCTCGACCTCCTCGGCGTCGGGGTACGGCTCGCCACGCCACAGCTCCAGCGCCGACTCGAGCAGGCCGTGCGCGGCCGCCAGGTCAAGCGCCCGCCGGGCGGCGTGGGCCTGCCCGACCAGGTCGGTGAAACGTACGGAGTCGAGCTCGCCCGCGTGCACCACGAGGCGGTAGCCGGCGGCCTCGTGCAGGATTCGTTCCGGTCCGAGCACCTGCCGGAGGCGATGCACGTGCACCTGCAACGTCTTGCGGGCAGCGGGTGGGGGAGCGCCGAACCAGAGCAGGTCGCACAGCTCGCCCGCCGGCACGGCACGATCCGCCCGGCACAGGAGTACGGACAACAGGCGACGCTGGACCGGCGGTCCGAGAGCGACGGGCTCGCCCTCGCGGTGGACCTTCAGTTGGCCCAGTACACGGAACTCCATCCCAGCACCCCCCTCCGAATCACCAACAGTAGCCACGCGCGCTGGGCTGCCGGTTCTGATCCGGCAAGCGAATGACAACCGTTCGGCAACCGCCGCGAGGCACGCTGTCTGGCAGAACGACGGCGGCGTTCGAAACGGGGAGGAGGGCGCTGCGATGACAGAGCCAGCTGTAGCGGGGGTTGAGAGCAGCGCCGGGCCGCCGTCGTTCGGTGTCCAGGGCAGTTTGTACAGGAGCCGATCACGCCCAGGCTCGAGCCACGGTCGGATCTGGGTCAGCTCTGAAATGCCCCTCGAGCAGCTCCGGAAACTGCCCTGACAGAGGTCGCCCCAAGTGCGCCGCGCCCGCCGGAATTCGCTAACCGGCGGGCGCGGCAATGGCCGTGGTCATTGCGGGTCCCACCGCGCCATCGCCAGCAGCGAGCGGTCGGTGCCGGGCGCACCCACCAGGCACAGGCCGGTCGGGAGCCCATCCACCGTTCCCATCGGCAGCCCGAGCGCCGGCAGCCCGGCCAGCGACGCCGGACAGGTGAGCCGCAGCGTCCCGGCGCGGTACGCCGCGACCGTCGCCGCGTCCGCGTGGTTCGGCGGCGCTCCGCTGGACGCGGACGGCATCGCGAGGACGACTCCGGGCGGCAGCAGCGCGAGCAACTCGGCCCGAGCGTCCGCGAGAACGACCCGCGCGGCCGCCTCCTGCTCGCCGCTGACCTCCGCGCCGGCGCGGAGGCGGTGCTCGACGTCGGGCTCGAACGCTCCCGGATGCGCGGTGACGAAGTCGCCATGCGTACGCCAGGCCTCGGCAGTCTGCACGGCACGGAACGCGGCGAACCAGCGTTCCACCACGGCCGCGTCCAGCTCGACAACGCGGACCGGGAGGTCCAGCCGGAGCGCCAGCGCTCGCAGCGCGGCCTCGACCGCCACTCGCGTGTCCGGCTCGGCCAGCTCCATCAGCGACGGCACGACGAGCAGCTCGCGGGCCGGCACTGTTCCCATCGGGCCCGCAGGTGGCAACAGCGCCGAGGCCGCCGCCTCCAGGATGTCCGGCGTCCGCGCGAACACACCGACGCTGTCGAACGACGGCGCCAGTCCGACCAGCCCCGACCGGTCGACGACGTCATGCGTGGTGCGCAGGCCGTAAACGCCGCAGTACGAAGCGGGTACGCGGATCGAGCCGGCGGTGTCGGTGCCGAGGCCGATCTCCACGCGACCGGCCGCCACCGCTGAGACCGGTCCGCTGCTCGACCCGCCGGTGATCCGGCCGGGCGCAGCGGGGTTGATCGGGGCGCCGTAGTGGATGTTCTCGCCCGAGAGCGAGAACGCCAGCTCGTTGGTCTGCGCGATGCCGGCCACGTCGGCTCCGGCGGCGAGCAGCGCTGCGACGGCGCCGGCGTGCTCGGTCTCGGCCGGCGCCTCCGCGAGCCACGCCGGGTTGCCGGCGCCGATCCGCTGGCCCGCGACGGCGAACAGGTCCTTCACCGCGACCCGCATGCCCCGCAACGGACCGGTGGCGGCGCCGCGTACCAACGGCTCGTCACCCGGCGGGATCCGCCAGGTGGGTGGATCGTCCGGATACGCCGCCACCGGCGGCGGCTCCGAGCTCGACGTCCGCGTTTCCGTGACGACCCAGCCGTCGGGCGAGCGCTCGGAACGCTGCCAGCGCTGGGTCCGCACGTTCGTACCGCCGTCTGGTCGTTCCGCTTCCGCGACCAGCTCGACGCTGCCGTCCGCAAGCTCGCGCAGGTGCACGCGCCGCAGACCGGACAGGTGGTCACGCTCGTGTCGCCGGTACGCGCCCAGCAGGGCTTGGTCACCAAGCGGATCAGGGGTCATGGACCATCTCTACCCGAACCCGCGAGCCCTTGTCGTCGATGCGACCGTCAACGGCCTGGTCAGGGCCGCAGGCTGAACGGTGGGTAGGCGTCGGTCACCAACAGGAGGGAGTACGCGACGACGCGGTTCTGCCACCGCAGGACGCCCTCTACGAAGTCGAACAGGCCGCGTGGGTAGCGCCCGGTGAACAGGATCGCGAACCAGGCCACGATCACCGCCACGAGCGAGCCGATCCCCAGGAACACCAGCACGACGTAGTGCGGGATCGCCAGGATCCATTTCACCAGCGGCAGCCAGCGGTTGAGGTCCTGTGCCGCGTCGGGGTAGGGGTAGTCGAAGTGGACCGACTGGTGGTCGTCCGTCGACGGGTAGCGGTCGTCCATCAGCGTGAGGTACGCGCTCACCCGGTTGGAGAACCGCACCAGCTCGAGGTTCCAGTCGAACCACCAGCGCGGGTACTTCTGCCGGAACACGATCATCAGCAGCGGCGCGAGGAACAGCAGGCCACCGCCGCCCGCGATCACGTACGTCGTGCCGCTCGCATACGACGACGCCTGCCAGGTGCCGGCGGACACCGCGCCCAGCACAATCGTGATGGGGATCGCCGTGAAGATCCGGAGCCCGGTCGTGAGCCGGTCGAGTGGACGATCGGGGTAGTCGACGGAGAACTGGACGGGGTAGCTCACCTGCTGCATCGTTCCTCCCCTGATGCTCGGGGTCAGGAACCAGCCTCGTGGCGTCCGGCCTCGGAGGGAAGGAGTCCACCGGCCGGTTCGGGCGGGCCGGATGTCATGCCTTGGTTGCGGCCTCGGCTCCGGCTCACGGCGACGCCGGCCAGGCACAGCGCACCACCGGTGAACGTGAGCCAGCCGGGCAGCTCGCCGAGGGCCGCCCACGACATCAGCACGACGAGTGCCGGCACGGCGTACGTCGTCGCGCCCTGCTTGCCGGCCGATGTGCGGGCCAGCGCGTACCCCCACGTCGTGAACGCGATCGCGGTCGGAAAGACCCCGAGATAGACGGCGTTGAGCGTCGCGGCCGCCGGTGCCGTCGCGAGTTGACCGGCCAGTTGTGGCGCGAACGGAAGGCAGGCCACCGCACCGACCAGGCAGCCGTACGTGCTCACCTGCAGCGCCGACGCGTGCCGCAACGCCGGCTTCTGTCCCACGACCACGGCGACCGCCCACCCGGCCGCGGCGACCAGGCAGAGCAGCACACCGAGCACCGGCGACCGCCCGCCGCCGGCCGACGTGGAGAGCCCGACGACGACCGCGCCGGCGAACGAGATCGCGATCCCGGCCAGCAACCGGCGGGGCAAGCCCTCCCGGAGCAACCACCCGCCGAGCAACGCGATCAGCACCGGCCCGATGTTGACGACCATCGCGGCGGTGCCGGCGTCGACCAGTTGCTCACCCCAGTTCAACGCGACCATGTAGACGCCGAACCACAGCACGCCGGACACGACGATCCCGGGCCAGGCCGGCTTGGGCGGCAGGCCTTCCCGCCGGATCAGGCAGATCGCGCCGAGCGTGATCGCGCCTGCCAGCAACCGCCCGAGCGCGAGCGCTCCGGGCGAGAACGACGCGCCCGCACTCCTGATCGAGACGAACGCCGAAGCCCACAGCACTACCGTCGTGGCGGCGGCCAGCAGCGCTCGCTGTTCCATGCTCAGGGTCCGTGTTCTGCTCACGACCCCCAAGCCTGGCTCGCGTACCACCGCCGAACTGGCGGGAATCGGACCTGGCGTTGGCCGTCCGGTCCATCCGGTCTGCCCGGCATCGGCCAGGTTCGTGCGCGGGATTTGGCAACCGGTTGCCACGAAAGCCGCCAAACTGGGGGACCACCGCGCGGAAGGAGACGCCCATGCTTCGACCCCAGGACGGACCCACTCGTGACCGCCGCTCGCTTTCCGGTCTGTGGAGGTTCCGCCTGGACGCGGCCGGCGAGGGTCGCGTCGAGGGCTGGTGGCGCGCGCCGCTCGCCGGCGGCGCCGAGGCTCCCGTACCCGCGAGCTACAACGACCTCTTCGCCGACGTGGGCGTGCGCGACCACGTGGGCGACGCGTGGTACCAGACGGACGCGCACGTACCGGCGGCCTGGGCGGGCGAGCGGATCGTGCTGCGGTTCGACGCGGCGACGCATCGCGCCGTCGTGTGGGTGAACGACGCCGAGGTCGCCTCGCACGAGGGCGGGTACACGCCGTTCGAGGCCGACGTCTCCGCGCACGTCCGTCCGGGTGCGCCGAACCGGATCACGATCGTCGTCGACAACGAGCTCACGATGGCGTCGATCCCGCCGGGCGTCGTCGAGCAGTTGCCGGACGGGCGACGGGCGCAGCGGTACTTCCACGACTTCTTCAACTACGCCGGGCTGCACCGGCCGGTCTGGCTGTACACCACTCCGCCCACGTATGTCAGCGACGTGACGGTGACGACCGAGCTCGACGGGACGACCGGCGTCGTGGGGTACCGGGTCGAGCGCACCGCCGGCGACGTCCGCGTCGCGCTGCGGGACGCGACGGGTGCCGAGGTGGCCACCGGCGCGGGCGCGGAGGGGACGTTGCGCGTCCCGGACGTTCATCCGTGGGCTCCGGGCGACGGATACCTGTACGAGCTGGAGGTCTCGCTGCTGGACGCGTCCGGGACGGTTGCCGACAGCTACCGGCTGCCTGTGGGCGTACGGACGGTCGTGGTGCGGGGCCGGCAGTTCCTCATCAACGGGGAGCCGTTCTACTTCAAGGGATTCGGCAAGCACGAGGACGCGGCCGTGCGCGGCAAGGGCCACGACGACGCGCTGATGGTGCACGACTTCGCGTTGCTCGACTGGATCGGGGCCAACTCGTTCCGCACCTCGCACTACCCGTACGCGGAGGAGGTCCTGGACTACGCCGACCGCCACGGCATCGTCGTGATCGACGAGACGGCGGCGGTCGGCCTCAACCTCGCGATCGGCGGCGGCATCCTGGGCGGAGGCCGGCCCAAGCCGACGTACTCCGCGGAGACGATCGGCGAGGCGGCGCAACGCACGCATCTGCAGGCGCTGCGCGAGCTCGTCGCGCGCGACAAGAACCATCCGAGCGTGGTGCTGTGGAGCATCGCGAACGAGCCCGACACCGTGCAGCCGGAAGCCCGCGACTACTTCGCCCCACTCGCCGCGGAGACCCGTCGCCTCGACCCGACCCGGCCGGTGGCGTACGTGAACATGATGCTGGCCACGCCCGACACGTGCGTGATCACCGACCTGTTCGACGTCGTCCTGCTCAACCGCTACTACGGCTGGTACGTCAACACCGGCGACCTCGCGTCTGCCGAGGTGGCGCTCGAGGCGGAGCTTCGGCAGTGGGCCGAGAAGTACGACAAGCCGATCGTCATGACGGAGTACGGCGCCGACACCTGTCCGGGCCTGCACAGCACTGTGCCGGCGCCGTGGAGCGAGGAGTACCAGGCCGATCTGCTCGCGATGTACCACCGCGTCTTCGACCGCGTTGAGGCGGTTGCCGGCGAGCAGGTCTGGAACTTCGCCGACTTCGCCACCGGACCGGGAATCTTCCGCGTGGACGGCAACAAGAAGGGCGTCTTCACCCGCGACCGCCGGCCGAAGGCGGCGGCGTTCGCCCTCCGCGCCCGCTGGCGCGACGACCCCTCGCAACCGGCCGGCTAGCCGGGACGCACCGCGCTAGCCCAGCAGGCGTTCGCGGTTGTCCAGGATGTACGCGATGTCCTGCCGGTAGGCGTCGCCGTGGCGCTCGTCGCGCTGGCGGTCGAACTCCGGGTTGCCGAACCGGATCTCGCGTTCGATGGTGGCGTTGATCGAGCCGAGCCGGACGACCAGCAGGTCCAGCAGCTCGGCAGGCGGGATCTCGCCGCCGTAGGCCTCCGCGAACAGCCGTAGCCGCGCGCCCTGATCGGGCACCGGGTCGAAGCCGAACGCGCGCGCCGACACCGGCGCCGACAACGGAACGAAGCGATGCGCGGCGTAGCTGAGATCCCAGGCCCGAGACGACGGCGCCGCGAAGTCCCAGTCGATGATCGCGGCGACCCGCGGGCCGTCGTAGACCAGGTTGTACGGCCCGAGGTCGTTGTGCCCGATGCAGTCGATCTCGGTCGGCACGCTGGTGCGGGCCTGCCACACCGCGTCGACCGGAAACGCGAAGCGGGCGGTCACGTCGTGCATCGCGCGGATCGTCTGCGCGACATCGACCAGGGCCTCCTCCGACCGCTGCTCCACCGTCAACGGATACGTGCCGGCCGTTCCCTCGACGTACCCCAGCGTCTCGGTCGTTCCGTCGGCGCTGAGCGAGATCGGCTCCGGCACGCGATCGAAGCCCGACTCGCGCAGGTGGTGTAGAAGAGCGTGCACGCTCGGCGTCCACGGCCCGGCCTGCCGGACCACGGTCGCGCCCTCGCGGACCGGGCTGGAGTTGTAACCACCGGAGAGAATCTCGTTCACGAGACCCCAACCTACGAGACGGCCTCCAGCCGGAAGACAGGGTGCCGCCCTGCTTCCGCGGCGATCTCCGCGTCCGAGGACGACGGCCGGACGTCGAAGTAGGGCAGCGTGATCGGTACCTCGCGCATGTACTGCCGCAGCACCGGAACGCTTTCCTCCGCCCCGAGCTCGATCGCGCGAAGCCTCTCGTCACGTCCGCCGCGGCTGACGACGACCTCGCCGGCGGCTCGCGCGTTGCGCACCCAGTTGGTCACGCCGTACGCCGCCACGAGCCAGCGCTGGTCACCGTCGCGCATGATGTCGACCGGCGTCGTGTGCGGGGTTCCCGTCTTGCGGCCCGCCACGGTCAGCAGGTGGCGGTACGGGTTGCCTCGTCCGCGCCGGATCATGGCCGCGAACACCCGGTTGGCCATGCGGTTGACGGCGTTGACTTGGTACGTTCGCGCCATTGTCGGCCTTTTCGGTCGGGTGGGCTTCCTCCGTTGCCGGCAAGCCTAGTGGAGCCACCCTCGCCGGGGTGTGGGTCCGTGATTCCGGGCGCTCGGGCTCGGCAACGGGCCTGGACCGGCTCGGCTGGTGCGTGGCGGAGCGCGACGGCGTGCTGGCCTCGGCCGGTACGGCGAGCCGTAAGCCCTGCCCGATGCCGGGCAGTGCCCACCAGACCAGCAGGCCGAGGACGACCGCGACGACCAGCCCACCGACCAGAAGGCCCGCGGTTCGCCTGGTGACTGGCGCGACCTCGTTGCGGGGTTGAGGAATCACGATGGTCTTGATCTGGCCCGATCCGGAGACGCCGAGCAGCCGGCGGCGTACCTCCCCCGCGTCCGGGGGCCGATGCTCGGGTTCCTTCGCCAGCAGGTGCAGGATCAGCGACTCCAGGTCGGCCGGGATGTCCGGACGCAGCGTGGACGGCGGATCGGGTTCGTCCTGGACATGGCCGAGGACGATCGCGGCCATCGAGCCCTGGAACGGGGGCCGGCCGCAGGCGAGCTCGTAGAGCACACATCCCAAGGAGTAAAGGTCGCTGCGCTCGTCCACCGCGCCGCCGATCGCCAGCTCGGGCGCGAGGTGGGTGACCGTGCCCATCGCCGTGTGGGCCGGAGTCAGTCGTTCGCTCGACTCGTCGAGCAGCCAGGCCAACCCGAAATCGATGAGCTTGAGCTCGCCGTCCGAGGTCAGGATCAGGTTGGCGGGCTTGAGATCCCGGTGGACGATGCCGGCCTCGTGCGCGCCTTCCAGCGCGGCCGCGACCTGTGCTCCGAGCTCGCGGACCGCCTCGATCGGGAACGGACCGTGTTCTTCGAGCTCCTCGGCGAGCGTGCGTCCCTGCAGGAACTCCATGACGAGGTAGGGCCGGCCGTCCCACTCCCCGACGTCGTGCGTGGCGACGATGTTGGGATGGGCGAGCCGGGCCGCCGCCCTGGCCTCACGGAGAAAACGTTCCCTGTCAGGCGAGGCGTCGAGGTCTTCGTAGAGCAGCTTGACAGCGACGGGACGGTCGAGTACTTCGTCTTCGGCGCGCCAGACCTCGCCCATCCCGCCACGGCTCAGTAGCTCCTGCAGCCGGTAACGGTCGATCCATCCCTCCGACACGCCGCCTACTCAACCACGGTTGACCATCACGAAGCTACCCCCAGTTGCGAGCGACTCGGCCGCGGCGACGACGACGGCCAGGTCGGCAAGGCCATCCTGACCAGTGACGAGCGGCTGCCGGCCGGCCCGGATCGCCGAGATCCAGTCGGTGACGATCGAGACGTGGCTGCCGTAGTAGTTCTCGGCGCCCTCGCGCGCCACGCCGTCCGGCGTCCACGTGACGCAACCGCCCTTGTCCTGCTCGTAGTCGACCACCACGTCCAGCCGGCCCGCGGAGCCGAAGACCGTCGCCTCGGGCTGGTCCCAGGGACCGGGACTGTGCCACGTCAGGACGGACTGCGCCACGACGCCGCTCTCGAGCCGGAACGTGAGCAGGAGCGTGTCGAGCGACTCACCGGTGGACGCGGATCGGGTCGCGGCCACGGAGGTGACGGGTCCGCCGAGTTGGCGGAGCAGGCTCACCTGGTGCGTGCCCTGGTCGAGCAGGACACCGCCGGACGGTCCACCGCTCTCCCGCCAGCCGTCGCGGACCCACACCCCGTCGACCCGGAACGCGCGCGTGCACTGGATCGCCAGCGGTTCGCCGATCCTGCCGTCAGCCAACACCTGGCGCGCCCTGTGGACAGCGCCAAGCTGTGGATAGTTCTCGGCCACCGCGAGCACGACGCCGGCCGCCGCTGCCGCGTCGACGATTCGCCGCCCGTCGGCGAACGTCGTCGCCAGCGGCTTCTCGACCAGCACGTGCAGGCCGTGGCCGATCGCCTCCAGCGCAACCGCGGCGTGCAGGTGATGCGGCACCCGGACGTCAACCGCGTCGATCCGCTCGGCAGCCGATGCGTCTCCGAGCGTCCGGTACGCCCGTGCGCCGGACGCCTCGGCAGCCGCTGCCGCCCGCGCCTCGTCGGGATCGACGACCGCGACCAGCTCGGCGGATCCGTCCGCGGTGACCGACGGGTAGACCTCGCGCGCCACGATCTCGCCCATCGCGCCGCACCCCACCAGCGCGACCCCGACCGCGTTCATCGGGCAGCTCCGAACCGCAGAGCCGTGTACGAGTACGGCTCGAACGTGTAGCTGACCGAGCCGGGTTCCACGTTCACGCGGAACGACCGCGGCGCCACATTCAGCGGATTCGTGGAGGTGTTGGTCGCGCACGGCCGCCCGCGGTTGGGCAGGGCATCCACGTGGACGCTGATTGACTGCATGATTGATATGTTTAATCATATCTTTGTGGACGTCAATGGCAGCCTGCACGCGCAGCTCGTCGACGCGCTCGGTCGCCGGATCGCCGGAGCCGAGCTGGCCGAGGGTGCCGTGGTCTCGCGGGAGCTGCTCGAGGCGGACTACGACGTCTCCCGGTCGGTCGTGCGTGAGGCGTTGCGCACGCTCGAGGAGCTGGGCATGGTCCGGTCGCGGCACAAGGTCGGAACACTCGTCCAGCCGCGGTCGGCCTGGGCGTTGCTGAACCCGCGCGTGATCGCCTGGCGGGCCGATGGGCCGGACGCCGACGTGCAGCTGGATGAGCTGCTCACGCTGCGGGAGGCCGTCGAGCCGGCGGCCGCCCGGCTCGCCGCCCAAAGGTCAGCCCAGAAGTCAGCCCAAAAATCAGCCCAAAAATCAGCACCGCGTGCCGGGCCGGCCCTCGCCGACGAGTTACGGGAGCACCTCCGCGCGATGCGGTCGGCGTACGACGCTCGCGATCGCCGGGGGTTCGTCGCGGCCGACACCGCGTTCCACCGCACGATGCTGGAGGGCTCGGCGAACGCCGTGCTGAGCCAGCTCGTGCAAACTCTGGTCGCGACGCTGCACGCCCGCTACTCCGACCGCCGTCAGCTGTTCACCGCCGACACCGGGGCATCGTTGAACCGGCACGAACGAGTGGTCCAGGCCATCGCCGCCCTGGATCCGGCGGCCGCGGAAGCGTCGGCGGCGGCGCTGGTTCGGGCCACGCGCGTGGAAGTACTCGGCTCACAAGCAGGGGAGCACTGACCGAATGTCCAACCTGGCCAACAGGTTCGATCTGACCGGAAAGCTCGCGCTGGTGACCGGCTCGGGCCGTGGCATCGGCCGGGCGATCGCCCGCGGGTACGCCCAGGCCGGCGCACACGTCGTGCTGAACGCCCGCGACCCCTCCCGGCTCGAGGCGACGGCCGAGGAGCTGCGTTCGGAGGTCGACGGCGGCACGTTCCATCCGCGGGCGTTCGACGTCAGCGACGTCGCGGCGGTCGAGCGGGCCTGCGAGGAGATCATCGCGTCGTACGGATGTCCGGACATTCTGGTCAACAACGCCGGTATCCAGCTGCGCGGACCGCTGACCGAACTGTCGGTCGACGACTGGCGGCAGGTGATCGACGTCAACCTCACCAGCTGCTTCGTGGTCGGACGGACGTTCGCGCGGCACATGCTCGAGCGCGGCAGCGGCAAGATCGTCAACGTCGCCTCGGTGATGACCGCGATCGTACGGCCGTCGATCGCGCCGTACGCGTCGGCGAAGGCCGGCCTGGCCGGGCTCACCCGGACGATGTGCGCGGAGTGGGCGCCGTCCGGGCTACAGGTCAACGCGCTGGCGCCCGGCTACGTCGCGACGGAGCTGAACGCGTCGCTGGTCGCCGATCCGGAGTTCACCGGCTGGATCACCGGGCGTACGCCGGCCAGGCGGTGGGGGAGCGTCGAGGACCTGGTCGGGCCGGCGGTCTGGCTGGCGTCGTCCGCCTCGGACTACGTCAACGGCCAGGTCATCTACGTCGACGGCGGAATGACGGCGGTGATCTGAGTGGAAACCCAGGCAGTGATCGCTTCCGGGCCGGGCGCGCTGACGATCGAGACCCGGCCGCTGCCGTCGCCGCGGCCGGACGAAGCCATCGTGCGGATCGCCTACGGCGGGATCTGCGGCTCCGACCTGCACTACTGGAAGCACGGCCAGGTGGGCGAGTCGGTCCTGCGGGCTCCGATGGTGCTCGGCCACGAGGTGGTCGGCGTCGTCGACTCGCCCGCCGCGGACGGATCCGGTCCGGCCGCCGGCACCAGGGTCGCCGTGCACCCGGCGCAGGTGTGCGGCCGCTGCGCCTACTGCCTGCACGACGAGCAGAACCTCTGTACGGAGCTGCGTTACCTCGGCAGCGCGGCCCGCGTACCGCACACCGACGGCGGTTTCGCCGAGCGGATGGTCGTTCCAGCGAGCCGGCTGGTCACGATCCCGGACGGCCTGGACCTGCGTACGGCGGCGCTGGCCGAGCCCGCCTCGATCGCGCTGCACGGGCTGAATCGCCTTGGCAGGCTGGGCTTCCGGCTCGAGGGTGCGGACGTGCTGGTGGTCGGTGCCGGGCCGATCGGCCTGGTGTCGATCGCGCTGGCGACTTCGCTGGGCGCGGCGACGGTCACCGCGACCGACCTGTTCGACCACCCGATCCAGGTCGCGCGGCGCGCGGGCGCTTCGAGGGTCGTCCGCGCCGGTGGCGACGAGCCGCTCCCGATCGTCGACGTGGCGGTCGAGTCCTCCGGCTCGGCGGCGGGCGTGAGCAGTGCGCTGGGGGCGCTGCGTCCGGGCGGTGTGCTGGTCAACGTCGGACACCTTCCGGCGACCGGTGTCACCGCGCCACTGCACCTGGAGGTCGGCCGCGAGCTGACGCTCACCGGGTCGAGTCGCTTCTTCCACGAGCTGCCGGCCGCGCTGGCGCTGATCCAGCGCGAGGCCGGCCGCTTCGCGCCGATCGTCACGTCGGTCTTCCCGTACGGCGAGGTCGTCGCGGCGTTCGAGGAAGCGGCCGATGCCGGCCGGTCGAGTAAGGTGCTGCTCGCCTTCGCAGGAGAGGACGTTTGATGGCCCACTTCATTCATCACGTCGGGATGTTCGTCTCCGACTTCGAGGCGAGCGAGCGGTTCTACACCGCCGCGCTCGCACCGCTCGGAATCATCCAGGGCCTCGACGCCGATGGAATGGCGGAGTACTGGCATCGCGACGCCGACACCCCCTCTCTGGCCTTCGATCCGGCGCCCGACGAGTCCTTCGTGACCAGGGGCGTGCACATCGCGTTCGACACCGACAGCCGCGACGAAGTAGACGCGTTCTACGCGGCCGCGGTCCAGGCGGGCGGTGTCTCGCGGCACGAGCCGCGCTTCTGGCCGGAGTACCGCGCCTACTGCGCGTTCGTCAGCGACCCCGACGGCAACAACATCGAGGCGCTGCACAAGGAGACGCGGGTAACTAGCCTTTGACGCCGGTGAGGGTGACGCCCTCGACGAAATAGCGTTGCAGGGCGAAGAACAGCACGATGATCGGCAGGATGACCACGAGCGACGCTGCCATCAGGTAGCCCCACTGCGCGGTGTAGGTGCTCTGGAACGTCGCCAGGCCCTGCGCGAGCGTGAAGTGCGACTCGTCGCTCAGATAGAGCAGTGGGCCGAGGAAGTCGTTCCACGCTCCGATGAACGTGAAGATGACGACGACCACGATCGCGGGTTTGGCGTTGGGTAACACGATCGTCCAGAAGACCTTCCACGGTGTGGCGCCGTCGATGTAGGCGGCCTCGTCGAGCTCGAACGGGATCGTGAGGAAGAACTGCCGCAGCAGGAAGATGTTGAACACGCCGCCGCCCGCGCCCGCGAACCACGCCGGCACCGTCAGGGGCACGAACGTGTCGAGGAAGCCGAGGTAGCCCCACATCACGAAGGTCGGGATCAGCGTCACGGCGTACGGCAGCATCACGCCGGTTAGCAGCAGTCCGAAGACCAGGTTGCGGCCACGCCAGCGCAGCCGCGCGAAGCTGAACGCGGCGAGCGAGCAGGTGAGCACTGTGCCGGTGACGACGAAGACCTCGATGATCATCGTGTTGGTGAAGTAGCGCAGGAACGGCTGGGCCGTCAGCGCACCGGAGAAGTTCGACCACGCGATCGGGTTGGGCAGCCACTCCGGCGGCGCGACGAAGATCTGGTTGTCGCTCATCAACGCGCTGCGTACCAGCCAGGCGAACGGAACCAGCATGAGCACGGCGCCGGCGAGCAGCACGACCCAGAGGACCGCCTGACCGACGGTCTGCCGCGTGCGGTTGGGCGTGAGGACACTCATCGCGCACCGCCCATCTCGTAGTAGACCCAGCGCCTGGCGTTCCGGAACAGCAGCACGGTGATGACCAGGACAATGCAGAACAGCACCCAGGCCAGCGTGCTGGCGTAGCTCATGTTGCTTTCGGTGAACGCCGTTCGGTACAGGTAGTAGATGTAGAACAGCGTGGCGTTGTTCGGTCCGCCCTGCGTCATCACGTAAGCCTGGTTGAAGACCTGGAACGTGCCGATCACGCCCGTGACGAGGTTGTAGAAGATGGTCGGCGTCATGAACGGCAACGTCACATGGCGAAACCGCGCCCAGGTTCCGCCGCCGTCGATCGACACCGCTTCGTACAGATGCCCTGGGATTCCCTGCAGGCCGGCCAGGAAGATGACCATCGCGTTGCCGAAGCCCCACGTGCTCATCAGCACCAGCGACGGCACCGCCATCGTCTCGCTGTAGATCCAGTTCGACGTCGGCAGTCCGGCGGCGCGGAGCACGCTGTTGAGCAGGCCGAAGTCGGGGTTGTAGATCCAGATCCACAGCACGGCGCTCGCGATCGCCGGCACGAGCGTGGGCAGGTAGTAGATCGTGCGCCAGAGTGAGCGCCCACTGAAGCCGTGGTTGACGAGCAGGGCTACGACGAAGCCGACGATCAGCACCAGCGGTACGGACGCGAGCGTGTAGTACGTCGTGACGCCGAGCGACTTCCAGAACAGCTCGTCGTGCGCGAGGTGCTGGTAGTTCCTGACGCCGACGAACTCCGGCGTGCCACCGACGATCCAGTCGGTGAGGCTGAAGAAGAACGACGCGACCATCGGGCCGACCGTGAACAGCAGGAAGCCGAGGATCGCCGGTAGCGCCAGCAGGACGCCCCACCACCGTTCGGACCGGGCCAGGCCCGACTGCTTGTTGACGACCGTCATGAGGCGTCGGACGGGTAGCTGCCCTGCAGCAGCCCTCCGTTGAGCTTCTTCGCCAAGGGCCGGAGTACGTCGGCGGCCTTCTGCTTGCCCTGCTGGACGACCTGGAGCGCCGGCGTGACGACCTTGTCGATCGCGTCGATGTTCTTCAGCCGCTGGTAACAGGTGACCTTGGAGTTCTTGAGGGTGTAGTCGACGACCGCGGTACGGAACTCCGGCGGGTGCGCGTCGTTCTTCGTCCAGCTGTCGATCGCGGCCTGGTCGGTGTAGTACTTCGTCGAAAGCGGCATCCAGAGCCCGTTGGCGAACAGGTCGACCTGCCTGGGATCGTCGTGGAAGAGATAGAGCTCGACGGCTTCCTGCTCGTGCTTGGTCGAGGCGAAGATCGCGGTCGCGCCGCCCATCGTCGTGGTCATCGGCGTTCCGTGGCTGGGCAGCACGCCGATGCCGAACTCCAGGTCGCCCTCCGACAGGTCGAGCAGCGTCCACTGGCCGTCGACGACCATCGCGATCCTGCGCGTCTTCAGCTGGACGGTGGTGCTCGGCGCGTTGTTGCCCAGCTGGGTCGGCGTGGGCGCGACCCGGTGCTCGTACATCAGGTCGGCGAGATTCTGGAAGACCTCGATCGCCTCTGGGGTGTCCAGCAGCGATTTCTTGCCGGTCTCGTCGGCGAAGTCGATGCCCTTGCTGAGCAGCAGGGGATACCACGTACCGTGCCACCAGTTCATCGACGTGCCGTACTGGCGGATCCGCTTGGGATCGAAGCCGTTCTGGTCCGGCGTCCTGCCGTTCTGGTCATGCGTGAGCTGGTGGGCGTGCTCGACGAACGTGTCCCAGCTCCAGGCCTTCGCCGCCTCGGCCGGCGGCAGGTCGATGCCGGCGTCCTTGAACGCGGCCTTGCTGTAGAACAGCTGCATCGACTCGTTGGCGCTCTGTGTACCGAACGTCTTGCCCTTGTCCCACCAGAAGTACGTGCCGGGCAGGCGATTGGCGAGGTCGGGATACTTGTCGAAGTACGGATATAGGTTGACGAGCTTTCCCTGCTCGGCAAGGCGATAGCCCATGCCGGCGTTCATGTACGTCAGGTCCGGTGCGCGGTTGCCGGCGACGAGCGCGTTCAGCTTGGTGTCGAAGTCGGCCGGTGTGAACAGCGGCTTGACGGTGATCTCGGGACGCTCGCGTTTGAACTGCGCCAGCATCTGGCTGATCGCCTTCTGTTCGGCGGTCGAGCCCCAGAACATGAACTGCATGGTCTTGTCGCCGGCACTGCCGGACTCGCCCAGCGACTTGCCGTTGCAGGCCGCCGTCAGGGCGAGGGCGGCGGAGCCGGTGGCTGCGAGGCCGCCGAGCCGGAGGAGCTCGCGTCGACTTAGTGGCATCTGTGTCTCACCGCGCTTGTTCGCTTGGGTCCGACGAAAACGGAAACACCGGAAACATGTTGCCTGAATGTATGCCCACCAGGTCGAGGGCGTCAAGACCCGCGTTCGATGTAACGGGATCGTGATCGGATGCGAGTAGGGTGTTTCCGGAAACACGTCCGAGAGTGAGAGGGCACCAGGTGGCGAAACGTCCCGCACCGTCGTCGGCCAGGCGTGCGACGGTCCGCGATGTCGCGGCCCGGGCCGGCGTCTCGCCCGGCACGGTGTCGAAGGCGCTCAACGGCACCGGCCAGATCAGCCCTGCCACCAGGGAACGGATCCTCGCCGCCGCCGCGGAGGTCGACTTCCGGCCCAACGCGCTGGCCAAGAGCGTGTTCGAGCGGCGCAGCTACACCGTGGGGCTGATCACGACCGACAGCTTCGAGCGGTTCAGCGTTCCGGTGATGCTGGGGGCGGAGGACGCGCTCGGTGCCGGGCGGATCTCGGTGTTCCTCTGTGACAGCCGCGACGACCCGGTGCGGGAGAAGCACTACGTCGACGTCCTGCTCGGGCGCCGGGTCGACGGCTTCATCGTGACGGGCCGGTCGTCGAACGAGCGGCCGCCGCTGGACCTACGCGGGGACGTGCCGGTCGTCTACGCGCTGACGCCGTCGTCCAACCCGTCGGACTGCTCCGTGGTCGTCGACGACGTGGCGGCCGGGCGGGTGGCGGGCGAGCACCTGATCCGGCTGGGCAGGCGGCGGATCGGGCACATCACCGGGCCGGAATGGTTCGACGCCGCCCGGAGGCGGGCGTCCGGGCTGACGTCGGCGTTGGCGGGCGCGGGCCTCGAGCTCGTGGCCGATCCGGTCTACGGCGAGTGGACCGAGGCGTGGGGTCGGCAGGCGACCCACATCTTGCTGCGCTCGGCCCCCGACGTCGACGCGATCTACTGCGGCAGCGATGTGCTGGCCCGCGGCGTGGGCGACAGCCTCCGCGAGCTCGGCCGCCGAGTGCCCGAGGACGTTGCGCTGATCGGCACCGACAACTGGGAGTTCATCGCGACGGGTGCCCGCCCACCGCTGACCTCGGTCGACCTCGGCCTGTCGGCGGTGGGCCGGGTGGCCGCCCAACACCTCCTCGATGCGATCGAGGGCAGCCCTCACTCCGGCCGCGAACACGTACCGTGCCGCTTGGTCGTCCGCGGCTCCACCGACGACGTCACCTGATACCGCCCGCAACGGGCTCCGCCCATGCCGCCGCCCATGCCGCCGCCCATGCCGCCGCCCATGCCGCCGCCCGCGAATGACCACGTTAACCACGGCTTTGGCTGGTTAACGTGGTCATTCGCGCTTCGCCACGTGATTCGCGCTTCGCCACGCCAGTGGGTGCTTCGCCACGTCCCGGGGCGTGGTTAACCCGCCAATTACGTGGTTAACGTGGTCATTCGCGGCGGCGGGCGGCTGGGTCGGGCGGCTGGGAGCCAGACGCGCATCGGGCCGAGGTCGCGGTTGGCCCACCTGAAGTACGGGATCGCCCGGACCGGCTGACCGTCGGGCGTGCGGGCGATCGCCACCGGTACGCCGCCGAGCAACTGGTCGTCGTACTCCTCCTGCAGCGCGGCCGGGTCGACGCGCAGGTCGTCGACCGAGACGCCGGTGGGCTGGTCGATCTGCTCGACCGCGTAGACCAGTGGCCCCCGTTCGATCGCGACACAGCCGCGGGTGGCGTCCGAACGGTGGTGGCCGACAGTGAAGCGCGGGCGCATCGGGAGGTCGAGCACCACCTGGTCGCCCGGCGACCACGCGCGCTCGACCATCGCGTAGCCGCCGGCCGCGACCCGGCCGCCGTCGATCGTGGCGCCGTCGGCCCACGCCGGGATGCGCAGGCTGAGCGACCACGGCTCGGCCGGCGACTGCCGTACGGTCACCACGATCTGGCCGTTCCACGGATAGTCCGTCTCGACCTCGAGCGAAACACCCTCCGCGCGTACGGTCGCCGAGGTGTACTGGTGCAGCTGCACGCCGCCGGCCGTCGACGTCGCCACATAGGCCTGCAGGCTCGCGAGCGTACGCATCAGGTTGGTCGGGCAGCAGGAGCAGCCGAACCACGGGTGCCGCCCGCCCGCCGCCATCCGCGAGTCGGTGGCCACCGCGCCCTCGCGCACCTGCAGGGCGTTGGCGTAGAAGTACGAGTCGCCGTCCAGCGCGACGCCGGGTAGCACGGCGTTGTAGAACTGCCGCTCCCACAGGTCGGCGTACTTCGCGTCGCCGGTCGCCAGCAGCAGTCGCCAGTTCCACTGCATGCCGGCGATCGCCGCGCAGGTCTCGGCATACGCACGGTCGGACGGCAGCTCGTACGGGTCGCCGAACGCCTCGCCCTCCCAGCGCGCTCCGAGTCCGCCGGTGACGTACATCTTCTGGTCGACCATGTTCTGCCACTGCGTCTCGAGTACGCCGAGCAGCTCGGCGTCGCCGGTCTCGACCGCGACGTCGGTGGCGCCGGCGGCGAGGTAGACCGCGCGCACGGCATGGCCTTCGGGCACCGTCGTCTCGCGTACGGGGAGGCGATCGCTGTGGTACGCGTCGCCGAACCCGTGCCGCGGGTCGATCAGATCCTGCCCGCGCACGTCGACGAAGTACGTCGCGAGCTCGAGGTAGCGGCGCTCGCCGGTCGTCCGGTAGAGCTCGACCAGCGCCATCTCGGTGAGCGGATGGCCGCAGGCGCCGTGCAGCCGGCCGTCTCCGGGGCCGAACGTACGGTGCAGGTGGTCGGCCGCCCTGGTCGCGGTCTCCAGCAGCTCGGTCTGCCCGGTCGCCCGGAACTGCGCCACGGCGGACTGGATCAGCGCGCCGATGTTGAAGATCTCGTGGTCCCAGGCGAGCCGCTCGTACCGCTGCGCTCGCTTGCCGGCCTGGACGAACGTGTTGAGGTAGCCGTCATCGGCCTGTGCGGCGCCGATGCGCTTGGAGTAGCCGGTGAGCCAGTCGCGCAACTGCTGGTCCTGCGTACGGCCGGCCTCCCAGGCCACCGCCTCCAGCCACTTGTACGCCTCTCCGTCCTCGAAGCACGGCCCGTGGTAGTCCGCGCCGACGGTTCCGGCGGCCACGTTGTCGAAGTTCGGCCAGGCGCGCTCATGCTCCAGGTGCTCGGCACCGCGAGGAATGGAGACGGTGCCGTTGGCATGCTGGAGGCGAGCGAGAAAGCCCGCGGTGAGCTCGACGGCCGAGAGCGGCAACGGCACGACGTGACTGCCGGCGGCTGTCGTCGGATCGACCGGCCCTCGGTCACGGCGGTCGGGTGTGGGTGTGGGCACGGGTAGCACTCCTCGAAGCTGTACGGCACCAGACGGAAACATGTTTCCTGTCGCCGATGGTAGCTCGCGCGGAGCTGTCCGGGATGGTCAACCCGGCCGTCGCCTGGAGACGACGGACGTGGCCATCCCGGCGATCCCTCGCTGGATCTCGTCGGTCCGGTCGATGACCGCGTTGTCGGTCGCGTCGGTGGCGAGCCTGCTCAGGCTGCGTGCGGAGGCCTCGCCGAGACCTCGTACGACGATGCGGATTCCCTGCGCGGCGGCGTCCCGGGCCGCGGCGAGCGCGGGCTCGACCGGGCCGAGGTCGCCGTCGCCGAAGATGGCGAGGACGCGGTCGCCGGTGAGCGACCCGAGCTCGTGAGTGCCCTTCCGCAAGGCCGGCGTCACGTTGGTGCCGCCGCCGATGTCGGCTGCGTCCAGCGCGTCCAGCACTGGTTCGGGTGTGCTGGACAGCGGTACGAAACGATGGATGCCGGTGTCCCAGAGGATCAGGCCGACGTCGTAGCCGGCGCCGTGCGCCTCCTGGACGAACTGCCGCGCACCCGCGACCGCGTGGTCCAGCCGGGAGCGACCGGCATCGGTCGTCGACATCGAGCCGCTGACGTCGATGCAGAGGAACACCTTGCCGACATGGGGTTCCTGGACGGCGTGTAGGTGCGGGCCCGGAGGATACTGCGTCGGCCCGATGCCGTCGTAGTTACGTCGGATCCAGTTCGTCACAGCTCACCTGTCAGTGTCGTATCGTCAAGCCGGACAAGGTGGCCGCCACCCGGTCCCGGGTGCCGGTGTCGAGAACGCCTTCTATGCAAGCCTCCAGCGTCAGTCGCGCGCCGCTGTGCGGCTCGACGGCGGTCAGCGCCAGCCGGCCGTCCAGCCCCAGCGAGAGCACGACGCGGATCGGCGAGCCGGCGGGCAGCGCCGGCGGCAGGCCGGTCAGCTCGCCGTCGAGGACGCGGCGATTGTGTTCCACAACGGGCGACTCGACCGCGCCCGCCTGCTCGTAGACCTGGATCCGGACGCTGGGCTGGCCGTTCAGCACGGTCGCGACGACGCACTCGCGGCTCGCGATCGGCAGCGGCTCGTTCTGGTGGATGACGTGCGACACGAGCATCCCCTTGCCGCCGGCGTCGTGGTGGCTGTCGTGCAGGAGCAGGCCGAAGCCCCGCGAGACGACGGACCCGACCGATGCCGCCAAGCCCGCCGAGCCGGCTGAGCCGCCCGGCCGAACACGTTCACCCGGCCCGGACGACGTGAGCTGAGCAGCCCGCAGCGCGGCGCCCTTGGCGACCGCGAAGTCGGGATCGTGCGCCCTCGGCCGCCAGCCGAACTCCTTGCCGAGTCCCGCCGCGATCATCGGCATCCGCGTCGAACCGCCCACCAGCAAGGCGGTTTCGACCTCTCCGGCGCCCTTCGCCGCCGCGACCCCGAGCAACCGCCGGACGCAGTGGAACGTACGCTCCGACAGGTCGGCGGTCATCGCCTCGAACCGTTCCCGGGAGACGTCGAGCACGGCCGACGTGCCGTGCCGCCGCAACCGGACGCTGCGCGACTCCGACGCCGACAGGTCCTGCTTCACCCGCTCGGCCAGGTCGGTGAGCTCGGACAGGAACGACTCGTCGTCGGTGATCTCGTCCTCCAGCGCCGGGAACCGCTCGATGAAGTCCGAGCAGAGCGTGCCGGCCAGCCGCCGGTCCCAGTCGGCGCCGCCGAGCTCGGTGTCGCCGTCGGTCGCGATGACGGCCATCCCCGAAGGCGTCCGGACCAGCACCGACGCGTCGAACGTCCCGCCGCCGAGGTCGTAGACCAGCACGGTGCCCGGCGGGTCGGGATCGATCTGGCTGTAGTAGATCGCCGCGGCGACCGGCTCGCTCACCAGCTCCAGCACCTCGATGCCCGCGAGCAGGCCGGCCTGCTGCGTGGCCTCGCGCTCACGAACCCCGAAGTACGCCGGCACCGTGATGACGGCCCGTACCCGCCCGTCCGCGTCCGCGCCTGCGGCCGGAACCGTCCCCGCGACCAGTGCCCGCAGGATGAGCGCCGACACCGCCTCGGGCGTGTACTCCTCACCGTCGAAGCTCAGGAGGTTCTCCGCGCCCATCTGCCGTTTGATCAACGCCACCGTACGATCCGGCAGGGCCGCGGCCACGTTGCGAGCGGCGCTGCCGACCAGCACCGACCCCGGCGACTCGAAACAGACCACGGACGGCGTCTTGGTCTCTCCGACAGCGTTCGGCAGGACGACCGACCGGCCGGCGTCGTCGACGGTCGCCACCACGGAGTACGTCGTCCCGAGGTCGATGCCGAGCGTCAGGTCAGGTCTTCCCACCACGTCCGTACTCCCTGCGAGAGATGGCCGATCGATGTGATCACGTCCGCCAGAAAGAAGATGGCGGCCAGCGCCGCCACCGTCACGAACACGACCATCACCACGATGGCCAGGAACGTCCGGCTGCGGGTGTAGCCCCGCGGCGGTGCCGGGCTGGGCGGCGATGTCATGACTTCCCCCTGCTGCCCAGCGCCATCCCATCCGTGGCCAGCAGCCACTGGAACGGCGCGAGCGCGCTCGTCTGCTGTTCCGGGTCGGCGTCCATCGCCGCGACCAGGAAGTACCGGACTTGGTCGAAGTCGCGTTCGGCCGAGAGCAGGAGATTGTCCAGCTGGGCAACGGACTTCAGCCATTGCTGGATCGCCGCGGAGTCGCTGCCGAGCCCGTCGGCGACCGGCAGGCCGAGCAGCCGGTCCGCCTTCGACACCACGAACGCGAGCTTCTGCCGGTGGGTCTTCGTGCCGTACTTCCGCAGCCGCTGCACGGTGACCTGGTACGAGTCCTCCGGGTCGTGCACCGCGCCGGCCGCGGCGAGCTCGTCGTCGAAGCCGCCGGCCAGCTGGTCGCGTAGCTCCGGGACCGAGAACGGGTCGAGCACGAACACCAGCGTCCTCGAGTGGTCGAGGTACGACAGCTCCTCGTTGAGGTACTGGTCGACGAACTGCTCGCCGGCCGCGTCGAAGAGGTGGACCAGAGCTTCCCGGCTGCCGGTCTTCAGCCGTACGGTGACCGCCGCCGGCGGTTCCTGCGCGGTCTTCGCGGTCGCGGTGCCGCTGTCGATCGTCGACTCGAAGTGCGCGTACGCCTGCTTGCTGTGCTCGTCCGGCAGTTCGGTGTGGAGGGCGCTGCCGTCGGACGCGGCCAGCCTGCGCAGCGAAACCGCGCCCGCCATGATCAGCCTGGTCTTGCCGGCCATCGGCGCACCGAACACCGGGATGCGTACGTCCGTGGCCACCGCCGCCCCACTGTGCAAGGGCGCGCCGCACTTCTGGCAGATCGCCTGCAGCCGGTGGCCCGCACGCAGGACCGTGGTCGGCAATCTCGTACCGCAGGCGCAGTAGCGGGACAGGACGCCGAGCACGCCTGGCCGGAGGTCGCGGTGCAGCTCGCCGCAGGTGAAGCACTTGTACGCGGGCAACCTGGTGACGTGGTAGCAGCCCTTGGTGGGACAGCTCGCGTGCGCCCGCCGGGCGAGTTGCCAGCCGAGGTCGAAGCTGCGCAACGTGGCCGCGACCAGGAATCCGAGCACCCACGCGAGGGTGACGATCGGCCCGAGCACGGCGCCGACCAGCAGGATGCCGAACACGGCGGCGACCGCGAAACTGACGAGGAACGCGAGCGGGATCAGCGTCAGCGGCCAGCAGATCAACAGATACATGGCCGCCTCGCCGGTTGCCGCGTCGACAGCAGCCGACCAGAGCGCACCCGTCAACCGCATGGTCATGCCCGCCGCGGCCACCCAGTCGTTGCGGATCTGGATGACGAAGTAGCCGGGCCACGCCCTGTCCCTGGGCGGCAGGCCCTTGCGGGTCCGGCCCGGGAGCACACCGCTCGCCACGGCGTCCGGGGTGACGACGCGGAGCGTTCCGGACAGCTGCGGGTCGAGCAGGAGCCGGATGGTCTGCACGACGCACAGCCCGATGCCACCCAACGCGCCGAGCAGCAGCGCGGCGAGCAGGATCGGGAAGACGACGTAGACGAGGAGCACCGCGCACAGCGCGAGGTACAGGAAGACCCCGATCAGGATCGCGATGCCGGCCGCCACATATCCCATGGCTCACCGCCCGTCGTCCTGCCGCGGCGGCCGTTTGGGAAGCCGGATCCGCGGCAGCTTGCCCAGGAGCCGGCCCTTGTCGTCGGCCAGGCGGTTCCACTGCTGCCTGGCGCTCTTGCCGGCCAGGCGTTCGACCCGGCCGGCGGCGGAGCCCACGTCTGGCTTGGAAGCCTTCCGCAGCCACTGCACGAGCCCTGCGTAGAACTGCTCGGAACCGTCCAGCTTCGCCGTGTAGAGGTAGGTGGTGAACGCGAAGGCCGCGCCCTCGGGTGTGGTCTTGGGCACCTCGGCGGCCAGTGCCTCCGTCGCCGGCCTGGCGACCTCCTTGCGCGCGCTGAGCAATGCGGTGGCGACTACTTCAGGATGCGACGAACGCAAGGCAGCGACGAAGTCCTCGAGCCTCAGCCGGAGCACGGCCGGGGAGATCTCGCGTACTTGTTCCGAGACCTCCTCCCACTGATCGGGGTACCGATGCGGGAGCTGGCGGCACAGTTCGACCACCTGTTGTTCCTCTGCCAGCAGGCCGGCGACCTCCATACCCGGTGCCTGCAGCACCGAGTCGGTGAGCTCGTGGCAGAGCGCGAGCAACTCGGTCGTCACCCGGCCCCTTTCGTGCTCGACCGAGACGTAACGCTCCACCGGCCGAGGGTCGATCGACGTTCCCGGCGGTGCCGCCCGTCGCAGCAGGCGAAGCTCCTCGGCGGTCGGCCGTGCCCGTTCCCACAACGCGTAGGAGAGCTTCTGCACCGCGAGGGGATCCGGCGATCTGCGTGCCTGGTCCAGCAGGTTGGCGATGCGGTCCTTGCGTTCCTCGCCCGTGCTCTCCGCGACCGCAGCGGCCACCAGCACGCGATCCAGCCGGCTGTCCGGGTCGATGACGTCGGGCAGCAGCCGCCTCCACCACTGCTTGCCGATCTGGAGCCTCGTGGCCGGCTGTTCCTGGACCTGCCGTTCGAGGTGGTCGCGCAGCCGGTCGTTCCACTGCTCGGCGTCCGGCCACTTCGTGTTGTCGTACGAGCGTTCCGGATGCAGCGCCCAGTCGGCGACGAACGTCTGCGCCGCCGCGGCGTACTCCTGTGGCGACGGCCGGATCCCGAACCGGCCGGCGATCCGCAGCACGGCGTCGAACGCCGGCCCGCGCGCCTTGGCCAGGCCCCCGACGACAAGCTCGGCCGCGCGCGCCGCGTGCTCCTCGGTCCAGACCCGCCCCATCAACGGCGGTACGCGTTCGTCCGGCTCGGCGGCGGAATCCCTGCCCTGCAAGGCGGACTCGATCTCCCGGATCAGCAGCGCCGTGCGCACCCCGGCCGCCTGGTCCTGGAACCGGCCGGTACGCGTCACCTGGTCGAGCTCCCGCAGGATCGGAAGCGACCACGCCCGCGCGTCGGCCGCGACCACGGCGACGATCGCGCCGCCGTAGGCCGACAGCAGGTCCTCCGGTCCGTCGGCCAGCCAGGCGACCACGGCTCCGGCCTGGGCCGGCTCGGGCGTGGTCCCGAGGACGGCGGCCATCGCCAGCGCGAGCGCGGGCTCGGGTTCCAGCCCCGACGCCCCGGCCAGCTCGACCGCATCGATGACGTCGTACGGATCCTCCGAGCAGAACAACCGGGCCCAGGCCGCGGCCACCGGGTCGACCGGAAACTCGCTCCAGTCGTCGTTCACCAGATCGGCGACGAGATAGCCGCTGTCGGGCGCGACCCTGTACCAGTCCGGATGCACTGCCAGCACAGGCTGCGCGGCGTACGCCGGATTGGTGCTGAAGATCTTGAATCCCACGCCGAGCGCACGCGGCTGAGGCAGCAGCAGCGTGCCGGCGACCAGCCAGCGCAGCACGGGTTCGGGCTGCGCGGCGACGAACTGCACGCGCTGCGCCTGGGCGTCGTTGATGACCGACAGCGCCGTCACCAGACCGGCCAGCCGGCGCTCACCGTCGGGTGAGTCGCGGACGAACTCCTGAATGGTCTCGGCATCCAGCGGTCCGGGCTGCCAACCGGCCTCCACAGCAGGGCATTCGGTGCCGTCGGCCGGCCGGTCCGTCCAGAACGAGGCACCGAACAGCTGCGCGGGCCGCACCAGTCCGTAGGTTCCGGGGTCCTTGGTGACGATGCTGTGTGTCAACTGGTTGCCTTCGCGGCTGCCGTTGGCCTCGCGGCCGAGATAGACACCGGCCGCGGTGGCGAGGTAGCCGTCCCAGATGTGCGCGAACGACGGTGGATAGTCGGCGACCGGACGCCGCTCGTGCATCCAGGCCGAGGGCGGCTCGTACAGCAACGCCCGCTGGACGACGGCCATCGCCTCCTGTCCGGCGCCTGCCGAACGAGCCTGGAACTGCAGGCCGGCCGATCCGCGCAAGCCCTGTCCCGGCACGCAGTCGGTGTAGATCAGCGTCTCGAACCGATCGGTCATCGCGCCCCCTGCGTCGGTACGACACCGAACCGGCTCAGCAGCCAGACCAGCGGCTCGTCGACCCGGAACGGGTGCACGCCGTTGCGGTCGACCTCGGCGGCGGCGTAGTTCGGCTGCGCGCCCAGCGCCGACACCGCGAAGTAGCGGAAGTCCTTGTAGTTGAGCCGGAGATGGGCGTCGACGTCGCCTGCGCCGAAGTCCTCGAGCAGCGCGCGGATGTGCTCGTGGGTCTCCTGGCCGGCGCTCTCGTCGTAGGTGTCGGCCGTGGGAGGCAGCCGCAGCAACGGGTGGTCGTCGTCGAGCACGGTGTCGAACGCGTCCATCTTCGCGAACGCAACCGAGACCGGGATCGGGATCCTGCTCCGCCCACCGATGCCGTGGCTGGATCGCAGCATCTCGGTCACCCGGCCGAGGACGTCGATCGTCGCCTCGTTGGCGACCATGGCCGACTCCGGCAGGTGCAGCCGGTCCTGCGCCTGCGGGAGCATGAACGGGTCGAGCAGCAGGATGAGCGCGTTGGCGGCACCGAGGTAGACCTGGTCGTGGGCGGTGCCCTGAGCGGTCAGGTCCTCACCGGCGGTGTCGTAGAACGAGAGATAGGACGTTCGCAGCCGGCTCAGCAGGAATCGCCTGCGCTCCTGTCGCCACTCGAAGACGAGAGGTTCCCGGCGGCCGTTGGTCGCCTGCTCGGTGTGTGCGAACAGCTTGTGATCGGTGAAGACCGCGTTGACGTTTCGGTCGAGCCACTGCTTCGGCGAGTCGAGCCCGCCCTGCCGGTCACCGGTGAGCCGGACGTCGGCGCCGAAGCGCTTGCGCAGGTTGGTCCGCAGCTCGTGAGCGAGCACGGTGAGGTAGACGGTCTTGCCCGTTCCCTTCGCACCGACCATCGCGATCAGCGGGCTCGCCGATTCACCGAAGTTCGCGGACAGCGGCGTGTGGCAGACCGGGCAGACCCGGATGCCGGACAGGCCGTGACACCTGGGGCAGGCGGCTCGTCTGGGAGACGGTCCCGGCCGTGCCGGTGGGTACGAGGGCCGGCTGTCGACCGCGTAACCGGTCTGCTCCTGCCGGGACTTGTCGCGCTCGGGTTTGCAGCCGGGAGTGCCAGGGACGCCGCGACCGGTGCATTGGTACCACAGGCGATGGCCGGAGATGCTGTGATAGCAGTACGGGCAGGAGATCTTGGCCATCAGGACACCTTCATCGTCGCTACGGGCGGGTCGGCAACGCTGACTCCTGCGGGCTGCTCGACGAAGCAGCGCATCCAGTACGGCTTGCGCAGCCGTTCCGGCAGCTCGATCTCGAAGACCTGCTCGGTGGAGCCGGGCTCGAACTCGTGCCGGTGCAGCACGTCGCCCTGCTCCGGCCGCATCGGGAGCACGCTTCCGGGCGCGACGACGAACACGACGACCAGGCCCGGGCACGCCCGGTCGACGGTCAGCGTGATCACCCGAAGCCTCGAGAACCAGCCACGCCTCCCCGGCGGCCGCGCGATGGTGTAGGTCAGCCGGGCCGGCAGCCCTTCGACGGTGGCGGTCACCTCCGGCGAGACGGCCGTGCCGTGCGGTCCGACCGCGATCGCGCGTACCTGTGCGGCGCCCCCGCCCGGGCCGACGTCCAGCTTGCAGCCGGACTCCTCGTACTTCGCGCGGCTGATCCGCCGGCTGGTCCGGCCGTGCTCGGGCGTCGTCCAGACCACCTCGGCCATGCCGACGCCGTCGGGCCAGGCCCAGGTGAGCGTCACCCGGTCCGCGGCCCGGCGCGCGCGGAGATCGGTGACCGGGCTGGTGAGCCCGAGCGTGACCGGCGTGCCCAGCACGGCTCCGGTGCCGCCGATCGCGAACGGCGAGTAGACGTACTGGCCGATGGGGACATCCGCCTCGAGCGTCGTACCGCCTTCGGACACCCGGCGCATGCCCGCGACCTCCTGCCCGTAGCCCGCCAGTTCGCGTTCGGACACGGCGTCGCCGCGCTGCCACCGCGGTGGGTGCTCGGCCCGCCGGATGCGTACGTCACCGGCGCCCGACCAGGAGATCAGCACCCGTGTGGACGTGCCGGTGGAGAGGGGCTGGACCGACAGGTCGTCGACGGGCTGGGCCGCGCCGCGGGGTACCGCCGAGACCACCGTCCAGTCGGAGGTGAGCTGGCGGCCGGACGGGTCGCGATAGGTCGCCGCGATCGCGTAGAAGTGCTCGACGCCTTCGGTGACGTCGCGGTCGGTGAACGTGGCGCCGTGCACAGGCATCGGCTTGCCCTCGCCGGGCCGCTTCGGTGGACTGCCGGTGCCGCGGCGGACCAGGACCTCCGTCGCCCGCGAGTGCGCCTGCCAGGTGCCCGTCACCTGGTCGAGCCGGGCGCGGATGTCGATCGCGGTCACCGGCGGCAGCAGGACCAGAGCCGGCGACGTGGCGGGACGAGAGGCGATCCGCCCCGTCACCCGGGCGAACACGGCGTACCTGAGGTTGCGGGCGACCGGCGCTCTGGTGTCCTCGGCGTGCGTACTGGACGTCTCGGCGACCAGGTCGCCGTCCTGGTCGTGTACCGGAGCCCGGCCTTCGGCGCGGACCACTCGGTAGCGCACCTCGGCCGCCCGGGACAGCGGCGCCTGCCAGGCCAGGCGTACGACGGATCCGGCGGCGGCAGCGCTGACGTCTCGCGGCGGTGCTGGTGGCACGCGTTGCCGCAACCGGTCGAGGCCCTCGTCGTCGGAGTCGATCCGTGCGGCCTGGTCGAGCAGTCGTTCGGCCTCCTCCTCGCGGCGTTGTTCGACTGCCCTGGCGGCACCTGCGAGCAGCCTGTCGAGCTCGGCTTGCGCGGTGTCGACGAGCGACTTGGCCTTGGCGTAGTCCGGGTCGTCGGTGGGCATGGCGGCCAGCACGGCCCGGGCGTCGCCGAGGCTGCCGGCGTTCAGCAGGTCCTGGATCTGGGGGAGGCCGCGAGCCGGTGCCGCGGTGTCGTCGCCGCCGGCCGGAAGGCTCGCCACCAGCAGCGCTGCCTCGTCGCGCAGGACGCCGAGCGCGGTGGCCTTGCTGACCAGCAGCGCCTCACCAAGACCTTGCCGGCGTTCTGCTCGCAGCTGGTCGACGATGTGGCACAACGCGATCACTCGTAGGTCGGCGCCCGCGCGCACGCCGGTACGCAGGATGCCCAGCGCGCTCTTGGTGGCGCGGGCGGCCGGCGAGTCGGCGACCGCCTCGGCCCGCTGGGTCCTGTCCTGCAAGGTGGACGGATCCAGCCGGCGACCGGGCTCATCGTCGACCGAGAAACCCTTGGCGATCGCGAACGGTTTGGTCAGATCCGGATGCAGGAGCTCGACGACTGTCCGCGAGCCCGCCTTGGCGAGCTCCTGCTGGAGCGTTCGGTAGGCGGTTCGGTCGAGGCCGCTGTCGGTGGGCAGCTCAACGGCGTCGATCACCCGCAGCCCGACCTCGCCGGCCGCGCGCGACACGCGTTCGGCACCGAGCTCGGGCAGGCTCTCGGCGATCCGGTTCAGCTGGTCGCGGGTGATCAGCGTGGCGTGCCCGTAGGTGGAGCGCAGGTCGGCGACCAGTCGTTCGTAGACCGGCTTGAGCTGCTGGTCGCGGCTTCGTACCTGCGCCTGCCACCAGGCCGGGTCGGCGAGGTCGAAGCCCGGCCTGCGTCTGAGCTCCTCGTCGGCGCTCAGCAGGAGCTGGCAGACCTGGGCGAGCCCGGTGCGGCCGCCGGCCTTCTGGTTCCACAGCTGCCGGATCCTGCGCAGGTGTGCGTTCAGTTCGTCGCGGGACATGCCGGGTTCGATCGCGTACCTCACCAGCAGGTCGTCGGGCAACTTGCCCTGCCGCCTGCGCAACGGCTTGAGCACGTCCTGCTCGTAACGGACGGGATCGAACGCCATGGGTCACGACCGCACTGAGATGGCCGAGACGTTGGCCCGGGCCTGGTCGACCTCTTCCTGCGACAGCACGCTGACGCGAACCTCGATGGTGAGGTCCTTGCCCGAGGTCGGCTCGACGGCGTGGACCGACAGCAGGCCTTCGTGGTCGACGTTCATCGTGATCGAAAGCGGCGAGCGGACGGGAAGCGGTGGCAGGCCCGAGATGATGCCGTTGCCGTGGTCGACTGCCTTGTTGTCGGCGAGGTCGGGGCTCTCCGTCGATCCGGCCTGCTCGTAGATCGCGATCTCGATCTCCGTCTGGTTCTGCACGACGGTGCGGGCTTCGAGCTCGTGCGGACCGCTCGGCAACTGTTCGTCGGCGTGCACGAGATGCTGGACGTACGAAGCCGCCAGCTGGTCTGCCTCCCAGTTCGGCTGGTCGGTGTCGACGAGCCGCACACCGAACGCCTTGGGCAGCACGCCGGTGATCTTCTTCTGGGCGATGTTGCCGAGGACCGCCTTCGTGATGCCGATCTGTTTCGACAGCGCGTCGATGCGCTCGTCGATCTGGGCCTGCGTGGGCTCCTGGCTCTCGTCGCCGCCGGACTCGCCCTGCCAGTGCCACACCGCGCGGCCGAGTGCGTACCTCGCTGCTCCCTTGGCCACGGCCAGGTCGGGGTCGTGCAGCCTCGGCTCCCAGCCGAACTCTTCCTTCAGGCGCTGGCTGACGGCGGGCATCCGGGTCGCGCCGCCGACGAGCAGCACGTCGTCGATGGTGGCGCCAGGTTCCTTGTCCTGAAGCTTCTCCAGCGTGCGCCTGGTGTACTCGATCGTCCGGTCCAGCAGGTCGCGGGTGCGTTCGTTGAACGTCTCGCGGCTGACCTCGACCAACGCGGCGGCGCCGGCGAACCGGATCGCCACCGGCCGCGACTCGACCTGCGACAGCTGGCGTTTGGTGTCCTCGGCGGTGATCGCGAGCTCCTGCATGAACTGCTCGTCGTCACGCGGATCGCTGTCTGGGCTCGCCTGGGCGACGAACGAGTCGAGCAGGTAGGAGATGAGCCGCTCGTCCCAGTCGGCGCCGCCGAGCTTCTGGTCGCCGTCGGTGCAGAGCACCTCGATGGCGTCCGAGGTCACCCGGATCACGGTGGTGTCGAACGTTCCGCCGCCCAGGTCGTAGACCAGGATGGTGCGGCCTTCCTGGTCCGCGACTTCGTACTGCAGTGCGGCGGCGACCGGCTCGGGAACGATGCCGATGACGTCGAGCCCGGCGATCTCGCCGGCCTTGCGGGTGGCGTCACGTTCGAGCATGCCGAAGTACGCAGGGACCGTGATCACGACCTGCTTCACCTCGCGCCCGGCGTAAGCCTCGGCGTCCTGGACGAGTTGCTTGAGGATCAGCGCGGAGATCGACTCCGGGGTGTAGGTGGCTCCGTGGAACTCCCACTGCCGCTCGCGCCCCATCTCGCGTTTCACCAGCGAGACCACGCGGTCGGGGTAGAGCTTCGCGACGTCCTTCGCCGTCCGCCCGACGACGACGTTGTGCTCGTTCTCGAAGAACACGACCGACGGCGTGGTCTCCTCATTGGTCAACGGACTGCGAACCACAGTCGGTCGTCCGGTGTCGTCGACGAACGCGATCGCGGAGTACGTCGTGCCGAGGTCGATACCGAAATAGCTGACGGGTTGGTCGGACATCCTGCCTCCGTGCGAAGAGATCTCAGTCGGTTTCCGGTGCCGGTGCCGGTTCGGGTTCCGGCGCTTCCGGCTCGGGTTGGGTGGGCGCGGTCCAGCGGGCCACCTGCACGACGGCAGTGGCCAGCATGCGTTCGGCGACGGTGTCGAGGTAGCCCGCGGACACCACGCCGGTGACCTGCCCGTCCTGCTCGGGCGCGTCGGCGGCCGTCACGTCGGCAACGCGGTGGGCATGCGGGTCGAACGCGTCCCCGACGTTGGGACGCACGACCCGGACACCGCAGCGTTCCAGCGCGAACTCCACACTGTGCGCGAACGAGTCGAGCAGCGAGACCACCTGCTCGCGGGTGGCCTGCTCGGGCATGGCGGTGGCCTGGCGAAGCAGGTCGAGGTGCAGGCGGTAGAGGTCGGTCAGGACCGGGCGGAGCAGCAGCTGCCGCTCGCCGGTGCGCAACCGCTGGTTCTCCTCGTGCAGCCGGTCGATCACCTTCTGCCTGCCCACGGCCAGCTCGTTGGCGTCCCGCAGCGCCACCTCCACGCCGGCGATCGCCTCCTCGATCCGTTGCAACCGCTCGTCCGCCGGATCCGGCTCCTCCGCTGCCTCGGACTCCTCCGCGGCCTCGGGTGTCTCCGTGCCCTCGAGAGTCTCCGGCGCCTCCGGGGCCGGGACGAGGTCCTCGTCGGCGGCTTCGACCGGTGGCTGCGTGTCGTCGAGTTCGGGCGGCTCGGTCACAGTTGCTCCCTGTTGTCCGCGATGCCGGAAAAGCGATGGCGATCGGCGGGCGATATCCATCTCTGAAAAGAGCCTGACAGGCTTCATCGGTCAACAGGTCTGGTTTGACCCTGAAAGCCGAAGCCGGCCCAGTTTTCGATATCGGAGGGTCGGAAGTTCTGATCATGCAGGGCCTCCGCGAGCCGAGGCGTCATCCGGTCCGGCTTTGTCCGCTTGGGGTCGAGCATCCACAGCTGCGCTGCGTGCAGTGCGAGCGCCGGTGCTGGGTGTGACGTGGTGAGGTAGTGATGGAAGACCGTCATCATCAGTGCGGTGGCGCGATCCCAGACCAGCCAGCGGGTTCCCGCCACGCCGGCCGCGCCTGCCGCCAGGAACGCGGTCGCGACGGTGAGGGCCTCGTCGTGGTCGGATCGGCTGACGTTGCTTGTGCAGTTGGGCAGGACGACCAGGCCGCCCGGTGCGTTCGGTGGCCGGCCGCGGGCCTGCCGGAGGACGCGGTCGACCTGGAGTCGACTGCCACCGCGCAGGTCCAGGGCCGAGTGCAGCGGTAGGTCCGCGGCACCGGCATGGCAGCCGAGATGCAGCACGGACGCGCCACTGCTGTGCTCGCCCGGCACGTGCGTCAGGACGGTTTCCGGATCGGCGCTGCCTTCGGCTCCACGAGGATCGCCGGTCAGCACGGTGGCGTTCGGATAGCAGTTCCGGATCGAGTCGGTCGCGTGTCGCTCCCACCTCAGTCCGAAATCGATCATGCCGACCACAACCGGGTCGGACTCGAACGGGAGGTACTCACGGTGTGCTGTCTCGATGAACTGACGACCGGAGGCCGCGTAGGTGAAAACGGCGTCCTGGCAGGCGTACCGGACCTCACCCGCGCCCGTCGAGCGCCGGGCGGCGTGCCACGGAACGGCGTCGAGCCGGCCGAGGGGTACGAGAACCACGTGCGGTGTGCCGGCCGATCGCACCTCGGCAAGGAGAGGTGACACGGCCGCCGGCCAGGCCCAGTCGCAGAGCCGCTCGAGCGCGCGCCGCCAGCGTTCGCGGTTCGTCCGCCCTTCGGCCGTTCGAATGTCGTGCACGACGTCGACGAAGTCGGCGTATCCGTCGGCCACATCCACGTCGAGCCCCGGCAGCGGGAGGGTCGTGACGCCGTCCTGCGCGGAGATGACGACGGCACGTCCACTCGTGTGCTCTGACTTCGGCAGCAGGTAGACCAGCGCGTCGGCTCCAGCCTTACGCAGCGCCGCCCCGATCTCGGCCACGTCCGGCGGGTGCAGCAGCAGTTGCTCCGCACGGGACCCGGCCAGCACGTCCAGCACCCGTTGCCGGAGTGCGTCGGGCAGCTCGGGCAGACCTGCTGCGAGCCCGCCGAGCCCGGTCGGCTCGGCGTCCCACGGCGTCGTCCGGTCGGAAGCCGCCTTCCACCCGGCCGCGAGGTCGGCATGCCCCTTCTCCGCAAGTAAATCCGGCACCACAGCACTGCTCGTCGACGAGTGCAGGACCAGCGCGCGTCCCAGCTCCAGCGCTCCAACCGCCGAACCGAGGTCACCGGCCGCCACACACCATTCGGCGACCCGCTTCGCCTCGGCGGCCGCAGATCTCGCGACGACCAGGCCGCGCTCGGCACCGGTCTGCAACAGCACCCGATAGGCGAACTGGCGCAGCCCCGCGTGCGCCGCCTCCCGCCAGCGAGCGTCGTCTCCCGCGGCCCCGCGCGTACGGTAGGCGCCCGCCAGCGTGATCAGCATGCCCGGGAGCTCGTCGAACCCGCTGGGGACTCCTTCGCGAGCCACCTCCAGCCAGCGGATCCCCTTGTGGAGTTGACCGGAGAGCGGATGGACGAGCCCGAGTCCGAGCATGCCGGCGAAGCGGGAGCGGAACGGGCTCCCGGACGCCATCGTTTCGATGTGCCGCTCGAGCTCGGCGAGGACGTCGCGGTATTCCTCCCGGTCACCGCGATGCAGTGCGACGACGAGCCGGAGGCCCGCCTGCCGGATGACCGCCTGGTCACGCAGCACGCCGGAAGCGGGAGTTTCCGCAAGCTCGGCGAACGAAGTGGTGCCGGACAGCGAGTCCAGGTTCCCGGACTTCACCGCGCCGTAGGCCCGCAGGACGGTCAGGTCGCTGGTCACCCGAGACCGGATCGGGTGGCCCACTGGCAGCTCCTCGAGCGCTGCCTGGATCTCGTTCAGCGTGCTCTCCAGCTCCTCCCGCCGCTGCCGGGCGCCCTGCCGCATCGCCCGGATCTGCAGCCGGCGGACGCGGAACAGGACGAGCTCGGCCGGCGGGAACCAGGCGGCGAACCCGCTCTGATCCTGGAGCTCGGCGTAGTGGTGATCCGCGGCGTCGAGGTCGACGAGCGCGCCACGGTGCTGATAGCGCATCAGCAGAGCCTCCGCCAGTGCGGCGACAGCGCTGGCCTGAATGCCGCTGACGGCGTTCTCCGCGCTCAGCGTCAGTTGCTCGATGGCGGGATCGAGGTTCGTCCAGTCCTGCAGGAACAACGCCATGCCGAGCGTGAGGTGCAGAGAGCCGCGCAGTGTTGCGTCCGCCGGCGGGTCGGCCAGGGCCTGCCGGAGCGATCGGATGATCCGCTCCGCCCGATCAGGCGGAGTCGGGAGTCCCCAATTCGTGCCGAGGACGAACGCGGAGGCGAGCCCGCCGACGGCGTGTCCGCGAAGCAGGTCGCCCTGGGGGAGCTCCTCCAGCGCGAGCGTGAAGAACTCTATGGCGCGATCGAGATCGCCGGTGAGCTGATCGGCCGGCAGCCGCCCGAGTTGTGCCCGCGAGCTCAGCGCCAACCCCAGGAACACGGTGACGAGCGAGGGGATCTCGCCTGCTCGCGCGCAGCTCTCGTACACCGCCGTCCAGGTTTCGACCGCGCCCTCGGTGTCGCGGACGGTCGGCGCGCACTGCTCGAGCCGTTCGGAGTACGCCCGGGCGAGTCTCCATGCGACGTCGGCGTAGACGCCCTCGTCCTCCACAGGGTGGAGCGTCGGCCAGACCTCGCCGTAGTACTGGATCACCTTGTCGGCGACCGGGAGCGGAAGGCGTTGCGCCTCGTTCTGGCAGAGACTGTAGGCGTGGCCGAGCCGGAGGAGCGCCTGGTCGCGTTCGCCGGACCCTGCCTCCAGCTGCGGCAGGACGGCTTCCAGACACTCGATCGCGGCGTCCACGTCGGGCCGGGCGGCGGGCGTGGATTCCTCCGCGCGTTCGATCAGCAGCTCGCCGAGCTGCCCGTGTGCGAGGGGCTGTACGGCATCGCGTTCGGCGTCGGACAGGACAGAGGACGCGACGATTGCCGAACGGAACGCGTGCACGGCCCGGTCTCGCAGCGCGGCACCGTCGAGGGCACCGGCACCGAGCGTGTACGCGTTGCCCGCCGCGAGCAGTGCCCAGGCCCGGTCCCGCGGGCACCGGTCACAGCCGACGATCCGGTCCGCCAAGCCGACGGCCTCGTGGATGAGCTCGTCGCCGGGCAGATGCCCGAGCTCCTCGAACAGCTCGTCGAGCCGGCGTGTCCGGGCGTCGCAGTCGTTCATCGCGCGATCCAGTGCCGATCGTGAACGGGACAACGGAAGCCCAGCCCGCACTGGCGGCAGGCCGCCCGGGGCGATCGCCAACGACCCCGGCAGGCGGGACAGACGATCAGCCGCTCCGGGCAGTAGTCACAGGTCCCCGGCGCCTGGGCGTACCCCTGGTCGACCCGCCAGTAGCGCGTGATCATGGCGCGGGCTCGGGTGTAACCGGATGCGGCTCGTCGGTGTGACTGGCGGCTTCGGTGAACGCGGGCTGCCCCATCGCCCGGGCCGCACCCTGCCGGTACGCCGCGCGCCCACCGCTGTAGGTCTCCCGCGTACGTTGGTCCGCGGCCGCGTGTGCCTCGTCCAGTGCCTGCTCGAGCTCCTCCTCCTCGACCGCTTCCAGCCGGGCGATCTCCTTGCGCACCTCGTTGAGGTGCTGCTGCGCCCGGACCCGGACCGCGACGGCGTTCCGGTAGTTGGCGATCGCCGGGTGCTCGCGCATCAGGCCGTAGGCGAAGCCGAACAACCCGGTGAGCAGGATCAGCCCGGCGAAGAGAAGGACGGCGGCGGAGTAGCCCATTCCGAGCGCGTCGAGCGCCGGCGCGACTCCGCCGGGGCCGTCGAAATCTCTGGTCAGGATGCCCGCGCGCAGGCGAGCCAGCCCGAACGCGGTCGGCAGCCACACCACGCCGATCCCGATCGCCGCCGCGAGCTCGACACCTGCCGCCGCACCGGGTGCGCTCCGGCTGCGCAGCAAGCGGCCGGCGAGGTGCGGAAGCAGGACCATCACCAGCGTGACACCGCCTGCGAGGAGAACGCGGACCGGCAAGGAAGGCGAGAAGTCGAGGAAGCTGTCGAGCTGCAGTGCGAAGTCGAGCAGCACCAGCAGCCCACCTAGGAAGAGGAACAGCAGATCTCGCCGGCGCCGGCGCTGCTCGGGCTCGCCGACACCGCCCGCCCACGTGCCGGCTCCGCGCGGTCCACGCGACTTCTGCTGGATGACGTCGAGCTCCTCGCGGCAGGCGGTCTCGTGCTCCTGGAACGTTTCGGCGTCGGACGCGAGCTGCGCTTCCTGCGCTCTGGCGGCGGCGAGCTGCCCGGCCCGGTTCGCCTTCAGGTCGTGCTGGATCTGCTCGGCGGTGGCCCGGCGGATGCGGTTCGCGGCCAGCGCGCCGCGCTCCTCGGTGTCGAGGCATCCGTCGTAGGGGAGCCGATTGCCCGCAGGAAAGCTGAACTCGTCGAGCGCACCCGCCTGAGCGTCGCCCAACCCGGTCTGCTCGGCGCTCAGCCGCACCATCGCCGGATCGGGTTCGGGGCCGACGGACGGCAGCTGTGCCAAGCCGAGCATGAGCTCCGTGGTCGGCTCGCCGATGGGCACCGGCTGGGTGCGAACCGGTGGCTCCTGCCCGGACGAGGCGTCGTTGTCCGAGGCCGGCCGGCGCGTCCGGAATCGAAGGTTCATCATGCCTCGCAGAACGTGACGTCGTTGGCCCCGGACTGCTCGAGCAGGTCTCGCCAGAAGGTCTTGAACTCCTCCAGGCGCTTGGTCGCCTGAGTGATGCCGACGCCGATACCGCAGAACGTCACGGTGGTGCCTTCGAGCTGGGGAAGCCGGCCCTTCGCCTCGAGATCGGCGATCGTGTCCCGGCGCCAGCCGGGCTCGACCACCTTGTCCGGTGTGAGCTTGAACGCCTTGTTCTCGTCGAAGTCGCTGAGGACCACGAGCATCGACAACTGGCGCTTGTCCGGGTCGGTGATTTCGCGCAGTGTGTCGACCACGGCCGAGCCGTTGTTGTCGTCGGTCTGATCCTGCGCGCAGGCCGGCTTGCCGCTCACTCCCGCCATCTCGAGCGCCTCGCGGATCGCCAGCTTGCTCTGCTTCTCCTTGTGCTGCTTCTTCTGCGTGGGCGAGTAGCTGTCCGGTGCCACGAAGGAGATTTCCTTGGTCAGGCAGGGAATCGAGGGTGAACCGTGAACTACGCCGAACCGGACCTGTTCGCAGCCGGCGGACTCGATCGCGCTCGGGAGGTTGTCCTCGATCAGCCCGCGTTCGACGTTCTCTCCGTTGACTTCGAGCGTGCTGAACGAGGTGGAGTCGACGACCACCCCGCACGCCACCGTGGCCTCGGGCTCGCGCGGCCAGGCGAACGCCGCGATCAGTGCGATGATCACGAGTCCGACCACCGCGCCGCCGATGATCAGTGGCGTACGCGATGGGCGGCCGGCCGTCGGTGTGGACCAGGGGTCGAACGTGGTCATGGGGTGCCCCCGTTGGACTTCTTGGCAGGGTTGAGCAGGCGGATGGCGTAGTCGATGGTGATGCCGGCGTCCTTGACCCGGGCGACCGCGATGAGCTTGGTCGGCTCTTCGACAACCAGGTCGACGATGACCTCGGCCTGCGGCCGGGCCTCCGTCTCCGTGCCGGCCGAAGACCGGCCGCCCCGAGGCGACGCCTTCTTGGAGTAGACGTCGTTGTGGTAGGCGATCAGCGTGTTGGCGCGGTTGACGACCTGCTCCGCCTGGCCGTAGGTGCGCTTGACCTCGGCCGCCCAACCAGCCAGCAGGCCGGCGAACCGCTCCGCGACCTTGCGCCGGGCGACGTCGGCCCGGGCGGACTTGGTGTCGAGCTCGGTGTCGCCGGCCGCGGCCTCGCTCACCGAAGGCTCCTGAGGTTGCGCGGCCAGCAGCGCCACGGCCGCCTGCAGAAGCTGGCCCTGCTGCCCGGCAGTCCGTGCGTGCAGGCGCTCCAGGAGCGCGTACTGCTCTCGGTTCGCGTTGGTGATGACTTGCCGGACGAAACCGAAGGACCGATCCGCGCTGGAGACGCCGGACCGGGCATCTCCACGGGCCTGCCACCAGGCACGCCAACGCTCGCGCCTGGTCAGCGGCTCTTCCGGCGGCTGACTGCCCCGCTCCCTGCCGACGCTCATAGGCCCCACCCCAGGGTCTTGCGATCGAAGGAGAAAATCGTAGCTCAGAAAACAACGATGTCCAACTGGATCTTTACGAAGCTCTACATCTCTGTCAGACTGTGACCTGGCCCAGCCTGCAGGCTCACCCAAGGATCGGATCGAGGTGAACCGTGAACCCTGCTCAGGAGGGTCGCCTGGCTGCCATCGGTGCGGCAACAGCCGCGCTGCTGAGGCACACCGACTACCACGCGCTACGCGCAGAGGATGTCGCCGCCGAGGTACGGCTGGAGCCCGAGGCCGGCCGGAGCGCTCGAAAGGGCGGCCGGAGCGCCGTCTGGCTCTACAACGAGGTGCGCAGCCGCCGCACGCTCGTCGCGCTCGCGGCGTTCCAGGCCTGGCAGGACTTTCTCGAGAGCGTTGGACCGGCCGCCGCGCTGCCCGGCGCGCCCGTCGGATCCCTGCTGGAGGCTCAGGCACTGGTGGCCCGGGCGCTGCGCCTGGTCGCCGGCTTCCATCGGGCGGAGGGCACGCTGGTCGCCCAGATCCGTTCCGGCATCGGCGACATTGCGAGCTCGGAGAAGCGCCGCGACGTCGAGACCACGACACCGACCTGGCCAGAAGGTCCGTACGGCCGGGTCGCGGCCGCCGGGTTCGCCGGCCGGGTGAGTGCGTTCGCCGACTTCCTGCTGCCGGTCCTGAGCGCGGCCACCGCGAGCGTCACGTACGCACGCGACGACCAGCTCGCCGTGAGCGCGACGCTGCTGTCCGACCTGGCGTTTCGCGCGCTGGCCGAAGACACCAAGGGCCCGGTCGACCGGATCGCCGACGGGCTGGCGGCCTACTGGTTCGAACGCGACCTGCTGAGACGCGCCGGCAGCTGGGTCTCCGACCTGCTGACCGCGGAGCAAGGGCTCGCGACGGCCACCCGGCGGCGAGGCCACGAACGCGCCCGGGCCTGGGCGAACGAGACGCTGGTCTGGACCATGCTCAACAAGGGCGTGCTGCAGGAGCGGGCCGCCCGCGAGTGCGCCGCCCTCGTCACCCAGCTGCGCGAGCTCACCGACTGGTCCAGATCGCGCGAACGGGCCGAGCACACCGACCTGCGCATGCTGTGCGACGCCGCCGCACACCTCGGCGTACTCCTGATGCGTTACGGCGATGTCGACGCAGCGGCCGAGGCCGTCCGGCTGTCCGAAGAAGTGGCCACGCAAGGCATCGCGCGGTTCGACCCGGAGGAAGCGGAGTCGTTCCAGCTGCGTGCCGAACACAACCTCGGCGGGCTCGCCGGCATGTCCGGGCGCTTCGTGGAGGCCAGGGACCGGATCGCCGAGGTCCACCAGAGCCGGAAACGCCTGTGGGAGAAGGAGCGGGGTGGGTCCGGCGAGACCGCGGCCGGACCGGCATGGCGGCGGCTGAGCCAGACCGACGACGAGCTGACGTGGGCCACGTTCAGCTCGGGGCAGGTCGTGGTCGGCGTCCAGCGCGCCGAGCGGCTGGTCGCCGACCGGCGTACCCGCCTTGGAGGACAGAACGTCCAGGTGGCGTCCGCGCAGGTCCGGTTCGGTGAGGCGCTGCTCGCCGCCGGCCATCCGCTGGAGGCACGGCACCAGGTCGAGGAGGCACACCAGCTCCGCGGTGCCCGGCTGGTCGACACCGGGTGCTCGGTGCAGCAGGACCTCGTCCTACTGGCGCGGATCGGCTTGGAGCTCGGTGACGCCGCCACCGCGATCCGCCTGCTGTCGGACGCGCCGGTGACCACGCCATGGTTCAGCGACCGGGTCTCGTTCCGGATCGGGTTCGCCGCCCGCGCCACGCTGGCCGTCGCGCGGGCGACCGCGGAGCCGGGCCCGGAGCCGGTCGACGAGCTCTACGCCTTGCTGGACCAGCTCCCGAGCTACCCCATCTGCCGGCCGGAGGATCCACTGCGCAGCGGCATCCGCGCCGATCTCGCGGCCGCCCTGCTGAACCGCGGAGAGGCCGAGCAGGCCCGCAAGGTCATCCTCGACGAGCCCCAGCTGACGACTGCGAGCGGATCCGATCCGGCCGGCCTGGCCAGGAGCCTGCTGGTGCTCGGCCGGTGCGCCGATGCCGAGCGCGACGACAGGACGGCCGCCGACTCCTACCGCCGGATCGTCGAGCTGGCCGGCGGCGAGCACGCTGCACTCGACCTGACCCATCCGACGGTGCTCGCGAGCCGTTACGACGAGGCGGAGCGCTGCCTGGCTCGCGGCGACCTGGCCGGCGCGGGCAAGCTGCTCGCGATGGTCACCGACCGCGGCCCGCTCGAGCACGGCCGGCCCGCGCTCGGCGAGGGCCATCCGTTGCTGGCGGCCGCCCGCTCGCAGGCGGCCCGGCTCGGCGTGGAGTGGAGCGGCGAGCCGGCCGACGACGACCAGCTCTGGTAGCGATCAGGGGAGGAAGGGACACCAGATGTCGGAGCATGCCGTGTTGCGCGTCCTGGCCGAGCACTGGCCGGAGATCGTCGCGGCGGTGAGCCCGAACGCGGTGGAGCCGATCAGGGCACGGGCGTGGGCGTTGGCGTCGCCGAGCCCGGATCTGAGCGAACGCGACCGGGCCGAGATCTGCGACCAGATCGAGGAGTTGCTGATCGTAGAGCTGGCCGAGGACCACCCGGCCAGAGTGGCACTGCGCCGGCTCGACTCCTTGCTGTACAGCCACGGCGGGCAGGTCGATCCCGAGCTCGATCTGGAGGCCGCACTGAACGCGCGGCTGATCGCCGAGGCCGACGATCCGAACGAGCTGCTGCGTGAGGTGGAGCAGAGACTGCTCGCCGAGCCGGCGTTGTCGGCGGAAGACGTGCGCTCCGCCGAGGTGGATCCGGACCAGCCGAATCTGATCCGGCTGACCCGCCCGGACGGCACTGTGGTGCTGCCACGCTTCCAGTTCGACCTGATGGTGCAGCCGCATCCCATCGTGCTCGCGGTGAACGAGACGCTCAAGGCCGATGGCGATCCGTGGGGTGTAGCCAGCTGGTGGCTCGGCCGCCACTCCTGGCTCGACGCGAAGCCGGCGGATCTGCTGGACCAGGACCAGGACGCCAAGCTGCTCACCGCGGCCCGGGCAGAGCGGGAGGACTGACCATGCCGCTCGGCGCACCACCGCGAAACTACGACGCGCGCCCCAACCAGGAGCTCCTGCCCGCCGGCACGCGACTGTGGCGGGTCCACAGCCGGCGGTATCCGTCGACGCAGTTCCGCCCGCCGCCCGCCGACACCGAGCTGAGCCTCGCGTCCGGCGGCCGGTTCGACGCTACCTGCGAGGACCCGTTCCCCTTCCTGTACGGCGGTTTCGACGACACCACCGCGCTGGCCGAGGTGCTGCTGCGCAGCGTGTCGTTCGAGCGGGGCGGCGAGGTGCGGCAGCTCACCTACGAACGGATCAGCGGGCGTCGCCTGGTCGCGGTCAGCACCACCCGGGACATCCAGTTGGTCCGGCTGCTGAGCACACCCGACCTCGCGGCGGCCGGCCAGGACGACTGGGTGCTGCACGCCGAGCAGGACCACTATCCGTGGACGCGGGCGTGGGCCCGCTGGGTGCGAGAGAAGGCGAGCTGGGCGGACGGCATGGTCTGGCTGTCCAAGCGTGACCTACCGCAGCGTTCGGTCCTGTTGTTCGGCGACCGGTGCCCCGACGATGTCGTGGCCGAGCTTCCCGAGTCGGCGAGGGACCTCGACGACAAGGCCGGCGTCGACTGGCTGAACGCCGTGCTGAAGCCGTACCGCGTTTGCGTGCGCATGCCCAACCCTGGCAGCTAGAGCTGGCGCGCGAGCAGCTCGGCCGCGCGTACGCGAGCGCAGACCGCCTGCCAGCGTTGAAGAAGCGGACCGGTCAGATCATCGGGCAACGCGGGTCCGAGGGCGGCGCCGCCGAGGATGCGCAGAGGGCCGGTCAGGTACGCCCCAGCCAGCGCCGGAAGCAGCGCGAACTCGCTGACCTTCACCGCCGCCAGCTCCTCGTGCGTCGAGGAACGCGCGCCGGACGCCAGCAGGATCGACGAGATTCCTGGCGTTCGGCCGATTCGTTCGATCAGTCCGGTACGGAGCGTTCGCGCGGTGTCCAGCTCCCCGGCGGCCAGGCACTCGGCCGTTGCCAGCAGCTCGACCGCCATCGCGTACGCCTCGGTCACCTGCAGGCCGGCGCCGTACTCGATCGCGGCCGGCGCTCGATCGCCTTGCCTGGCGAGCGTTTCCAGGTGGTCGAGGTGGCTGCCGTCGTGCACGCCGCGCCAGATTCGCTGCGTGGCCGGATGCGCGTGCGCGCCGAGATCCGCGACCACGTTGACCGGCCCGGTCGCGCCTGGCAGCCGGTACCACGCGCGCCTCGCCAGCTGCCGGCCGAGCCGGCTCGGCAGTACCACGGGCCCCGTTGTTTCGTCGGCGGACGGGCGGAATCGGGCGCCCCAGCGCAGGTCCTCGGCGACCGACGTCAGCCGGCCGGCGGTTGGCGACGAGACCGGCCGGCCGAGTTGGTCCGAGCTGTCCTCGCAGAACGTCAACAGCAGGCAGGCCGCTCGATGCACCTCCGGCTCGGCACCGTGACTGGCCGGTGGCTGCTCACCCGTCGCCGGATAGAACGACGGAACCGGCCCGGCCGTCCGGCGAAGCCGCGAGAGCCTGGTCGCGAACGGTTCCACCGCCACCAGGCCGGCCTGCCGGACGAGGTCGTCGAAGGCTGCGAGCGCCGCGGGCTCGTCGAGCAACAGCGCACCCGCGGCCACTTCGCAGATCCCCCGCGACACCCAGGCATCGGCTTCGAGACCGATCGCGGGCACGGTGCGGGCGGCCGCGAAGGCTTCCCGCACCCAGCTGACGACCTGATGGACGTCGATCCTCACCACACCGCCCGCAGCCGTACACGCAGCATCAGCCGGTGCCGATCGGTGAACGCCGTGCGGCCGTGCAGGACCCGCCGGTTGTCGAGCACCATGAGGTCGCCTGGTTCGAGGTGAACGTATGCGGTATCCGGAGCCGAGGCCAGGCACTCGGCGAACTGCCCGGCGACGCGCATTCCGTCGGCACCGGGCGTTGCCGCCAGATTGTCGGCCCTCCAGCGGATCGAGCCGTCGCCACGCAGGACGCGCGTCGGCGTCGATGTGGCGTTCCCGCCGAAGACCGCGGGCACCTGCCACGACCAGCCGGGCTGGACCAGCCGCTCGAGGATCGCGGGCCCGTTCGGATGGTCGAGGACGGAGGTGATCGCTGCTTCGACCGGCAGCACGCACGACGTCCCGCCATCCGTCGCCGGCCGTACGGCGAACATGCAGATCAGATCTTCTGGTTCGTCGTGGTACTGCGAGTCGGTGTGGAGTGCGGCTTCGCCGTCCCGCACGGAGAACGTCGCATCGGCCTGTGACGTTACGGGGCGTACCGGCCAGACGGCCTTTCCCCCGTCCCGCGTGGACGGTTCGCCGAACAGCCTCGAAATCTCCAGCACCGCTTGCTGGTCAGGCTGTCCGTTGTCGAGGAAGGGGAGGTCGTGCGCGACAGTCCAACCCTGGAGCGCCAGCTCGTGCAGGCATTCCGGTGGGAGGTTGTACCCGGTTTTCCCTGTGTGGGTTGGATCCTCGGCGATGGTCTGCGTCGTTGACATCGTTCGACGACCTTTCTGCGTGCCGATGTTGCGTTGCGTGGTCCTTCCCTTCCAGGAAATAGGACGCAACGGTTGTCGTTCGGTCACAGAGAGGTCATGAGCCGGGCGATCCCCGGTTGTTCGCGGTTATCGGACGCGCGGCCGGTACACCCGAACCTGCAGAGTCGCAGAGAGCCAGTCGGCGGAGCTCGGGTCTTCGAGGTCGGTGAAATCACCGGATACGGGCTTGAGCACGTCATCCGGGCACCGGTCGGCGAACAGCACCAGGGCTCGCTCGGGCCGATCACGCAGCGACTCCCAGACGAATCCTTGCGCCCACGGATGCCGCCTTCGAAGGTAATGGCCCCAGTGCCGCGTGAGCGGATACGTCGTCGGGCCGTCCGCAGTCACCAGCCACTCGTCCTGGCAGATCGCCCTGAGGTCGTCGGCGGTGACCAGCGGGAGCAGCCGCAACCTCGATGTGACCTCGACCTTGGACAGCCGGCGGTTCTTCAGGCCAGCGCGCGGAAGGACCCGCGTGCCGGTCTCGGAGTAGGGCAGGCTGCGCAGATACCGCTCTGACAGGGCCGTCCTGGGCTGCGTGCCGAGATAGACATAGCCGTACTCGTCCTTCTCGGTGCTGTCGAACCTGCCGCCGCCGAAGAACAAGTGCGCGGGCACGGGGCTGAACACGGACGCGGGCCGCTTCTTGTTGTGCACGCGCCACAGCGCGGTCCCGGCTGGCAGCAGCTCCTGCTCGGGCCTGCCCGGGCAGTGCGTCGGAGGAATTCCGGCCGGCATCGCTGTCAGTCCTCCAGTTCCGCACGGGCGGCCGCGAGCAAGGTGTCCGGATAGTCGGGGTCGATCAGGTTCACAGGCCGGTCGCCGAGCCAGATGTTCTGTCCGAGCCACCAGTCGGCGACTCCCCAAGGATCGATGTCGGCATCCAGCAACCGGTTGATCTCGAGCACCAACGGCAATGGGTGCCGCTCGTTGTCGAACTGAAACGCCGGCAGCCGGATCGAGCCGTCTGGCGCCTCGAGCCGGATCAGGTCAGGCCGGGAGGGATCCACGCCTGCCCACTCGATCTGGTCGGGTCTGTACGCATCCACCTCCAGCAGCTGACTCTCCGACGCGCCCACGTTGAGATAGCGCCGGAGGCCGGCGGCGATCTGTGGCCAGGCTTCCTTCGACGAGGTGAACCGGACCGCCTGGTCGGCGTACATCGCGACGAAGATCGGGTGGTCGACCGGGAGGTGCTCAGCGAGAATGTCGAGCAACTGATCGGCGACAGGAGCCGCCACCGCCGAGGACTTCGCGGCGACCAGCTCGGCTGCGTGCCGCTCGAGGAGCTCGGAAGTCTCCGAATCGAGGCCGGCCAGGACCTCGTCCCAGCGTTCGGCGAGCACCAGGAGGGCTTCCGCGAGCGCCATGTGCTGATCCTAGTCAATCGTGGTGAAGTCAGCTACATTCGTTGAGGTCGGATCGACTTTACCTTCGACAAAATCGGGGACTCGGCGATGAGCGAGCTCGATCTTCAGATAGTCGACCAGCGGCTGGCACTGGGTGACCTGCTGTTCGAGAGGTATAACGACCGGCACGAGTCCGCGCAAGCCGATCCGGCCGACCTCCACGAAGCGATCCGGCAGGTCGAGCAGGCCCTGCCGCTCGTACCACCCGACTCCGAGATCAGGCAGCAGGCCCGCGAGTTGCTGTGCATGGCCTACACCGCCCGCGCTCACCTCACCGCCGACATCTCCCACGTCGAGGCCGCGCTCGGCCTGCTCCGCGAGCTGCTCGCCGACACCCCGGCAGACGCCGAGCTGCGCCCGCTCGTGCTCGCCGACCTTCTCGGAGTCTCCGACCTGCTCCCGGTTCCGGCCGACGGCAACGAACGGATCGCGGACCTCGACCTGCGAATCGGCTGGCTCGAGGAGCTGACCGGACGCCCGTCCGCCGATGACGACGACCCGGCACAACGGGCCTGGCTGCTCGGCTGGCTCGGGCTGAACCTCACCGAACGCGAGCTCAGGCGGCACGACGACGAGCTGGAGTCGCGCGCGCTCCGCGTCCTTGCAGACGCCGAACAGGTCCTGCCGTCCGACCTCGAGCTGAAGGGACGGGTGAGCCTGTCGCTGGGCGTCCTGCTCGCGTTCCGGTACATCCGATCCGACAGCTCCGAACGCAGCTTGCGAGACCGGGAACGTGCGATCGCCCGCTTGGAGCGGCCACCTGGCCCAGAACGTGACACGGAACCGCACGACCCGGACGACTTCCTGCGGAACGAGGCCGACTTCATGCTCGGCTTCCTGCTCTACTTCCGCGCCTGCCCGACGCCCGACGACGTCAGGTCGTGGGACGGGTCGCAGCTGCTCACACCTGGCGCGCGCGCCGACTTCGAACGCGCCGGGCAGCTCCTGAAAGCCGGGCTGGACCGCGGCGACGGTCCCGGCGAGTGGCGCGAGCTGGCCCGCGAGATGCTCGAATTCGCTGACCTGATCCGATCGGAGAAGGTGACCGATCGGGTCCTCAGCTTTCTGAGCGACAGTTCGTTCCTTGACGAGGCGCAGCAGACGCCGGGCATGCCGGACTTCGCCGTGCCGCTCGCTCGCGCTCTCGCGCTCGCCACGCGGGTCCAGCGAGGTGTCGTGGCCGAGACGTACGCCACCCCGCAGTTCAGGCAGGAGTGCGACCAGGCGATCCAGGCGCTGGACGAAGTGGCACCACTTGTCCAGCGGGAGTCCGACGACATGCGGGCAGCGCTGTCACACGGCCGGGCGATCGTACACAGCGTCAAGGGCCTCAGGTTCGGCTCGCCCGAGGATCTCGACGCCGCGATCGCGGCAGAGACCGAGGCACTGGAGCTGATGCCGCCCGGCCATCCTTCGCGAGTCGAAGCGCTGGCCCAGCTGGCGATCTGTGTTGGTGCCGCACGTGACCTGGGGCATCTCACCATCCCGCTCGATCGCGCGGTCACGGCGCTGTCCGAGGCACGTGACGATCCCGACGTTCCGGCGGCGCTCGGGCCGACCTTGGAGCTGGCGCTGGGGATGCTCGAGATCATGCGCTGGCGGGAGGCTCCGGGATCGGTCGACACCAGGACGGCGCTGAGCCACCTCAATCGCGCTCTGCAGCAGTCGGAGCCGGGCACCGACGGCCACCTGTCGGCGAGGCATCTCCTTGGCGTGGCGCTGATCGAGCGGTCCCGGATGCGCGGTGACAACCGTGACCTGGAGGCTGGATATCACGAGCTCAAGGCGGTGGAGGGCGAGCTCACCAGCCGTGCAGCCGGGCTGACCGCTGGGTGGAAGAACGTCCTGAATGACGTGAGGAGTGTCCTGGCGTGGGCCGAGATTCGCCGTTCCTCCATCGGCCTGGCCCCTGGAATCCCCTCTGAGCAGAGTGAGAACGCTTTCGTCCGGCTTCGTGCGACGCTCGCCGGACTCCCCTCCGACGATCCCAGGCGGCCGATGCTGCTGAGCATGCTGGGAATCACCTCCATCACTCTCGGCGTCCGGCAGGAGGAGCCGCGCAGGTTCGAGGAGGCGGTGGCCTACCTGTCCGCCGCGGTCGACGCGGCGACGCCTGGAACCGCGGTGCGGGCCCAACTGCAGGCCGAGGCCGGCAGAGCCATGGTCATGCACGGTGAGAGCAAAGTCGGCCGGAAGCTGATGGACCAGGGCATCGCGTTCCTCACCGAAGCGGTGGCGTTCGACGGATTCATGCCGGACGAGCGGAACCGCGCGATCTCGGCTCTGGGTGACGCACTGGTCCAGCGATATCAGCGCACCGGCGATCCGCGCGACCTCGACAGCGGCATCGGCTGGCTGGAGCAGGCCCGCGCGATGCGAGCCGGCACCCTGGGTGCGCCGACGACCGCTCACCAGCTCCGTAACCTCGCGATGGCGTACCGGCTCAAGGCCCACCGCACCCAACGGCCCAGCCGGCAGGCCGTCGACGCGGCTCGCGCGGCGCTGGCCGAGCAGGCACGCAACGTGCTCCTCCAGACCGGCGCGGAGCACGGGATCAGCGAGGTCAGGACGAGCCTGCACGACGTGTCGGAGTTCGCGTTCTGGTGCATCGACGACGGGCGGCCCGAGCTGGCGGTCGAACTGCTGGAGGTCGGCCGCGGGATGGTGCTGCACGCGGCCACCGCGGCGACGACCGTTCCCGCTCTGCTTCGCGAAGCGGGCAGTCCGGAGCTCGCGCAGGAGTGGGAGACGACGGCGGCGGAGTCGGACAGCGGGCAGGTCTACAACGACCTGCGCTACCGCGCGCTGGCACGGCTGGTCGGAAGCCCGGCCGACACCAGGCTGCAGGCTCCACCGCAGGTCGGAACGATCATCGACAACCTGCGGGCGGTCGGAGCGGACGCGCTGGTCTACCTCATGTCCGGCATCGACCAGCTGCCCGGCCGGGCGCTGCTGGTCACCGCGCAGGGCACGACTCCCACGCTCCGGTTGCCCAAGCTGCACGTCGAGCGGCACACCCAGGTGGCCAGGTACGCGCAGGCGCTCGGCGCCCGCGGGTCGGCGGGCGGAGCCGAGACCGGGCAGTGGCGGCAGGCGCTGGAGGACGTGTGCGACTGGGCGTGGCAGGCCGCGATGTCGGACCTGCTCGAGCTGGCCTCGACCTGGGAGCTGGGCAGGCCACCCCGGCTGATTCTCGTTCCGTGCGGACAGCTCGGCATCGTGCCGTGGCACGCCGCGCGTCATCGGGTCCGGAGGCAGCCGCGGTACGCCGTCCAGGATGCGGTCTTCTCCTACGCCGCATCAGCGCGTCAAATGGGGGACGCGCTGATGCGGCGGCCGCGTCCGTTCGGTGAGGCACCCGTCGTGGTGACGGGCTCCGACACCGGCCTGTCCGGCGTCCGGGTGGAGGCCGAGTTCCTGCGTTCCCGGATCTATCCCGGTTGTACGTTCCTCGACGGCGCGGCCGAGGCCGACGTACCCGACCAGATCCTGGCCCGCCTACCGGGCGGCACGGGACCGGCGGCGACCATGTTGCACATCGGCTGCCACGCACAAGGCGGCAGCACACCGGCGCACTCGCGGCTCACGCTGGACGAGCAGCAGCAGTTGCGGGTCGACCGGATCCTGCGGCAGGCCGAGGCGAGTGGCGGAGCAGGCGGAGGTCAGGAGGGTGCGCTGGTGGTGCTCGCGGCCTGCGTGAGCGACCTGGCCGAACACGACCACGACGAGGCGCTGACGTTGGCCACGGCGTTCCTGGCCGGCGGAGCGGCCAGCGTGGTGGGCACCCGCTGGTACACCGACGACGTGTCCACGTCGCTGCTGATGTGCATGTTCCACCACTACCTCCTTCGCCACGGCCGGCGGCCCGCCGACGCGTTGCGGTCTGCTCAGCTCTGGATGCTGGACCCGGACCGGGAGATGCTCGACGACCTTCCGCGGCGGATCACGGCGGCGCCGGCGTATCGCGACCTGACCGCGATCGAGTCGTGGGCGGCCGCCATCCATCACGGTTTGTAGGAAGGCTGTTCCGTGGCTCCGGACTCGAGCAGCGTGCGTACGATGACGGCCGTTCTGGACTCGCGCCTGGAGACGAAGTGGACGGTCCAGGTCGGGTCGGCCGCCAGTTCCTGCCGCACTGTCGACCAGATCCAGCCGAAGCTGACCTCGGGACCGAGGCCGCCACGTCCCGCACCCAGCAGGGGGAAGCAGATCGACCGCAGGGTGGGGTCGACGGCACGGCGTTCGCGGGCCGCGAGCTGGAACGTGTTGTGCGTGGCCCGCGCGATCGCCGCCGGGTCGACCTCGTACCCGCCTTGGAGCGGGACGACGACGGCCGCGTGGTAGATCCGCCGGATCGACCGCTCCGCCAGCTGTCCCGCCGACGTGGCCGCGACCGTGCCCGGCGCGACCGCCAGACCGGGACTGGCGTTGGCGTCGACCCAGGCACGCAGCTCCCGTTCGATCGTGTCCTCCTGGATCTCTCCACTCATGCCACTTCGTGCACCCGCTCGCCGGAGGGTCGCCGAAACCGAGGTGCGATAGGTCTTGGCCATCTCCAGGTAGACGTTCTCGGACGAGACCAGGATGTCGATGCCGCTCAGCAGGTCGATCGATGTGGTGTGCACGTGGAGCTCGACCTCGGCGTCTCCGAGCCGGAGCTGGAGCCGCCGGTCCGGCCGTGCCGCCGGGGCGGGTTCGCCGGCCGCCGCCGGCCCGGGCCGCGGTTCGCCGCAGAGGTTCAGGATCGCCTCCGCCACCTGGTTGACGACGGTGTGCTCCTGGGCCTTGCGGAACCGTTCGGTGCTGAGGCCGTAGATCTCCGCGGCCTTCCTGCGCCGGTCCTGTGCCGGCCAGTCCCTGGTTCCCTGCGCCAGGCAGAACGTGTATTGCGCGGCTTGCCCGAGTTGGCCGGTGCCGAGTCGCTCGACGGCCGTACGCAGCAACGCCTCGATCGCGGCCGGACGATGCCCGCTCGCGTTGGTAGCTCGCGCATGGATCTCGGCGGCCCGGCTCAGCGCGGGGAGCTCGAGCCAACGCAGCTGGACGAGGCCCCTCTCACGAAGCTGCCGAAGCTCCGACGTCAGATCGTCGTAGGTCGGCATCCCCGAGTCGCCTGCCACATTCGTCATCGTGCCCCAGGGTCGCCCGGCTGGCAACCGGCCCACGACCAGGTCCCGCACGAAGATGAGAACAGAACCCAGAGGAGGAGAAAGTGACATGGTTGAGTTCTCTGTTGTGGTCGGGCTCACGGTGGTCAGCTTCCTGGCCGGCCGGACCTGGCAATGGGTCGCTGACGCGCGCAAGGTCATGACGTTCCGCCGCAGGTCGCTCCTGTAGCGCCCGGCAGCTGGTCGAAACGCCTTGCTTCGTTGGGGTATCGCTCGTTCGTCTACCTGTCCAGGCCAGGGCTACGTAGACTGCGTCGCCTATGCTTACCGTCACCCCTCGTCCGGTCCGGATCGGTGTGCAGCTGGCACCGCAGCATGCCGACTACTCCGCGATCCGCCGCGCCGCCGCCCGGGCCGAGGAGCTCGGTGCGGACCTGCTCGTCAACTGGGACCACTTCTTTCCGCTCGGCAAGGTGCGGGACGGAAAGCACTTCGAGTGCTGGACGATGCTCGGCGCCTGGGCGGAGGCGACCTCACGGGTCGAGATCGGGCCGCTGGTGTCGTGCAACAGCTACCGCAACCCCGACCTGCTCGCCGACATGGCGCGGACGGTCGACCACATCAGCGGCGGCCGGCTGGTGCTTGGGATCGGTGCGGGTTTCAAGGAACGGGAGTTCCTCGAGTACGGCTACGAGTTCGGTACGCCGGGGGAACGGGTGGCCGGGCTGACCGCCGCGCTACCCCGGATCCGGCGGCGGCTGGATCAGCTGAACCCCGCACCGGTACGCCGGATTCCGATCCTGATCGCGGGCGGCGGGGAGAAGAAGTCGCTGCGGGTCGTGGCCGAGCATGCCGACATCTGGCACACGTTCGCCGAGGGTGAGGCGCACGCCCGCAAGGCCCGCGCGCTGGCCGAGCACTGCCAGGCGATCGGCCGCGACCCGGCCGAGATCGAGCACTCCGTGCACGTCGGCGGCGACCCGGTGGCGGTCGGTACGCCGTTGCGCGAGCTCGGCGTCTCCCTGTTCACCATCAGCACCAGTGGCCCCGACTACGACCTCGCCCCGGCCCGCGACTGGCTCGCCTGGCGCGACGAGCAGAACGCGAGCTAGACCTCAGCCGCGGCCGTCGTACCAGCGCAGCACGCGCAGGGCGCGCAGCGTGTTCCAGCGGCTCGGCTGTCCCTCGCCGTTGTCGATGGCGAAGTGCACCTCGCCGGGATGTGGGTTCTCCAGCGGCCAGCGCCCGTCCTCCGCCTGCTTCGAGCGAACGAGGGCGACGGCCTCCGACATCCGCTCGTCGGGTTCGACGCCGGCCGCGCGCAGGTGGTCGAGGCCGCGGAGGACGTCGTAGAGGTAGTACGTCGGGAACGAGAACCGCGTCCAGTCCTCGTCGATCGGCTCGCCCGTCGACAGGCGGCGGAGCAGCCGTCGATCGAGGAGATACTCCTGACCCGCCCGCCGGGCCGCGGCCAGCTCCGGTGTGTCGCCCGCGGCCCCGGCATACTCCAGGAGCCCTTCCAGCACACAGATCGTGGTGTGGAACGAGCCGCGCTTGGAGCCGCGTTCCTGGTCGCAGTTCCAGCCGCCGTCGGCCATCTGCTCGCCGAGCAGCCGGTCCACGATCGTCCGCACATCCTGGCCGAAGTACGCGCCGATCGCCACCGCCGTGCCGTTGATGCACGGTTCGATCTCGCCCTGGAAGAACGGCAGGTCGTCGCACTCCCATCGGGCGTTGGCGTCGACCAGGGCGACCGCGCGCCGGGCCGGGTCGCTCGCCGGGTCGAGGCCGAGGTCGCGCAGCAGTGTGAGCGTGTACGCCGTCGACGTCCACAGGGGAAAGTAGGTCCCGCCACCCCACCGGCCGTCCTCCGCCTGCAGGGCGAGGAGCCTCGCGCCCCAGCCCGAGGTCGTGACCTTCGAGCGTTCGGCCGCGACCACCTCCGCGGGCGTGTCGGTGAGGTCACGCATCACCTGCCAGCGGATCGACGGGTCCGAGTCGAGCAACCAGGCCAGCACGTTCTCGTTCATGAACCGCACGCTAGGCCAGGTTCCGGACGCTCGGCTTCCGGAATGCGACCAGCCGCTTCAGGAAACCGATCCGAGCCGCTCCGAGAGCTGAGCCGCAGCCTCCTTGGCGACCGGCACCAGCGCCAGCAGGTCGTCCCGGCCGGCGCGGACGGAGGGAATCGAGATGCTCAGCGCGGCCGCCACTCCACGGTGGTCGCGGACCGGTACGGCGAGCGCCACCACGCCCGGCACACGTTCCTCCAGCGAGAGCGCGAACTCCTGCTCGCGGATCAACGCCAGCTCGGCCGCGAACTCGGCCGCCGACAGCTCGCCACCGTCGTTGGCCTTGGGCAGCGGCCCGTCGAGCACGCGCTGCCGTACGTCGTCGTCCGCGAACGCGAGCAACAGCTTCCCCGGCGCGCCCTGGTGTGGCGGCCGGGGTGCGCCGAGGTCGGTGTAGGTGCGCCGGAGCGGACGCGGCGACTCGGCCTGCGCGATGGTCCGCCGGCTGGGCAGCCCGTCCATGATGTGCAGCCCGACGGTCTCGCCAGTACGGTCGCGCAGCCAGGCCATCACCGGCCCGGCCTGCCGGTCCAGCGACAGCTGCTGCCGGGCGACCTCGGCGAGCCCGAGCAGCCGCGGCCCGAGACTGTACGAAGCGCTGTCGGGCACCTTGGCCAGCAGCCCGTGCGAGACCAGCGCGGTCACCAGCCGATGCGTAGTGCCACGGCTCAGCCCGGTGGCCCGGGCCAGCTCGGTGACGCCGACCACCGGCCGGGACGTCGAGAAGACCGCGAGCAGCGAAACCGCGCGGTCGATCGACTGCACGCCCGGCAACCCCTGCCGTTCGCCGGCCTGGTCACCCACCTCGCTCGACATCACCGCGACCTCCGAATCGCAACAGTACTGGCGAGCCCGCCAGCGCCTTTCGCACTGGCCAGCGCCGGACGCCGGGCTTGTCCCGGTACGACCGGCCGCCATAGTCTGCCCGTATTGTAGGCAAGGAGCCCACATAGCGGGCACCAGCGAGGAGGCTGGAGCGTGGCGGTCAGCGACCAGCAGGAAGCGGAACACCCGAAGACTCAGACGACGAACCCGGAGCCGCAGGCGAGGTTCGACACCATCCGAGCCCGGGTCGGGCTCGTGGTCGGCCCGCTGGCGTTCGCCGCGATGGCGTTGCTGCCGACCGGCCTGAGCGGCCCGCAACGTTCGCTCGCGGCGGTGTTCGTGCTGGTGATCGTCTGGTGGATCACCGAAGCGGTCCCGCTCGCGGTGACCGCGCTGCTCGGCATCGTGCTCTGTGTCCTGCTCGGGGTGGGCGACGAGGACACCGTGTTCGGCGCGTTCGGCAGCGACACGATCTTCGTCTTCCTCGGCGGCTTCGTGATCGCCCGCGCGATGAGCGTGCACGGACTCGACCGGCGGCTGGCGTTCCGCATCCTGTCGATCCGGGGTGTCGCCCGGTCGCCGGTACGCATGGTGGTCGCGTTCGGCGCGATGACCGCGCTGGTGTCGGCGTTCATCTCGAACACCGCCACGGCGGCGATGGTGTTCCCGATCGGCCTCGGCATCATCGGTGCGGTCAGCGCGATCAGCACCACGACGACCGGCCGTGACCTGCGCCAGTCGCGGATCTCGATGGCGCTGATGCTGATGATCGCGTACGGCGCCAGCATCGGCGGCCTGTTCACGCCGATCGGCGCACCGCACCAGCTGATCGGCCGCGACCTGGTGGAGAAGCAGAGCGGCCGGACGATCGGTTTCCTCGAATGGGTCACGCTGTTCGCGCCGATCGTCATCGTGATGTTCGTCGTGCTCTGCGTCGTGCTGCTGTGGATGAACCGGCCCGAGGTGAAGCAGCTGACCGGCGCGGAGGAGTACATCGCGCGGGAACGCGCCAAGCTCGGCGGCCTGAGCCGCGGTGAACGCAACACGCTGGTGGCGTTCGTGCTGGCCGTCGTGCTGTGGACCGGCCCGGGCTTCCTGCAGCTGATCCTCGGCGAGGACAACGCGCTCGTGGAGTGGGTGCTCGAGCACGTGACCGAGGGCGTCGCCGCGATCCTGGCCGCGTCCGTACTCTTCCTGCTCCCGCTGGGCAAACCGGCCCAGGCAGGTGCACCGCGCAAGGCCACCCTCGGCTGGTCGGACGCCGCGCGAATCGACTGGGGCACGATCCTGTTGTTCGGTGCCGGCATCGTGCTCGGCAAGCTCAGCTCGGAGACCGGGCTGGCCAAGACGATCGGCAACGGGCTCGCCGATCTGCTGGGCGTGTCCGGACTGGTCGGTGTCACGATCCTGGCTGCGGTCACGGCGCTGCTGGTGTCGGAGACCACGAGCAACACAGCGAGCGCGGGCATCGTGGTGCCGATCGTCGTACCGATCGCGCAGGCGATCGGCGTCGACCCGCTGATCCCTGGTCTGGTGGCGACCGCCGCCGCGGGCTACGGCTTCATGCTGCCGGTGTCGACGCCGCCGAACGCGATCGTCTACGGATCCGGCCTCGTACCCATCACGCGGATGGTGCGCTCCGGCATCGTGTTCGACATCCTGGGCGTCACCGTCCTCGTCGCCGGGGTGCTCCTCCTGGCACCGATACTCGGCCTATGAACGAACGCACGCGTGTGGTCTACGACCAAGCCGCTCCCGAAGGTGTCCGCCTGGTTCGCGAACTTGCCCCTGCGCCGGGCGAAGGAGAGGTGCTGCTCGCCGTCCGGTACGCCGCGCTGAACGCGGCCGACCTGCACCGCCGCGACGAGCGCGGGCCTGGAATCGAGGTCGCCGGAACGGTCGTCGTCGGTGCTGGTGCCTTGCCGGGTGCGTGGTTGTTCGGGCTGGTGGATCGTGGTGGACTCAGCGACCTGGTGCTCGCGCGTACGGACCTGCTGACGCCTGTTCCGGTCGGGCTCGACGAGCAGGCGGCGGCCGCCGCGCCGGAGGCGTTCATCGTCGCCGTGGATGCGCTGGCCGACGAGGACAGCGGACCGGTGCTGGTCACCGGTGCGTCGAGCGGCGTGGGGCTGGCGTGCGTCCAGCTCGCCGTCGCCGCCGGGCTTCCGACGATTGCCGTGGCGCGGCATGCCGCCGGGCGCGAGCTCCTCACCGAGCTGGGCGCGGTGGCGGTCGACGGTCCGGAGGCCGCCGCTGCGGCTTGCGAACAACGTGGCGCGCCTCGCCGGCTGGTCGACTTCGCCGGCGGACCGGACCTGGCCCGGTACCTGGAGGTGCTGGCACCCGGCGCCGAAGTCGTGCTGATCGGCGCACTGGCCGGCCAGACCGTACCGCTGCACCTGCCCACAGTCATCGGCAAGCAGCTCCGGCTGCGCGGAGCCACCATGGGCCGGCGGGGTCACGAAGCTCGCCGGGCGGCAGTGGCCCGGTTCGCGGAAGCGGTGGTCCCGCAGCTGGCCGCGGGGACGGCACGCCCGCTGGTGCACGCGGTCATCCCCGCCACGAAACCCGAGACGGCGTTCGCCGAGATGAGGCGGTCCGGCAAGACCGGCAAGGTCCTCATCACCTTCGACTCCGACAACCCAGGAAGGCCTGCATGACGATCGACGCCCTCGCCGAGGCGCTCACGGCCGCGGCGGACAAGCCGCTCCCACCCGATGTGGAGGCTGCGGCCCGTCGCACGCTGCTGAACGTCGTCGCGACAGCGGTCGGTGCCAGCCGGCAGGTGGCCGTGGATGCCGTGGTGGGGATGTCTCTCGCCTCCGGCGGCGGGCTCGCATCGGTGCCGGGCCGATCCGAACGTGTCGCGCCGGCGGACGCCGCGCTGGCGACGGGCGTCGCCGCGCACCTGGACGACTTCGACGACACCCACCTGGCGACCGTGATCCATCCGGGCGCTGCCTGCCTCGGCGTACTCACGGCGCTCGCGCCAAAGATCGGCGCGCTGCCGGCTTCGGACGTCCTGCACGCGTTCGCCTGGGGCTGCGAGGTGCAGCTCCGGCTGGGGATGGCGGTGTCGCCGTCGCACTACGACCTCGGCTGGCACATCACCGGTACGTGCGGAACGATCGGCGCGGCCACGACCGCCGGGCTGTTGCTCGGGCTGCGCGGGCGTTCGCTCGCCGGCGCGATGGCCTGGGCGCTGGAGGGTGCGCTCGGTACGCGGGAGGGGTTCGGCTCGATGGCCAAGCCGTTCCATCCGGGCCGGGCCGCCGCTGCCGGGCTGGCGGCCGCGCGGCTCGCCGTCGCCGGCGCACCCAGCCCGCGCGATCCGCTCACCGGGCCGGACGGGTTCGTCGCGCGGCTGACCCGTGCGTACGAGCCCGACCAGTTGCTCGGTGAGCTGGGCGAGCGGTTCGAGCTGCGCCGCAACACGTTCAAGCCGTACCCGTGCGGGATCGTCACGCATCCGGTGATCGAGGCCGCCGAGCTGCTGTCCGGTGAGCTGCGGGATGCCGGCGGGGCCGAGGCCGTCACCGAGGTCGTCGTGCGGTGCCATCCGCTGGTGCCCGAGCTGACCGGCAACCTGCAGCCGAAAGACGGGCTGCAGGCCAGGTTCTCGACAGCGCACGGAGCCGCGGCCGGGCTGCTGCTCGGCACCGTGGACCTGCGGGCGTACGACGACGAGTTCGTTCAGTCGGCCGCGGCGTCCCGGATGCGCAGGCTGGTCCGGCTCGAGCCCGACGGTGGCTACGACCGGGCGGAGGCGACGGTGACGGTCAGGACGGCCTGCGGGTCGTACTCCCGGCACGTACCGGTGGCGCGCGGCAGCCTCGACCGGCCGCTCACCGACGAAGAGCTGTGGACCAAGGCGACCGGGCTGGTCGAGCCGGTCCTGCCCGGTCGTACCGACGCCGTGGTCGCTGCCGTCGCGGCCGACGGGCCGGGCTATCTCACGGCCGTCCTCGACGCGTGTACGCCGGCGGCCGGCGTCGCAGATGCCGCAGGTGTCCAGGCTCCGAGCGCTGTGCTCTCAGGTGATCTTCCTCCGGACGACCCGCGCGCCCGCGCGCTGGCGGCCGTGACCGGCGACGGCCTGCAGGCCGCGGTCGCCGCCGCGGTGTCGGCCGGCGGGGGTGCCGGAGGAGGTGCCGGAGGAGGTGACAGCCAAGGAGAGGACCCGGCCAGGGCAGTGGTGTTCGGCGTCGAGCAGGCCCGCCGGCTGGCGGACCGGCTCGGCGCGCCCCCCGACACCCTCGCCCTGGCCGGGTCGGCTGTCGCGGTCTCTGCCGCGCGTGGCCTCGATCCGGCAGCGAGCCTGCACGCACTCGGCCTCGCCGCCACCCAGTGCACCACCGTCCGTGGCACCCTCGACGGCCTGCCGGACGACGCCGCGGCCGAGGTCCGGGCCACCCGCACCAGGCTGGCCGCCGCAGCCGGAGTGGAGGCCGTCCTCCTTGCGGAGCGGGGATTCACCGGCCCGGCCGATCCGCTCGAGGGCAGGCGCGGCCTGATCGCCCTCCTGACAGCTTCGGGCTGAGCGGGGCTGGCCAACTCCCTTGTCCTGTGGGACATTGCGGCGGGGGCACCGACTTCAGGGAGGGTCGTGCCGATGTCGCTGCGGCGGATTGTGCTTGCCAGCTTGTCCCCTTTGCTCCTGCTGCCACTTTCGGCAGTGCCGGCCGTGGGAGAAATGTCCGGCGAAATCCGCGTACAGGAAGGGAGTCCGGAAGGCCCGGCCCGTCCTGGTGAGTGGAAGGCGCGGCAGGACACCTCGGGTGGTGCCGGTCTTCCCGCCCATGCGCTCACCGATGCCGCGAAGCAGGCGAAGCGGATCCCGTCCGTCGGGCCCGCCTGGCGGCTCGAAGGTCCGACCAACGTCGGTGGGCGGATCACGAGCCTGGCCGTCGATCCCACGCAGCCGGACACGGTGTACGCGGCGGCCGCGAGCGGTGGCGTGTGGAAGAGCACCGACCGCGCGACCACGTTCAGCTCGGTCTGGCCGCACGACTATCCGCAGGCGATCGGCGCGATCGCGGCCGCACCCGACGGCACGATCTACGCCGGCACCGGGGAGTCCAATCCGGGTGGCGGATCGATCACGTACGAAGGCGACGGGATCTACAAGTCCACCAACGGCGGCCGGACCTGGACCAACCTCGGCCTGCGCGACTCGTCCACGATCTCGCTGATCCAGCTGGATCCGGCAGACCCCAGCCGAATCTTCGTCGCGGTGACCGGCTCGCTGTTCCGGCCGGGTGGCGAGCGCGGTATCTACCGTTCGCTGAACGGCGGCAGGACCTGGCGTCGCGTGCTCGCCGGCACGACCTCCACCACCGGCGGCAACGTCGTCGCGATCGATCCGGCGAATCCCAACCGGGTCTGGGCGACGCTGTGGGATCGGCAGCGACTGCCGGACCTGCGCCGTTACGGCGGAACCGGATCCGGCGTCTACCGGTCGGCGGACGGTGGCGACACCTGGACGCGGCTGGAGAACGTGGTCACGCCCACGCCCGGCGACGACATCGGCCTGCGTCCCGACCCTCGGCTCGGCCGGATCGGGCTGGCGATCGCGCCCGGCAACCGGGTCTACGTGCTGACGTCTACCTACACCGCGTTCGGCGACCAGAAGGGCTTCTACGTCTCCGACGACGGCGGCGACACGTTCGACACCCGCACGCTTCCCGGCGGCGGAGCGCCGTACTGGTGGTTCGGCCACGTCTGGGTCGACCCGGCCGATCCGCTGCACCTGTTCGTGCCCGCGGTGCAGCTGCGCGAGTCGACCGACGGCGGCACCACCTGGACGACCAACGCGGGCATGCAGGCCGACAACCACGCCATCGCCTGGGATCCGAAGGTGCCGGGCCGGGTGTACGAGGGCAACGACGGCGGCGCGTACCGATCGGACACCAACGGCTCGAGCCGGAGCTGGGTCAAGGCGACCTACGAGCCGTACACGCAGTTCTACTCCGTCGCGGTGAGCGCGCAGGACGCCACCCGGATCGCCGGTGGCACCCAGGACAACGGATCCCTGCGTACGTGGGGCGGCGTGCGCTGGAACTCCTACGGCGGAGGCGACGGTGAGCAGAACCTCATCAACCCCGTCGACCAGGAGACCGTCTACAACTGCTCGCAGTTCGGCGCCTGCCGGCGTTCACTCGACGGCGGGACGACGTTCACAGGGCTGCAGGGTGCGGAGTCGGACCGGTGGAACTGGTTCAGCCCGCTGGAGTTCGCGCCGGACGACCCGCGGGTCGTGTACTTCGGCGGCAACCGGCTCAACCGCTCGACCGACGGCCTCACGTTCACGCCGATCAGTCCTGACCTGAGCGGCGGTCCCGGACAGGACCCGGCGTACCCGTTCGGCACGCTGACGACCGTGTGGTCGGCGAAGTCGCAGCCGTCCCGCATCCTCGCCGGCACCGACGACGGCCGGCTGTGGCGAACGGACGACACGGGCGCCACCTGGCAGTTGCTCCTCACCGGCCGGCCCTGGGTGACCCGGGTGAAGATCGACGACCGGCGGCCGAGCCAGGCCTACGTCACGCTGTCGGGCTACCGCGCCGGCACGGGCGACGGCCACGTGCTGTGGACGGTCGACGCGGGCCGGTCGTGGCGTGACATCACGGGAAACCTGCCGAACACTCCGGTCAACGACGTGGTGATCGGACCGTACGGTCTCCTGTTCATCGCGACCGATGTGGGCGTGTTCGCCGGTCCACCGGCGGGCAGGTTCTGGCTGCGGATCGGGCGCGACCTGCCGCTGGCTTCGGTGACCGACCTGGAGTACCACGCGGGCACCGGCCGGCTGTTCGCCGCGACCTTCGGCCGAGGGGTCTACAGCCTTCCACTCACCTCCCAGCTCACCGCGACCCTCCGAACGGCGGCCGGTGCCCACTAGCCACCACGGCGGCGCGGCCTGCCCACCGGATCGCGGACCGGGACACCTACCAGGCCGAGCTCGACGCACTGCGGATCAGGGAGAAGGCGCACACCCGCGAAGGCGACGCGATCGCCGCGGCGCGGAGGCGGCTGCCGCTGGTCGAGTGCGGGGGCTGCACGTTCTTCACCGGCCAGGTCCGTGAGCTGTCCTACCTGCACGCACGTGACGTCACCTACGCCACGTTCTGCCAGGGCCCGTACGAGGCGAGCGTCCGCTACCGCGACGTCATGGGCCGGGACCACCTGCCGTGGTACTCCGCCGAGCCGTCGCTCGGCACGCTGCTCGGCGGGCGCGGCCCGTTCGTCCTGGCCTGCTACCTCCGCGACGGCGACCGCGTCTTCGAGACGTACTGGACCACGGGCCGCGGCGTCGAGGTGATGGGCCCGGTCCTCGGCCTGCTGGACCGCTCGATCTACGGCCGCCAGGAGGCCTGGGAGGACTCACCCGAGGGCACGCCCCGGATCAACGGCGACTCCTGACGGATCGACGGGCGGCCGGCCGCTTAGTAGCAGCGGCTGGCCGCCGGTCACTCCGACGCGTAGTCGTACGCCGCGCGGGGCACCTGGGTCGCGTACTTGCCGCCGCTCACGTCGACGAGCGTTCCGGTGATGTACGCGGCCTGCTCCGACGCCAGGAAGCACACGAGGTTGGCGACGTCCTCGGTCGCGCCCCAACGGCGCAGCGTGAGCATGTCCAGCAGCTTCTCCTGCTGCTCCGGTGGCCGTTCGTCGAAGTGGTTCATCTGCGTGGGGATCATGCCGGGCGCGTAGGCGTTCACCGTGATCCCCCACGGACCCAGCTCGCCGGCCAGCACCCGGCTGAAGTGGGCCACGGCGGCCTTCGCCGAACCGTAGGCCGCACCACCGACCGTCGGCATGATCGCGGCGAACGAGGCGGCGTTGATGATGCGGCCCCAGCGGCGTTCCTTCATCACCGGCACGACCGCCTTCGACAGCAGGAACGTACCGGTCAGGTTGACGTCGTGGCAGCGCCGCCAGGCCTCCTCCGACAGCACGTCGACAGCACCACCTGCCGTGATGCCCGCGTTGTTGACCAGGATGTCGACCTGCCCGAACGCGGCGACCGCCGCCGCGACGCACTCGGCGGCGCGTGCGGAGTCGGTGACGTCACATTCGAACTGCAGCGAGGGCGGGCTCCCCGCGGCCGACAGCTCCGAGCCGAGGTCGGCCAGGCCCTCCTCGTTGACGTCGAGCGCGACCGTACGGACGCCCTCCTCGGCGAACCTCCGCACCAGATCCCGGCCGATCCCGCGGGCGGCTCCGGTGACGATGGCGACTCGTCCTTCCAAGTTGATGTGCATCCCTCCAACGTGTCAGAAGCTTCCGCCCCAGGTCACGGCCTGCTTCCCCACTCGGCCGACCGTTGTCGGCCCAGGGCCCGCCCAGGGCCGGCTCGGAGTCGACGGAGAAAAGTCAAAACTTCTGGAGGCGGGTGTAGAAATCGGCGCTTGGTCGTTCGACGGGGAGGTGAAAGCAAGCAGGCGAGAGCTACAGAGAGCTGGGAGACACAGATGAAGGTCATGGTTCTGATCAAGGGCACCGGCGCGGACGAGGACAAGATCGCCCCGAACCAGGAAATGATGGAGGCGATGGGCGCCTACAACGAGAAGCTGGTCAAGGCCGGCATCATGCTCGACGGCGGCGGGCTCAAGCCCAGCTCGGCAGGCGCCCAGGTCGTCTTCGAGAAGGGTACGACCTCCGTGGTGGACGGCCCGTTCACCGAGTCCAAGGAGATCATCGCGGGCTACTGGGTGTGGCAGGTCAGCACATTGGAGGAGGCTATCCAGTGGGTCAGGCAGTGCCCGACCGACCCTGACAGTGGCCTGCGCGAAACGATCGAGATCCGGCCCTACTACGAAGAGGCCGACTTCGAGAACCTTCCGGCTTCGGGCGCTCAGGGCGCCTGATGGACGTGCGGCGCACGGTCGAAGCGGTCTGGCGGATGGAGTCCGCGCAGCTCGTGGCCTACCTGGCCCGGCTGGTCCAGGATGTCGGGCTGGCCGAGGAGCTCGCGCAGGACACGTTCGCCGGCGCGCTCGAGCAGTGGCCGCGAGACGGGGTGCCCGACAACCCCGGCGCCTGGCTGACGACGACCGCCAGGCGCCGGGCGATCGACCTGATCCGGCGGGAACGGCTGCGTGACGACAAGTACGCCCAGCTCGCCGCCGACCAGGACGCGCACGCGCCGGCGGCGGGATCGAGTGAGGACCTGCTGTCGCTGGTGTTCGTCGCCTGCCATCCCATGCTGGCCCGCGAGGCCCGGGCCGCGCTGGCGCTGCGGATGGTCGCCGGGCTCAGCACCGAGGAGATCGCCCGCGCGTTCCTGGTGCCGACCGGCACGATGGCGCAGCGGATCACCCGGGCCAAGCGGACGCTCGCCGAGGCGGGCGTGCCGTTCCGGCAGCCCGACGCAGAGGAGCTGCCCGCCAGGCTCTCTGCCGTCCTCGAGGTCGTCTACCTCATCTTCAACGAGGGCTACACCGCCTCGGCGGGCAAGCAGTGGATCCGCCGCGAGCTGGCCGAGGACGCCATGCGGCTCGGCCGCGTGCTGGCCGGGCTGATGCCGGCCGAGCCCGAGGTGCTCGGGCTGGTCGCGCTGATGGAGTTGCAGGCCTCGCGGTTCGCGACCCGCGTCGACGCGCGCGGGGCAGCCGTACTCCTGGAGGACCAGGACCGCTCGCGCTGGGACCGCACGCTGATCGCACACGGGCTGGCGAGCCTGGCGCAGGCGAAGCGAGCCGGCCGGCCGCTTGGTCCGTACACCATCCAGGCGGCGATCACGGCCTGCCATGCCCGCGCGCCGAGCTTCGCCGGCACCGACTGGCAGGCGATCATCGCGCTCTACGACGCGCTCAGCCAGCTCGCGCCGTCGCCGATCGTCGAGTTGAACCGGGCTGTCGCGCTGCTGTACGCCGACGGGCCGGACGTCGCGCTGGCCGCCCTCGACCCGTTGCGCGACGACCCTCGCCTGGCCCGCTATCACCTGCTCGGCGCCGTCCGCGGCGACGTCCTCCTCCGGCTGGGCCGGCACGCCGAAGCGGCCGAGGAGCTGGAACGCGCGGCCGGCCTGGCTCCGACCCCGCACGAGCGCCACCTCCTGATGGGACGAGCGGCGGCCGTTGCTGCCAGATCAGCCGCTACTGATGAGTAGGAACCTCTTGACTTTTCGCCTCCGAGCGCTCACCAAGAGGAGGTAGCAGGTCCTCACAGGAGGTTCAGATGAGACAACGCAGTCGATTGCTGTCCTGCTCCACCGTCGTCGCACTCCTGCTGGCGGCCCTGGGAGCGACCTATTTCCTGGCCGGTGCGGGGGCGGCTGCCGCGGCCGCACCCGGTGACATCGTCTCCGCCCGGCAGATCGACGCACCAGGGTTCTTCTACGCCCGGGTCTGGCAGGTGCAGTACCTCTCGACCGACACCAACGGCAACTCCATGACGGTCAGCGGCACCATCATCGTGCCGCGCGCGAGCTACAACGGCCCGCGGCCGATCGTCGGGTACGCCCCCGGCACGCACGGGCTCGGCGACCAGTGCGCGCCGTCGCGCAAGCTCGAGGCCGGCAACGAGACCGAGGGCGCGCTGATCCATCAGTACGCGACGCGCGGTTTCGCGGTCGCGGTGACCGACTACCAAGGGCTCGGGACGCCGGGCGACCACACGTACATGGTGGCTCGCGCGGCCGGCGACGCCCTGCTGGACATCGTGCGGGCCGCCCGGCGACTGCCTGATGGCGGGTTGCCGGCGAACGGGCCGGTCGGGATCGCCGGCTACTCGCAGGGCGGGCACGCGGCGTCGTGGGCCGGGCAGCTCGCGAGCTCGTACGCGCCGGACCTGTCGGTCGACGCCGTGGCCAGCGGCGGTACCCCGGCGAACCTGCGCCAGGTGGCCGCGAACAACGAGGGAACGTCGAACTTCGGGCTGGTGCTGGCTGCCGGCATCGGCATGGACGCGGCGTACCCGGCGCTCGACCTCGAGTCGTACCTCAACGACGCCGGCCGCGCGGGTGTGGACACCTTGCGCAACAGCTGCGACTTCTCGCCGTACGCGGGCAAGCGGCTCAGCGACTACACGACGTCCAACCCGCTGGCCACGCAGCAGTGGCAGACCACACTGGACGCGCAGAACGTCGGCGGCATCCGGCCGAGCGCGCCCGTGCTGCTCTACCACTCCACCAGCGACGAGATCATCCCGTACTCCGGCGCCACGACATTGCGGCGGCAGTGGTGCGGGCAGGGCGCGAACGTGACGTTCCGGACGTACGTGCTGCTCGGGCACGCGGCGACGGCGGCGGTCGCGTCGCCCACGGTCACGTCGTGGATGGCTGACCGGCTGGCTGGGAGATCGACGAGCGGGAACTGCTGATCCCGGCTGTGCTTGCTGGGCCGTCCGGCTCGGCCTTCGCCAGCTTGCCGCTCCGGTGCAGGAGGAGCACGGCGACCGCGGCGGCGGCAGCGGCCAGGCCGAGCCCGGCGGAGCTCAACCAGGGAAGGGAGAACCGGCCACCGAGATCGTCCAGGAATCCCGTGACGGGGTTGCCGAGCGCGGTGGCGATGCCGGACGCCGTCATGGCCAGGCCGAGGTACGTCCCGGTGAGGCCGGGGCGGGCGAAGGTCGTGGCGGCGTCCAGCGCGAACGGCTGCGCCACGTCGAGTCCGACCGTGAGCAGGATGGCGGCGAGGAACACGAGTGCGGCGGCGACCAGTCCGTCGATGAACGACGCGCCTGCCGCCGGTTCGCCGACGAACGTCGCGGACAGGCCGAGCGGCACGAACGCGACCGCGGTGACGACCAGGCCGGCGCAGATCGCGGTGCCGGGCGCCAGGCGCTTGGACAGCCAGCCGACCATCCGTACCTGCGAGGCCAGCGTCACCACCGTCGACACCAGGAACACGCCACCGGTCGCGCCCGTCCAGCCGGTCACGCGGGCGGCTTCGAGCGGAAGCTGCAGGTAGAACTGGTTGTAGAGCAGGAAGCACACCGACGTCACCGCCGCGAACGCCAGGAACGAACGGTGCCCGAGCACCAGACGCAGCGAGGCCAGCGGTCTCGCCGCGGTGGGCTCGGCCTCGCGGGCCGGCAGCACGAACAGCTGCCAGATCGTCAGCCCGGCGAACACCACGGCCGCGACCCCCGCCGTCCAGCGGAAGTCGATCGCGACCAGCACGCTGCCGAGCAACGGGCCGGCGAGCGCGCCGGCGGTGCTGGCGACGTTGGAGAGCGCGAAGGCGTCCAGCTTCCGCTCACCCGACTCGACGGCGATGTAGGCGCGGGCGGCCGGACTGAACAGTGCGCCGGCGACACCCACCAGCATCGACGCCACGACCACGCCGGTCGCGTCGGTGAAGATCGCGAACATGCCGAACGCCACCGCCCGCAACGCACACCCCGCGATGATGATCGGCCGCGGCCCGAGCCGGTCGGCCGCGGTGCCACCGACCAGCGTCAGGCCCTGTTGACACAGCACGCGCAGGCCGAGCACGGCCCCGACGACGGCGGCCGCAAGATGGAGTTGCTGGCTCAGGTACGTTGCCAGGAAGGGGATCAGCAAGTAGAAGCCAAGGGCGATGCCGAACGTGTTGACCAGCAGAAGCTGGACCGACGAGGGCAGCGAGCGGGCCAGACGGAACGTTCTCATCGGCTTCGAGCGTATGCTGAGCTTCCGCTTGTTGCAAACCGTTGTCAATAAGCGGACGCAACGGCGAGTGGCAGGACGTCCCTAGAGCTCGTCGAGGCGGCGGGTGAGGTAGCGGCGTTCGGCTTCGGTGGGGGCGAGTTTCAGGGCTTGCTCGTACGCAGCACGCGCCTCGATCGGCTTGCCGGCCCGGCGCAGCAGGTCCGCGCGGGTGGCGGGCAGGAGGTAGTAGCCGCTCAGCCGGCCGGAGGCCTCGAGCTCGTCCACCAGACGCAGCCCGGCCGGTATGCCGGCCGCCATCGCGACCGCCACTGCCCGGTTGAGGTCGACCACCGGTGACGGCGAGACCTGTGCCAGCGAGCCGTACAGGCTCGCGATCCGCGCCCAGTCGGTGCTCGCCGCGTCCACAGCGGTCGCGTGGCAGGCGGCGATGGCGGCCTGCAGTTGGTACGGCCCCTCCCCTTCCGCGTCCAGCGCCGACTCCAGCACGCCGAGCCCTTCGGCGATCAACGAGCGGTCCCAGCGCGACCGGTCCTGCTGCTCGAGCGTCACCAGCACGCCGTCGTCGGAGGTACGGGTGGAACGCCGGGCCTCGTGCAGCAGCATCAGCGCCAGCAGTCCGCGCGGCTCCGGCTCGTCCGGCAGCAGCCGGATCAGCACTCGGGCCAGCCGGATCGCCTCGGCCGTCAGCGCGCGCCGCGCCCCCTCGCCTTCGTCGGCGTAGCCCTGGTTGAAGATCAGATAGAGCACCGCCAGCACGGCCGACAAACGCTCGGGCAGTAGGGACGCCGGCGGCACGCGGTAGGGGATGCCGGCCTCCTGGATCTTGCGCTTCGCCCGCACCAGCCGTTGCGCCAGCGTCGGCTCGGCGGTCAGCAACGCCCGCGCGATCTCGCCGGTGGACAGGCCGGCGAGTGTGCGCAACGTCAGCGCCACCCGCGCCGGAAACGGCAGTGCTGGGTGGCAGCAGGTGAAGATCAGCCGCAACCGCTCGTCCGGAATCTCCTCCGGCGGCGCCGGCTCCCCGGCACGCTCGGCCAGCACGGCGAGCTGCCGCAGCTTGGCCGCACCCGCCGCGTCACGGCGTACCCGGTCGGTCGCGCGGTTGCGGGCGGTGGTGGTGAGCCACGCACCCGGCCGCCGCGGGATACCGTCGCGCGGCCAGGTCGCCAGGGCAGCCGCGAACGCGTCTTGAGCGCAGTCCTCGGCCAGGTCCCAGTCGCCGGTCAGCCCGATCAGCGTCGCGACGACCTGGCCCCACTCCTCGCGGTAGGCCGCGTCGATCGCGGTCCGAACCTCTTCCTCGCTCATTCCCAGACCGGTCGGATCTCGATGCAGCCGAGCCGGGCGTACGGGTGCCCGGACGCGATCTCGATCGCCTCGTCGAGGTTCGCGCACTCGAGGATCACAACCCCACCCACGAAGTCCTTGGTCTCGGCGAACGGCCCGTCGGAGATCAGCGTCTCGCCCTCGCGCACGCGGACCGTGGTGGCGTCGACGACCGGTCGCAGCCGCGCGCCGGCGATCCTGGCCTGGCGGCGTTCGAGGTCGGCCACCCAGGCCTGGTGCGTCGGATCGGCGTCGAGCTCCTCGTTGCTCGGCGAGGCCGTTTCGTCGTCGCAGATCAACAGCACGTATTTCATGCCGTGGATTCTGCCCGACCCCGCCGACATCGGCACAAGCGCGCCGTTGGCCGAACGCGACCAGCGGCGCGCGCCACCCTCAGGACGGCAGGCCGACCGGCCGGGTGAAGTGCGGGCCGTAGAGCAGGACGTTCTTGCCCACGTCGTTGTCCCGGGTGCAAGGCGTCTCGGGTTCCTTGCAGCCCACGCCGTTCGTACTGAAGACCAGCATCGGGTTGGCCGTCGACGTTCCGGGGATGTCGTCGTGCAGACGGCCGCCGTAGAACATCCGCGACTGCGGGAACGTCACGTCCGGCGGCACGATGTTCACGGGCTTGCCGTCGCCGCCGAGCACCGGCTGCCACGGGCCGCTCGGACTGGTCGCCGTCCAGGCGTAGACCTGGGAGCCGAACACCCACAGGAAACCGGTCTTCGCCGTCGCCACGTAACGCCCACCTCGACGCACCGGCTGCGGCACATTGTCGCCGTCGTACGCCAACGGCCTGGCCAGGTTGACGTCCTGCGACCACGACGACCCGCCGGTCCAGTACTCCCACGGCCCACTGGTCAGCCGGCCCACCGGCACGCGCGCGAGGTGCGTCCCAGCGGCGAACGGCCCGCCCGCGGAGAAGCCGCCGCACTGGAAGCCGCCGCCCTTGCCGTACAGGTAGAGCCAGTCGCCGTCCCGGAACAGGCCGGTGCCGAACGTCGGCATGTTGGCCGCCGTGGGGTTGTACGGCACGGACTGCGAGCCCACCACCCGCAGGTCCGGCAGCGAGAGCGTGTGGATCCGCATGCCGCTGACCCGCCAGCCGAATCCACAGGTGGGCTCGCTGCGTACCGCGCTCGACACCAGCCGGACGACCGCCGGCCGCACGCTGGTGTCGATGTACCCGCCCGACGGCCAGAACCACTCGCCGCCGATCTCCGGCAGGTACGACGTCGCCCGGTCCGGCGTGCCGCCCATCACCGGAGTGAAGCAGGTGCCCGACTGCACGACGACGGTGTTACGCGGCATCCGCCAGCCGGGCAGCAAGGCGTTGTTCGCATCGATCTGGGCCGCGAACGTGTCGCCGAACAGCCACAGCACGCGCCCGTCCGGCAACCGGATCGGGATCGCGCCATCCGCGCCCGCCCAACCGCCGCTGCGATAGTCGAACGCCCGCTGGTAGTCGGCCGGTGTCGACGCCACGTGGCCCCAGCAACGCCCCTTCCACTGCGCGGGTGTGGTGTTGTCGACCGTGAACACCACGGCGGCCGAGGTCGCCGTCGTGCCGTCGACCGCGGTCGCCTTGCAGGTAAGGGAGTAGACGCCATCGGCGGACCGCGTGGAGTCCCAGCCCCAGGTCTGCCCGCCGTCCGGTGAGTAGAGCCAGCCGTACGCCGTCGGGAACGCCTGCCCGAGCGGTGCGCCGTTCAGGTAATAGTCGACCCGCGCCGCATCGGTAGCGGCCGCCGCCAGCGCGACCCGATTGCCGCGTGCCGGCTCCGTGCCCGTCGGCAGCCCGACCCGGCAGGTCGGTGCGGCCGCCTCGGCCCGCATCGCCGTGACCGCGAGACAGCCCGCCGGCAGTCCGGCCACCAGCATCAGACCCAGGATCGAACTCAGCGCTACGCGTCTTCGCCACATGACACCCTCCAGCCCGAAGGACGAGTCGTTTCCCGAACGACGCCAGCGTCGCGGCATCCGGCTTCACGGCGGTATCACGGCCCTCCCTGCCCCCGACCACCACCCCTGTCCTGAACCGGCCCAGCTCAGAGGCTTGCCAACCCACGTCGGCCTGGAGCTAAGGTGCACGTATATGCGTCATCGCATATCTACGCAGTCGGCGAGGAGAGTACGTGTCCGACACTGTGCGCGCGGTCTACGAGATCGAGACCGGCCTGCCCGTGGCGGAAGCCGCCGCGGTGATGGCCGGTGAGCAGTCGTGCGGAACGTTCGTCTCGGTCGCGCGCGAGACCGACGAGCTCAGGGCCAGGCATGCCGCGGTCGTCGCCGCCATCGAGGAGCTGCCGCCGAGCGGCCGCGCCCCACTGCCCGGTGCGGCCGGCGACTGGACAGCACCCCACCGGGCCAGGGTCAGCATCGACTTCCCGCTCCGCAACTTCGGCCCGTCGGTACCCAACCTGCTCGCCGCCGTCGCCGGCAACCTGTTCGAGCTGCGCGAGGTCGGCGCTCTCCGGCTGGTCGATCTCGAGCTGCCGAGGGCCTTCGCCGACGTTTACGCGGGTCCGCAGTTCGGCGTCCGTGGCACCCGGCGGCTGGCCGGCCGTCCGGCGGGCCCGCTGATCGGCACCATCGTCAAGCCCAGCATCGGTCTCTCGGCGGCCGAGCTGGGCGAGCTGGTGACCGAGCTGGCAACGGCCGGCATCGACTTCATCAAGGACGACGAACTGCAGGCCAACCCGCCGGGGCTCCCGCTGGCCGAGCGGGTCCGCACCACGATGGACGTGCTGAAGCGGGTCGCCGACCGCACCGGCCGGATGCCGATGTACGCGTTCAACATCACCGACGACATCTCGCGGCTCGCCCACAACCACGATCTCGTCCTGGCCGCGGGCGGCACGTGCGTCATGGTGTGTGTCAACACTGTCGGCCTGGCCGGAGTCCAGTACCTCCGCGAGCGCTGCCAGCTCCCGATCCACGGGCACCGCGCGATGTTCGGTGCGTACTCGAGGTCGCCACAGCTCGGCATCGAGTTCACCGTGTTCCAGCAGCTCGCCCGCCTGTGCGGTGTCGATCACCTGCACACCAACGGCATCTCGAACAAGTTCTACGAGACCGACGAGCAGGTGCTGGCGTCGATCGCGGCGGTCCGCAAGCCGCTGTTCGGCGGGTACGAGACGCTGCCTGTGCTGTCGTCGGGACAGTCGGCCGGGCTCGCCCACGCGACCTACGCCGCGGTCGGCACACAGGACCTCCTGGTGCTGGCCGGCGGTGGCGTCCACGGCCATCCGGGTGGAGCGGCGGCCGGTGTCCGCGCGATGCGGGAGGCCTGGGACTCCGCACTGGCCGGTGAAGCGCTCGACGACCGCGCGGCCCGCGTACCCGAGCTGGCCGCCGCGCTCGCGACGTTCGGGCGGCGCTGATGGTACGAGCGGCGTTCTACGGTGACGACTTCACCGGATCGGTGGACGCACTGCTGCAGTTCCGCCGCGCCGGGCTGTCGGGTGTCCTGGTCGCCGGCCCGGACCTCGCTGTGCCACCAGGCAGTTACGACGTGATCGGCATCGCGGGAGTCGCCCGATCCCTTCCCACCCAGGCGCTGGCGGACGAGGTGGTCCCGGCGCTCCGGCGGCTTCGCGACCTGCGGCCCGCCGTCGTTCAGTACAAGGTGTGCTCGACGGCCGACTCGTCGCCGGAGATCGGCAGTATCGGACGCGTCCTCGAGCTGGCGCGGGATCTGTTCCCACCCGCGCCGGTGCCGATCGTCTTCGCGCAGCCGGACTTCGGCCGGTACACGTTCTTCGGTCACCACTTCGCCCGCGACGGTGACGCTGTCTACCGGCTGGACCGGCAGCCGACCATGATGAGCCACCCGGTCACACCTGCCGGCGAATCCGACCTGCGGCTGCACGTCGCCCGCCAGACGGCGCTGCGGATCGGCGCGGTGCACTGGCCGCGCCTCGATCTGCTGAACGCAGCCGCGCTGAACGAGGTCGAAGCCGCGGCAGTCGTGTGCGACGCGTTCACCGACGAGCACCTCGACCGCATCGCCGCAGCGGTCCTGGCCGGCGAGCCGCGGCCGCGATTCGTCGTCGGTTCGGGTGGGCTGAGCGGTGCGCTCGGCCGGCTGCTGGATGTCGAGGATCGCGTGCCGCTGCCGGCCAGTGTCGCCGCGGCGGCGGGTCCGACGCTCGTACTCAACGGAAGCCGATCGGCCCTGACCCGCAGGCAGGTCGCGGCCGCCGGCGCGGACGTCGTGGTCCACTCCGACGGCTCGGCGAACCGCCTGGCCGAGCTGGCCGACGCCGGCCTGCGCCAGGATCCGAAGACCCGGCTGATTCTCTGCGGCGGTGACACCTCCGGCGCCGTCCTGCGGCAGCTCGGCGTACGGACGCTCGAAGTCGTCAGCGCGCCCTGGGGGAACGTCGTGCTCTGCCGCGCCTTCGCCGCGGAGCGGGGCGAGTTCGAGGTCGTCGTGAAGGGCGGTCAGATGGGGCATCCGGATCTCTTCGACGATGTGAAGCACGGGAGGCAGCGATGCTGACGGACACCAGTGCCAGCCCCTACGCCCGGATGACCTCGATGGCGCCCGGCTCGTGCCGGCTGTCCGGCGGCAGTCCCCTTGCCCTGCTGCGGAACCGGATGCTCCGGACGACGATCCCGACCATGGGCCAGATCATGTTCGACCCGGCCGTGTCGCACGCGTACGAGAACTTCCTGGTCGCCGCCGGCGACCGGCCGGGCCGGTACGAAGGCCCGCCGTTCATGGACGGCGATCTCTACAAGTGGCTGGAGGCCGCCACCGTCACGGTCGGCGAGACCGGCGATGCCGAGCTGTTCGACTACATCGCCAAGGCCGCCGTCGCGATCGAGCGCGCCCAGCAGCCGGACGGCTACCTCCACACCAAGACGACGATCGCCCAGCACGAGGGCAGGGACGTCCCGCCGCTGGCCGAGCGGATGGACTTCCAGACCTACAACTTCGGCCACCTGATGACGCTGGCCTGCGTTCATCACCGTACGACGGGGGACGACGCCTACCTCCGGGTCGCGACCCGGGTCGCCGACTACCTCATCACCGTCGTCCGCGACCGCCCGGAACGCCTGGCCGACTGCAACATCTGCCCCTCGCACTACATGGGCGTGGTCGAGCTCTACCGGACCACCAAGGAGCCCGCCTACCTCGACCTGGCGTACCGGCTGCTCGAGCTGCATGGCGGCAAGGGCGAGCTCGGCAGCGACGACAACCAAGACGTGCTGCCGGTACGTGAGCAACGGCAGGCGGTCGGGCACTCGGTCCGTGCCAACTATCTCTACGCCGGCATGACCGACTACGTTCTCGAAACCGGCGATCGCGAGCTCCGGAAGGCGATCGAGAGCATCTGGGCGGACCTCGTCGAGAAGAAGCTCTACGTCACAGGTGGTTGCGGCGCGTTGTACGACGGAGCCTCGCCCGACGCCGGACAGAACTACTTCGCCGTGACGCGCGTGCACCAGGCGTACGGCCGGCCGTACCAGCTGCCGAACACCACGGCCTACAACGAGTCCTGCGCGTCACTGGGGCTGGTGATGTGGTCGTGGCGCCTGCTGGCGTTGACCGGCGAGGCGCGCTACGCCGACGAGATCGAGCGTGTGCTCTACAACGCGCTGCCGGCGATGATCGGCGCCGACGGCAGGAGCTACTTCTACACCAACCCGCTGCGCCAGGTCCGCGACCTGCCCTACCCGCTCCGCCGGGCCGGCAACCCGAGAGACTCCGTGCCGCCGCCGTCGCACGAACGCGGCCGGCAGGAGTACATGACCGCCTGCTTCTGCTGCCCGCCGAACATCGCCCGGCACATCGCCGAGCTGCCGTACCTCGCCTACTCCCGCGGCCCGTCGGAGCTCTGGGTGCACCAGTTCGTGGCCGGCCGGACCACGACGGACTTCGATGGAGTCCCGGTCACGCTCGAGCAGGAGACCGCGTTCCCCGCCGACGGCAACGTCCGGATCCGGATGAGTGCCGACGCGCCGGCGCGTGGTGTGCTCCGGATCCGCGTACCCGGCTGGGCCGACCGGGTGACGGTCACCATCGACGGCGAGGTCGCCGACCGGGTGGAGAACGGTTACGTCGTCGTCGACCGGGAGTGGCGGAGCAACCTCGTCGAGGTCGAGATTCCCTTACGCACGAAGCTGATCGCCGCGCACACGTTCCTGGAGGAGGCGACCGGTCAGGTCTGTGTCGTACGCGGGCCGGTCGTCTACTGCGTCGAGAGCGCCGACCTGCCGGACGGCGTGGGCGTCGAGTCGGTCGCCATCCCGCGGGCGATCGAATGGATCGAGGAGCCGAGGAGTGAGATCTTCGCAGGCCACGTCCTGCTCCGTGGAACGGCCGCCCGGCTGCCCGCGCCGACCGAGCCCGGCAAGCTGTACGCCGAACTGAACCAGGCAGAGCCGACGCCACTCGACATCCGCCTCGTGCCGTACGCCTTGTGGGGAAACCGCGGCCACGGCGAGATGTCCGTATGGCTGCAACTGCTGCGCTAGCGCCAGAAGAAGGAGCACCACCAATGACCAGAGTCGCACTCCTGCACACCGCGCCCGTCGTCATCCCGGCGTTCACCGAGCTCGCGGCGATGCACCTGCCGGACGTGGACATCCAGCACCTGCTGGACGACCGGATCATCGCCGATCTGCGGCAGGGCGTGGACCACTCCCAGATCGCCGCCCGGCTCACCGCGCTGGGCCAGGCCGCGAAGGCCGCGGGCGCGTCCGCCGTCGTCTTCACCTGCTCGTCGATCTCGGGGCACGCCGCCGTCCTCGCCGAGCACCTCGACCTCCCGGTCTACCGCATCGACGAGGCGATGGCCGACGAGGCGGTCGGCACCGGCTCGCGGGTCAGCGTGATCGCCACGCTGGAGACGACGCTCGGGCCCACGACCGCCCTGCTGCGTGAACGGGCGGCGCTGCGCGGCACGCCGGTCGAGCTGACCGAGGTTGTGGTCGCCGGCGCGTTCGCCGCGAACGTGGCCGGTGACCGCGACCAGCACGACGCGCTCGTCGCGCAGGCCGTCACCGAACAGGCGGCCACGAGCGATGTCGTCGTACTCGCCCAGGCCTCGATGGCGAGCGCCGCGTCGAAGGTCGACGTCGACGTGCCGGTGCTGTCCAGCCCCGAGCTCGGCATGCGCCGGGTCGCCGCCGCCTTGGGACGGAACGAGACGTAGAGGGGATCCGGTCATGGCCGGTGCTTTCGAGTGAGCTCTTTCCAACCGACGGCTGGGCGGCTGACGCTGCTCGTCAAGGCCGCCCGGATGTACCACGAGGAGGGCATGCTGCAGCCGGAGATCGCCGACCGGCTGAGCATCACGCAGTCCCGGGTCTCGCGCCTGCTCAAGGAGGCGAGCCGGCTCGGCATCGTCCGGACGGTGGTGCTGACGCCGCCGGGGTTCTTCAGCGAGCTGGAGCAGTCGGTGCGCGACACGTTCGGCCTGCGCGACGTGGTGGTGGCCGAGGCCGCCTCCGACGACGACTCCGGCGTGCTGTCGGCGATCGGATCGGCGGCCGCGTCCTATCTCGAGAACACCTTGCAGCCGGGCGAGCGCCTGGGCATCTCCTCACGTTCGGCGTCGCTGCTCGCGATGGTCGAGGCGATGGGACCGATCACGACCGGCAGCGCCGAGTCGGTGGTCCAGACGCTCGGCGCGGTCGGCAACCCCGCGATGCGCGCGCAGGCGACGCGGCTGACCGACCGGCTCGCGCAGCTGACCGGCGGCGAGCCGATCTACCTCACGACGCCGGGCGTGGTCGCCAACCGTGCGGTGCGCGACGGGCTGCTGTCCGACCCGTACATCGCTTCCGCCGCGGCTGCGTGGAGCCGGCTGACCTCGGTCATCACCGGCATCGGCTCGACCCAGCCGTCGGCCGGCCGCTCGTGGGGACGGGCGTTGCCGGCGTCGGACCTGGAGCGGCTGGCGAAGCTCCAGGCGGTCGGCGACGTCTGCCTGAACTTCTTCGACAGCTCCGGCGCCCCGATCGACGGTGAGCTGCGCGACCGCGTGATCGGCATCGGCGTCGACGAGCTGCTCGCCGTCCCGCGCCGGATCGGCGTCGCGGGCGGCCGGCCGAAGGTCGCCGCGATCCGCGCGGCCGCCGCGGGATCGTGGATCAACGTTCTCGTGACCGACCAGTTCACCGCGCGGCGCCTGCTCGACTGATTCGTGGTGCCGCGGGCACCGATGAGTTTTCCCGCCGCCGGTGGTCTGCACCTGCAGCGGCCGGGATCGAGGCCCGCAGACCAGGAGGGTTCACTGATGAACGACAGCGCGTACCCCTTGCCCGAGATCGTCGATCGCGCGAGCTGGCAGGCCGAGCTCGACAAGCTGCTTGTACGTGAGAAGGCGCACACGCGCGAAGGCGACGCGATCGCGGCCGCCCGCCGGCGCCTGCCGATGGTCGAGGTGGACCCGCGGATTCAGCTGGTCGGCGCGAACGGCCCAGTGCCGCTCATCGACGTTTTCGAGGGCCGGCGGCAGCTCATCACCTACTTCCACATGTGGCACGACGGCAAGTCCGCGGCCGACCAGTGCGAGGGCTGCACGTTCTTCACCGCGCACGCGCGCGAGCTCGGCTACCTGCACCAGCGCTCGGTCACGTACGCGACGTTCTGCCAGGGCCCGTACGAGGAGAGCGCCCGCTATCGCGACTTCATGGGCTGGGAGATGCCGTGGTACTCCGCACGTGACAGCCTCGGCGCCCTGCTCGCCGGCCGCGACTTCGGTGGCTACTTCCTCTACCTGCGCGACGGCGACCGCGTCTTCGAGACGTACACGGCGGACAACCGAGGCGTCGAGGCCGGCGCCACGTCCTACCACCTGCTCGACCTCACGGTGTACGGCCGCCAGGAAAACTGGGAGGACTCACCGGAGGGCTGGCCACAGCAGTTCTCCGACCCTGGGCAGCAGTTCCGCCTCGACGGCCGCCCAACGTCGCAGTGGTCTCGCCTCGCCGCCGGCCGCTCCGACGACTTGTCGAGCTAGCACGAGGGCGGCTCGCCGGCCGGAGTGTGTGGCTTCGCCAACCTGTCTGCGCGGAGTCACACACCACCGTCTTCGGTCAGGGTGCCAGGAACTCCCGGAGGGCCTCGTCGGCTGTGTGGCCGTCGACGGAGAGTGGGAGCAGGTGCCAGCCTTCGTTCACGATCAGCAGCCGCGCGCCCGGGATGCTGTCGGCGGCGTGGCGGGCGTGCGCCGGGTCGGCGTCGGCGTCGTGGGAGCCGTGCAGGACGAGGGTCGGGCAGGTGACACCGGACGTCAGCGAGTCGTCGAGCAGGGCCCACTGCCTGAGGTCGTTCTCCAGGCCTGCCGCGCGATCCTCGTACGGCGTGAGCCCGGCCAGGATCGTCCGGACCAACCGGATCCGTTCGCCGTCGGCCAGGATCCAGTCGACGGCGGAGCGCCGAGCGAGGCTGGACAGGCTCGACTCCTCGCGTACGAAGTCCGCCACGACGGCCCGCGGCCACCGCGCGGCCAGCGTCGTGATCAGCCAGGTGCCGTACGGGTTGAGGTAGAGCCGCCTGGCCAGCGGTGAGATCGCCGGCGCGTAGTGCCCGCTGATCGCCGACTCGAGCACCAGCGCTTCCGTACGCGAAGGATGCCGGCGGGCGAACTCGATCGCCGCCGGTCCGCCGCCGCTGATGGCGTACGCGACCACGGTCCGCGAGCCCAGCTCGTCGAGCAGGGCGGCCGCGGCGTCGGCCTGCCCGGCGATCGTCCGGCCCACGTCGAGCGGCGTACGCAGATATCCCGGCCGCGACCAGCCCAGGACCCGAAAGCCCTGCCCGGCCAGGCGATCCAGTACGTGGACCTGGTCGTGCCCGCCGGGTGAGCCGTGGAAGTACAGCACCGTCCGGCCGGCGGCCGGCCCGATGACGGCGTACTCCACAGGCCCGGCGCTCGTCTCCGCCAGCGAGCTGCCGGCTCGCAGCTCGGCACGCCGGCGCTCGGCGAACCGCTGGTATCCGAAGGCCATCACCGCATCCCTCCCATCAAAAAACCGATCGGTGTTATCCTAGGGCAATCGCCCTGGACGATCGACCAGGACGACTGTACGAGAGGCGAGCCACAACATGGTGACGAACGCCGAACGCGGGCGTGAGGTCCGGCAGCGGCTGATGGCCGCGGCGATGGAGCTGGTCGCGGAACGCGGCTGGTCCGCGGTCAGCACCCGCGCGCTGGCCGAACGGGCCGGCGTCGTTCCGGGCGTGGTGCACTACCACTTCCCGTCGGTGCAGGCGTTGCTCCGCGAGGCCACGGTGGCCGCGATGCACGGGCTCATCCAGGAGTTCGGCGGCGCGCTCGACCATGCCGCCGACGCCGAGGGCGTCCTCGACCTGATCCTCCAGGGCCTGGAGCGCTACACCGGCACGGACCCGATGTCGTTGCTGTTCGTCGAGACCTACCTCGCCGCGACGCGCGACCAGGCTCTGCACGACGCCGTTCGAGGCGTACTCGACGCGTTCCGGAACGAGCTCGCGCGCACGCTCGCCGAGCGCGGCGTGGCCGCGCCCGAGGCGACCGCCGCCGTACTCGCCGCCGCCATCGACGGCGTCATGCTGCACCGCGCGCTCGACCCTGGCCTCGACGCGCAGGCCGTCGCCCCGGTGCTGCGCCGGACTCTCGTACCGACTGAGGCTCCGCCGCGGGCGAAGCGAAAGGGGAGACAGCCATGAAGGTCGTGATCTGCGGTGCGGGAATCGCCGGGCTGGCGCTGGCCGTACGACTGGACGCGCTCGGCGCCGAAGTCGTCGTGCTGGAGAAGGCGGCCGGGCCACGGACGCAGGGTTACATGATGGACTTCTTCGGTCCCGGCTACGACGCCGCCGAGGCGATCGGCATCCTGCCGAGGTTGCGGGAGGTCGCGTACGACATCGAGGAGGCGACGTACGTCGACGAGCGCGGCCGGAGGCGGGCCGCGGTCGACTACACCTCGTTCGCGAAGGCCGTGCAGGGCCGGCTGCTCAGCATCATGCGGCCCGATCTCGAGCGCGTGCTGCGGGAGCAGCTGTCCGGCCGGGTGGAGCTGCGCTTCGGCGCCCACCTGCTGAGCATCGGCAACGAGCCCGGCGGGGTACGGCTCGGCCTGGCCGACGGCACCACGCTGACCGCGGACCTCCTGGTGGGGGCCGACGGCATCCACTCGACGGTCCGGCGGCTGACGTTCGGCGGCGAGGAGCAGTTCGTCCGTCAGCTCGGCATGCACACGGCCGCGTACCTCTTCGACGATCCGGCCCTGCACGCCGAGATGGACGGCAGGTTCTGCCTGACCGACACGGTTGGCCAGCAGTTCGGCCTCTACGGTCTGCGCGACGGGCAGGTCGCGGTGTTCGCCGTCCACCGCACGGCCGATCGCGCGCTGCCCGCCGACCCGGCGGCCGCTGTGCGCCGCGAGTACGCCTCGATGGGCTGGCTCGTGCCGCGGGCGCTGGACCAGGCACCGGCGGGCGCCGAGATCTACTACGACGTGGTGGCGCAGGTCGAGCTGCCGCGCTGGAGCTCCGGCCGGGTCACGCTGGCCGGCGATGCCTGCCAGGCGTTGTCGCTGCTGGCCGGGCAGGGGGCGTCGGTGGGGCTCGCCGGCGCGTTCCTGCTGGCGGAGTACCTCGCCGGCGGCGACTCGATCGAGTCCGCGCTCGAACGCTACGAACGGGACTGGCGGCCGTTCGTCGCGGGCAAGCAGAAGACGGCCCGGAGCGGCGCCCGCTGGTTCCTGCCCGAGTCGCGCCGCCAGTTGCTCGTCCGCCGGGCAGCGTTGAGGGTGGCGGGGCTGCCCGGGCTCAACCGCTACGTCACCGGCGCGGTCCTCGGCAAGTCCACCGCGCTGATCGACGAGCTGGCAGCGGCCGCGCGGCAACGTGCCCGGAACACCGCCCCGGCTGGAGGGCCGCACTGATGGCCAGGCTGAATCCGTTCCTGCGCTGGGCGTTTCGGCTGCCGAACGTGCTGTACGACCACCACCTCGGATGGCTGCTGGGCCGGCGGCTGCTGCGGCTCACCCACGTGGGCAGGCGTTCGGGCCGCGAGTACCACACAGTGCTCGAGGTCGTCCGCGCCGACGAGCAGACCGGCGAGGTCAGCGTCGTGGCCGGCTTCGGCCCGGCCACCGACTGGTACCGCAACCTACGGGCCCATCCTGCCGTCCGCGTCGAGACCGGGCGGCGCGGCTTCCGGCCGGCCCACCGCGAGCTCGGTGAGGACGAGGCGTTCGCCGTCATCGCGGAGTACGAACACCGAAACCGTGCGATCCGGCCGGTCGTGAACAAGGGCCTCAGCTGGCTGGCCGGCTGGCCCTATGACGGCACCGACCAGGCCCGGCGCAAGCTGGTCGCGCAACTGCCGGTCGTCACGTTTCGGCCATCGTCATGAGATCGCAAAGCAATGGCACCGGCAGCCGCAACACGTGGTCGAAAGCATCGTGGCGGAGGAGCAGGAAGGAAGTGTTGTGGCCGCCACACCACACTCGCCGCCGGCTTGGCGAGCCGGCGTTCGATGAGCGCCGCGGCGAACCCTCGAACGCAGGTGCCGCGGCAGCACGGCGACTGCCTCCGGGACGCTGTTGGGGGCTGGCGGGTCTGCCTGACCTCGGGGCGAACCGGGATCACGGTGGCGGCCGCCGCGGCCGACCGGATCAGGGTGGTGCTGTGTCGGCCGGCGTCCGGCGGTAACCGGCCGAGCGTCGCCAGGCACGTACGGCTGGCCGCCGCGCGGCTGCTGTGGGCGGGCCTCAGCGTCTCCGACTCGCTCGACTCGCTGCGGGTCCTGCTCTCCAGGCGCGGCCAGCCGGACGGAGCCGTGCTCGTCGCCGTCGACCTGTTCGTCACCGGTCAGGTCGAGCTGGCCCGGTGGGGTTCCGCCGTCGTCCGCCAGGTCACCACCGAAGGCGAGGACAACGTGGTGGCCGGCCCGCTGAACGTCCTCGGCAAAGTAGCCGACCGCGACTGGCTCGCGGCCACGCCCGAGCCCGGCGAGCTCACCGGCGGCCTGCCGCGCGCCCTCGTCCAGGCGACCCATCCGTGCGAGGTACGCGACCGGCTCGTCCTGGCCGGCCTCGCCGGAACGAGCCACGACCACGCGCCGCCGCTCGTACTCGCCAACCGCGTCGCGAGAGCCGCGACACCAGCATGATCAGCCCGATTGGTCGCAGGAGGCGCCATGAGCGCTGAGGACTCGCAGGCCCACGACGCCCCGATCGTCCGCATCGGCGACGAGACCGTGATCGAGGGCCGGAACGGCCTGGACCGGCAGCTACGCACGCACCTCGCGACCGGTGCCCGTTTCGTCGTCGCCGACGTCAGCGCCGTCCGCCGGCTGTCGTCGACGGCCGTGGCCGCACTCCTCGGTGCACACCGCGTCTGCCGGGCCCGCGGCGGTTCGGTCGTGGTACGCAACGCCAACCGCCGGACCCGCGACGTCCTCAGCCGTTCCGGTCTGGCCGAGGTGTTCCGGATCGAAGTCCCGCCGGACCACCCAGCCCGATAACCACACCGGCCGTGCCAACCGTGCCGACCGCGTCAACCGCGCCTGGCGTGCTCCGCGTTCCAGTCGTCCATGTTCCAGGCTCGTCCCGGCTCGTCATGGATCCGGATGAACGCCTCGTCGACCGGCTCGCCACTCCCGTAGACCCCGTCGTCGACGAGCCGCCCGATCAGCCGCTCGGACAGCTCTCTGAGCACGCCGGCCCGCTCGAGGTACGCGGCAAGGTCGTGCCCGCCGGCCACCGCCGCCCCCAGGATCCGCTGCTCGAAACCCTCCGGCAGCCACGGCAGCCGCAGCACCGCCGACATCTCCCGGTTGCGCCATCCCCGCCACCGCCGGTTGTAGGCGAACAGTGCCTTCACGACGTACTCGTAGACCGCCTGCAGCCGGTCACCGGCCACCACCGGGCCCAGCGACTCCCAGGTCCGCATCAGGGTGTCCTCGACCAGGTGATCGGAGATCAACGGAATCGCGTCGTCGAGGATCCGCAGCCGCAGGTCGTCTGGATACGCCGTCCGCAAGGCGATCAGCCGCGCCACCTCACCGTCACGGTCGTACGCGAGCCACCCGCCGGCCAGCTCCGCCCGCGACGGCTCCGGCCACTCGAAACCGGGCGAGCTCCATTCCTCGAAGTCGACCCGGTGCAGGTCGAGCTGGATGCCTTCCTCGTCGAGCGTCGGGTCGTCGGAGAAGATCGTGTGGAACGTGTCGTCGCGCGGCCGCCAGACCGACTCAGCGGGTACGAGATAGGGGTCGAACGGCGACAGGAACACATACGCATCGATGTCGGATCCCGGTCGCGAGGTGCCCGTCGCGAGGCTGCCGATGGCGACCACGCCGCGGACGGCGGCGTGCGGCGCCAGCTTGCGTTCGACGAATCCCAACAGCTGCCGGCGTTTCAGCTCAGTCGCGGGCGTGTCCATGGCGTGCGCTCCTGCCCGGTGCCGCGATCGTCTGCCGCCGCACCAACGTCGTCTCGATGACCTGCCGCGCGTCGCCCGGCCGGCCTTGCCACCTGGAGCGGACACCGTGGAGCGATCCCCCGGGCGGCGAGCCCGGCGAGAATACCCTGCGCCAGCAGGTCGTCGAAAGCGATTACCGCGCGGTCGCACCCGACTCGAGGATCGCCTCCGCCCGGCTGCGTCCCGGCCTCGTAGGTCGCCCGGACAAGTCGACCTCCACACCCGGTGATGCCGTGACGTGGTTGATCGTCGGGCGCGCGCTCGCACCGGCCTTGACGTGCGACCTGTTGCACGGCACCGTAGCCCAAGAAACATCGAAACAGAAACATCGTGGACCGAAAGTCCGACGCCAACCGGAGGGAGACGTTCATGGGAGTACTCGACTGGTTGGTGGTCGGCGGCTACTTCGTCGTGATGGTCGTCATCGGCCTGTGGGCGAAGGCGCGCATCCACGACGCGAAGGACTTCTTCGCCGCGGGCGGCAAGATGCCGTGGTGGCTGTCGGGCATCTCGCACCACATGTCGGGCTACAGCTCGGCGGTGTTCGTCGGCTACGCCGCGATCGCGTACACCGAAGGCTTCGTCCTGTACGTCTGGTGGGCGATCGGCATCACGTTCGCGATGGTCGTGGGCGCCTTCGTCTTCGTGCCGAGATGGCCGCGCCTCCGCCGGCGGCTGAACGTGATCTCGCCGCTGGAATACCTCCGGATCCGCTACAACCTCCCGACGCAACAGCTGCTTGCCTGGAGCGGCACGGCCCTGAAGGTCTTCGACGTCGGCGCCAAGTGGACGGCGACCGCCCTGCTGCTGAACGTGTTCGCGGGCGTGCCGCTCATCTGGGGCATCCTGCTGACCGGCGGCGTCACGTTGGTCTACTCCACAATCGGTGGCCTGTGGGCCGACGCGCTCACCGACCTGGGCCAGTTCGTCATCCAGCTGATCGCGGGCTGCGTGCTGTTCGTGGCCGTGCTCGCCAAGCTGGGTGGCGTTTCGGCGATCTGGACGATGTGGGGCGACCTGCCCGAGGGCAACGCCGAGCCGTTCAGCGGGCAGTACACACCACTCTTCGTCCTCGTCTACCTGCTGATCAACACGCTGTCGTACAACGGCGGCACCTGGAACCTCGCGCAACGCTTCATCGCGTCGCCGACCGGCAGCACGGCCAGGCGGGCCGCGCTGTTCTCCGCCGGGCTCTACCTCGTCTGGCCGCTGGTGATGTTCTTCCCGATGTGGGCGGCTCCGCTGCTGCTGCCAGGCCTGAAGGAGCCGGACCAGTCGTACGCGCTGCTCACCCAGGAGCTGCTGCCGACCGGCCTGGTCGGGCTCGTCCTCGCCGGCTTGTTCTCGCACACGATGGCAATGACCGGATCGGACGCCAACGCCATCTCGGCTGTCGTCACGCGTGACATCCTGCCGGCGACCTGGAAGCGGGTGCGCGGCGTCACCGGCCGGCTGGAGCTGCGGATCGGGCGGATCAGCGTGTTCCTGTTCATCGCGCTCAGCATGGTCATCGCGCTCACCGCGGACAGCTTCGGCGGCGTGCTCGGGCTGATCATCTTGTGGTTCGGCGGTCTGGTCGGTCCGATCGCGATCCCGATGCTGCTCGGCCTGCTGCCCGCGTTCCGGCGGTGCGGTCCGGGCGCCGCGATCTCGTCGTGGGCGGCGGGCCTGCTGGTGTTCGTGATCACGCGGTACGTCGTCGACGGTCAGGTCGCCGCACTCGCGCCCGATCTGGTGACCGCCGTCCAGGTCGGCGGGCCGGTGGTGGTCTCGCTTCTGGTGTACGTCGTCGTCGGGCTGGTGCGGCCGTGGCGTAACGGTCGGTCGGACGAGCTGGTCGACGCGTTGAGCACCGACACCGACGAAGAGCTGGAGGTCTCCCGTGCCTGATCCTCGGCCGGACACCACCTGGGCACGCCGGCACCTGATCGACGACGTGCTCGGCTGGTGGCTTCGGCATGGGCCGGACGAGGAGCACGGCGGCGTCTTCACCTGTTGGAACAACGCCGGCACCGAGCGGGTGTCGACCGACAAGTACACCTGGTCGCAGGGCCGCTGGATCTGGCTGATGACGCAGGTCGCCTCGGCCGCCAACGGGGGGATCCTCGACGTCGACCCCGAGCCTTACCTCGCGCACGCGCAGCGGACCGCGGAGTTCGTCCGTCTGAACGCACTGCGTGGGGACGGAACGACCGTCTACGTGACCGACCGCGCCGGCCGGCCCACCGGAGACGAGGGGATGGCCAGCGTGTTCGCCGACCTGTTCGTCGCGCTCGGGTACGCCGGCATGGGCCGGATCTGGCCCGAGTCGGCGTGGGGCGAGCTGGCGGTGTGGATCCTGGTGCGCTCGGCAGAGCGGATCGAGGCGGGAACGTTCCAGTCCGAGCCCTACCCCGTGCCGGCCGGGCACGCCTCGTTCGCGCTGCCGATGATCCTGACCGGCGTCGGCGAGCAGGTCTACCGCGCGATCGGCGACGACCGGGCGCTGGCCGTCGTACGCGACGCCGTGGCGCGGATCTCGGCGCTGCATGTGTCCGGCGCGGACGTCGCGGAGATGCCGCCGCTGGTGGCCGCCCGTGACGACACCCTGCTGGCACGGCACCGGGCGCCTGGCCACGTACTCGAGGCGCTGTGGTTCCTGCGGCACGCCGCCGACCTGGCGCCGGGAACGCTCGCCGACCGTGCCGACGACCTGTGCGACATCGCGGTCCACGCGCTCGAGCTCGACTGGGACTCCGAATTCGGCGGCCTGCTGCGCTTCGTCGACCGCGACGGCGGCGAGCCGCGCGGCCGGCGTACCGACGACGGCTACGAGGCGCTCGTCGTCGGCACCTGGGACACCAAGCTGTGGTGGCCGCACGCCGAGGCGCTCTACACGACGGCGTTGCTGAGCGCGCAGACCGGCCGCGCCGACGTCGCCGAGTGGTACGAACGGCTGCGCACGTACACGCTGGCGACGTTCCCGAACGGCCCCGGCGAGGAGTGGACCCAGATCCGGCAACGAGACGGCAGCCCGCTGGAGGCCACCGTCGCCCTGCCCGTCAAGGATCCGTTTCACATCGCACGATCGCTGCTGTTGCTGGCCGAGCTGGACGAGCTGGACGAGCCGGCTGCTACTCCGGATCGGCCGTGATGCACGGGCACGAGCCGTCGAGGTGCTTCTGGTCGTAGTAGCGAGGGTGCCCGCAGTAACAGACACTGCGATCCAGGTTCGCGGGATCCGTACTCTGTGCGGCATCGGCGCCGCAGGCAGGACACGGCATCGCCGACTCGTTCCCGGCTTCCGGCACGAGTCTAGTGACCCTGGGCGGCGGTTACCGCCTTCGCGAGCTTGCCGGCGAGGTCGCCGTTCCTGGCCACCGAGACGTGGTCGAGCTCGAGCCAGCCGGCGAGCACCCGTAGCTCGTCCGCCAGCTCCAGCGCCACCGTGCCGGGGTCGGCCCCCGGCTCGGTGAACGCGCCGAGCACCCGCAGGATCCCCGCACCGCGGTCGCTCCTGACGTCGATCCGCGCCACCAGGCTGTCGCCGAGGAGGAACGGAAGCACGTAGTAACCGTGGACCCGCTTGGCGGCCGGCGTGTAGAGCTCGATCCGGTGGCGGAAGCCGAAGATCCGTTCGGTGCGCGGCCTCGACCAGACCAGCGAGTCGAACGGACTCAGCAGGGCGCGCGCCTCGCGCGCGGGCGTGGGGAGCCGTCGCGCCGGGAGGTAGGCAGGGGCGCTCCAGCCCTCGACCCGGGCCGGGGTGAGGGCGCCGGCCTCGACCAGCTCGGCCAGGCGCGCCTTGGAATCCTTCCGCGGCAGGCGGAAGTAGTCGCCGAGGTCGGGCTCGGTCGCGACGCCGAGGCGCGACGCCGAGGCGTGCCGCCGCGATGAGGAGCAGCTGACGCTGTGCCTCGTCCTCGGGCGGGGTCGGGGCGTCGAGAACGGCCGTGGGCAACACCCGCTCGGGAAGGTCGTACTGGCGCTCGAAGCGGACGCGGTGCGCGGCGCAGACGCGGCCGGCGAAGAAGAGGTAGTCGAGCGCGATCTTGGACTCGCTCCAGTTGTACCAGGGGTTTGCGGCCCTGCGCACCGGTGTGGCGAGCTCGGCGGCCCGGATCGGGCCTCGCTCGCCAAGTGTGCGCAGAACCGACTCCAGCAGCTCGGGCTTCTCCGCGGCCAGGAGACGGGCCGGTTTCTCGGCGAGCTTGTCCGCCCGCGCCATCCGCCAGCGCAGCAGTGGCTGCAGCTCGACGGGCAGCAGCGAAGCTTCGTGTCCCCAGTACTCGAACAGGCTCCGGTCGCGCCCGGCCCGCGTCGCGGGTCCGGCTGCGGTGTCAGCGTGCGAGGCCAGGCGGTCGAGGGTGGCCCGCGGGTAGGGGCCGATCCGGGAGAACAGCGCCAGGTAATGGGAGCGGCACAAGACGCTGACCGAGTCCCGCTGCAACAAGCCGACGTCGTCGATCGCACGCCGCAGGCGCCGGGCGTCGATCCGGCCGTTCGGCCGCCGGCCCATGCCCTGCGCGGCGAGTACGACGCCCCGCGCCTCCGCCGCGCTCAGCTCGATCTCGGCACCGGCGCTCACCGTCCCCATTCTGACGCCCACCCGGGCACCAACCACAATCCTCAGCGAATCAGCGTGTCGACGTACGCCGCGCCGATGCCGACCTTCTCGTAGTGGGCCTTGCACAGCTCGATGTAGTCGTAGGCGTCGAAGTAGCTCTCCGGCTCGCCGTTCTCGTCCAGCCAGACCAGCGGCCCGGTGACGTTGAAGTGCACGCGCATCGGATCCTCGTGCTCGTAGGCCACCAGCGTGTGCGCCTCACCCGGCGCCTCGTACACGAAGTCGCCGGCGGTGGCGATCCAGTCGTGCTCGAGATAGCCCCACTTGCCGGAGATCGTGTAGCCGAAGACCTGCTGCGGATGGTAGTGCCGGTTGACCAGCCCGGCCGAGCGAGCCATCAGCACGTCGCACCAGCGGTTCTGGCTCGGCATGATGAGCAACGGACGTGACCCGACCGTTTCGGTGAATGGAACGTAGTAGCGCTCGTCGTCGGTACTCGGCCGGTAGACCTCGGGCAACGCGTTCGGCCGGAAGACCTGGGTAACGGGTTGGATGTTGTGCCAGAACTCGGGTTTCGCCGCGTCAGTCACGGGTTTCTCCTTCCATGCGACCGACATGGAATTCGTCCTGTTCCTCAACGTAGCAAGTGCGGCGCCGGATCGGCGCCGCACTTGGAACGCGAGGCGAAGGGCTACGCGCGGTGGAAGAAGGCCCGCAGGTCCCCGACGAGCAGCTCCGGGCGTTCCATCGAGGCGAAGTGCCCGCCGTCGGGGAAGTTCGACCAGTGCACGATGTTGCTGTTGTCGCGCTCGGCGAAGGCGCGGATCGTCTTGAAGTCGTCGGCGAAGACCGCGACGCCGGTACGCGACGGGTTGACCGCCGGCTCCGTCCCGGCGTGCGCCTCCTCGAAGTGGTACCGCCCGGCCGTCGCCTGCGTGTTGGTGAACCAGTACAGCGACACCTGCGTGAGGATCTGGTCGCGTGTCACCAGGCTGGTGCCGTTGCCGAAGTTGTTGAACAGCTCGCTCCACGCCAGCTGCCCGACCGGCGAGTCGGCGATGCCCACGGCGACCGTCTGCGGGCGGGTCGCGTTGATCTGGTTGTAGCCGCCGACCGACTGGAACCACTTCAGGTGCTCCAGCGCCGCGTAGTCGGCGGGCGTGAGCTTCTCGAACTCCGCCGGATCGCCCGACGGGAACGAGAACAGCTGCAGCACGTGCAGCCCCAGGAAGCCGGACGGCTCCATCAGTCCGAGCTCCCGCGAGACCATCGCCCCGGCGTCGCTGCCGTGCGAGCCGTACGACGAGTAGCCCAGCCGCCGCATCAGCTTGTCGAACGTCTCGGCCACCCGCCGCATCGTCCAGCCGCGGCCGTCGAGCGGCAGGCTGTAGCCGAAGCCCGGGATCGACGGCACCACGACCGAGAACGCCTCCGAAGCGTCGCCGCCGTACGCCTCCGGATCGGTGAGCGGCCCGATCAGGTCGAGGTAGTCCACGAACGAGCCGGGATAGGTGTGCACGAGCAGCAGCGGCTTCGCGTTCTCGACCTTGGACGGAACGTGGATGAAGTGCACGGTCTGGCCGTCGATCTCGGTGAGGTAGTGCGGGAACTCGTTCATCCGCGCCTCCTGGGCGCGCCAGTCGAACGTCGTCCGCCAGGCCTCCACGGTCTCGGCGAGGTAGCTGTTCGGGGTGCCGTACTCCCAGTCGTCGGTCGGCGCGGGCTGGGGCAGCCGGGTCCGGGCGAGGCGCTCCCGGAGGTCCGTCAGCTCGGCGTCGGAGATCTCGATGCGGAAGGGGCGGATGTCGGCGGTGTCGGCCGTGGCCTGCGTGTTCGTCGTCATGAAGAGAACGTTAGGAGCCGTATAGGAAGATTTGATTCCTATACGTGAGATGATTTGCCACGTGCTCGAAACGTCCTCCCGGCTGCTCGCGTTGCTGGCTCTGCTGCAGTCCCGTCCCGACTGGCCGGGGTCGGAGCTCGCCGAGCGGCTCGGCGTCACCACGCGGACGATCCGCAACGACGTCGACCGGCTGCGCGAGCTCGGCTATCCCGTCGATGCCGCGCGCGGGCCGCTGGGTCACTACCGCCTCGGCGCCGGCGCCAAGCTGCCGCCGCTGCTGCTCGACGACGAGGAAGCCGTCGCCGTCGCGATCGGCCTGCGCGCCGGCCGCGGTGTGGCAGGCATCGAGGAGAGCAGCACGCAGGCGCTGGCCAAGCTCGAGCAGGTGCTCCCGCACCGGCTGCGCCGCCAGGTGGCTGCCCTGCACGCCGCCACCGACTCCGGGCCGGAGAACACCGGCACCAACGTCCCCGATCCCGTGATCGACTCGGCCGTGCTGGCCAGGATCGCCGCCGCGATCCGCGACGAGGAGCTGCTGCGCTTCGACTACGCCCGGCCCGGCCGCGAAGCCGGCGACACCCCGCAGCGCAACGACGCCTCCGCTCCGTTCAGCGACTGGCCCGTGCTCGTCGAGCCGTACCGTCTGGTCAGCTGGGAACGGCACTGGTACCTCGTCGCGCGCGGCCCGGAGACCGGCGACTGGAACACCTATCGCGTCGACTGGATGACGCTGCGGATGGAGACCGGCCGCCGGTTCCGGCCGACCGTGCTACCAGCGTCCCAGGGCGGTGACTACACGAGCTTCGTGCTGCGCGATGTCGCCGCCGCGGGGTGGAAGGTGCACGCCCGGATCACGGTGGCCGCGCCGGCCGAGGCCGTGCTGGCCCGGATCAACCCGACGGTCGGCGTCGTCGAGGCTGTCGACGAGTCGACGTCCGTGCTGGTCACAGGCGCTGACAGCTTCGAGGTGATGGCGGTCTACGTCGGCATGCTCGGCCTCGACTTCCACGTCACCGAGCCGTCGGCCCTGGTCGAGCACGTCCGCGCGCTCGGCGAGCGCTACCTTCGGGCGGCCGGTTCCTAGTTCGATCGTGTACCAATGCAACGTTGGAGCGTCTGTCGACGTCAGGAACGGATGAGGGCTCGTTCGGTGCGAGAGGGATGGGTGGATGGCGGAGGGGTACGGAGGACCTCGCGGCTCATATTGGAGCCCTGACGACGAGGATCAGGACCGCGATGTCCGATGGCCGGGCGCCGCGGCGTACTCCGGTGCCGACGACTGGCCGCCGGCTGCTCCGGCCGACGACAGCTGGTCGCCGCCTGCGCAGCCCGGTGCCGGCGAGCCGTGGGCCGCGCGCTCGGTGACCACGCACAGCCCCGAAAGTCCCCGGACCCGATCGGCGCCTCCGCCCGAGCCACCCCCGCAGGCGCCGCCGACCGCACACAACCGTTCGTACGCCGCCGCTTTGGGCTGGACCATTGCCGGCGCGCTGTTGCCGGGGCTTGGTTTGCTGGTGGCGGGTCGCCGCCGGATCGGTGCCGCGGTGCTTGGCGGGTTCGTGCTGCTGGTCGGGGTGCTGGCATTCCTGGGGGCGTACGACCGGAGTGACTTGTTGCATCTGGCGGTGAACGGGTCGGCGCTGGTGTGGCTGCGGGCTTCGTTGTGGGTGCTGGGCCTGGGCTGGGTCGTGGTGATCGTGGCCACGCATCGTTGCCTGCGGCCGCGGCGGGTGTCTGCGCCGGCGCGCGGGCTGGGGTCGGTGCTGGTCACGCTGCTCGCGGTGGTCGTGCTGCTGCCGGTCGGGTTCGGCGCACACCTGGCCGAGGTGCAGGGCGACCTGCTCGACACGGTGTTCAAGCCGCAGGACAAGATCCGTTCCGAGACCGCGCCGAAGAACGTCACCGCCGAGGATCCGTGGCCCGGCCGTGACCGGGTGAACGTGCTGCTGCTCGGCGGCGACGGCGGAGCCGACCGCCAGGGTGTGCGTCCCGACTCGATCCAGGTCGCGAGCATCGACACTCGTACGGGCAACACGGTGCTGATCGCGTTGCCGAGAAACCTGGAGCAGGTGCCGTTCCCGGCCGGCTCGAAACTGGCCGCTGCGTACCCCAACGGCGTCTTCGATCCCGGCCGGCGCTACTACAGCAGCCTCGAAGAGCAGGAGTGGCTGCTGAACGCGATCTACCGCAACGTTCCGGCGCAGCATCCCGGCCTGCTGCAGTCGGACAATCCGGGTGCGGACGCCACCAAGCTCGCGGTGAGCGGCGCGCTGGGCATCCAGATCGACTACTACCTGCTGATCAACCTGGACGGCTTCAAGCAGCTGATCGACGCGCTCGGCGGGATCACCGTCAACATCAACGAGAAGGTCGCGATCGGCGGTGACCACCAGAAGGGGACGCTGCCGTCCGGCTATCTGCAGCCCGGCAAGGACGTTCACCTGGACGGCTTCAACGCGCTGTGGTTCGCGCGCGGCCGGTGGAACAGCAGCGACTACGACAGGATGCGCCGCCAGCGCTGCACGATGAACGCGATCATCCAGCAGGCCGACCCGGCGAAGGTGCTCTCGCGGTACGAAGCGATCGCCGACGCGTCCAAGCAGATCGTGCGTACCGACATCCCGAGCTCGTTGCTGCCGGCGTTCGTCGACCTGGCGATGAAGGTCAAGGGTGCGAAGCTTTCCAGCCTGGTCTTCGACGACAGCCTGATCCGGCCGGCGCACGCCGACTTCGACCTGATCCACGAGAAGACGGCCGCCACCATCGCCAAGAGCGAGCAGAGCGCGGCGTCCGGCACGTCGACGGTCAAGCCGACCGCGCCGGCCACGACACCCAGCGACCAGCAGTCCCCGTCGCAGTCTCCGACCGGCAAGCCGACCAAGCAGGCGAGCGACACCGAGTCGGTCGACCAGATGTGCGCCTACCACCCAGGTCAGGACGAGTAGCCGCACCGGACCGGTCAGGACGGGTGCGACTCTCGTAAACCACCCGGACAGCTGTGGCGTCATCCAGTACGTACGGACGTCGAGCACAGCAGAGGAGCACCACCGTGTCCGGAGTGTCCCGCCGCACCCTGCTCACCGCTGGAGTCGCGGCCGCTGCCGCCGCCCCGATCGCCGCCGGCGCCGGGCAGGCGTATGCGCAGTCTCCCGTCGAGTCAGCTCCCGGGGCCGAGACGACGCCGTCGACGGCCGTCAGGCCGCCCGCTCTGAAAGCCGGCGACCTCGTACGCGTCGTCTCGCCGGCCAGCAAGCCGACCGAGAGCCTGGTCGCCCGTGGCGTGGAGATCCTGGAGAGCTGGGGGCTTCGGGTCGAGCTCGGCGACCACGTGTTCGACAAGCTGAGCTACCTCGCGGGCACCGACGCCGACCGGCTCGCCGACCTGAACGCCGCCCTGCGTGACCCCGAAGTCAAAGCGGTGTTCGCCAGCCGGGGTGGCGCCGGCGCCACCCGCATCGTCGAAGGCATGGACTTCGCGGCCGTGCGCGCCGATCCCAAGCCGCTGATCGGGTTCAGCGACATCACGGTGCTGCAGCTGGCGCTGTGGGCTCGCTGCCGGGTCAGCACCATCCACGGCCCGATGATGAACTGGGACGACTCGCGTACGGGACCGGAGTCCGCCGAGGCCCTGCGCGCGGCATTGATGACCACTGCGCCGGTGACGCTGAAGCGCAGCGACGACCAGGTCACCGCGCCGGTCGAAGTGCCCGGTCGCGCGTCCGGCCTGCTGCTCGGCGGCAACCTGTCGATGATCGCCGCGGCAGTGGGGAGCTCGTACTTCCCGAGCCTGCGTGGCGCGATCCTGGTGATCGAGGACACCGGCGAGCCGCCGTACCACGTCGACCGGTTCCTCACCCAGATCGACCAGAACCAAGGGCTGCGGAACCTCGCCGGTGTCGCGGTCGGCCAGTTCATCGGCAGTACCGGCAACCCGGGTGACTGGACGATCGTCGACCTGCTGCGCGACAAGCTCGGCAACCTGGGCATCCCGGTGCTCGGTGGCTTGCTGATCGGGCACGGGAGTGGCCAACTGACCGTCCCGTTCGGCACCCACGCGACCCTCGACACCCAGGCCGGAACCCTCACCGCGGAGTCCGGCGTGCGCTGACGAGTGGTTGAAGGAGGGGCCGATTTGACCCGCTCGCGAGGCACCGGCTAACGTACAACCACTCGCTGAGAACGCGGGACGCGACAGCCGGAAGGTTGGCGCGGCCGGACCAGCGGGATCCCCAATCAGGCCAGCAACGGTCGACGGCTTACGCCCAGACCGGCACTGAACTGCGTGGGGAGGCAGGCCCCGAACCAGCCAGTTTGACCGGCTGAAACGGACCTGCTAAGTTAGAAGGGTTGCCCCGAGGGATGGCCGTGAGGTCTGATGCGGTGTGCGTCCGATTCTTGAGAACTCAACAGCGTGCTAATAGTCAATGCACAAACGCCCCCTGGTGGTGCACGTGTGTGGCTGACCGTTTGGTTGGTTGTGCCGTGTGT